>JBGAGH010000012.1:0-175261 GCA_044226825.1 Cyclobacteriaceae bacterium
TACGAGAAGATTTCACAGGCAGGGGAAATCAAGGTGAAGAGTTCACGCGAGCTTGAGGTGACATTCGATAAACCCAAGTATCGACCTCGCGAGCTTGTGACCGCTACACTCGCCCTCACCGACGAAGCGGAGAAACCCGTGGGGGGAAATTTTTCAGTGTCAGTTACCGACCTCAAGCAAGTGCCGGTTCCAACTTGGGTCCGGGAGGATATCGTTGCTGGAATGTCGATCCCTTCGAACGTCGAACTCCCTGACAATAAATTCAATCACAGGGTGGAATACGGAATCACTTGGGCAGGAGAGTTTGTTCCTGACCTGAAGAAACGACAAAAGACCGAGCTCACGATTGTTCAAGGTGCTTTCGAGAATGTGAAGAAGATCACCACCGAAGATGACGGGAGTTTTGTGCTCACCGATCTAGAAATCTATGACTCGGTGCTCTTCTCGTTCCAGGCGCTTCAAAAAGGCAAACCGTATGGAATTGTCATTGCAAAACGCCGCGATGTACCCTTTACGGACTTCAATGCGGCAAACTTAACGATACCGATCGAACGGAAGCAATCGATCCAAAGAGTCATTTCACCGTATGAGATACCCAAGGGGGCTTATCTACTTGAAGAAGTAACCGTTACCGCTTCAAAACTCGACGAGCGGCCCAAAATAGCTAGAAACCTGTATGGGCGCGGAGACGTCGTGATAGAGGGTGACCTGTTGCGGCAGTTTGGCTCTATGGAAGCCGTGCTCCGTGCAAAGGCAAAAGGCTTTCGACTTGCTTTCGATGGGACGCACTACCAGTTGATTCATATCCGCGGTGAGGCAACGCTCCCTCCGAAGGCTCTGGAACAATTGGTGGTACAAGATGTTGACAATAATAAACGAGACGGTGCTGGGATTACGCCAACATTCCGCGTCGACAGGACGCCAGAACCCATGTTGGCGATCGATAACATAGTTCAAAACATCAGCTCCGGAGAAACAGTGGGGGATCGATTGATATACATGGACCTAAGTATGATCGATCGGATCGAAATAAGCTCTGTGGGAAGTTCATACATGGGTTCCCAAGGAGGATATGGTATCGTGTCGGTTTTCAAGAGACAAGGTGCGCCGCCGGATAAATCAAAATTTCAGGGAATACAGATTAAGGGTTACGATCTCCCCGATGAATTTCGCGGACCGGACTACGCCGATTCTGCTGAGGATCACACGCAACCTGATTTCAGATCGACCTTGTATTGGAACAAGAACGTTCAAATTCCACGTGATGGGGGAGGAAAGTTCTCATTTTATACTTCCGACCTGAGTGGAACATACCGCGTTGTGATCGAGGGTGTCAACTTCGAAGGCAAACCCATCCATGTCGAGAAGCTCGTGGAGGTGGAGGGTAATTAAGCTGGATCCACGTCGAACACGATCCTAACTTTTCTAAATTCTTTTTGATCCACCAATTGATCGGCTGTTTCTTGAAGGATCCTTTTGATTGATGCGAGTCTTCCTTGGTTGCGAGGGATCTTGATCAATACGGTCATTAGGTATTCGTTGCGCAGCCTGCCTATCATTGGTTCCCCGGGCCCCACGATTTTTACACCCTCAAGGCGAGCCTTCAAATCGACCGCCAGTTGATTGGCCGCGGCGACAACAGTCGATTTTTCTGTTTGCTTCAACGTGATTTCTACCAGTCGCGCGAAAGGGGGATAGCGATGGGTTTCGCGGTCGTGAAGTTCTAGGTTCAAGAAGCCCAGGTAATCGTGCCGCAAGGCAAATTCAAAAATGGGATGGTGGGTGTTGTGTGTTTGCACCACCACCAATCCTTTTTGTGCGCGACGGCCCGCACGTCCACTCACTTGCGTGATCAGTTGGAACGCGCGCTCGTACGAGCGAAAGTCAGGGAAGTGCATCATTCGGTCTGCATCGAAAATGCCCACCAGTGTCACACGGTCGAAGTCAAGTCCCTTCGTGATCATCTGCGTACCCACCAAGATATCGGTGGTACCGGTCTCAAACTCGTCGATGATCTTTTCATAACCCGACTTCGTTCGCGTGGTGTCGAAGTCCATTCGACCCACCTGTGCATCGGGAAAATGCAACGACATTTCTTCCTCGATTTTCTCGGTCCCGTAACCGACGGTCAGAATTCTTTTCGAGGAACAAGACGGGCACTCCTTGGGAAGCTCTTCCCTGTAGCCGCAGTAGTGACACACCATAGCATGGCGGTACTGGTGATAGGTGAGGCTCACCGAACAATTGATGCACTTGGGGACCCAGTCGCAGTCTTCGCATTGCACCATCGGTGCATACCCACGTCTATTTTGGAACAAGATCACCTGTTCATGTTTCGCGACGCGCGCGCCAATCTCGCGCAAGAGCAAACCGGTAAACGAGCCTTTGTTGGTCTTCAACTTGCGTTCTGAAATCATATCGGCCAACACAATTTCGGGTAATTGTGAATCCCCGAAGCGATCTCGAAGCTCCACCCACCGGTACTTATCTTGCCTTGCCTGGTAGTAAGATTCGAGCGAGGGCGTAGCACTCCCCAGCAACACCTTCGCATTGTGGATCTGGCCCATCATCATGGCTACGTCGCGTGCATGGTAGCGCGGAGCCGGTTCCTGTTGTTTATATGACGGGTCGTGCTCCTCGTCAACAATGACCAACGACAGATCATCGAATGGAAGGAAGACGGCGGACCGAACGCCCACCACGAATCGAAATTTACCCTGGATAACGCCGTTCCAAACTTCGACTCGTTCGTTGTCCGAAAAACGCGAATGGTAAATGCCCATGTCGTTGCCGAATACTTTCTTCAAACGCTCGACGATTTGCGTCGTGAGCGCAATTTCCGGTAGGAGGTAGAGGACTTGGGAACCCCCTTCTAGCGCCTTGCGAATGAGGTCGATATAAATTTCAGTTTTGCCACTGCCCGTCACCCCGTAAAGCAACGTGGTCCCTTTTTCTTCGAAACCCTGCAGGATGGCCGTCCGCACTTCGGCTTGCCGTTCGGTCAGCAACACGGGCACTGTACTTTGGCCTTCCGACAGTTGAAAGCGCGGAACGACGACTTCAAATACTTCTAGGATCTTGTTTTTGACCAAGGTATCCAGCGACGACTCGGAAATGTCGGCGGCGAGAATCGCGTGACGCGCCAACCCATTCCGGTTCAACTCGGGGTGCGTGAATACTGGTACTTCTTGAAGAAACTTTAGTAGCACCGCCTCTTGCTTGGGTTTGGCGGCCAGTGCCTCGAATAGTTTCTCGAGTTTCTTTTTCTTCAGATAGGTCTCGGTAAGGCGAACACGCTTTTCAGTTTTGGGCTTGTACCGATCTTTGACCTCTTCGAAAAGGATGATGGCTTCCTTCGCAGACAATGACTTAAGGAGGCTATAGATGGTCTTCACACCCAAGAGCTTGGCAGACTCGCTGTAGTTGAGTGTTCCGCCTTTCAGCTTGTCGAGGAGGAGTCGTTCCTTGTCGGAAAAGTCGAAGGGTGTCGTTTCTTCGTCAAATGCTGGATGGCGTTGGATCATCGACTCACTCGACAGCTTCAACCCGGCTGGAAGTGCCGCGTTAAACACTTCGCCCAAGGTGCACATGTAGTACTCGGCCATCCATTCGTACAACTTAAACTGCTGGTCGTTGATTATTTCGACTTCGTCCAGTACGTCGAGCACATACTTCGCCTCGTATTCCTTGGGTGGCGACTCATGAACTTGCTGCACGACCCCTGTCAAGATCTTCTTCGGTCCGAATGGAACGATGACGCGGCGACCCCGGTCGATCTTGTCGACCAATGCGGTTGGCACGCGGTAGGTAAACGCCCTCGCGATGGGGACAGGTACTACCACCTCCACAAATTTGGTCTGTGTGCCGCTCGTGAAAAGATCGCTCATTTCGATTTCCAAGATAACCTAATCGACTCGGTGCAGAAAACGGATTATGCTTCGGCGATCCCGAGTTGCCGCCACGCTTTTTCGACAGAGGTAACGGGCAGGTCGCAGCGCCGATCATGGCAAACGAAGATGGTGGTCCCGCCGCCCGCCTTTCCCTGCAAAAGAGGTAAATCGCTCTTGCCTTTCGTTGCCTGCACGATGGTAAAGGGTAGGTATTGTAAGGAAAACTGTTGACGAAAGGATTCAGAGTCGGGGCCCACGATGGCTACTTCCGCGACTCCCTCCGTCATCGTCGCCAAGAGCACGCCCCAGTTCGACATGTACGCGGGCTCGCCCACGATGGTGGTGGCAAGCGACTGCACCATCGAAGTAGCCCGTTCGCGCCAAGCGGCCTTATCGAGTATCGTGCCCAACCAGAATAGATTCATCGCCATGACGGAATTGGACGCGGGGATCACATTGTCGAAGACTTCCTTCTTGTTGGCGATCAACTTCTCTGCCTTCGACGAGGTGTATCGGAAGAATGGATCGTCGTTGTCACTGAAGTGCTCCACTACGTAGGCACACATCGCATTGGCTTTGCTGAGCCATTGTTCGTCGGACGTCGCGTGATACAGGCCCACATATGCTTGCACCATCCAAGCGTAGTCTTCCAGGAATCCTTCCGTGCCTTTGTTGGTCCTGTAAAGGCGGCCGCCCGCCATCAAGTTTTGTTCTATGAACTCTGTGCATCGTACGGCGGCGGTCACAAACACAGGATCGGCGAAAGCAACGAAGGCGTCCGTCAATCCTTTCACGGTCATGGCATTCCAGCCGGCTAAGATTTTATGGTCGAGACCCGGCCGGATCCTTTGCGAACGCGCGGCGAGCAACAGCGCTTGCCAACGTTTCACTTCTGGCGACGACGGCTTCGAGACGTCGCGGAACAAGATGTTTCGACCGTGTTCCCAGTTGCCTTCGGGGAGGATGTTGAAGAACCCGGCAGCGGCTTCGAAGTCGGCGCCCAACACCTGCTTCGCTTCGTCATATGTCCACGTGTAGAATTTGCCCTCAACACCTTCCGAATCAGCATCCAGCGCCGAATAGAAACCGCCGTCGGGATGGGTCATTTCGCGTTGAAGCCATCCGAATGTTTGGTACACCACTTCGCGGTAATAGTCGTCGCGCGTAATTCGATACATGTCGGAATACAACGACAGCAGTTGGGCGTTGTCGTACAACATCTTTTCGAAATGAGGGACACCCCATTCGGCGTCGACCGAGTAGCGGGCGAAACCACCACCCACTTGATCGTACAATCCAGCCCGCGTCATTTCTCGAACGGTAATCGTGACCATGTCCAACGCCGCTTCGTTGCGGGTGATCGCGAAGTATCTCAGCAGGAATTGCCAGATCGTCGGCATCACGAACTTAGGGGCTTTATCCATCCCTCCGTATTCGGAATCGAATCGTGACTCGAGAGTAATGAACATCTGGTCCAGCCACTCACGTTGAAACCCGCTCTCCTGGGCGGAGGCGAACCGTTGGATGTCGGATCGGTTGAGGTGTCGCGTGAGCTCGTCGGCCGATCGATCGATTTCGCCACGGCGCTGTTGCCACGCTTGTCCGATCTGCGAGAGCACCGACGTCCAGTTCCGAGGAGGAAAGTAGGTGCCGCCATAAAACGGTTTTTGTTCCGGAGTCAAAAACACATTGAGCGGCCAGCCGCCGTTAATACCCATCGCTTGAACTGCCTCCATGTAAACTTGATCCACGTCGGGGCGCTCTTCCCGGTCTACCTTGATGCAGACAAAGTTTTTGTTCATCACGTCGGCAATGCCCGCGTCTTCGAAACACTCGCGTTCCATTACGTGACACCAATGGCACGCCGAGTACCCAATGCTCACCAAGATCGGTTTGTCCTCGGTCCGTGCCTTCGCAAGTGCCTCTTCACCCCACGGATACCAGTCAACCGGGTTGTGGGCGTGCTGCAATAGGTAGGGACTGGAGGCGTGTATCAATCGATTCGACATGGGATCAGAGTTCAATCATCTAAGCGAGGTCGAATGCGCGAAGTTGGCGCTTGGCCTCAGCTATTTCTTGGGAAACGTTCAACGAATTTTTTAGTTCATCCAGATCTCGAACGACCGACGATAGGAACAACCTATACCCTTCGGTCCTTGGATGAAAGGGCCGATGTTGCATCGACCGACGAACTTTTTGCCACCGCTCGCAAAGGTTTTTCGTGGTCGAATTGAAGTAAGCTTGAATAAACTTATCCCAGATATAGTCGATAGCTAGGTCGGAGGGATGAATTAAGTCCGACGCATAGAATCGATAGTCGCGCAAATCGTCGAGCATGATTTCGTAAGCGGGGAAGTACTCGATCGCTGGGTTTCGTTCGGTGATTTGAAAGATCGCCTGTCGTAAGATCGACTTGCTTACCTGATTGAGTTCGAGAGTATCTTTCGTGTGACGAACGGGGCTTAGCGTGAGGATCACCCGGAGATTGGGACGCAGGGATCGCACCTGTGCCAATAAGCGCTCAAAGTCTTCCGTGATCTCCGAAACAGACAAGAGCTGTTTTTGAAATTGAGCGGCAGGTTGCTTGTGGCAGTTGGCGACGATTTGTTGTGTGTCAACTTTGCGAAACACCCACGCGGTTCCGTAGGTGATCAGGATCACGTCGGCACGTGCCAGCCAAGACCTGGCCTCCTCGACGCGGCGTTCCAGTTTTTCCGCGAGGGCGTCGCGCGTCTCCCCGTTGAATTGGGAGTGGAAGTCGTAATGAAACCAAGTTCCTTCTCTGGATGTGAATGACTCGGTGCTCAATGTCGACGGATCACAGGCCATCGTAAGTGTCCGGTGAATGGATATCGGATTGTACGAAGTGCCAAATGGATTGACGGATGTATCAAACTTGTTTTCCACCAACCTGTTGCCGATGGCGTCTGAAAAGCATGAGCCGGTGGTGATGATCACTTGCTGGTGGTCGATCGGTGGCCTGGGTATTACCGTCACTTCTGTTCTGAATGCATCCATCGCACAGGGTATTCTCCCAAAATTCGTACTTTGATCGGTGATGAACCAGAATATCCGAAAACTTTACCGGGTCGCTTCGAAGAAGACACGTACAATCATTGGATTGATGTCGGGAACGTCGCTCGATGGGCTCGATATCGCAGTTTGTTCGTGTTCCGGGTCAGGTGCTCGCACCCAGGTGAAGGTGCGTAAGTTCGTGACCGTGCCGTACGACGATGAAATCCGGCGACGGATCTTGAGTGTCTTCGCCAAGCCCACGATCGAGTTCAAGTTGCTCACCGAGTTGAACGCTTGGCTTGCGGTCCAGCATGCATCGATGATCCTTTCTTCCTTGCGGCGCTGGGGCATACGGCCAACGAGCATCGACGCCATTGCCTCGCATGGACAAACGGTTTTCCATGCGCCCATGTCGGTGACACCCGGCGTCTCTGTGAACTCTACGTTACAAATTGGCGATGGCGATCACCTTGCGGTGAAGACGGGTATTATCACGTTGAGCGATTTCCGACAGAAGCACATTGCCGCTGGGGGAGAGGGAGCGCCGCTTGCTGTGTACGGGGATTACTTGATCTTTTCCAAGAAGAACGAAAACCGCGTCATGCTGAACATCGGGGGTATCGGCAACTTCACGTATTTGCCCGGGAATCTCCGGAGCGATCGCGTATTCGTAACCGACACGGGCCCTGGCAATACCATGTTGGACCAGGCCGTGAGGGAATACTGGCCGGGTCACACATTTGATCGCGACGCGGGCTGGGCATCGAAAGGAAACGTATCGATGACGTTGCTGGCTGCCCTGAAAAGCAACTCTTTTTTTAGCCTACCCTTCCCAAAGACGACAGGACCGGAACAATTCAATCTCGGTTATTTGCGGCTTGCGCAAGCGGCATCTGGAACCGGTAAGCTGAGCCACGAAGATGTGGTTGCGACCTTAACGAGGTTTAGTGCCGAAACCATCGGCGAGGCCATTTCGAAGGTAGCCCCCAAAGCGCACGTATACATGAGTGGAGGCGGTGCGCACAACCCCTTGCTGATACGCTGGATCCAGGAATTGTTGCCGGGCTGTCGTTTTTCGTCGACCGACAAGCTCGGTACTTCCGGCGACGCCAAGGAAGCGGTGTTGTTCGCGGTGCTTGCGAACGAGGCGCTTGCTGGTGGCGTTACCGACTTCGGGCGCCGCAGCAAGGTGCCCAGCGTTTCAATGGGTAAAATTTCATTTCCCAAGTAATCGTATTAATTTCGGCCCGCCACCGTTTTGTTGGCATCAAGTATTTTCAATCATGCTACAAGTATCTCCAGAAAAAATTCCCCTCAAGATTTTTGAAAAGTCGGAGACCGCGTCCGAGTTTGTCGCAAAGGAAATCGCCGCCCTCATCCGCGCAAAAGCGAAAGAAGGCAAAAACTGTGTGCTAGGTCTTGCGACCGGCTCCACACCCACGCGCGTGTATGCCGAGCTGGTGAGGATGCACCAGAAAGAAGGGCTCAGTTTCAAAAACGTCATCACCTTCAACCTGGATGAATACTATCCCATGCCGCCCGATTCGCTGCAGAGCTACGTGCGGTTCATGAATGAACACCTCTTCGATCACATCGATATTCCACGGGCGAACATCAATATCCCTGATGGCACACTCGATAAGTCTCTTGTCTCCAATTTCTGTAAAGCGTACGACGAGAAGATTGACAAACTCGGTGGCATCGATCTCCAAATTCTGGGTATTGGGCGTACCGGACACATCGGGTTTAACGAACCCGGCTCGCCGGAGAAGTCGCCGACGCGCATGATCACACTCGATCAGGTCACACGGATCGACGCCGCCAGCGATTTCTTTAGCGAGGCAAACGTTCCGAAAAAAGCCATTACGATGGGTGTTGGTACCATCCTCAAGTCAAAGAAGATCATCTTGATGGCTTGGGGCGAAGGAAAAGGCGGCGTCGTGAAAAAGACCGTAGAAGGTCCCGTGACCGACCAGATACCCGCTACTTTCTTGCAAAACCATGCCGACTCGTTGATCGTACTCGACAACGCGGCCGCGTCGCAACTCACAAAGGTGAAGACGCCTTGGTTGGTCGACAGCATAGAATGGAATTCCAATTTGATCCGACGTGCCGTGGTTTGGTTGTGTCAGTATATTAAGAAGCCGATCCTGAAGTTGACCAACAACGACTACATGGAACACGGGATGGGCGATATCATCACCGAATACGGTTCTGCGTACGATATCAACATCCGCGTATTTAATGAACTTCAACATACCATTACCGGGTGGCCGGGAGGAAAACCCAATGCCGACGACTCGCACCGTCCGGAGCGGGCGACGCCCTTCCCGAAGCGGGTCATTATCTTCAGTCCCCATCCCGACGACGATGTGATCTCTATGGGGGGAACCTTTATCCGGTTGGTCGACCAAGGCCATGAAGTGCATGTGGCCTACCAAACTTCTGGAAACATTGCCGTGTTTGATGAAGACGCCATCCGTTTTGCGGACTTCGTGAAGGACTTCAATGACCAGTTTGGCTTGAACAAGGCCGACGCCGAGAAATTCTACCAGCGCGTAGTGAAAGAACTTCGCGAGAAGACACCCGGTCAAGTCGATAGCCCGGAGATCTTGGCGATCAAAGGGCTCATCCGCCGCGGCGAAGCGAAAGCTGGATGTCGCAGCGCGGGCATTACCGACGAATTTGCGCACTTCCTCGACATGCCGTTCTACGAAACCGGCAAGGTGAAGAAGAAGCCTTTGAGCGAAGAAGATATAAGGATCATCGTCGACCTGATGAGAAAGGTGAAACCTCACCAGATTTATGCAGCAGGCGATTTGTCCGACCCGCATGGTACACACCGCGTGTGCTTGAACGCCATATTCCAAGCCATCGAGCAACTCAAGAACGAGCCTTGGATGAAAGAGTGCTACGTCTGGTTGTACAGAGGCGCGTGGCAGGAGTGGGACATCGACCAAATTGAAATGGCCGTGCCACTCAGTCCGGAAGAATTGTTGCGGAAGCGGAAGGCGATCTTCAAACACCAATCGCAAAAAGACAGCGCGTTGTTCCCTGGAAGCGATAAGCGTGAATTCTGGATGCGGGCTGAAGACCGGAATCACGCTACGGCAGAGGCTTACAACCAATTGGGCTTAGCCGAGTACGAAGCGATCGAAGCATTTGTTCGTTACAAGTTCAACTAGACGATGGCGGCCCTCCACCTCGTGAATTGGAATGTCAATGGAATTCGATCCATCGTGAAAAAGGGATTCCTGAAAGACATCGAAGAACTCGACCCGGACGTCCTGTGTCTGCAAGAAACGAAAGGTGCCGAGGACGAGGTGGCCACAACCCTGGAGCAACTCAAGGGCTATCATGTGTACGTCAACTCGTCTAAGGCCAGGAAGGGCTACTCCGGAACCGCCTTGCTCTCGAAAGTAGACCCGATCAACGTTACATACGACATCGGAATCGAAGAGTTTGACCAAGAAGGGCGTGTGATCACGGCCGAATTCCTCCAGCATTTCGTGGTGACCGTATACACGCCCAACGCCGGCGATGGGCTGGCACGCCTCGACTTTCGCGAACAGTGGGACGAAGCGTTCAAGAACTACGTAAACTGGCTCGCTCGGCGAAAGCCCGTAATTGTCTGCGGCGACCTAAACGTTGCCCATCACGAGGTCGATATCGCGCGGCCAAAGGAAAACTACAATAAGTCGGCAGGGTACACGCAACGCGAGATAGACGGTTTCCAACGCCTCCTCGACTCTGGGTTCACCGACACATTCCGAGCGCTACATCCGAAAGAGGTAAAGTACTCTTACTGGAACTACGTCACCTTTGCGCGTGAAAAAAACCTGGGTTGGCGGATCGATTATTTCCTTGTCTCAAACAAACTCTTCGACAAAGTCAAAGCCGCAGAAGTGTACGACCAGTATATGGGGTCGGACCATTGCCCGGTAGGGGTGAAGTTGGAGAATTAAGAATTCAGAATTTAGAATTTAGAATTCAGAATTTAGGTGGGAGTTGAATTGAACGACCAAACCCAAAATTCTCAATTCTCAATTCTCAATTCTTAATTCTTAATTCTTAATTCTAAACCCTTTCAATTTGCGCCCCAATCCTTCTCAATCTCCCTTCGATATCTTGATATCCTCGATCGATTTGGTCGATGTTGGAGATTTCGCTGGTCCCTTGTGCGGAAAGGGCTGCGATTAGGAGGGCGACGCCCGCGCGGATGTCGGGGGAGGCCATTTTGATTCCCCTTAGTTGAAACTTTCGGTCGAGACCGATGACAGTCGCCCGATGTGGGTCGTTCAAGATGATTTGAGCCCCCATGTCGATTAGTTTATCGACGAAGAACAGGCGGCTTTCGAACATTTTTTGGTGGATCAACACCGTGCCTTTCGCCTGCGTGGCCACCACGAGTACAATGCTGAGCAAGTCGGGTGTGAAACCGGGCCATGGCGCATCGGCTACGGTAAGGATAGACCCGTCGATGAAGGTTTCAATCTCGTAACGCTCCTGGGCGGGTATGTAGATGTCGTCGCCTCGAAATTCCATCTTCACACCTAGGCGGCGGAAGATTTCTGGGATGAGACCCAGCATATCGATGCGGCAGTTTTTGATCGTGATTTCAGATTGCGTCATGGCAGCCAAGCCGATGAAGCTTCCGATTTCGATCATGTCGGGGAGCATGGTATGCTCGGTGCCACCAAGTTTGGACACTCCTTCGATGGTGAGTAGGTTCGACCCAATGCCTGAGATCTTGGCACCCATGCGGTTGAGCATGGAGCAAAGTTGTTGGAGGTAAGGTTCGCAGGCGGCGTTGAAGATGGTGGTTGTTCCTTTAGCGAGAACGGCGGCCATCACAATATTGGCGGTACCCGTTACCGACGCCTCGTCGAGCAGCATGTATTTACCGACCAGTTGGGAGGCGTCGATGTGAAAGAGGTTTTGTTCGGCGTCGTAGTGGAACTTAGCGCCCAGGTTTTGGAAGCCGAGGAAGTGGGTATCCAAACGACGGCGCCCTATTTTGTCGCCACCCGGCTTCGGGATAATCGCCGAACCGAAACGCGCGAGGATGGGACCCAATAACATCACCGACCCACGGAGCGCGGACGCCTTCTTCCGGTAGTCTTCCGATTGGAGGTAAGCGGTGTTGACATTAGCCGCCGTGAAGCGGTAGGAGCCTGCCCCCAGCTTCTCGACATGGCAACCGAGGTCGCGCAATAGTTCGATCAGCTTGTTGACATCGATGATGTCAGGGATGTTGTGAATGGTTACCGGCTCAGACGTGAGCAGGGGCACACACAATACTTGGAGAGCTTCGTTTTTGGCACCCTGGGGGTGGATTTCGCCTTTGAGTCGAATACCCCCCTTGATCCGGAATGAACTCATTGATCCCTTCTGCGGTGTTGGTTGTGACCACGATTTTTGTTGAAGTTACGGCCATGGCGCTGGTTGCGGTTATCGCGACCACCCCGTTCGTTGCCGCCTTCGTTCGTCCGCTGCTTCTTTTTGTCGCGGTACAGCTTTTCGAACAAGTTGTCTTCGCGCACCTTTTCGATGCTTACGTTCAACTGGCCATTTGAAATGTTGCGGATGTCTTTCACGATCACCGAATCGTCGAGCGTTTCTTTGTTCCAGTTCGAGTAGAAGGTCTTCATCAACTTACCCAAATAGATGATCGACTCTTCGCGCTCTTCGGCGGTACCTTTCTTCGCGGCTTCCTTAATCAATTGCTCTACGTTCTTTCCGTAGTGCTTGTAGCGAACTTCCGTTTGCGGGTAGCTCATGCGCATCGGCTTCTTGAAAACAACCTCGCGGTCGGGCACTGGGAAGGGGCTGTCCAAGTCGAGGTTAAAGTCGGCGATGATATAAAGATCGTCCCAGCTGCGTTGCGGGTTCTCGGGAACTTCTTTCGCGATGGGGGCGAGTTGTTTGATCAACTCGATGAGTGTATAAGCCATGTCGGTGCGCTTCTTACGGTCCGGGATTGTCCGGATGTAATCCACCAACTTTTGAACGTTGCGGCCATATTCTTTCAGAATAATAGGGCCACGCAGCGTGTTGTATTCCATTGATTGTCCTTTAGTGATTTGTTAATTTTTTCCCGTCGATGTTGTTGCGGTTCGGGATGACGCGAAAAAGCAATTGGCGCGTCGTACTTTCAATTCTCGTGTATTCTGAGTTTAGCAAAGCTAAGTAATAATGTCTTCTCTCCAAAATCAGCGAAATGGATCCGAGCCTTGCGGTCGGCGCCAGACTCATCGAGTTTCACCACGGTACCAAAACCGAACTTGGGATGCTCCACTTTCATGCCCTCCTTTAACCCGCTGGTGTCGCTGGGCGTAAAGTCTACGGGTGCCTTGTAGGTGGTGGGCTTGGCCACGGGTTGGGTGCTGATGGTCTTCTTGATGCCGGTCACGAACGATTTTGCGTAGTTCGGATTCGGCGGCGCGACGACATCGGCGGCAAATCGGGTCGACACTTTGATGTAACGGGCGTCGATGTCGTCCAAGAAACGACTGGGTTCGCAGTTCTTCAGGCGCCCAAACCGGTAGCGGGTAAGGGCATAGGAGAGGAACAAGCGTTTTTTTGCTCGTGTGATCGCCACGTAGAACAATCGGCGTTCTTCTTCCAATTCTGCCCTAGAACTGAGCATCAGCTGCGACGGGAACAGATCTTCCTCCATGCCGACCATGTACACGTACTTGAACTCAAGCCCTTTTGCCATGTGTATGGTCATCAGGGTCACCTTCTCAGGGTCCTTGTCCTTGTCTTCGTCGGTGCTCGTGACGAGCGATACTTCCTGCAGGAAAGCACCCAAACTCTTGTCTTCGCGTTCCCGGTCGTCGGTAAACTCCTTAATCGCGTTGAGCAATTCCTGAACGTTCTCGTAGCGGCTCAGGCCTTCTACGGTCTTGTCTTCGTACAGCTCCTTTAACAAACCCGACGATCTGGCAATGTCCGCCGCTGCCTCGTAGGCGTCCTTCGACTGTAGGTCAACCTGGAACCGCTTGATCTTGGTCACGAAGTCGTCGATCGGGCCAGCCGCCCGCCCGCCCAAGAAAGTGGGTGCATTTTCTAGCACTTCCCAAATAGAAATGGCGTGGTCGTTGGCGGCCACCACGATCTTGTCGATCGTTGAGTCGCCGATGCCTCGTTTGGGGAGGTTGATGATCCTGCGGAAGGAAGCTTCATCCTGTTGGTTGAGTGAATACCGAAGCCACGCCAACAGGTCCTTGATCTCTTTCCGTTGGTAGAAGGAGAGTCCCCCGACTACCTTGTATTTGATATTCATTCGCCGCAAGGCCTCTTCAATGGCACGCGACTGGCTGTTGGTGCGGTAGAGGATCACGAAGTCGCTGAACTTCATTTGCGACTGCATCTTTTCTTCGAAGATGGATGAGGCAACAAGCTTCCCCTCCTCGTTGTCGGATACGGCCTTGATCAATTCCACGAGGTTCCCGTCCTCGTTGGCAGTCCACACATTCTTCGGAAGTTGGGCTTTGTTTTTCGCGATGACCGAGTTGGCCGCTTCGACGATGGTCTTCGTCGACCGGTAGTTTTGTTCGAGCTTGATGATTCGAAGGTCGGAATAGTCCTTTTCGAAGTTCAGGATATTCGAGATGTCGGCGCCGCGGAACGCATAGATACTCTGAGCATCGTCGCCCACGACGCAAATGTTGCGGTTTACTGCTGCCAGTTTTCGCACGATTTCATACTGGCACAGGTTGGTGTCTTGGAACTCGTCGACGAGCACATACTTGAACCGATGTTGATACTTGTTCAACACGTCGAGGTGGTCGCGGAAAAGTTTGTCCGTATTGAAAAGCAGGTCGTCGAAATCCATGGCCCCCGATTTGAAACATCGCTGGGCATAATTCTTATAAATGTTATGGATTTCCGGCCGCATGTTCGACGCGTCGTCGGCGATCAAGACAGCATTGTGTTGATAATCCTGCCAGGAGATCAATCGGTTCTTCGCTGCCGATATCCGGTTGTGAACGGTGCTCGCCTTGTATTGGGTTTCGTCGAGTCCCATTTCCTTCACAATAGACTTGATCAGGGAGCGGGAATCGTCGGTATCGTAGATGGTGAAATTGCTGGGGTAACCAAGCTTGTCGGCTTCCGCCCGCAAGAGGCGCGCGAACACCGAGTGGAAGGTCCCCATCCAAAGATTCTTGGCATCCGATCCGACGATGTGTTCAATGCGCTCCCGCATTTCCTTCGCCGCCTTGTTCGTGAACGTAAGCGCCAAAATCTGGAAGGGATCAACCCCGTGCTTGTACATCAATTGGGCGATGCGCAACGTCAGCACCCGAGTCTTCCCGGAGCCAGCTCCCGCGATCAACATGCACGGCCCTTCAGTGTTGATGACACCTTCGCGTTGAGGCTCATTCAGTCCCTGTAAGAAATCAATCATCGCCGCAATTTAACTCGTCCCTTCCACCGTCTAGACATTCTCCCAACAATTTTCCTGATGAATAAGTTGATGCTCTAAGGTTGCTCAAGTCTTGTTCACTTACACTTTACTTGTGAGTTTAATTGAATTTCAAAACATAATGATTTACAGATAGTTAAGGTGCTTCATGTTTTACGTGGTTCAACCTCCACCATCGCTTTAATTGATTCAGAGATCGAATCCGTTCAGATATCTCGCTGGTCGCCAACAGGCGTTCTTGTGACAGGTGTTTTGTGTGATCGCCCTTCAAGTGGAACCTATTTCGGTTAATTTTGAAACCGTGTTGGATTCGACTCCGAAAGAACTCTCTTTTCCCGACGATGGGATGCCTTCTGTAGCCGCCGAAAGTTGGGTGCGCCAAAAGGTCGCCGTGATCCGTCAGTACCTCCAAGCTTTTGTTGCTCACCAAGTGGGCAAGGTCGACGACATCATATTCGTGGATCTCTTCTCCGGCAACGGGATGTATTCGTTGGGTGCCCGTCGTGAGTTGTTCGCCGGGTCTGCGCTCATGTCCCTATCACTGGATGTTCCCATCAGTAAGTACGTGTTTTGTGAACACGACCCTGATCGTCTGGGTACACTCAAAATCCGGGTGAACAAGTACTTCAGGAAGAAGAACGTTGTCCTCCTGCATGGACGCCCGGAAGAGATCGTCGATCGCCTGGAACTTTACGTGCCTACGAACAAAGGATCTTACCGGTCGGCGGTTTTTTGTTTGTGCGACCCCTTCTCTTTGGAGGTTCCTTTCACCACCATTCAGAGGTTGGCGGAAAAAGAATTTACCTTCCTCATCCCATTTACCTTCGCCCTTAACGATCGTCTCAACTTTGAATACTACCTCGTCGATGCGCGGGAGCGTCTCAAGAAGTACCTCGGTACGGAGCAACTAGAGCGTGTTGAAAAAGGCGTGACCAACAACATCACGTTTTACAAGGGGCTCATTCGAGTGTATCAAAACAACCTGCTCGCGTTGGGGTACAACGGCGCTACCTCGGTGCATAAAATTGATAGTGGGTTGATGGAAGTTCCCGTTTACTATATTGGCTTGTATTCTAAGACGATCTCGACAAAGGCCATCCAAAACGATGTGGAAGCATCGCACCATGTTCAATTCGACTTGTTTGACCCATGATTAAAGTAGGAGAAGTTCTTGTTTCAGACGACATCAAGAATGTCGAATTTGTCTGCCACCTTGAAAAATGCAAAGGCGCCTGTTGTGTTGAAGGCGACCTGGGTGCACCACTCGAGGAGGAGGAACTCGACACCATGAAGGAAATCCAGTCGGCGGTCGACCCGTACCTCACTCCGGAAGGTCGTGCAGCCATTCAAGCACAGGGTCCCTATATCCTCGACGAAGATGGCGACTATTCCACACCCACGATTTCGGGTCGCGAATGTGCCTACGCCCACTACGATCAGCAGGGTGTTCTGAAGTGCGGCATCGAACAAGCCTACCTAGACGGAAAGGTCGGTTTTCGGAAACCAATCTCCTGCCACCTGTACCCGATCCGCATCACCAAAAAGAAAGGGTTCGAGGCGGTGAACTATCACAAGTGGAGCATTTGCTCGGCAGCCTGCGCTTACGGAAAGTCCCTACAAGTACCGTTGTACCAATTTTTGAAAGAACCCCTCATCCGAAAGTACGGAGAGGGGTGGTATCAGGAGCTTGTGAGGACGATGGACGATAAACGATGAACGGTAGACGAGGGGACGATAGAACTAGAGTGTGATTCCGAAGCTAAAGGCGTTCAACTTAGGGCCTTTGCCGGTGGCGAATAGTTCGTTCATGTCGTAGTTCACGAAGATGTCCGTGCCACCGAAGCCGAGTTGGAGGCGCAAGCCGTATCTCACGTTATTCAGATAGTAGCTGTCGTGGTCGCGCTCGCGGTGTTTGTCGCCATTTTCCTTGAACACGAGCTTCGAGTAGCTGTCGATCCTGTAGCCCGCATAGGGTCCCACGCCGAGTCGGAATGAACCACCACCATCGAAGAACGCGGCCCTGCGGTTGCGGCCACCGAAGTCCAAGACGGGCACCACCGAGGCATTCAAGTAGGTAGCCGTCAGTTTGCTCTTCACGAAATCTACGTCGCGGGTGTCGGTCGAGAATGCCACACCTGTGGGGCCTTTTGCGATCCGGATATTGTCATTTTCAAACTTGAAGTTGTACCAGCTCACACCTACGCCCCATTCTAAGAAGAACTTGCGCGCCAAGCGGGTTCTTTCGGTCGAGTTGATGCCCACGTACCACGACCCCCAGGGACGGACCGAATACAGCTCGTTGTCTTGGTTCGGGAACGTGTTTGTGGGTGTGACGAAGTTATTGGTGCCGACGTCGAAATTGAACGAATGGTAGGTGCGGCGCCCATAGTACCGGCGGGTCTTTGTCACCGATACGAGGTGGTTGTCACGATCCTCATCGCGCTCGCGATCCCAGCTGCGGTCCCAGTTTTCGTCGCGCTCGGGCTCGGTGGAGGCCACCGGTGTCTCGGTGGGTTTCAAGTAGGCATCGGCCGGTTTTTCGAGGTTGGTCGAGTCTTGCTTTTCCAGCTTGGCCACCAGGTCGTTGACCACAGCCTGAAAGTCGTATTGCTTCAGCGTTTGCAGGTCGGCTTTATCGCCAATGGCGAAGATCACGCGACTTTTTTCGCCCACATTGATGATCACCGAGTCGGTCTTCGTTTGCGCGAAAGAGGCGACACTTGTCAAAAGAACGGCGAAGAGGAAATAATATCTTTTTGGGTAAGTCATTGCTAGTTGAGGTTACTTTGCTTAGAGTTCTTGTTCTTGTCTTTTCTAAAATCTAGCGCGAGGATGTCGTCCTTTGCTTCGCGCAAATCGGCGATCGGGCTGTCGCTGTTCTTCACGTCGCGGGCAATCTCCAACACGCGTTCGATGCCCGTTTTCTTCTGTTCGACGGCGACAACCGGTTCGCTTGTTACCGCGGGCTTTTTCGCGGGCAGTGAATACACGAGCACGATGGATTTTTGCGCGACCACCTTTTCCGGTTGTTCTTGCACCGTTTCAGCGTTCACGGTTTCGGCGATGGCCACTACCTGCGCGTCAGGCGCTTGGTCTTCGACCACCGGAGTCGTCTCGATATTCAACTTGGTGGGAACGATCGAATCCTTTTTGCGCTTCGGCTGGCTTTGAGCCACCTCGTTAACCGCCACAGGGGCGGGCGAAACGGCTGGACTCAACGTCTCATCTTTGGCCTTATCTGCTGCCACGCTGTCCGAAACAGGTGTGCTTTCCTTCTTGGCTAGGTTCGTGGAATCGTGACGACGTCCCACGAACAGCACGAGGGCTACCGAAACCAGGGCGAATAGCGCGACGCCAGCAGCGATGCGCACCCACACCACGAAGCCTCTATTTTTTTTTGAGAGATGTCCCTCCAGCTTTTCCCATGCTTGGGCGGATGGCGGAAGGGTGTGCCCCTCCAACTTCTCCTTAAAAAACTTGTCCACCTTGTTGCTCATGTCTCTCTCGTTGATTGATCTGACCATTTTCTAGTTCCAAAAGTCGACGCTGTAGCAGCGCCCGGGCGCGGCTAAGTTGCGACTTGGATGTGTTCTCGCTGATGCCCAATTGCGTCGCGATCTCCTGGTGCGAGAATCCATCGATGGCATACAGGTTGAATACAATCCTATAGCCAGTCGGTAATTCGGAGATCAACTTCATCAGGTCTTCGGCCTCCATCGCGCTGTCGAGCTTGTCGAAGTCGGGCTCACGTTCAGCCGCTTCGATGTCTGTCTCCAGGTACATGTTCCGATTTTTCCTGAGGTAGGTGAGCGACTCGTTCACCATGATGCGGCGCACCCACCCTTCGAAGCTGCCATCGCCTTTGTACTGCCCAACCCGATCGAAGATCTTGGCGAACGCGGTGACCATCACGTCTTCCGCATCCATGCGATCTTTCACGTACCGGTAACACAGCGACAGCATCCTGCCCGAGTAATGCTCGAATAGAAACCGCTGCGCATGGCGGTCTTTATTCTTGCATCCTTCGATCAGTTCGGTGTCGACAGCGTGGTAAATGTGGTGCACCATTTAATGTTAACAATCCCTAGATGCGGGTCCTGCGCAAGGGGTTGCACGGGCTACCGAAAGTTTTTGGGGCTGCCGCCCTCGCGACAGGTGGGGAAAATAACGAAAACGCCCGATCCAGGTTGGACCGGGCGTTGGTACGCTACAAACAAGGAGTCGTTAATTCTCTTCGACAATGGCGGGGTCGCCCCGGTAGCTGACCGAGCTGGCGATGCCCTTCGAGTATTCGATTCGGTCAGTCACGTAAACCTTGGCGGTTGATGCACCGCGGGCTTCGATCTCAGCTTGTCGAACTTGGAAACCGTAAGCGTTGATGCTAGATGCCCCGGTGACGTCGGCCCTCAGGTACCGCCCACTGCCCGCGAGGTCGAGGGAGCACGCGCCGGTCAAGTCGACACTCAAGTTCTCGGCATCCACTCCGCCGTTGCCCGAGATGGCGCCCGTCAGCTTCACATACAGGTCGTTGGTGTCAAATCCGCGGAAGCGCAACTTGCCAGCACCACGGGCGGTAATGTCGGTCAACCGCGGCATCGTAATCCGAATATCTACCTCTTGGTTTGTTAGGTTTCTTCGTTTCCAAAATGATTCGCTGTCGTCGTCGTATTCGATCATCAGCGTTTCGCCGGTGACGTACACTTGGTATCGACGCTTGTCGCGGTCGTTGCCTTTGAGTTCGACGGCAAACTCGTCGCCTTGTTCGATGGTGGCGTCGAAGATGCCTTGAATTTCAACGCCTTTGAAGTCGCGTAAGCCATACTGATCGTTTACCGCGACGGGACGATCGATGGAACTAGACGTCCCGGCGTTGCACGAAATGCATTCCAAGACGCCATAGTCGTTGATTCTCCAGGTGCTTGTTTCTTCGTCGCTGTCGTGATAGTAGCGACCGCCGCGGTTGTCAATTAAGCGCCACATCTCGCCTTCGATGATGACGGGGCGGTTGACCGGAAGATAGAGTTCCATGTCGAGTCGCTGGGCGCGGAACTTCGCGTCTTTCTTGAAGCTGATGTTGGAATCGAACACGATCACACTGTCGTTTTGTACCACTTGGTATTCCACCATCTGCGCATTTTCGCCGGCCACCTTGCGGTTCACACCCTGTGCCTCGAAACGCTCCACAAGTTTGATCTCGTTGCCTTCGGAGCGGCGGATCGTCAAGTCGGTCACATGGTAATCGTCCAAGCCTACTTCGTTCAAGCGGAGCACAGGCGTGCCAGTAATGGTAAAGGTTTTCTCCACTTTGAATTCCCCGTCTTCTTTGAAGGCGTAGATCATCTGCGGCACTGTGAAGGTCAAGGCTCCGACCGCCAAGAAGAAGACGACAAAGAGCGACCATCCCACGTACGAGTTGAACACGATCCGTTTCGCGATGATGGAGGCGCCCAACAGTGACAGCAGCAATGCTGGAATCAGAGCGGCAACAAAGGCGGTCACCACGGTCCACACGGGGAAGCTATGGCGCATTGCATCCACTGGGAAGTCGGGCGCGGTGATGTACCATGAATTCAAAAAGCCTTCGGAGGGGAGTGCGAAGAATCCGAGCAATACCCCGAACGACAGCACCAAGGCGAAGATCATCAGGGCGCCGGTCAACGTGAAGCAGACACCGAAGGCAATTCGAAAGATGTCGACGACGAGCAGGAACACAGGACCTAACACTTTGCCCAAGGCGTCGATGATCATGGCAAGCAATCGGAACGGGAACAAGATGATCTTCGCGAAGACGCTTTCTTGAGCACCATCCTTGTCGCCAAGTCCACGTTTGACAGACGACTCGATATTAGAGAGCGTGACGCGCTCGCCCGACATTTCGATCTTTTCAGTGATTGTTCTTGCTTCGGGCAGCGCGATCCACATGATGATGTAAACCACGATTCCGACGCCGCCAAAGATGCTGAGGCCGATGAAGATTACCCTCACTACCGTTGAATCGAGACCTAAGAACGCGGCCACACCCGATGCGACACCACCGATGATTCGATTGTCGGTATCGCGAAACATTTTCTTGGTCGAACTCTCGTCTTCCAGCGTGTCGCTAGGAGGGACGATGATCCAGAGCGCGATGTAGGCCAGCACCAATCCACCGTACGTCGCGAAAGCAGATAGCGCAAACAACAGTCGGATCCACACCGGGTCGATGGAAAAGTAATGGGCTAGACCCGAACAGACGCCTCCAAGGATCTTCCGGCGGTTGTCACGGAAGAACTTCTTATTGGCGATCGGCTCTCCGGCAGCTTTCGACTCGCGGCGTTCATCGCGCGACGACGACCCCGAAGCCCCACCGTTGGTGTCTTCCTCGGCCGCTTTGAAGTCGTTGACGCTACCCATGGTGGCCATAAGTGAGTTCACGTCTTCGGCAGTTACCACCTGCTTCCCTTCGCTGAGTTTCGAAAGGAGAATCTCCGCAATGCGGCTCTCGATGTCGGCTAGGATCTCGCTGTTGTCTTCAAATGAAGAGAAATACCTGTTGATAGAGTCCAGGTACTTGCGCAGAATCTCATAGCCATCTTCCTCGATGTGGAAGATGATGCCGCTAATGTTGATGCTGATGTTCTTTTTCATAAATCGACGGGATTCGGTGATAAGTTAAGCAGGTGTTTGAGATCTTTTCGTGATGGATTCAGTTGAATGTACCAACTCGTTCCAGGTTTCGGTTAGGCCAGTCAAGAAACGGATGCCTAAGTCGGTCAGTTTATAATACTTCCGGGGTGGACCGGATTTGGACTCCACCCATTTGTACTCCACCAAACCTGCATTTTTTAAGCGCGTGAGGAGGGGGTAAAGCGTCCCCTCCACCACTATCATTCGGGCGTTTGTCAGTTCGTCGAGCATATCGCTGGCGTATACCTCGCCGCGCGAAATGATGTGGAGGATGCAGTACTCCAAAATACCCTTCCTCATTTGTACCTGGGTGTTCTCAAGATTCATAACCCGTTTATTTAAAAACCAATGCACATATATACGGGAAAGTACCATGTATGGCCAAGTACCTGATGGAAAATTTGCTCGAAATCTGGCCAAAATCAGCGATCTGGTGTGTCCAAAGATGAACAGTGCTTACTTCGAGAGGCCGGCCCTTCCCAAAAAAACTGGGTTTTATCTGCTCAGAAATGGACACTTTTTCCGTACACCGGGCGTCAAAAAAAAATCTAAAAAAAGTGCTTCGCGGGGGGATAGGATTCACCCGCCTGACGGGCTCCTCGGCGTGGCATGCACCACCCAATTAAGTCGCCCAAACCTCTATCTTTAGCGGAACCTACACCGTATGTCGCTACTCCGGTTTGCCTTTGTGTCATTGTGGATTGCCTGCACGTTCGCCGACGCGCCGGCTCAAACGACCGCTATCATTTCCGGTCAGATGATTGATGGAAAATCAAATCTGCCTGTCCCCAACGCAGTTGTCGTCGTTCAAGACGGACGGATCGTCGCGGTGGGCGGAAAGGAGATCATTCCAAAAGGTTCCACCATCGTCGACCTGTCGGCGTACACCATTTTGCCGGGTTTGATCGACGCACACGTACATCCATTAATCGATGGCGACGATTACCAAGTCAATCATCTGAAACGCTCGTCGGCGCAAAAGGCGTTGGATGGACTGAAGCGCTGCCAGGAGCTTCTCGCGGCGGGCTGGACGACCTTGCGCATAGCTGGTGATGCAGACGTTGCCTACGCACACTTCGAGATACGCGACGCGATCAACAAAGGTTTGTTCGATGGTCCTCGCATTTTTGGTGCTGGTCATTATATCTCGGTGACGGGTGGAGGTGGAGACATCAACTTCTTTTCTCCCGAGCAAGCAATCATTGCCGATGGGCTCGTAGCCAATGGTCCCGATGAAATGACTAAGGCGGTCCGTGAAGAAATCAAGAATGGCAGCGATTGGATCAAGATTTTAGTGACCGGTGCATTCATGACCGTGGGCGACAACCCGCAGGATGTGCACTTTAGCCCTGACGAGTTGAAGGCCGTGATGGATGAGGCCAATCGTCGCCACAAGCCCGTGATGGCACATGCACATGCCACCGACGGCATCAAGCAAGCAGTGCGTGCCGGCGTTCGCTCCATTGAGCATGGGTCGTACCTTGACGAAGAAGGGATCGACCTGATGATCTCGCATGGAACATACCTTGTGCCGACGCTGACGATCGGTCTCTTCTTCGAAGAGAAGTATGCCCAAAGCCAAGCTTTGTCTAAGGCGGTCGAGTTGAACAAGAAAGTCAACGAAGACAATACGCGAACCAACATGCTGAAGTTGGCAATCAAAAAAGGAGTGAAGGTGGTGGTGGGAACCGATTATGTGGGATTCCCGTCGGATTACTCGGCGCGCGAGTTTGGTGAACTGGTCAAACTGGGCATGTCGCCCATGCAAGCGATCAAGGCAGGAACAAGTTTGAATGCGGAGTTACTGGCTAACCCGCAGATAGGAATACTGGAAGTGGGTCGTTTTGCCGACATCATCGCCGTGAAAAACGACCCCTTGAAAGACATTTCTGAACTTCAGCGTGTTCGATTTGTGATGATCGGAGGGAAGATCATCAAGCGGCCGTGATCACTTCACCAAGACGGCTTGACCCAAATGGTAAGCGACGTGGCTTGTCCGGCCCATCAACACACTGAGCTTGTTGCGCGCGGGTTCTTTCGCAAGGTCTTCGTCGGTCATCGCAGTGTGCCGCGCCAGCCAATCTGAGACACTCATGTTAGAAAAGTGAGCCGTTAGATTTGCGTTGGTTTCTTTGAACGCTCTCCTCAGTTCGTGCGCCGGCGGCAGTTCCAGCTGGTCCGGGCTCTTCGTAAAGGTTTGTTCGTAGCTGGGGTATAATTTTGGACCAAGCTCGAACAGTGTCATCATCGATTCATTCGTCGAGACCAGGTGTCCAAGTAAGTAAATAAGGCGGTTGCGACCGGGCGCCACCTGTTTGAGTAGTTCTTCATCCGACTTCGCGTCGAAGAATTTTTCGGCCCTAGAAATTTGTTGGCTCCACGCTTTCAGGGCAACGTCGACGAGTATTCTCGATTGATCCATATCACGGTTTTGTTGATGTAGAAGTGACAACAACCCTTTGGGAAGAAATGGTTCGTTCACCATGCGATAGTTGTCCACAATCGCGTGCGCGCCTCGATAGTCGCCGCCACTGAAAATGCTCAAATATGTTACCTTCGTGCTGCGTGGGATATTAACAATTTGACCGAGTCGAGAATAAGGACTGGAGCGAAGCGTTTTGACATGAGATTTTGCGTTTTCATATCCTGCTGGCTGATCTCGTTCTCTGCCTGGAGCCAATTCACGAACAACTGGGTCAACTACAACCAGACGTACTATAAAATTAAGGTTGCTACTAATGGTATCTATCGCCTCACCTTTAGTCAATTGCAACAGGCGGGTGTGCCAGTCACCACGATCGACCCACGTCTGATCCAGGTTTGGCATCGCGGTACCGAGCAGGCGATCTTCTTCAAACATAGCCAGTTACCGGCCGACGCCAACTTCGACAGCGACGAGTACCTGGAATTCTATGGGCGCAAGAATGACGGAACCCGTGACGCGAAGTTGTACCAGCCCACGTCGGCCCAACCTCATCCTTACTACAACCTCTACAGCGACACGTCAGTCTATTTTCTTACCGTCAACCCGTTGCCCGTACAAGGAAAGCGGATGGCCACCGTTGACCAGGTCAACTCGTCTTCGCTTCCAAAAGAGACATTCCACCGCGAGCAGCGACTGTTACTCTATACCAGCGAATACTCGGGTGGCGATGTGCTCTCGGACGTAATCACCCAAAGCTTTTTCGACGAGGGCGAAGGCTGGACAGGCGCCACGATCTGTACCCTGAACTCGGACTGCGCCGGCAACGAGCAGCGAGACTTCCCAATCGACCAACTTACCAACGCGGTCACAACGGAATCACCGCCGAACCTCGAGATCCAATTGGCGGGCCGTGATGCGATTCAACATCAAGCGGAGATTTACGTGGGCGCGAGCACCGGCTCGCTGCGGTTGGTGACGACGAAGGTGTTTACAAGTTTCCAAACACCGAAAATTAATGCACCACTGACGTGGAGCGATGTCGGCGCCGACGGTAAGATGGTGGTGCGCGTGAAGGCCATCGGTGTGGGCGGCTTACGTGACCGCTTGAGTGTTAACTATATTAAACTTACCCTTCCGCAAAGCTTCAACTTTTCGGGTATCACTACAAAGACCTTACACCTCGAACCCAATGTGGGCGGTAAGTCATACGTCGAAATTGACAACGCTCCAGTTGGACTTCGTGTGTGGGATGTGACCGACCCATCCGCCGTGTCGCAGGTGGTGACCCGCCCCGCCGGTGCGGCAGCCTCCGCGGTAATCTTGAATACGACGCAATCGAGGGACTTGTTTGCGTCCACCACGTTCCTGACCCCCGATGTGGCGCAGATCAAACCTGTCGTATTCCGCAACCTGGGTTCGCAAGCAAACTATGTAATTGTATCGCATGCAGCGCTTACCAAACCGGGGCTGAACTACGCCAACCCCGTCCGTGCATTTGCTGAGTATCGGGCAAGCTCTTCCGGAGGTAGTTATGATACCCTCACTGTCAACGTTGACCAGTTGTACGATCAGTTTAACTATGGTGAAACCTCGCCCACGGCAATCTTCGAGTTCATGAACTACCTGGTAGCCGTAGGCAAACCTCATTACCTGTTTCTCATCGGAAAAGGGCGGGAAGTGTTTTCAGGTGTGTATCGGCGTACGCTCGCGACTGGCGAACTGCGCGATCTTGTCCCGACGGCGGGTACCCCTGGGTCGGACATGGCGTTCACCGCTGGTTTGAAAGGTGAACCATTTGTTCCGGCCGTTGCGACGGGACGGCTCACGGCGACGAACCCGCAACAAGTGGCCGCCTACTTGAATAAAGTGATCGAGTCGGAGGCTTTGCCCTTTACGGAGTTGTGGCGCAAGAAGGTCCTTCATTTGAGTGGAGGGATTCAAGTCAACGAACTGCAGTCTTTCCGCGGATACATGGATGGCTTTGCCGCAATTGCTAAGAGCGACTACCTCGGTGGCGAGGTGATCACGCTAGGCAAGCATGGCATTTCGCCAATTGAATTTATCAACATATCGAAAGAGATCAACGCCGGGTTAAACATGGTGACCTTCTTTGGTCACTCTGCGTCGAATGCGACAGACATTGACATTGGTTATGTATCGCAACCTATTTTTGGATACAACAATGCTGGTAAGTATCCTGCCTTCCTGGTGAACGGGTGCAATGCGGGCGAATTCTTCAACAACGGTGTCAACTTTGGCGAAGATTGGATGATGGCGAGCGCCAAGGGTGCACGTGCCTTTATTGCCAACAGCTCGTACGGGTTCGATTCGGGTCTTCGGTTGTATACCACTTATTTCTATCAAGCGGCTTTCGCCGATTCCATCAACCTCAACAAGGGAATTGGTGACGCTCAAGTTGAAACTGCGCGGCGTTTTTTGAATGAATTCGGGAATACCAAATCGGTTTTCACCGCACAAGTTCAACAAATGGTCCTGTTGGGCGACCCGGCGATTAAGTTGTTTGGTGCGTCGAAGCCGGACTTTGCGACCGACGATGCCTCGGTGTCGGTCCGCACATTCGATGGTAAGAGCATTCATGCGCTATCCGATTCGCTCGAAGTCTCGATTGTTGCGTCGAATCTTGGACGCGCGACGAAGCAATCGATGGTGGTTTTGTTGAAGCACTCCATTGCCGGAAACGAGCATACCTACCGCCAAACATTCGCCAGTGTTAGGTCGACCGACACGTTGCGTTTCGTGATCCGCCGTGGAACGGGAAACTTCTTCGGAGCAAATAAAATAGATGTCATGGTTGATCCAGACAACAAGGTGAACGAAAACGACGAAGGCAATAATGCGGGGAGCTGGTCCCGGTTCATTCAGTTCAACGGCACGAATAATCTGCAGCCAGCCGACTTTGCACTCGTCCGAGATTCTCCCGTCGATCTCTGGTTTCAAGACACCGACGTGTTTTCTTCTGAAAAGAGCTACACCCTCCAGATCGATACTTCTGCGCTATTCAATTCGCCATTTTTGACTACCCGCACAATATCGGGCAAGGTGCTCATGCACACGCAGGCGACGTTGCTACCCAAGGACTCGACTGTGTATTACTGGCGAACACAGGTGTCGAACGGTGCCAGCGACCAGTGGGATCAAGCATCGTTTACCTACATTCAGAACAGTGCCAACGGTTGGGGACAACTTGCCTACGATCAACTCACCGAAAATTCCTTCACGAACATTGAACCGGTTCCAAATAAGAAATTTCAATTTGATCCGACGCACGTTTCAATTTTTATCAAGACGTTCGGCAGCGCCAACACGACACCGGGGATCTCGGGTTCATTTCAAGTAGATAACGCCGAGTATTATTACTCACCCCAAGGCTTTAACTGTCGCAACAACACGATCAACTTGGTGGCATTTGACAGGAGTTCCGTGGTTCCCTACCTGGCCGTACCCTTCACCTTTCAAAATGCATTTGGTCGGGCGTGCGGTAGGGAACCCCAATTGATCAATAGCTTTACTGCCGCTGAAACCGACACAGGCAATCAAGATGACTTAATCCAGTATATCAATAATCTTAAGCTCGGCGATTCGTTGGTGATGTTTACTATGGGTGATGCGGGATTCGCTTCTTGGAGTAGTGCGGTTCGCACAAAGCTTGCCGAGGTGGGTATTCGATCGACAGATTTAGATCTCGTTTCTGCCGGCGAGCCGGTCATCATTCTCGCACGCAAGGGTACAACCCCCGGTCAAGCGAAGATACTCCGGAGCGATCAGAACCCGGCCAACGCGCAAGAGTTGCAACTTTCCACCGAACTAACGGGCTACAAGTCGAATGGAACTGTGTCGTCGGTGTTGGTTGGACCGGCGTTGGGTTGGCACGCGATCAAGCCAAAGTATCGACTGGCCGACCCTTCCGACGAGGCCTCGTTCGACGTATACGGGGTGGCGCGCGACGGGAAAGAAACGTTGATCATGACAGACAATACGAAAACTGTTTCCATTGAGAACGTAGACGCCGACGTGTTTCCATACCTACGCTTGGTGTTCCACACCCGAGATGAAGTGACGCTGTCGCCAACCATTCCCAGGTATTGGCTCGTCGAGTTCGACCCCGCGCCGGATGGGTTGCTCGTGCCGATTGATCCAGTGCAGCCGGTAACAGTGCTGGAGGGTGAAGAGGTCACTTCTCGACTGTCGTTTGTAAACATTTCGAGAATCGACTTCACCGATTCATTGGCGACGACGTTTACCACGGTCAATCAGAATTCCGGTGTGCGTGAGACGAAGCAGTTCAATATTTTCGGTCCGAAGGTGGGGGACTCCACGCGTATTTCTGTCGCCACGTCGACCCGAAACAAAGTAGGCTTGAACGATTTGTCTGTCAGCGTGAATAATGGAGTTGTAACTGAGCAATACTATCAAAACAATGCCGTCGATTTTACGGGATTCTTGATGGTGAACCGAGACCGCACCAATCCAATTCTTGAAGTTACGATCGACGGGCGGTTTGTCCTGAATGGAGATTTTGTGTCGGCCAACCCGGTGATTCGGGCGACGTTGCGCGACGAAAATACCTATGTCACGTTTACCGACACGACCACCCTGGATGTGTTGCTAACCTATCCGTGTAGTAACTGCACGGCGGGTCGAATCAATTTTTCTAGACCCGATGTCACGTGGTCGGTGAGTGAGGGAAAAGTTGTGTTCGAATTTCGGCCCAAGGGTTTGGAACCAGGCACGTACACGTTGTTTGCCAATGGGAGCGATGCCAGCGGGAATTCAAGCGGCGATGAACCCTACCAGGTTTCCTTCGTGGTGGACGACAACGCCGATGTGTTTTTCAAGCAACCCTACCCGAACCCATCGGATAATGGGTTCTTCTTTGAGTTCTCTGCCGCGGGCGAAACGGCGCCCACAGGCTTTCGACTTTCAATCATCGATCGGACCGGACGACAGGTGGCAACTTTCAATGAGAACGACGGACCACCATTGCGTGTCGGCCTCAACCAGTTTAGGTGGGAAGGGACCGATGCGCAAGGTTTGCGACTCTCGGATGGGGTGTACTTCTACACGCTGGCGGTGGAGTCGGAACGCGGCACTTTGCAGACCTCCGGCCGTTTGCTTCTCCTCCGCTAGCGCGCCGCCTGCAAGATCCAACGCTGTAAGGGCCGCTCGACCCCGATGTACAAACCTATTGCAGTAGCGTTTAGCAAGACGAACAATACGAGGGGATTGGTGGACACCCAGTTCGACAACGCGACTTGAATGACTCCGATGTGTATCAAGTAAAACGCATACGAACTCTTTCCCAACCATTGCATCGGTGTCGAACTGAGAATCTTGGCCAGCCACGTTTTTTCTTGTGCGAGGCCCAGCAACAAAAGCCCTGTCGCGCACGGCAGGATGAAATTGTTGATCACCAACTCCCACGATTCGAATGCGGCGATCGCAAACAACACCAGCACGAACAACACGCCTCCAGCCCAAGTCTGACTGGTGCCTCTCTTGCTATTTCCTTCAGCTTGAAGTGCCACGGCCATCATGATTCCGACGCCAAATTCTAGATACCTGCCGAAGAATGTGTAGGTGGCGAAGCCTTCCATAAAGCCGTGCATCTTGTGTTGCGAGGCCGTTGCGATGAAAGAACCAATTTTCCATAGCGCGACCGCGACGCCAAAAATCGCCACGCATTTGATGACAAAGGACCAGTTGCTGTCTTTTTTGAGCGGACGGATGAAAAAGAATAGGAGAGGAGCTAACACATAGAAGGTCTCTTCGACCGAGAGCGACCAGGCTTGAGCAATGCCAGTGAACCGAAACTCAGAGAAATATCCTTGCACGAGCAGCAAGTTTGCGACACCCTCGAACCAAGACTTTGGTGGTTCAACAAGGAAGGTGATAATCGTGAGCAGGAGGAAGAGGGGGTAGATCTTTGCGAATCGACGGATGAAATAGCCTTTCATTTCGGCGGTAGCGCCTACTTGTTGATACCGGTAATAGATCAGCATGCCGCTTAGGACAAAAAACACGGAGACGCCTGTGTGCATCGCGTGCGTGAGGCCATAGAGGGTTGGCGATGCCGCCTTGGAAAACGGGTTGAAATGATGAGCAAAGACCATCCATGCAGCGATGGCACGCAGTCCCGTCAACGCGGGGAGATCGTTCGTCTTCGGAGGAGCTAGATTCATCGCGTCATCGTTCGCCTTGAGAAAGATATACTTAAATTGCGCAAGTGTTAAACCCGTAGGCGGTTGAATCGATGAAAAGTAGGGTCGTCTTGTTGTTGGTTGCCGTGGTGGTGGCATTCACCGTCGACGCGCAGGAAATATCTGTACAGAATACCAATCCGCCTTCCTTGCGCTGGAACAGAATTCGTACCACTCACTTCAGCGTCTTGTTTCCCAACGGCTTCGATCGGCAAGCGCAGCGTGTCATCAACACGTTGGAGTACATTCGCGAGCCGGAGTCGATCTCCATGGGGGCCCGACCGAAGCCGATCACCATTATCCTGCAGAACCAGACCTCCATTTCGAATGGATTCGTGACACTAGCGCCTCGACGGTCCGAGTTCTTCACGATGCAGCCCCAGAACTACAACTTCATAGGATCGAATGATTGGTTAAGCCTGCTGGCATCGCACGAATACCGCCACGTGGTTCAATATCAACGCAGTATTGTCGGGTTCAACAAGTTCGTGTACTATCTATTCGGACAACAAGCGTTGTCGCTCACGGCATTTGCGGCTGCCCCACAATGGTTTTGGGAAGGCGATGCCGTTGCCACAGAGACAGCCTTCACGAATAGCGGGCGAGGAAGGATCCCGTACTTCAACCTCGTCTTCAGAACGAACTTACTAGAGGGACGCACCTTTAACTACCACAAACAATATCTCCGTTCCTATAAGAATAACATACCCGATCACTATGTCTTAGGGTACCACATGATCACATACTTGCGGAACTACACCCATGATGCCGACATCTGGGACAAGGTGGCGACCCGTTCTTGGTCATATCCCTTCATCCCATTTGCGTTTTCCCGGTCGATACGGAAAGAGACAGGTATGAACGTGATGTCACTGTATCGAAACATGGCGGATAGCCTCCGCGGCGAGTGGCAGCGAGAAGTTGACGGACTCAAGCTCACGAAGTTCAAACGAATCAACCAACGAACGACTTCGACCTACACAGATTTCCTCTACCCACAGCCGCAACAAGATGGCAGCGTCATTGCCCTCGTTACCGGGATCGGCAACATCACCAGCGTGGTGCGACTGAAGCTTGGGCGAGTCGATCAAGAATTTGTGACCGGACCTTTCAACGAATCGGGTATGCTCTCCGCCGTGGGCGACAAAGCAGTCTGGAATGAGTACCGGTACGACCCTCGTTGGCGGATGCGGACCTACTCAGTGGTGCAGGGCTACGATTTTGGTGCACGCAAGCGCAAGACCATCACCCACCATAGCCGGTTGGGGTCCGCGGCACTCTCTCCCGATGGTCAATCGGTGGCAACGATCGAATCGGGTAACGATTATGCCGTTCGTTTGAAAGTGATCGACTACTCGACGGGCGCAGAAAAGTTCACTTTCGCCGATACGACGTATCAAATGATCTCCATGCCGCGATGGAGCAACGACGGTCAATCGATCGTGTTTATCGGGCTGACAGCGAAGGGTAAGACGATATCGCAGCTCAGCCTCTCTACGAACACAGCCAAGGTGTTGTACGAAGCTGGTCAGGAGAATGTAGGTCATCCTGTTTTGAACGGCGATCACCTTTTCTACAACTCACCCTATAGCGGGATCGACAACATTTACATGCTGCAACTGTCGAGCAGACGCCGTTATCAAGTGACATCCTCGAAATATGGGGCGTACAACCCCGCCATTTCGCACGATGGGGAATGGATCATTTACAACGATCAAACCCGCGACGGGATGGACATCGTGCAGGCGCCGTACGATGTTTCGCAGTTCACCCCAATCGAATCGGTAGCCGTCCCCATGAGACATTTCTATGATGCCCTCGTGGAGCAGGAACAACATGCCGACATCATGAAAGATGTGCCAAGCACACAACATCCGACGACCAAGTACAACCGACTCGCTTCTATGATTAACGTCCATAGCTGGGGGCCTTTCTTCAGTTCCGACGTCACACAAGCCGACATCGGGATTTCCTCGAGAAACTTGTTGGGTACGACGAACGTGAACGCTGGGTATCTTTTCGATATCAATGAGCGCACGGGCAGCTATCACGCGGGACTCAGTTACCAAGGTTTGTTGCCGATTTTCGATTTCAACTTCCTGGGGGGAAGCCGCCAGAATAAGACTTCGATTTTCGACCGGTCTGTCAAGTTTACCTGGGATGAAACGACGGTGAATGGCGGTGTCCGCATACCGCTGGTTTTAACCAAGTCAAAATACAACGTCAACCTCACCCTGAAAAACGTGGTAGGGGTCACCCAGGTCAGCAATCTTCGCAACGAAGTCACGAAAAACAATGTCTTGATTTCGAGTGGGACAGAGCGTTACGTGAACGCCAACGACACCCTCGTCTACATTTTCGACAACCAAGTTGGGACCGGCAAGTTGTATTTCAACCAGTTTGCTTTTTCCTTCTCTCGTTTCCTAAAGCAAAGCCGGCGTGACTTTAACCCCAAGTGGGCACAGCTCCTCGACGTGGAGTACTATAGCACACCTTATGGCGGCGACTTCCAAGGCAGCCTGTTCGCTGTTCGATCCGCGATGTATTTCCCGGGATTTGCCAAACACCATTCGATCGTGGTCAGGGGAGGGTATCAAGAAGGAACCTCCGGGCTTGAAGTAAACCGATATTCTTTTCGAAACCGGGTGTTTCGCCCCCGCGGGTTTAGCTACCCCAAAGACACCCGCTTTCAGTCGCTGTCAATCAATTATGCGTTGCCCCTTTGGTACCCCGACTTAGCACTGGGGCCCTTGGTGAACGTTCAGCGTTTGAGGGCCAACGCTTTCGCGGACTATGGGCAGGCCGTCGGGAGAAATTACTTCTACGGGCCTAAAAACAGGGTCTACTATTCTACGAGCGACCGCTCCTACAACTCTTTTGGGGTTGAAATGACGGTGGATGTCAACGTGATGCGGTTGCTGCCACAACTTGACCTCGGCGTACGCACCACGTATTTGAACGTGGGGCCGTTCAGTGCCAATAACTTAGTGGTAGAGTTTGTCCTGGGCACCCTGAATCTATAGTGGACGGAAATCGCCGCGCGGCCAAATCTCGACTTGTAAATCCCTATTTATAGGCTAATTTTGGAGCCCTGACCCGTTTTGCGGGAAAATACAGACAGAGACAAAAACTTATGGCAGAGATCGTACGAATGCCCAAGATGAGCGACACGATGACCGAAGGGGTGATCGCGAAATGGCACAAGAAAGTTGGAGACACGGTTAAGTCGGGCGAACTCATGGCCGAGATCGAGACCGACAAGGCCACTATGGACTATGAGTCCTTCAATGAAGGCACTGTACTTTATCTCGGTGCCAAAGAAGGTGAGGCGGTCAAGATCAATGATGTGTTGGCCATTGTTGGCAAAAAAGGCGAAGACTATGCAGGCTTGCTGGCAGGTGCCGGCGCGAGCGCCCCAGCCGCAACCACTGCATCGGCCAATCAAACTGCTCCTGTGGCAACGGCCGTAGCAGCACCCGCGATCGACACAACAGGGATCAAGGCGGAGATCGTGTTGATGCCCAAGATGAGTGATACGATGAGCGAAGGTGTAATCGCTGCTTGGCACAAGAAAGTTGGTGACACGGTAAAAGCAAACGAACTCCTCGCTGAGATCGAGACCGACAAGGCTACCATGGAATACGAGTCGTACCAAGCGGGTACCCTCTTGTACATCGGCGCGAAGGCAAAAGAAGCTGTGGCCGTAAACGGTGTTCTTGCCATCATTGGCGATAAGGATGCCGATTGGCAAACACTGCTAAAGGCACACCAATCAAAAGGGGCTACGCCTGCAGCGACTCCTGCTGCTACCCAGCAAGAGGCGCCGAAAGCGGAAGCATCTGTTAACGGAACCAGTCACGATAGTTCTAACGGTCGCTTGAAGGCATCGCCGTTGGCCAAGAAAATGGCCAAAGATCTCGGGTACGATCTTTCGAAGATCAACGGAAGTGGCGATGGTGGACGCATTACCAAGCACGACGTAGAGGCCTACAAACCTTCAGCGGCCCCCGCAGAAGGCGCGAAGTCAGCTTCGAAAGGCGCTGCTACCCAAGTGGTGTCGCTACCACAGGTAGTGGGCAAAGAAAGCTTCGAAGACGTGACCGTTTCGCAGATGCGGAAGACCATCGCGCGTCGATTGTCGGAAAGCAAGTTCACGGCTCCCCACTTCTATGTCACCATGGAAATCAACATGGACAAGGCAATCGAAGCACGGAAGAGCATCAATGAAATTTCTCCCGTCAAAATATCTTTCAATGATATCGTGTTGAAGGCGGTTGCATCGGCCCTGCGTCAGAACCCTGATATCAACGTAAGCTGGATGGGTGACAAGATTCGCCGCAACCAGCACATCCATATCGGTGTGGCCGTCGCGGTGAAAGACGGTTTGCTCGTGCCCGTCGTTCGCTTCGCCGACAATAAGTCGTTGGCGCACATCGCGGCCGAGGTGAAAGACTTAGCTCAGAAAGCCCACGATAAAAAACTCCAGCCGGCAGATTGGGAAGGCAGCACCTTCACGATCTCCAACCTGGGTATGTTTGGAGTGGAAGAGTTCACGGCGATCATCAATACGCCCGATGCCTGCATCCTGGCGGTCGGTGGAATCAAAGAAACGGCCGTCGTGAAAAACGGTCAACTCGTACCCGGCAATGTGATGAAAGTGACCCTGTCGTGCGACCACCGGGCGGTGGATGGTGCGGTGGGTGCTGCCTTCTTGAAAACGCTGAAGGGCCTGTTGGAAGACCCGGTACGCATCCTCATCTAACGTCTAGAACTGTCAAAATAGCCGAGGTCGCACGATAACTGCGACCCGGCATAGTTATTTCCGGTCCTCACTGAACGAAAGAAAAGTATGGAATCGATTCACTCAACCACCATTTTGGCAGTATCTCACAATGGGCATGTAGCGATTGGCGGCGACGGTCAGGCGACCATGGGCAACACCATCGCGAAAAGCAACGTACGCAAGATTCGAAAACTCCAAGATGGAAAGGTCTTGACCGGGTTTGCAGGTTCCACTGCGGATGCGTTTACCCTGTTGGATCGCTTCGACGAAAAGCTAAGCGCCTATGGCGGCAACATGAAACGTGCTGCCATCGAGCTGGCGAAGGACTGGCGCACCGATCGTTACTTGCGCAGGCTCGAAGCCATGCTCATTGCGGCGAACCGCGAAGAGCTGCTGGTGATCTCTGGAACCGGCGACGTGTTGGAACCCGATCATGCCGTCGCCGCAATCGGCTCAGGTGCCATGTATGCGCAATCTGCAGCCCTTGCGTTGAAGAAACACGCACCCCATCTCTCGGCGGCCGATATCGTTCGGGAAAGTCTAACCATCGCAGCCGACATCTGCATCTACACCAACCATAACCTCATCGTCGAGTCGTTCTAACGAAGGGTGGACTGGAGCGCCCCAAATGCGTATTTTCAGCCTATGAATCGTGGAGCGATTGTCTTTTTGGTGGCAGCGGTTCTTTGTGTGCATGTCGCGCACGCGCAGTACTATCAATCGATCAACTATAAGGAAGGTTCTGGACTTCCTAGTTCCGAAAGCTACCTCGTATTCCAAGACAGCAAGGGCTTCATCTGGATCGGCACCGACAATGGCGTCGTGAAGTACGATGGCCATGAGTTCGTCACATTCAATAATACCCACGGACTTACCGACAACACGGTATTTGGTTTTCAAGAAGACAACGCCGGTCGAATCTGGTTTCGGACTTACAACGGGTTGCTATCGTACTACCAAAACGACACCATCCGCCCGTACCGGCATAACAATACACTCAAGTCCCTGATCAATGCATCCATCATTCTGTCGATCTATCCAGACAGCACCGATGAGTTGTATGTGAGCACCATGCTGCATTCCATGGCGGCCCGCATCGATTCCGCAGGACAAGTAACGAAGATCACGCGCGGGGAAGACGAGTGGAACTTTATCCGTTTCGTCGACGGGAAAATGCTGATGGGGAGTTCAGGAATCCCCAAAAACATCCGGTATGTGCGGATCAATGATCAGAAATTTGAAATCGAATTGGATGACCCCGAGAGACAAAGCAATTCCCTCATCTCGTGTGTGAAGTGGCACGGCCGATACTACTTCGCGCTGCACAAGAACCTATTCGTATTCGATGGACAAAGCGTGAAAAAGGTCTATACTTCTGAGACGCCGTTTATTTGTTTGTATATAGACCGAGCGGAACGGCTGTGGATTGGATACTTCAATAACGGCGTCCAGATATTCAACAACGAGTCGCTACAAGATCCACAGACCCTTCCCAACCTAAACCAATTGTCGGTCAGTAGCATTTTGCAAGACAACGAATCCGGTTTTTGGATTAGTACGTTGGACCAAGGCGTGTTTTACTTCCCGAATCTAAGTGTCCAAAACTTCGAACCGCCTAATCAAACGAGGATTAGCGCCGTTGTCGGTAACGGCAACGAGCTGCTGTTGGGAAGTTACGATGGTGTGGTCTTTAAGATGGATCCTTCCGGTAAGTTCACACAGATGCATCATGGCGTTGCGCCCATTAGTAACTTGTTTGTTCATGGGCCTTCAACGTGGGTGTCCGACGCGTCGGGAACTTACATCTTACCGGGTTCTAAGCGTATCGAAGGTCGAAACAACATGTCGTCGGCTTTTCGAGGCCTCACCAGTGTAGGCGGTTATGTGTATGGTTTTAACTCGACGGGGGTCTTTCGCCTCTCTTCGGAAGGGGAGCTGCTCGAAAAACTCGAAGCTCGGAAGAGACCAACGGCAATGACCATAGCGGGTAACGAAATTTTCTTGGGAGCCCTTCACGGTGTTGAAGTTTTCGACATCGAGTTCAAGAAGCAACCTACCCGTATTGCTGAAGCGCGGGTTGCGTCGCTAACTAATTTTGGTGATCGGCACATCCTCGTCGGAACCATGGGGCAGGGAATCCAGGTGTTCGATCGAGATTCGCGAAAGCTCACCATATTGTCGCTACCAGACGTACACAACGTGTACTCGATGTATTGTGACGAAGCCACTAAAACCGCATGGATTGGAACGGAGCGTGGTCTGTATCAACTCAACTTTCGACGAGATACATCTGCCCTCGTCTTGAGTAACTACGCGCGCGCCGCTGGACTCATCGCTACGAAGGTCACGAATGTGTCGAAGGTAGGCGAAAACATATGGGCAGTGAGCGATCTAGGCATTTCTTCGGTGCCGCCAAGCCAGTTCGTGACGAACCTGTCCACGCCGGTCTTTTATGTTAGCCGTATCATGGTGAAAAACCGGCTCTTGAAAGGAAGCCCGAAAATAGTCCGAAGCGACGAAGGAAACCTGGTGATCGACGTGAGGACGATCAGTTTCAAAGACTATCCCGCTCGGTTTCGATACCGGCTGTCGGCCGACGCACCCTGGCTACCCGTGTCAGGTGGAAGTATTTTCTTAAGTGGGCTCCGACCCGGGTCGCACGATTTGGAAATACAGAGTTCATCGACGGCCGGCGTGTGGGATCAGAAACTAAGCCTGCCCATTGAGGTCGCGGCGGCTTGGTGGGAGACTTGGTACTTCCGCATATCCCTTGGAGGCGTGCTGATCCTGATTGGGGTCGCGGTGTACCGCGTTCGAATCAATAGCATCCGGCGTCGCCAAAATTACTTGGAGCTCATCAACTTGCATCAGCAGAAACTGATCGATTCAGAGATAAGAACACAAGAGCGTGAACGGAAGCGGATCGCGACCGACCTCCACGATGGCATCGGCGCGTCCCTGAGCAGCATTAAAATTCTCCTTGCCGATGCCATGAGCGCCGACAATGATGACCGGAAGGTGAGGGGCAAAGAAATCAATGAGAATCTTACCGACGTCATCGAAGACATCAAGCGCATCGTGTACGACCTACACCCCCCCGGGCTTGAACGTTATGGGCTCCAAGCCGGATTGAAGAGCTTAGTAGACCGGTTGAATAAGCTTGGCGATGTCAACGTGATCTTTGATTACTATGGACAACGCGAAGTCCCTCAGTCCGTTTCGATCACCATCTTTAGGATTGTCCAAGAGTTAATCAACAACACGCTCAAGCATGCACGCGCAACCGAGATTCGAATTCACGTTAACCAGTTCGATGATGAAATGAATATCATGTATGAAGATAACGGGATCGGCATGATCGGGAGTCGCTTTACCGGTCTCGGGTTGCACAGCATCGAATCGCGCGTACGATCCCTCAACGGCCGTATGACGTGGGAGTCAAATCACAAGGGTACTTTTTATAACTTTGACATTCCATTCTGAGGTATGACAAGGATATTGTTGGTAGATGATCACCGGATGTTCCTCGACGGACTCGAGTTGTTGCTCAAGAGAACGGGACGTTACGACGTGGTCGGCAAAATCAACGACCCACTTCAAGTTGTCGACTTCCTCACTTCGGTCCCCGTGGATCTTGTCCTGGCCGATATTCAAATGCCGGGCGTCGATGGAATCGATTTATTGAAGCGGATCCTTCCCAGGTTTCCAGACATCAAGGTGGTCATGATTAGCATGCACGACGGTGACGAATATGTCCAAGAAATCATGACTTTCGGCGGCTTCGGTTTTCTGCCGAAGTCAATGGACTCGAACAAGATGGTGGACGAACTCGACCGAGTATGCGACGGACAGAAGGTATTCCCGCGGCGCACGAAGAAAATTGTGCAATCCGAACACTTCTCGGAACGCGAACTTGAAATCTTGCGCCTGCTGGCGAAAGGAAAAAATAGCTACGAGATCGCGGGTGAGCTTTTTATCACCCTAAATACGGTAAAAACACACCGACGCAACATGCTCCGCAAGTTAAATGCATCCAATACATCGCAGTTGCTAAAAATCGGTTACGACAATAACCTGATCTGATTAGAAATTCTACTACTTCCGATACCTCAAAAGAGGTATCGCAAATACCACTTTAGGAGTATTTCGAGAACAACTCTATAGTAAGAATTTGGGAAATATTTTTTTCCCGTCTATGGAAGCTTTAAAACCAACCCTCACCGATCGTGAAATTGAAGTGCTGGAACTGTTCGCACAAGGATTGTCATCGTCACGGATCGCCAAACAACTCGAAATAAGTTTTGAAACGGTGAAAGTGCACCGTCGCAACATGTTAAAGAAAGTTGAGTTGAATAGTACCTTCGATTTGATTCGCCTCGCGATCCGCGAGCGTTGGATCAATTCCTAGTTGGATTCGTCGCCCGAGGGTTTCTTTTGTTCCACCTCAGCGGGTGGTGTTGCTGGCTTGTCCTCTAACAAAATCACGAAGGGTTTTAGAGACGTCGAGTTGGCCATCAGGATCTTGAGTATGCCGACGGCTGGTACCGCTAAGATCATCCCGGCAATGCCCAGGAGTAAGTTTCCGATCAAGAGGGCAAGAATCGCCGCCATCGCATTGATGCTAATCTTCGAACCCGTGACGTTGGGGGTGATGAAATTGCCTTCTAGAAATTGAACCGCGGCATGAACACCCACGACGCCCACGGCATACCAAGCGCTGTCTTTGGTGAGCAGCGCCAGCAGGGCGGGTAGGGTAGCTCCGATGGTGATTCCCACGTAAGGTATCAGGGTGAGAGCGCCTGACAGGAAGCCAAAAAAGATGGCGTGGTCAATGCCAAGCACCAAAAGACCAATGCTATTGAGTGTCCCCGCGATCAGGACAACGATTGCGAGACCGCTGATGTAGCCGCGGACCACGCCGTCGATGTCCTCTTTCCATTTCATCTCGCTCATTGGATTGAATGCCAAGAAAAACTCGCGAAACTTCTCGCGGTACAGCAGGAAGAGGAAAATGTAAATGGGTACCTGCACGAAGAAGTATGCCAGGTAGGAAGTGGAATAGACTACTTCGCCCAGGTACACCGACAGATTCTTCAGCCCTTCGGCGATCATGTTCGTTTGCTCGTCGGTGCTGATCCCAAATTGATTCTCTACGTAATGGTTGATGTCGACCACGGCCGCGAAAAACTTCTCCTCGATCCCAGGCAGGCTCGACACCAGGCCTTTCAAGTTCCCGATCACGAACCAAATCAATAAGCCGAGCAGAAACAACGCCCCAAATAACACGAGAACGATCGAGAGGATGCGCCCCGTTTTGGTCTCTATCTTTTTTGCGATGGGATTGAGGACAATCGCGAATAAAGCGCCAAAGGCGATAGGGATGAGGATTGACCTCATCAGCACGATACCCGTAACCGTGATGGCAAGGATCACCAGTATCTTATACACTCGGTCGAGTTGCCTCGGTTGATCAAGAATCATGAGCCGTGGTAGGTCCTGTTGAAATATCAGGATTTTTCAATGGCTTTCAAAATGACGGAACACGACTCGCGGATCTCGTCTTCGCTGATCGTGAGCGGAGGTGCAATTCGAAAACTATAGGGGTGTGAGAGAAACCAAAAGCAGATTACACCGTCCGCGATAGAAGCTTCCACGATTCTCTTGACACGTTCCTCGCTGTCGAAGTCGATCGCAAACATCAACCCGGCACGCCGCACTTCCTTGATCTTGGGATGTACCAACAATGACTGGATCAGCAATCCTTTCTTTTCGATGTCTTGAAGAAGCGTTCCAGAAGTCATGACCTCCAGCGTCGCCAAAGCGGCGGCCGAGCAAACTGGATTGCCACCGAACGAAGTGATGTGACCAAGCATGGGGTCGTGTGATAGCATTTGCATGCGTGCGTGGCTCGCGATAAACGCCGCTATGGGGAGTCCTCCACCAAATGCCTTCCCGATGGTCAGTATGTCCGGCACGATTCCAAATTGCTCGAAGGCGAAAAGTGTTCCCGCTCGACCCATGCCGCACTGGATTTCGTCCAAGATCAGGATGGCCCCTACCTCGTCGCAACGCCGGCGCAAGGCGAGCATGAAATCTTTGGAGGGGACGCGCACGCCAGCGTCGCCCTGAATGGTCTCCATGATCACGCCAGCCGTGCGCTCTGTAATCTCCGTTAGACTTTCGATTCGGTTGAAGTCAATAAAGCGAACGTCGGGGAGGAGTGGGCGAAACGCAGATTTTTTTACTTCATTTCCCGACACGCTCATCGAACCGTGTGTACTTCCGTGGTAGGATTTGCGGAAGGAAACCAATTCCGTTCGCCCGGTCAGTCGTTTGGCTAGTTTCAGCGCTCCTTCGTTTGCTTCCGTGCCCGAGTTGACCAAGTACACGCAATCGAGTGTGCTGGGCAGCAGCGATGCTAGTTTGTGGGCCAAGCGGTTCGAGGAGGATTGGATGTACTCGCCGTATACCATGACGTGGAGGTGGCGATCCAGTTGCTCGCGAATGGCGCTCACGACATGGGGATGCCGATGACCGAGGTTACTCACACCGATTCCGGAAATGAAGTCTGTATAACGCTTGCCTTCGGGGGTATACAAGTAGACTCCCTCGGCGCGCTCGATGGGGATGCGAAAGGGGAAGGGCGTGGTCGGCGCCAGGTGCTTGAAGAAGATCTCGTCGCTGAAGTCGGGCTCCATTGTAACAGACTGGTAGACAAAGATTTACCTCTGAAAAGACAAAGCCCGCAAGCCAATAAGCCGCGGGCTTTTTTTGTAGTCCGTACGGGACTAGAAAAGAGTGCGGCTATCATATTGACTTTCAGGTTATTGAGCTATCAAAGGCTATCTAGTGGTGACATATTGGTAACATGTTCATCATCCCGGTTTGCATCGAATGATGCCCCGGTGAATATTTGCGGCAGCAGCGCGAATTGAGGACTCGTGCTAGTCATGGTGTAAGTGGCAAGGCGGCGGAGTGATGATCCGCCGCTTTCTTTATTTATAGACCAGTTCATCGCCCGGTTTTTTCAACTGCTTGAACAACTGGACGGCGTAGTCGAATACCTTCTTTGTTCCTAATTTGTCCTTGCTGTAGACAATCCGCCTCAATTCGCCCGTCGCCCATGTATTGGCGTTTAGGCCAGTCATGGTGTATACTTGATTGCGCTTGAAGTCGGTATATCCCCATGTCGGTATTACAGTGAGATTCCCGCCGTAACTTGATACGTTGAATACAGCCTTTGTCTTTGAGTCCAAGACGATAGGGGCGGTGATTAACCCCGTCTCAGTCCGGGTGAATTGGATACTGTTCCTTCTCAGGACGCCGACCATTGAATCAATCGGGCATGAAAGTATGACGAACTCTCGAGCGCCATCCGGAATATCCCGGCGCGGGACCACAGTTACAAACTCGTGGACGGTACACGCCCCGAGGGCTACGACCAATAATAAAACTAGTGCTGCTTTCATATGGATGTTTAAAGATGATGCCTCATACAGATGCTTCTAACTCGATCTTGCCAAGTACCATGTACAGCCGCTTCACCTTGGCGAGCGGCACGTCGATCGATGCGTAAGGATACTCCTCGCTTTTATTGTAGCTCACCGCCAGGATGTAACCCGGCTGTTCTCCGCGCTCGACACGCTTTATGATCCGCCTATCCTCAAGCTCGATCACGTAGTCCTCGCCCCAAATGATGAGTTCTTTGTCTGCGCCTTTGAAGGCAACTATGCATCCGGCTGGATACTTTGGAAACATCGAGTGTCCATATATGCGGAGCGATCCAGTAGCCCGTCGCAAAAACGTGCCGGGGTCGATCATGTCGTTGGGCGCATCTACTGCCGACTGGTCGGCGAGAATAACAGAACCACCAACCGCCACCGCATCGTAAAATGGGATTTTATCAATACCTACTTCCCGGGTCAAACCACCGCCTAAAATTTTGGACGCCTTGCCCGTGTCTTCATGGTTTGGTGTGGTCAATCCTTTGATCCAATTATCGAGCGTTTGCCTCGATATGCCCATTTCTTTCGAAAAAGACGCTTTTGAAAAACCTTGATTTTCAGCCCGTTGCCACATTATAGACCCAATGGTCAAATTTTTGTCCAATTTGTTTTGCTTTTAACGTCCAATTTATTTTACATTTGGTATATCAAACGATAACCAAACAGGTAACCAAATGAACGGCCAAGTTAACGATTTCGTCGACGGATTGAAGAAAAAAGACAGCGTGTTGCCGGTGCCCCTCAGTGCGAAAGCCAAGAGAAACATCAAGAAAAACCAAGAGGATTTCGAGAAGCGGACCGGGGGGACTATTTCCAAAAAGCGTGTCGGAACAATCCTCCTTGAAACTGGAACACTGCCACTTTAAAAATTTAATACACCATGAACACTCTAGACGGAAAATCGAACGACGACCTCTGCTACATCATTGAGGACGTACCGGAGACACGCGCCGAAGCAGGGGCACAACTTCTCAAGCAATCGCCTTCGAACGACGACCTATGCTACATCATCAAAAACGTCCCGGAGAAACGCACCGAGGCATGGGCGCAGCTCCTCAAGCAATTGAACATGGAACCTGTGGACGAACAAAAACTGATCAAGCAAATCGCCGATATCGTGCTGGCCGATCCGGACAGTTTGAATATGAACGGGTGGCATTGTGGCACCTCGCATTGCCTTGCTGGATGGGCCACCATCCTCAATGATTCAGCACGCCAGATAGAACTGACCGAAGGCCCAGTGATAGGCCCAGAGATTGCGGGTTGCGCGGTGTTACCTAACTATGCGCACCTGTTCTACTCCTCGAACGAGGAGGTTCTTGAGGTCTTGAAAGAAGTTTCGAAATCATAATGGACCCATACTTAACACCACGAGAGCGCGAAACCCTTAAGTCAATGTTCATCAAGTGCCACTCATGCAAAGGGAATATTGATCCTGATTACTGCGAACAATACCGCAATAATCAGTACTGCGAAAAGTGCGCGTTGAGTGCCAAACTTGATGACATCGGAACGCCTACGGTAGTTGTCGATTGCGGTAACGGTCCTTTTGCCTACGAGGCTACTAAAGACGGCTACGAACCCGGGGACATCATCGGTTACGGCCACACCGTCGCTGAAGCAATTGAAGACTGGCTTCGAAGCATGGAGTTCAAGTACGAGATCGAAAGAACACAGTTCACTTGGACTTGGCGCGGATCTGTGACGCCGGAATGGTGGATCAGGCACGAACAAAAACAATTAGCCACTATCTAAACATCAATAACCATGACCGATTCCTCAGAAGTCTACTTCCTCAAAGAGAGGATTAAAGAACTCGAACAGCAGATTGCCCTTTTTGTTGGCAACCCAAGAGAACATCGCAAGTTCGACGATCCGCGAGAACAGAAAATTGCAGACGTGCTTGCCGAGGCTGGCATCAGCCACCTAGCAGTCGTCTTCGTGTCAAGCCAAGCATTCGTGATTTTGGATTTCCCTCAAGACGTTGAGAAAGCTCGCCGCCTGTTCCTTGAGAACAATCCCGGCTACGAGTACACGCACCAAATGGGGACAAGTTTGTACTTCAAACAACGCTAACCATGACACCAAGCGGATCAATTGGCCAAGAGGTGAAAGTCACCATCAAAGGCAAAGAATACCGAGGCGTCATTATTGAGCAACGTCTTGACAAGTTCAAGGTACGGATACCTGGAGAGCTAGCACTAAGCCAGCGCCCACTTTGGTTTTGCAACAAGGAATTAAAACGTCTTTGGTCATGACCATCCGCACTCAAAAGGAGTCGACCGTGTATTTGATCAATCAGCAATCATTTGACATATGCAAGAAGTAGCCACATCCACACCAACAAGTACGAGCGTCAGAGCTTTATTATCGAGAGACGACGTAAAGCAACGATTCCAAGAAATACTTGGGAAAAGAACGACATCATTCATTACATCGGTCCTTCAAATCGTTGCGTCAAACAATCTACTTGCGAAGGCAGAGCCAACAAGCGTCTATCATTCGGCAATGGTTGCCGCGACATTGGATTTACCGCTCAATAACAACCTCGGATTTGCCTACATCGTCCCGTACAATTCCAAACAGCCTGACGGCTCATATAAAGTCGTCGCTCAATTCCAGATCGGCTATAAGGGATTCAAACAGCTTGCTCTAAGAACGGGTCAATTCCTTCTGATCAGCGCCACCGACGTTCGCGAGGGCGAGATTGTATCGAACAACCGGGGCACTGGTGAGATTACTTTCAAATGGATTGAAGATGAAAAAGAGCGCGATTCGAAAAAGGTAATTGGCTACGTGTCGTATTTCAAATTGGTGAATGGCTTCGAGTCAACGTTTTACATGACCACCGAAAAGATCGAGAAACACGCGAAGCAATTCAGCCAGACCTACAAGAAAGGGTACGGCCAATGGAAAGACGATTTTGAGTCAATGGCTTTGAAAACAGTTACCAAGCTGAACCTATCTAAGAATGCGCCGTTGTCGGTCGATCTGCAAAAAGCCGTCACGTTTGATCAGGGCATCATCAAAGACTCCGATACGCAAGATGTTTCATACGTCGACAACGAGACGGAGCAAGTCGACAAGGAATCAGAGCGGCTTTTTTTAATGATCTCTGACGCCAAAAACTTGGAGGAACTAAAGGCACTTGAGCGCGATTTACGCCCCGAGCATCTTGACGCCTTCACCGTTAAGAAAGACGAACTGGAATCCAAAACCAAGAAGAAGTAATGCGCCCATTCGATAACTATAGGTTTCATCCCTCGTCGCTTGGTCTCATTATGACCAATGACAGGAGCGGCAAATCAATCGGCGAGACTGCGAGAAAGCATTTAGTCGAATGCTACGTTGAGGAAATCTACAAACGTCCCCGAAAAGACAAGGACAATAAGTACATCGAGAAAGGACTTCGTGTTGAAGAAGATTCGATTACGCTGTATTCACGCGCCACGAAACGTTTCTATAAAAAGAACACCGAGCAAATCACGAATCATTGGTTCGTAGGCACTCCCGATTTGTACTTGGGTGAATCGATCTACCAAGCTGAAGAGATAAAGGACATCAAATCGTCTTGGGACATCTTCACCTTTTTCGGAGTAGTTGTAAAGCCCACCAATGACCTGTACAAGGCGCAACTCAATGCCTATATGGACATGACGGGGGCAAATACTTCTGGGTTAGTTTATTGCCTTGTCAACACTCCTTTCGATATGGTTGAGTACGAGAAGTACATCTACCGAAAGAAATGCGGTGTAATTGACGACGAGGCGCACCCGGAAGTGAGAAAGCATTGCGAAGAAATCGAACTACTGGCAAACTACGACGACATCCCGCTTGATAAACGATACATTGAAATCAAGGTTGATCGCGATAACGATTTCATCGAGCAAGCTCACCAGAGAGTGATTCAATGCAGGGAAATTATGAATAGCTGGACATGACCATGAATGCCATCATACTCACGCCATCAGAATTTGATCGCCTCGCCTCGCAGATCAGGGAGCAAATTTCAAACGAGATTCAAAAGATCGAGGTTGTTGAAAAGCCGATCACGTTCAAACAGGCTTGCGAGTTCATGCAGCTTGGACACACGGCAATGTACAAGAAGATTGCGCAAGGAATGCCAGCTCATAAGGACGGAAAGCAATACTACTTCTATCCATCAGAATTGAATAAGTACATCAAATCAAAGAAAGCATGAAATCAAAGCTACAACAACTGAAAGACGGAGACGTTGCGCTCCATTTTGAAGGGGGGAACTCTGTAAATGACCTCAATCGTGTTTTGAAGCATTGCTTTCCCGGGAATAGCAAGTATTCAAAAGGTCTTTTTCCTTTTTATTTTCTACTTCCGGATGGTTTTTTGGCTGGCAATGAAGATCCCCGTAATAAACCATACTATCCCCTTTCCGACTTCCTTGCAGAACTCGAAGAACTCGAAAAGCATAAGCTCTACACGATCGAAGACTTCAAAGCGGGGAAGGTGCAAGCTAAACGCGATGGTGCAAGTGACGAGGAGGTGTTGAGGCTGGGTAAATGGAGATATGATTTCCCACTGGATGAGTGGTATTATTTTGTGTTTGAAGTCGGTAACAATAGGTTAATCGGTAGTGTTATTCCATTTCCCAACCTCCCCATCCAATCCGTCCGCGACTTCCTCAAGCAATTACCCGATCAAAAGCAGGAAGAAATCTGGATTCCTAAGTGGGGTGAAGAAGTGGAGGTGAGTGCTGATAATGGTACTTGGTTTAAAAGAAAATATGTTGGATTAAATCCTTGTGATGATTTGTACTCGCATGTGACCGTCTCTAGAGAATTTGGGGCTGGCGCTTTCAAAAACATCAGAAAACCTCAGCCCGCCCCCACCAAACTCACGAAAGCACAGATCGAAGAAAAGCTCGGGTACAAGATTGAAATAGTCGAGTAAAGTAATGACACGCCAGCTCGACATATTCTCCATCAATAGTTATCACAACTCGGTGCCTATCAGCGATGAGCCTACGCTGGACGCACTGGAGCGTAAGGCCCAACGGCAAGAGGACATAATCTTGGAGTTCATGAAGGAAAACAAGTACACCTCCTTCACTCCTTGCCAAGTTCACCTTGCCTTTGGTCAACGCTGGCCGCTCACATCGGTGAGAAGATCATTGACCAATCTAGAGAAAGACGGCCATCTGGTAATCACAGGAGAAAAAAGACCGGGGCTTTACGGGCATGCAAACAATTGCTGGAAATTCAACAACGATAATAAATGAAGCATTTCAAGTTAACAGAGGAATTTGTCATTAATGCGTGGGGCATTAAGCTGTTCAGGATCAAGGCGACCACAAAATCGAAATGGGCTAACGAGGATGAGGTAGGTGGTTTTGTAGAGAAAGAAGAAAATATCTCCGGCGATGCGTGGGTCTCCGGCGATGCGCGGGTCTTCGGCGATGCGCAGGTCTACGGCAATGCGCAGGTCTACGGCAATGCGCAGGTCTACGGCAATGCGCGGGTCTACGGCAATGCGCGGGTCTTCGGCGATGCGCAGGTCTCCGGCGATGCGTGGGTCTACGGCAATGCGCAGGTCTACGGCGATGCGCAGGTCTACGGCGATGCGTGTGTATTTTGGGTTTCTAAAATCGGATCAAGGAACGGTACTACAACGGTGGTCAAAAACCCTGATGGTAAGATACTCGTATTCTGCGGCTGTTTTTCAGGCACTCTTGATGAGTTTGAACAAGCGGTGGTTAAAACACACGGAGACAACAAGTATGGCCGCGAGTACAAGGCATTGATCGCAATGGCAAAAGCAAAATTTGAATAATGCGATGACACAATTTAAAAACGTGAAAGTATTGATCGCGTCAGGGGCGTTGATCGATTTGGAAGACTGGCAGAAACAGTACGGCATTCCTGTGGGGAGTGATTTCATAGGGAAATATTTCAGCCTCGAAGAGCCAAGATTCAAGCAAGACTTGTTTGAGTTCGGCGTATTGATCGTGAACGCGCCGCTAATGGTTGTGATGGATAGAATCCGCCAGTTGTACGGCCCCCTCACTATCTCTTCGTACAATCGAACAGAAGCGTATCAGAAAAAATTACTTGAAGAACCAGACACAAAGGGACTTCGCGCTGAAACATCGCCTCACGTGGCAAAGATGGCTGCTGATCTTGATGTTAAGACAATGAAGGACGTTTTGAATCTTGTCCCATTGGCCCGGCAGGCAAGCAAAGACACGGGAATACCGATCCGGATTGGCCATCAGGCTTACTTCCGAAAGAGCATCGAAGTAGAAGAGACGAAAGGCATCAAAGACACTTGGACATTTGTCCACATCGACGTATGCCCTTTGTTCTACGCGAAAGGAATGCCTTTCCATGAGCAACCACACCCTGTGCCTTGGGAACTTCAAATTGAATGGTGATGAGAAGGCCAATAAATAAAGATTTACTTGAGCTTCCCGACGACAGGGAATTTGGGAAGCGCGTCCTGAAAGGAATCATCACGGCGATTGCAATCGGCTTTGCGCTGTTCGTTGGTGGGCTTTGTTTGCTGTCTTGGTTCTTTGAATGGTACAAGCCATGAGGATTAATCCTGAAGCTGTGATTCCATCAGGATACATCCTAGATAAGTGTCTCGAAGGATTGAAGAAGCGCATTCGAAAAGAAAAGAACGCCGATAAGAAGTACCGGCTTAGGATTATCAAATCCGAGATAAAGTATTTGAAAGAACAGCTTTGAAGGGTCGTCCTTACATCACAGTTCCCCATAAGTGCAGGATTTGGATTAGAGTCCGGGGATCGGCAAGAGAGAAGACGGCCAAGCATGCTAAACAGATAGGACCCTTACCGCTTTGTAGACTAACCTATCTGTGTGTGCATAAACCTGAAGGACATAAAGGATAACACAGGAATGCTTGGCAAGCACTTTTTAAAATAGAACACCATGAGATCAACGTCAATTAATGGCAAGCGTCACCCATACTTGAGACCGGAGAACTGGCTCAGGGCGTCCAAGTGTGCGTTCTGGCTCCGGGAAGATTCGAACCAATCGGAGAAAGGAAAGGAATACTTGACCAAGTGGGCGCAAGAAATGAACGAAAACAAATAACCGGGCATCCGCTCGATAAAACAAAACCTATGGAAACACAAATATTCATCAGCAATGAACAGCGCGAGTTGATCTACGATAATGATCAATTGTCCGAGTTCTCAAATCTTGTAAGTGAATTAGGACTGAAATGCGCCAACGTAAGAGACGCAAGCAAATCTCCGATACCCTATATGTGGATGGACGAAGCTACTATCCGGGCTTTTAAAATTTTATGCCCTTTTGTGCAAAAAATTGAAGACTACGACAAAGAGATTCCTTTGGAAATTCTTCGTGCAGTAAAACTTTCATCCACCGAGAGTTACTTCGATTCAATCGAAATTTGGAGCAACGAGAGAGACCCAGACCCATTCTGTGTTGGCAGGGTTTATAAGAACGAACTGGACCGCACTAAAGGGTACACTTGGAATATGGAATCGTATCTGATTGGAAGATGGGGAGCTGAATCTAAGAGCATCCAAGAGTTAATCAACTTTGCAATTGAAATCGCATCGCGAAGAATTTCTGATCACGCGCAGGCAACGATTTCTAAAATGACGTCTTGGAAACAATGTCCGGAAGTATGGGCAAGGCAGTTCATTTTCCACAACAACAGCGAGGTTTTTTCGGCAATAATTCATAACGGCACAATTGCTTTCTAGGCCGGGCGTCAGCACGATGATCGAGATATTCAATATTGAAATACTAAGTTGATTTGCAATGAATAGGAGAGAACAAAAGAAGGATCGATACATCAGGTTCCTTGAAAGCAAGATACTGGACGTGCCGTCAAAAGGCATTGATTTTTACTGGGACGATTACCCTGAATTGTATGATAAGTTGTTCCCGCACCAGTCCCGTTGCGTTGATTGGGCACTGCATGGTGGCCAGCGTGCGATCTTCTGCTCGTTCGGACTTGGTAAGACAGTTATTCAACTGGTGATCGCCCACATAGTGTCAAGCAAGACCAATAAACCGTTCTTGATTGGTTTACCCCTTGGTGTTGTTCAGGAGTTCAAGGAGGACGCGCAGATGCTTGGCTTGGAAGTGTCCTATGTGAAGCAACAATCTGAGGTGGGTAAATCAGGAATCTACCTTTCCAACTACGAACGCATCCGGGAGGGAAAATTCAAACCAAGCGCATTCGGTGGTTGCTCCTTTGACGAAGGTGACGCGATCCGCAATCTTGACACGCTAACCACCGACTACATCATGAAGGTGTTTTCGAAAATACCCTTCAAGTTCATTGCTACAGCCACGCCGTCGCCGAATGACTTCACCGAGATATTGAACTATGCGCAGTTCCTTGGTATCATGGATAGATCGCAGGCGCTCACGCGCTTCTTCCAGCGAGATAGTTCTCACGCCGGCAATCTAACATTGTATCCACACAAGCAGAATGAATTTTGGCTGTGGGTCCGTTCATGGTCACTGACTTTCGAGATGCCATCGGACGTCGACCTGTCTTTCAGCGACGAAATGTACCAGCTCCCAGAGTTGGAAGTTGTGTACCACGAACTCAAGATCCAAGATAGGGGAATCATTGTAGATCGAGATTCCAACGTTAAGATGTTCGCTGATGCTTCAGCCGGAGGTCTTAGCGACGCGGCACGTGAAAAGCGCGTGTCGATCAATCAACGTGTATCCAAAGCCATTGACCTCATCAAGCAGGATCCTGACAATCACTGGATACTCTGGCACGACTTGGAGGACGAACGCAAGCAGATCGAGAAAGAGCTTGGTGATAACTGCAGGAGCGTGTACGGTTCACAACCGCAAGAGCTGAAAGAATCAAACCTGATTGACTTCAAGCACGGCCGTTACAAGTACCTCGCAACAAAACCTGTTATCGCGGGTGCTGGTTGCAACTTCCAGAAGCACTGCCATAAAGCCATCTTCATTGGAGTCGGGTATAAGTTTAAAGACTTCATCCAGGCGATCCATCGAATCTACCGGTTTCGACAGGATAGGAAAGTGGAAATACACGTGATCTATACCGACGCGGAACACCAGATTTTAAGAACACTGCAGGCAAAGTGGAACCGCCACAAGGAGCTTCACTATATGATGAAGTCCCTCATCCAGCAGTACGGTCTAAGCCACAGCAACCTTGAGGTACTACGCCGAACGATCGGTGTCGATCGAAAAGAAGTGAGTGGGAACAATTTCAAGGTTATCCACAACGATGCGGTGATCGAGGCAATCGACATGGAGGACAACTCGGTTGGAATGATCCTGACTTCAATCCCGTTCAGCGACCAGTACGAATACTGCGAGAGTTACCACGACATGGGTCACAACGATGGAAACGGGGAGTTCTTCAAGCAGATGGACTACCTCACGCCTGAACTCTACAGGATCCTGCAGCCCGGCCGGATAGCATGCGTCCACGTCAAGGACCGGATCGTGTTCAGTTACCAAAATGGTGTCGGGTTCACCTCGCTCGGTGACTTCATGGGCGAGACGCGCATGCACTTCGAGAAACACGGATTCTTCCTCATTGGAAAGCATTTTATCACCACCGACGTCGTACGAGAGAACAACCAGACCTACCGCCTCGGGTGGACCGAGAACAGCAAGGACGGCACGAAGATGGGAGCTGGTAGTCCAGAGTTGTTACTGGTATTCAGAAAGCCACCGAGCAACAAGGACAAGGCATACGCCGATGTGCCGGTCACAAAACCAAAGGAAGAATACTCTCGTGGCCGTTGGCAAATGGATGCGCACGCCTACTGGAAATCCTCAGGTGACCGCCTATTGAACTCGATGGAGCTGCGCAAGATGGACCTCTCGCAGCTTGGCAAGGAGTGGGAATCCTTTGACCGTTCGACGGTGTATAACTACGAGCGACACGTGGCGATCTGTGAACAGCTTGATGAGATCGGTAAGTTACCGAGTGACTTCATGGCCTTGCCTCCCCATTCGAATACTGATTTCGTATGGGATGATGTTAACCGTATGAACACGCTCAATAGTTCACAGGCGCGTCGCCGGCAGGAGAAGCATGTATGCCCGTTCCAGTTCGACATTGTTGATCGTGCACTTGTTAGGTACAGCAACCCCGGTGATGTCGTGTACGATCCATTCGGCGGCCTGTTCACCGTTCCATTCCGGTGTATCCAGTTAAACCGCTTTGGTTTGGCAACCGAGTTGAACGAGACTTCATTCAACGACGGTGTGAGGTACTGCAGGGAAGCTGAGTACAGGAAGTCAATTCCAACATTGTTCTCAACACTTGAAACTGTATGAGCTTCGATAAGAAAACAAAGTCAACGTCTAGGACGTTCGCGAAGGGGACTAACAATGAAGTTATCCTCAAGTATGTGCATGACTCAATCAATAACACCCAAAGTGATTTTGTCATGCACCTCGCCTCAACACGCCACAAGTACGTGGTGACGGTCACTAGGTTTATCGAAGAAGGAGAGGAGCAAAATGGGTAAGGATCCGGCGATGCTTTGGTATTGGGCGGACTGGCACAGCGGTACATCGCTCATGTCACGACACCAAAAAGGATGTTATATGGACTTGCTACACGCGCAGTTTAACAACGGACCCCTTTCAATTGAAGACATAAAAACAGTTTTGGGAGGTGATTTCGGTCCGTCATGGCCGACCCTTTCGAAAAAGTTTAAGCAAACGGCTGATGGTCGTTTCTTCAATGAAAGGCTGGAATCTGAAAAAAGGAAACGCGCTGAATATTCGAGGTCAAGGGCATCAAACCGATCAGGTAAGAAGTCAAAAACACATGAAACATCATATGATAATCATATGATAGGACATATGGAAAATGAAAATAGAAATGAAAATACAATTGGATTTAAAATAAAAAAAGGTGTGAAGATTTTCGGCGATGATGAAACGCAGCCTTCCGTCGTGATCCCGCCGAAGTACGCTGGCGAGCTACCAATTCGCGTATACGGAACGATCGGCGTCCGGGAGTACTTGGAGTTCAACTCTTCGACAACTCATCACAGCGACGATTATATCGCGAAATTCCTAGAGGCCCGGAATGGCTCGTTTTTCGACGACGGCATAAGCCACTTCGTGAACGCCCTGAACAAGTTCAAAGCCGAGACACCCAAACTCGTTGACCTGAAAGACCTATGAAAGATTTCTTCAAAAAGGAAATGGAGACGCTCTACCTGAAGACGGGTTTGCAGCAGTATCAAAAAATATCGGCAATGCCCGACGCCAAGGAGCAAATGAAGCTGCTCTTGGAATTACTCGTGGCTGAATGCGACAAGTTCAAATTCATGCCCGACTCCGACAAGAAAGCACACATCCTTGACCGGATGATCAGCGATGGGGATTTCCAAGGTTTCAACCCGAAGATTTTGAACAAGTGGTTTCGCGAGGTGTACATCAAGTACATCCCAAACCAAAGTGACTTCGTGGAGATCGAACGTGAGCCAGCAGCTCCGGAAGTGGCTGAAAAGTACATCAATCAATGGAGGCAAGAACTTGCCAAGATTGGAGCGCCGAAAGTTTCTGAAAGCGGCGAGTATGCGATCAAGGACCATAGAGTCAGATTACTCAAGGAACAATTCAGGGGCAAGGAGTGCAAGCATTCCGGGGTGATGATCGAAATATCTGATACTGAATGTGTCTGCAATGACTGTGGGAAGACTCTGGCAAAAAAGTAAACATAACAACTGCTAAATATGGATCAACTATCAAAAACCCAAAGTAGAGCGTTAGAACTTACCGCAGAAGAGGTTATTCGCGCCAAGGAATTACATCCCGGTGAGTTTCATAATGCCCACGAAGGATACGCCGTGTTACTGGAAGAGGTCAGGGAACTTGAGCAAGCTGTCTTTTTTGGAAAGAAGAAATGTGCTGAAAAGTACAAGCACGATCTTGATCCAGAATACCGTCGAAACGCGACAATCGACGATCACAAACAAATGATGGCCGAAGAGTGCATCCAGATTGCAGCTATGGCGATCAGGTTCCATTCGGAGTTGTGTAAGTAAAACACCCCCCCCATGCAATCACTTTTATTCAACACCCAGATGGTACAGGCTTTGATGGCCGGCCGGAAGACCGAGACCCGCAGGATGAGGGGGCTCGATGAGATTAATCTGGATCCGGAAAATTGGAATTTTTTAACGTACCGGAGAACTGAAAAAAATCTATATGCCGTCCTTGAACATTGCATTAAAGGAGATGAGATTTCTATCAAATGCCCCTTCAAGCTCGGCCCCACATGGATAAGGGAGACGTGGGTCAAATGTGGTGTTTGGGATGGTGAGGGTCCAGACCCATCATTCGCCCGGAACTTCATCTACAAAGACGAAATACGATTGGAGAGACTACAGGACATCACGGAGGAAGGAGCGATAGCTGAGGGGATTGACTTCTATGAAGATCAGATTCTTGGCGGGCGGAGATTCCGTGACTACGTTGCTGATGCAAGTGGATACGGTGACCCGAAGGTCGACTACCCGACTGTCTCGACAGCCCGTGAATCTTTCAGCACCCTCATCACCTCCATCAACGGTCCCGAGTGCTGGGAGAAGAACTACTGGACTTGGGTGTTGAAGTTTCATAAGATCGAGAAGCCTAACTAATAACACATATGGAAAACAAGTTCGAAGCGTGGGCGATCATTGAATTGTTCGGCCACAACAGGATGGCAGGTAAAGTCACAGAACAAACAATTGGCGGCGCATCTTTCGTGCGCGTCGATGTTCCTGACACCGCACAAAGCCCGTCGTTTACCCGCATGCTCAATCCCTCGTCGATCTACGCGATCAACCCAGTCACCGAGGAAGTTGCACGTGGGTACGCCGAGCGTCTGGACACTAAACCGATCGAGTCATGGGATGCGCGCGCCGTGATCAAGAAGATCGACGAAATGAAAAAGCTGGCCACGGCAAACACCCGGGACGATGGGACTGAAAATGATGATGATCAACCCTACTAGGTTATGATACTCGAAGAAATTGAACGCATCTACTTCACGCTTGCCGACGTGGCTAGCGAGCTGGGCACCACCATGCCGAAGATCCGCTTCTACGAGAAGGAGCTAGGCATCGAGATCAAGCGCAGCGCCACCCGTCATAACAAGCGATTCTACACGCGCGACGACATCGAGAAGATGCGCAAGGCCATCAAGCTAGCCAAGTACCTGCGGCTGCCCGCCGTGAAGAAAGTGTTGGACCGACGCATCGCCGACAATGCTGTAGCACTTCTCGCCGGTGATGTACACCTGCGTGAAGTTCAGTCCATCGGTAGAACGGAACGCGCCGGCGAAGATGGATCCTCCGCCGATAGGTGCCGTGACAGCGATCTTGCCTCCACCGATCGCACCCTTGAATGCACCGAACACGGCCGGTGAAGGGCTCTGTGTCCAGTTGATGCCGTCGGTGGATGAAAGCGCGATGTTACCGCTTACCCCGTAGCAGAAGACCTTGCCAAGTGTATCGGTGGCATCGACGATCGGCCCCCATGCTGAAGTAGTCGGCGCGTTGCAAAGCGTCCAGTTCACGCCGTCCGGTGAATAGGCGAGACGGTTGTTGAGCGATGAGGCGATGAACAGCCCGAGGTTCTGGACGTATTCCACGTTGTTGACAATGTTCATCAACGCCGGCAGCGCGGTAACAGCCCAGTTCTCACCGTCGTATGAATAGTAGGCGTTCGGTGATCCCACGATCGCCACGTATACACCTGCCCCGTATGCGATCGCGCTGGCGCTGAATGCCACGTCCACCGACGCCCAGTTGTCTCCGGGGTACTTGAGTTTCCGGTACAGGATGCGCGTGTCGATCGCGCCGGTCTTGAGTTTCGCCCGGACGTTCATACTAGTAAAGTGTTTTTCGGACGTTGGACAAATATGGGCGTTGGGTAAAAACATCAGACGGGCATCTGCATCTAGTGGCGCGAAGTCAACGGCGCAAAGTTTTGCGATTAACTCAGTGATAAAAAGAAATTCACCTTAACCCGTAAAGCAAAATGAAAGCCTTCGGACTCGAAATAAGAAAGATGAGCAACGTCGCTTTGTTCCAAGACGTTGACTCGATCCTTGAAACATACCACATCCCGAAAGACGGCGTCAATATGGGCGTTCAAACTCTTGCCTGTGCCCATGCCCTTGATAAGATGCTAAACCAATCATCTCATTTGTCTGTATGCACAATCAGGGATTGCGCTGAAATGTGCAACATCAGAATTTCTAAAGAGCGCATGCAGGTATATTCGGCTGCACATTGTATGAACTGGAACTCAATGCTACCTGAGTACGCAAAAATGCTCATGGCAATGGTCCTCGACGATTTCAGAGACATTTTAAACCCGAAAAGATGAACATAACAGCACAAATTGAAACACTATCTAAGGCGATCACGCAAGCTGAATCGGCTGAAAAAGTGGCCTTGGAAAAACTCACCCAATGCCAAGACGCAACCAAGGAGATTCGGAAGAAAATGAAGAAGCTCCAGCAACTGGAAAAACAGGCGGAAGAAATCCTGAAAGGAGAAGATGCCGACAATTCCGACAAGGAGAAGTAACTGGAGGCCGGAGAAGAAGGCTGACCTGTTTTATACCTCCAACATCTGGAAGGGCATCAGGTCGGCTTTCTTCATGGAGCCTGGGAACAACCTATGTGCCCAATGCCTGAAGCGAGGGCGTAGCACCCCGGCTTTCATCTGCGACCACAAACTTCCACGCCGCTTCTTTCCAGAATTAGAGGAAGATATGAGTAACTTGCAGGGGCTTTGCCGGTCCTGCGACCAGTCGAAGCGAAGGCTAGAGTCCACGCTTCGATCAAGAGAACAAGTACAGACTGTTTTGAGGGACTGGATATGACTACAGCAGAACGAATATTCGAGCGCATAAAGAATCATCTTGGCCTTCCTGAGGATGTTCTAAGCGCCACATTTAACATCACAGTAGATCGAATCGAACAATCATTGAAAGACTGCCGTAAGGCTGGCATGACTGAAGCTAATGCTGAGCGCACTATCCTAAAACTACTTGGTATATCAGACAACGATCTATAAAAAACGAAACCATGAAAGCAATTGTACAAATTGAAAGCGTAAGCCTTAAAATTGCGCCTATTGAAAATGATAAAGCAATGGAGCTTGCCTTCAGTAAAAGAATTAATGTTTCTGATGTTCAAATTCGAGATATCGTCTTTTCGTTATCCGTTGAGTGCACTAATTATCTCGGAGAAACGCATGTGTGCGCTGCGGCTGTCGTAGGCTTACCCAAGTTTTCTCGCTTGAATGATGGCCGAACACTTGAGGTTTACTCCCTATGGTCCAATGGACGCGCAAATGCTTTAACTAAACTGTATTCTGCATGTTGGAGAGTTGCTAGGGAAATGGGCTATTTACGTATTATAACACTTGTTTTTCCAACGGAGTCTAGCAAGGTCATCAAGGACTCTGGATGGACTAATAATGGAAAGATTGGCGACATCACTGTGTTCCATAAAGCATCATCTCCTTACTATGCTATTGAATCTTTATTTGGTGATATCGCAAGTCATTTAAATGAAAAACAATGACACACGATGAATAAGTAACTGATCTACAGCCATAACGCCATCATCAACAGAAGCATGACTTACCCGGGGGTGGGTCAAATTCTGGCGTCCTCGTAAGTAGAAACCGTTCTCCTGTCAAATTTTACGCATGTCAAAATTTGGCGGGAATAAAGGGGCTAAAACAGCCTAGAAACGGCCTTTTTCTGCTTAAAACGCTTAAAAAACGCTAAAAACGAGGATTTTTTATGGCAAGACCGACTGAAGATGATGAATTGAAAGAGGCGCGAGGCACAAATCGCGCGGATCGACAGGCGAGAGTCGTTGAAATCACGCCGACGCCCGAAAGGAGGTACGCTCCCAAAGAACTGATCGATCAAAGAGCCAAAGATGAGTACCGGATTTGCTTCCGGCAGCTTTCCGACGACGGCGGTCTGGCCGATGTCGACGAATCCCTACTAGTAGTCTACTGCAATTGCCTGTCGAGGTACTTCACGCTTTCAAAAGGAATCGCTGAGGCTTTCGAATTGGGTCGCGAGCCAGAAAAGCAAGTCTTGGCGCACGCTGAAACGTTGCTCCGCCAGTCTATAAAACTTGCTGAAATGTTCGGGTTTACCCCGCTAGGACGTGGCAAGATCAAGCCGTCGAAAAAGAAAAAATCTGCCGACGAGACCGAGGAGCAATTCAGAAAATTAATGGCGTCATGAGCGGGGAACAAGCAAGCATTTTCGACTTGGATTTCCACGAGGTGGGCGAGGTCAATAACTCGTGCCAAGTGATGAGGGTCCCGAACGGATGGATTTACGATTTCGCTACCCATAGTTGTTTCGTTCCCGAGTACTTGGGCAACGGCCCACAAGAACACCCCGGCGTCGTGTGGCGAATAGACTTACTGGAAAGAGTAGTTGCATTGCTCAACAAACTGGAATCACCAGACGAGCAAGTGACCATCGAGAAAAACAGGACTGTTCGTGAAATTCTAAGGGCAATAAAACAGTAGTTAGATCAATGCATGTTGCCGAAAAATACGCGGAAGATGTTTTGAGCGGAAAGCGACCGGCTGGACGGCTTATAAAACTGACGTGCGAGCGGTACTTCAAAGACCTTGACAGCGCGAAAGACAAAGGCTGGAAGTTCGACAGCAAGGAAGGGGATAGGCCAATAAAATTCGCAAGCTTACTGAAGCATTACAAGGGCAGGGCGGCAGGGCAAAACGTCGAACTACTTCCCCACCAGCAATTCCAATTATGGAATCTTTACGGATGGAAAAACGATGATGGAACAAATCGTTTCCGCCGAAACTATGAAGAGGTCGCCCGTAAAAATGGAAAGACGACAAGCTCGGCGATCAGGGCCGACTACCGGATACTGGTTACAGAACGGAAAGGCGCTCAAATTTACTGTGCTGCGACAAAGGAAAACCAAGCACACATCATGACCAACGATGCGGCCAGCTTGCTAGTGTCCGTTCCATTCTTCCGAAACCAAGTTGAGACTAGGAACGTCAAGGAATTGATTTCGCGCGTGATTACGAAAGAGCCGCCGTATTCATTTATTCGATCGATCGGTCGAGATTCGAAAACGGAAGACGGACGACATGCATCTGAGATAAAGATCGACGAGTACCACGCCTGGGACTCCAACTACCTACTCGACGTTCTTGAGCAATCCATGAAGGGAAGAATTAACCCACTCATCGACATTACGACGACGGCAGGACTTCCGTTTGTAGCCGGTAAAGACGGGCCATGTTTCGCATTCCGTAAAATGTGCATAGATATTTTAGAAGGGGCAAAGACAGATGATTCGCTTTTCATCATGATTCACGCGATGGACGACCCAGAAAAGTGGGAGGACAGTTCGCAATGGATTATGCCAAATCCCGCGCTAGATGCACCGGGGTGCGTATCGATGAAAGACTTAGAATTAGATTACGTGGCGGCGAAGAACGAAGGTCAGGGAAAGATCGTGGAGTTTAAAACAAAGTCCCTTAATATCTGGACCGACGCGCCAAAGGTTTGGATCACCGATGCGCAGTGGATGCAATCATCTGAAGTTCCGCAGGATTGGAGTTTGTTTGGAATAGGTAAAGCGGCATGAAGAAATGGTTCGGTGGTTACGACGGAGGGCGGACCCACGACTTTTCCTCGTGGGTCTTGATGAGCGAACCGGATTCGGAAGGGTTCCACGACGTGATCCCATTTTATTGGATCCCGAACGACACGCTGGAGCAAAGGGAAAAAGAGGACAGGACAACTTACAGGGATTGGAAGGCGAAGAACTGGTTATTCACGACGCCCGGCAACTCGATAAGCGTTCCTGAAATCAAATCGTTCATTGAAGCGACACATTACAAGTTAGACATACACAAAACGTACTACGACCCGGCGCTGTTTTCGGGAGAGATGTTTTCTGGTTTGTCAGACTTGTTACCGGGCAAGTTCGTGCCGTTCTCGCAAGGAATTATGAACATGAGTCCGCCGACCAAGCTACTTGAAGGAGTCATTCTGAAGGGGAGACTTAGGCACGGAGGGCACCCGGTGTTAAGGTGGAATTGCAGGAACGCGGTTTTGAAAATTGATTCAAACGAGAACATGAAGATCATGAAGGACAACCCCAAGCAGCGCGTCGACGGAATGGTCGCGCTCGTGATGGCCTTCGCTTGCTATAACGAGTACCTGAAGGAACCAAAGCTAGACTTAAACTTTACTCTTCTATAGAAATGGAAACAGGGAATATAAGACTCACGGTTTTACCGAAAACGTTCGACGGTTTTTTCGAAGAGAACCTATCGAAGTTCAAGACACACGCAGAGGCTTACGAAGCCGCCGAAAAGGAGGTCGAGAAGCTGACAGGATCGCGCAAGTACGCGAATCACAATTCTTACAAGGTATCCAGACACAAACGTTACTCACGCAAAAGATGAATTTATCGAGATTTAACAGGGCCGACATTACACAGCTGCTTTCAGTTGTGGCCAAGAGAAACATTACGTTCAAGCAAGCGATTAAAGGCTCGAAAGGCGTGATCATGCGCCACGATGTCGACGCCGATATTGACAAGTCGGTTGCAATGGCTCGGCTTGAGCACCAGATCGGAGTAAAGGCGACTTACTTCATCCTGAACACTGCCAAGTACTGGAATACTTCGATGTGGGAAAAGCTCGAAGAAATAGAGGCGATGGGCCACGAAATCGCGTGGCATAACAACGTGATCACGCAATGGATTTCGGGCAACAAAACAAAGACCGTCCACGAGCTGATCACGGAAGTTTTAACCGAGTTCATGGACCATGATTTCGACGTGGTTGGATCGGCTTCACACGGCGATCGATTGTGTTACCAGTACAACTACGTAAATAATCAAGTCTTCAAGCAGTTCGAAAAATCTGGCCTGAACGGAAAGAAGAATTTGCTTATGTACGATCAGGTTGACATGCATTCTTACGGCCTTGAATATGAGGCTTACTTGGTCCCTAGAGACGTATACGTTTCTGAGTCTGGGGGCGTATGGTCTTCAGAAATAAAGGAATCAGATCTGGAAGACCCAAGCAAGACGGTACAAATACTTATTCACCCTCAATGGTGGTCGTTATGAAATACATGCTGATGGATTTGATGTTTTTCGTCTCTGGTTTCATTGTGGCCATCGTGTTTATGTGGAACAGATCGATGAGCGCGGCGCGAAAAGTTTACGACAGCAGGATCAAGCGGATGGAGCAAGAGCATCTCCAGCACTTAACCCAAGTCGAGGAAAGTTACCAAAAGCTGAAAATGCTTTACCGCGAACTTTCTGATAACATCCGGAAGATATTCCCAGACATTAAACTTCCTGAACTATGAGCGAAGGATTCCCAATACATGCACTCAGGCCGGAGCAAAAGGTGCTTTCCCTTTTCTCGGCAGCGTTCGGAGGTCGGCAAGACGTGAAATACATCTTCGAGGCCGGGGTGAAAGACTGTCTTTGTGTTGACATTAACCAGTTCGGACTAAGATTGATGTCTTTTCCCTACAAGTACCTGACCGACGACTGTTTCGAGTACATAGATCGGGCTTACTCTGGTGGATTCAAGTTCGATGTGATCGTATCTGACCATTGGACCAACCAAGACCCGAAGATACACGGGGAGTACTTCGAAAAACTTGATTCGATGGCGCATACATTGATACTTGGCATTAGTCAAGTCTACCTAAACACGCTACCTAAGCCACCGAGTGGAATTTTGTACAAGAGAAGCCACTACATGGGTGGCGTATACTGGCGATTAATTGAGAAAAAATGACCGTAACACTACAAATGGCTACCATGCCGCAGCGAAGGCCCGCATTCATAAAGGCTTTCGAGTCCTTGATAAATCAAGTTGACTCAGTGAACCTAGCGATCAGCGAGCCTTCCGTGAAAAGTTTTTTCGCACCAACAACCGATTCAAAAACAGGGAAAAGTGTGTGGATAACTAACCACGACAACAGCCTAGAGGACGGGTCAAAGTTCTTAAGGGGAAATTTTAACGATGGTTACACATTGGTTTGTGACGACGACATCGAGTATCCTCCGGATTTCGTAAGTCGGCTCATGGAGAAACACAAGCAATACGGGGGCATCGTTGGGGTGATGGGAAAAATCCTCAAGCCGAGGCCGATCAATTCTTTCTACCGTGACGAGATCGTTAATTACAGGACTTTCGGAGATGTGGACAATGATTACAAGGTGGAGGTAATCGGTACGTGCGGTATCCTGTACGGCCCAGATATTTCCATTTCTGAAAACGACATGGTTTGCCCAAACTCTGATATTGTCGTTTCTGCGATCTGCAAGCGCCGGAATATTCCAATGACCGTTATCGCCCACAAGAAGGACTGGCTCAAGAACTTGATGCCGATGATTGGAAATGTCCCTTCGATCTTTGGAAAGTACCATAACAACGATTCAAGGCTCACCAAGTTCGTGAACGAGAACTTATGAACGTTTACCTACAACCGGACGAATGTGACATCTACAAGTTCTGGTCTAAGTGGCTTGAGTCTGACATCCCGGTGGCTATTCTCGATCGAAAAATGAATGCGACCGCTTCAAATCGACTTAGGTATGCTATTAGAAACGGGTACACTGCGCGCGAAATAAGCTGGCTAGAGCGCAACCAATTCCTAAACGACATACACGCCATCAATACTTCGATCGACGTCAGGCAAGGCGCTAGGATGCGCGACAACTACCTAAAGTATCCTGAGCGATCAAATGAAGCGGACAAAAAGTGTCCAAACCACTACGCAACGTTCATCGGTTGCTTCAAGGATGGAAAGATGGTGGCGTACATAGCGACTAATTTCTGTGGGCGGCTTGCTGCTGCATCCCAGATTCTCGGGCATGGCGACCACCTGAAAAATGGGTGCATGCTCGTCGTGTGGCGCGAGTTCGTCAGGCTATGCGACGAAAGGGGCATCAAATCGGTCGTGTATTCGAGATGGAAAGATGGAACCGATGGCCTCAAGTACTGGAAGCATTCGGTCGGAATGACTGCGGCTATTCTCAAAGAAAGTAAACAAGGTTAACCCATCTAAGTAAACCAAGTTAACCCCGTAACCGCATAGGTCGCGCGAATATTTGCGACCATGCATCAGCAAGGGGCATGGCTTGAACGGTTTGTCGACAAGTTTATTTGGAACACAAAATCCAAGTACAACTTATCCAACCCGGCACAGCCAATCTCCGGAGAAGTCGTCGATTGGATTCTTGACGGCGGAGGAGTAAAATCTAAGTCTGGTGTTAATATCACTTCAGACACGGCCCTTACCGTGTCGGCACTTTGGCGAGGAATCCAAGTCCTCGGGGGCGCATGCTCTCAAATTCCCTTTAAGTCGTACCGGAAAATTCCGAACGGTCGCCGAGAACTGACGGCCGACGACACCCCATCAGCTACACTCACAACCAAGCGACCCAACCCGAAATTCACATGGCCCGAGTTCATGGACCGGGCGATCAATCACCTGCACATGCGTGGGAATCACTACGCATACCCGGTGAGAAATGCCATTGGCCAAGTGGTGGAGCTTTGGTTATGGCACCCCGACACGGTTAAGGTATTCGACGATACCAACCGTATCCTTTACAAGCGCGATGGCGACGAGCGCGTGTATTCGAGCGACGAAGTAATACACGTCAGGCACATAGGCGATGGAATCGTCGGAAAAGGCATAGTAGCCCACGCAAAGGACGACCTAGGGCTTGAAATTTCTCGCCGTGACTACGGATCGGAGCAATTCGAATCAGGTGGCAAGCCGGGCGGGATACTATCCGCTAAGAATCCATTAACTGACCCTCAAAGATCCCAAGCGCAGAAAGTTTGGGATGAGGTGAAGAAAAACAGCAAGGGTCGAGACATCCTTTTGCCGTTTGGCTTTGACTACCAGTACGCCACTTTCAAACCCGAAGAGCTTCAATGGCTTGAGGCCGGGGATTTTTCAATACCCACCATCGCTAGGTGGACAGGCGTACCGCCGCACAAGCTATTCGACCTAAACAAGTCTTCCTATAACTCCATCGAGCACCAAGCAATCGAGTTCCTACAAGACACGATCGCCCCGATACTAGTCAAGTTCGAATGCGAGTACGGGGATAAAATCTACCAACTGCCCATCGAGGAAAAGAGAGGCTACTACATGGAGTTCAATATGAACGCCTATGTGAGGGCCGACATCAAAACCCGGATGGAATCGAATGCGGTTGCTATCCATTCAGGGCAGCTCACGCCGGCAGAAGCTAGGCAAATGGAGAACCGCGAGTTCAAAGACGGTTCAGACAGGCTCTTCATCAATCAAGGTTCAGGTCCGCTTGATCGCGTCGACGACATCATCGACAACAAGATGAAGTCTCCGATCACACCGGCTCAAAAAGCACGGCTGAAATCTGTCTTCAACGGCAAGACCGAAGAAATCTTAAAGACACTAGAAAATGGTTACGAAAAATATTGAAGGCGTAGATAACGCCAACCCGAATAATTACGGCGGATTCGTTTCGCGCAAGGCACTTCTTTCAGGGGAACGTGCCCAGTACGACTTCACCAAGGGAATACCGACCGTAGCCACTACTGAAAATCCCGCCCTAGTTGTGGACTGGGAACGATGGGAGATCGTGCGCGAGGTGCTTCCAATGAAGTACATGGAATCACCAAGCAACGATAAGGTTCCATTCTTGGATTCTCACGACAGGTCAAGCCTCGACAAGGTTCTTGGATCCGCTAGGAACTTCAAAGCGCAAGCAGATGAGTTGCAAGCGCTCGTGTTCATCTCTGACACGGAGAAAGAACTTCAGCAAAAAATCAAAGAGGGTCACGTCGATTCTGTATCGATCGGTTACCGAACCAAGTCAGAAGAAACGATCGAGATACCGCAAGGAAAGATGGTCGTCATCGACGGACAAACTTTCCGCAACGATTTCAACGACGGCATACCATACCTAGTCCGCACTTGGTGGAAAGTACACGAGCTATCAGGCGTTGCCATCGGAGCTGATGAAGCCGCCAAGTTCAAGAGCGCAAACCAAGAACAAAAAGCACTAGTGCAGAAAATCGGTGAACTCCAAAAAGAGATCGCCGAACTGCGCAAACAACTTCAACCGGAAACACCGGCTGAAAAAACGTCACGGCTCACCTATGCGGAAGTCCGTGCAAAAATTCTCCAATACGAAAACAACTAAAACATGAACGCTGAATTGAAAAAACTTTATGATCAAAAGGGTAAAGCCCTTGAGAACATGAAAGCCGTAGGTGAGCGCCTGAAGAAAGGTGAAAAACTTACCCCGGAAGAAGATGTGCAGTTTAATGCTTGGGACGAAGAGTACAAGCAAGCTGAAGAAGCCATTCGAAAAGTCGGTCTTATCGAAGAGCGCGAAAAACTGACGGCCATCAACAAGCTGGAGGCCGAAAAGGTCAACCCCGAAGAAGTGAAGCACTTCAACGTGTCGGCTCAAGAAGCCCGCACGCTGTACGTGAAGTCCGACATGAACCAACGCATGTCGAAACTTGAACAAGAAAAATACGACTTCCTCGTGGCGCAGGATGCGGCTTTCCGAAAGATGCTGTCCAGCCAAGAGTTGACCAAGGCCGAACAGGCACTTGTTGCCAAGTTGAAAAACAACTCATTCGAAGAACGCGCGCAGACCGTGACGACTTCTGGTGGTGGTTACACGATCCCCCAAGGATTCGTGAATGACATCGTGATGTACTTGAAGTTCGTGTCGCCATTCTTCGCAGAAATGCAGATCGGCCCGACTCAAACAGCTCGCAGCCTGTTCTACTTCTTGAACACCGCGACCGGAAATGATCTACCAATCCCGACCATCGATGATACGTCTACAACCGGTGAACTTTTGGCGATCAACACCGACGCGTTTGCCAATACGGCTGATATGACTTTCGGTCAGATCACCATGAAGGCGTACAAGTACAATCCCAAACCTATGAAGGTTCCGAACGAGCTTTTGACGGATTCTGGAATTGACTTGCCCGCTCTTATCGCGGAGGTTCTCGGGACCCGGTTGGGACGCATCGTGAACACGCATCTCACAACCGGTGACAACTCGAGCAAACCGCAAGGAATTGTAACTGGCGCGTCCCTGTACGGGGCTACTGCCGGTAATGATGCTATGACGTTTGCTGACATCATCGAACTGGAACACTCGATTGATGCTTCTTACCGCCGCTCGCCGTTCGCTCGCTTCATGTTCCACGACGGAGTTCTCAAGTACATGAAGAAACTCACGATCGGATCGTCTACCAACGATTCTCGCCCTTTGTGGCAACCGTCGCTGATCGCTGGTGCGCCTGACACGATCGATGGATACAAGTACTTGTTGAACAACGACATGGCATCAAGTGTGGCTGACCAAGCTAAGGCAGTTCTCTTCGGGGACATGAAAGCCTACGCGGTTCGTCAAGCTGGACCCCTCGTGATGAAGTTCCTCGGTGAACGATTTGCGGACATCGATCAAGTCGCGTGGATGTTGCTCGGTCGTTTCGACGGTCGTTACCGCAATACTTCTGCCATCAAGTACCTGAAAATCTCCTAAGGTGACTAGGATCATGATTTTCCTTGCCGTATGGCAACGTCCGGAGATAACCCGGATATGCTTTACTGGCATCAAGCGGCTGGCGCAATACGACCCGAAGAGATTCGAAGTCGACGCGCTGGCCGTCATTTCAGAGGAAAGCATGATCCCACTTTGCGAAGAGTTCGGTATCAAATGGGTGATGCATGAAAACAAGCCTTTAGGCCGGAAGAAAAATTTCGGCCTAAACGCTTGCATGCGCTACCAGTGGGACTACCTGATCGAAATAGGTTCTGACGACATACTCAGGAATGAAATCCTTGACCTGTACGAGCCATTGATGATACGAAAGACTCCATTCTTCGGCATGAAGCACCTCGCCTTCTACGACACGAAAAACGGTGACTGCAATCGAATCAACACCGTCGACGTGTTTGGAATGGGCCGTTGCATGGAGCGTAAGATGCTTGAGTCGGTTGCTGTCTGCATGGAGTGCGAGATCAACCAAGCATTCATTGGGCAGAACATCGAGTACTCGAAAGGAGAGTATGATTTTATCCCGGTCACCCACCTTGAAGGGTGGATGAAATGTGGATATGTCACACCGATCGGTCGCGAATCGTTCCATTTGTGGAAAAACTCGATCAACAGGGGACTGGACAATAACTCAGCCCATTTCCTGATGAGCCGGGGAGTTCCACTGAGACACATACCAAGCGATGAGCCTATGGGCGTTGATCTTAAAAGCGACGTGAACATTTGGCCATTCAATAGGACTGACGGGACGCCTTACGATTCGTGGGAGTTCTTCAAGCATGTGTCCGAAGAGGAAAGAGAAATGATCCTGAAGCTAAACCAAGTTGCCGCATGAATAACGTGTTGCTAGTTGGCCCTTCCGTCGAGCCTGTGACGCTGGCCGAAATGAAAGCGCAGTTGAACATCGACACGGCTTACACCGACGACGATACACACCTGAACGCGATCATTTCATCTGCCCGCCAATGGCTAGAAGATCGGACGAGCCAATGTTTCATCAAGCAACAACGGGCGCAGTACATGGAGTGTTTCGATGACGACGAAATCGAAATCATTCGAGGCCCGGTGCTTATCACGGGAGCGGGAGTATCCGAACCTGTGGTGAAGTACTACGATTCGAATGACCAAGAGCAAACATGGGATTCATCTAATTACTGGCTTGATTTAAGGGCACTAGTCCCGCAGATCGTACCCAAGTATTCTTGGCCGTCGACCAGTGGACATAGGCCAAATGGTATTTCGGTGACGTATTACGCCGGATACGGCGTGGATGCGACAAATGTTCCCGTGAATATCAAGCATGCCATTAAAGTGCTTGGAACACACCTGTACAATAACAGGCAGTTCGAGATAGAGGGACGGATTGTTGGAAAACTGGAGTTCGACCTAGAGCGGTTGATCTCTTTTGAAACGCGCTTGCAATATGCCGGGTAACCCAGGGCGGCTTGATTGGGTGATACTGTTTTACTACCCATCGACTTCTAAGAACTCGATCGGTGAGACGGTAACATCCATGAATGCAACCAGCAGGAAGATAAGGGCTGAAAGGATGTTCAAATCATCCAATGAAGCGATCGATGCGATGCAGCAAGTAGGTTCGACGATGGCAAGTTTCAGAATGGTAGACGTAAGGAACTCCGGATTTTCAATTAGCCAAACATGGGAGTTCGACGCATACCAGATTTCAAACGCTTCTGACGTGAAGCGTTACAAGGTTCGAGGAATTGAAGTGGTCGGAAGGAAGGACACGATTGTAGTAACCGGAGAAACGAGGGACAACAAATGAGGATAACGGTTGACGGCGTGGAGAACGTGAAGAAACTGTTCGCCAGTATCAACCGGGAGCTTTCCCAAAAGGAAATGGTACCGATCCTCAGAGCGGCAGGACGAGAAGTAGTGAAGTCGGCAAGGACGTTTGTCCCGTTCACCGGTAAACTAAAGCAGTTCACGAAGCGCGACATCGGGATAGTGAAGGCAAGGGTTGTGAAGGGGAAAGCCGAGGTCACCGTCGGACTGAAGTTCAAACTGTATGACTTCAATGGGTCGATTCAAAAAGTCGCCCCGATAGTCAGGCACTTTACACAGGGCTTCAAGCAGACGAACCGATCGAGCGATGGAAAGAATAGGGGGAAGGTCAGTCAAAGGACAGTCGACTTTATCCTGCAAGGGTATGAAATGAGTAGGCCAGCGCAGATGGCGGCGATAAACAAGGCAATAGCAAACAAGCTAAAGAAATTGAAATGAACGGGGAAAAGGCAGTTGTGGAGATTCTTTCAAACGATCCTGCATTCTATGCATTGGTCGGAGGAAGCGCTGCGAATGCCCGTGTATACTACGAGGTCGCCCCACAGACCGCAATCTATCCTCACTGTGTCGTAACGCGAGAGTCAACAACCCCTAACGACACGAAACAAAACTCGGATTTCGACGCTGACAACATACAAGTGTTCATGATGGCGGAATCTAAACTAGTTGCTCTACAGATGGGAGACGCTGCACGATCTGCGCTCACGCAAGTAAGGACAACTGTGAAAAATGGAATCAACGTGAACGAGATCAGGTTCATTGACTCTGACTCGTTCGATGAAAAGATAGTGGATCAATTGATCTACACGGAAGAACACATTTACAGGGTACTCATAAACAGCTAAGACAATGTCAAAGATTAATGCATCAGACGTTAGCATATTAATTGCTAACGTTGAAATAAACAACCTGACGAACTGCTCGCTTGAAATCAACCGCGCGGTTATCGACGTAACGACCAAAGACTCCGGTGTTTGGCGTGAAATTCTCGTGGGCCTCATGGACTGGAAAATGTCCGGCGAGATCACCATTGACATGAGCGCCACGTATGCGCCAGACGACATTTTCACGGCATTGATCGCCGGTACTTCCCTCGCGGTTAAGTTCGGTGTTGCTGGTGGAGGTGGACATAAGTTCGTCGGAACTGGGTACTACACTCAACAAGGACACGACGCCGGTGTGCAGGATAAGTATACCGCCAAGTTCCAGATTGAAGGAACCGGCGCGCTGTCACAACAAACTACTACTTAATGAGAAAAATTGAGTTAGGTGGTGAGACTCACGAACTGAGTTTCACCACTTGGTCTATCCGTGAATTTCACAGGATGACAGGCGTAAACCTGTACTCGGAGGAAGGTATTTCAAAGGTGTTCAACGAGTCGCACGATACGATCGAGCAAATGGACTTGATCGCAAAGCTGATCTACTGTTTGATCGCATCTGCGAAACTACCGAAGAATGCGCCAGACGATTGGAAACCTGATTTCACGTGGAACTGGGTTTTGCGAAACATTCCGATGAATGACAGTGCCGGAGTATTCAACAAGATTCTTGAGGCTTATTTCGACCGTGACATCACCGACATACGGCAAGAGCAGGAGGACAAAAAAAAAGAGGAAGCCGTAACGGCGGAGTAGTTGAGAGTGAGCCTTTCTGGGAATCATTAGACCGTATTGAACGCATAGGATACGGTATGCTGAAACTCACGGAGGATGAATTTCTCAGGGTCCCGATAAGCCGGATAATACGGGCGATGGAGTGGATTGCTGAAGAGGACGAACGAAGGCACGTACACACTAGGCTTTTGTGCTACTACATGGGGAACCACAAGGCCAGCAGCGTATCCGATATGTGGCCTCTTTACTCGGAGATCGTCAAGAAACAAAGGGACCTGGCAGAAGGAAAAATACCTATGGCCACTTTCCGGAAACTGTCAGAGGAAGAGGTGAAGAACTGGAACATGAATTGAAATGACTAGCTCAGAAAAAGGACTTATCATAAAACTGTCTGCCGACGTCGAAGACTTGAAGAAGTCGATGCGAAAGGCAAGCAATGACATTGATAATTTCTCAAAGGGCGTCAAGAAAATAGGCGGAGCGATCGCGACCGCATTTTCTGTTAGGGAGATCGGCGCATTCGTACTTCAGGTTTCAAAACTAGCAGGTCAAGCGGAAGGTGTTTCGGCAGCATTCAACAGGCTTCCAAACTCCATCCAGTTGATGAACCAACTCAAACAGGCGACTGGAGGAACGGTTTCTGAATTGGAATTAATGAAGCGGGCCGTAATGGCATCGAACTTCGATATTTCACTCAAGGCACTTCCGCAGCTATTGGAGTTTGCTACAGTCCGAGCAAGGCAAACAGGTCAGTCCGTTGATTACTTAGTTGATTCAATCGTAACTGGTATCGGTCGCAAATCAAAACTGATCCTCGATAACCTTGGCATTTCCGCAGTGCAACTCACTGAGGCGTTAGGTGGGGCATCTGCTGCGAGTTCATCAATAGGGCAGGTGGCGGAAGCTGTCGGCAGAATTGCTGAAGCAAACCTTAAAAAAATGGGCAGGCTTACCCGTGATGCAGCGGTCGAAACAGATAAACTATCTGCTGAATGGGAAAACCTGAAAGTCAACATGGGCAAGGCCGCAAACAATCTCGGCCTTGTATGGATTATTCGCCAGTTGAATGACATGGCTAAAAATCTTAATGAGACTTTCAAAAATAATCCATATGCGGATGTAAAGACCGCAACTCGCGGAATGAACGATGAGTTTCTAAAATCGAAAGACGCGATAAGTAAACTCAAAAATGCTCTTGAGTTCTTTAAAAATAGGGGAGCGGAAAGTCCTGTTAAGAACATTGCGTTTTTCGAAGAGCAGATTAAATCATTGAATGAAGAAATTAAACTGGCCGGATCACAGAGCCAGATCAAGAAATTCCAGCAAGAGATAAAAGACGCCGAACTCCAAATTGATAAGCTGCTAGGCAAACTGAATTTTGTCGGCGCAAAATCATTATCGGTTAAACCAATCAATAAACCTGATGCTCCAGACGCAAAGTCCATCACCCAGATGATTTCGGCGATGGGTTACGAAGCTGAAAGCATCGATAAGAAATTTTCATCCGTTGAAGAGGCAAGAAAGAAAATAGAGCATTTCGGCATCAGCACTAAAAAAGGACTTGAGCAAGCGGGGAAGGCGTTGAGGGAATTTACCCAAGGCGGAGACGCTGAAAAGTTTAATGACTCAATCAGAACCATCGCTAACAACGAAGACAAGATGCTCACGTTCGCCGGAAAATTCGGCGATGAACTTGGTCAGTCTATTGGAGACTTAATCACAGGAGCAAAGACACTCGCGCAAGCATTCTCTGAAATGGCTGTGAGTGTGCTTGAGTCACTTCAAAAAGTTGTTTTAGCGAGAATGACGGTGGAGGGAGCAAAGTTTGGCCCGATTGGAATTGCTGCCGCCATGCTCGGATTCGGAGCGGCTAAATCAATATTCAGATCGATAGGAAGCGGTGGAACATCTACGAGAGTAACAACATCCAGTAGCCTAGGGAACGCCGCGCTAGACCGTGATCTAAGGGCGGCTGGCATGAATGTCACATTTGAAATTGAAGGCACCAAACTCAAAGGAGTGCTTTCAAACACCGATCGCGCGTACTCACGAACCAAAACAACATAAGTTATGGCTGGTGGAGTTTGCGATCTTTTTTTCTTTGAACCCGGAACGGCGATAACGTCCGCCACAGGCCCGACAAACGCAGACGGATCATTTTCTGTTTCCGTCCTTACGTCTTCCGGTCTTACCCCCAGGTTCGCACTTAACTCCGATCCTCCATATTCTTCTAGGTCCAACACGAGCGGTAATTTCTCCGGTCTTTTCCCCGGAACCTACACAGTCAACTGTCGTATATCCGATTTCTGCGTGCGTGAGTTAACCGTTGTTATCGGGTACGTTGAGACATGGGCACCTAAATACAGGCTCCAATTTTCCGATTCGACGAACAGAGGATTGCTTTCCCGGTTCGACATAGAAGAACTTTCTTACGTTGGATCTGTGACCGATGTAAAAGGAGGAAGCCAAGAGCCGGTAATTCTGGATGTGGCAAACGATGGAGGCGTCGACCCGTTTTACCCTGTCTTTGGATCTTCATGTGCCGTCACGCTAATGAGCGAAAGCGACGAACAGTTTGAAGAGCTTGTTTCATACAGCGAAAAGAAGTACCGGGGCACATACTACGTTTACGAGAGCGGGTCATACGTCAAAAAATGGCAAGGATTCCTTACGCCTCAAAGCGGATCGGAACCCTATGTAACTGGATTCAACTACCCCGTGACGTTTGTATTTACCGATGGTCTTAAAGACTTAGAGAATAAGGAGTTTTCCGACGACTCGGGAAACAAGGTACTGAGCCGTATATCTGTTTTGCGCGGGATTATCTATTGCCTCAACAAGACAAACTTAAGGCTTGGATTCAAGGAGACGGTTAACCTTTATCCAAACGGAATCGACACATCGTCGACCGCATCAGTACTTGACCAGATATACTTCGATCCACTCGTGTACGAGCAAGAGGACGGAACGATGGAGTCATGCCTCAGTGTACTCAATGGATTGCTATTATCCCTTTGTGCCTCCTTATGTCAATCGGGCGGTTACTGGCACGTTTCAAATGTCACGCTTAAATCTCGTTCGGTAGTCCCAACGCGCACCCTTGCCTCTGATGGCGGTACGGTTTCTGGCGATGATGTCGATTGGAAAATCAAACTGAGAAAAGCGACCGCACCGTCTCCTAAGATCGTGTTCCGTGAGCAGGGAGCATTCAAGGAATACCCGCCGATGTATGGAGAACTTGAGTTTACCATTGACTACGGCCTGATCAAGGACAACAACATCCTTAAGTCGGGGAACTTCGAAGATGAGGACATCGCCAACGGCCAATTGAAGAACTGGCAAATTGATAATACCGATGCGCCGTTTGTCACTTGCTCCATTGATGAAATTCCTAACAAGGAAAGCCGTAAGGCCCTGAAGATTCCATTCAGGATAACATCTGGTATCACGGCCCAACAAGTGGTAGTAATCAAGTCGTCTATCGTTAAGATTTACCCGCAGACACAAACCGATAAAATCGTCTTTTCATTCGACGCTCTACCTAAAATGCTCGGAGTGACGATCGAGCGGTACTGCTGGATTGATTTCACCGTAAGGGCAAACGACGGCATAGAAGATTTCTTCATGACGCCCGTTCCGAACCTAGATGAAAACACGGTAACATTCGGTCAGGATAACTTCGATGACTTGGTAGATGGTCGCTACAACCGGGTTTACATCGACAACGACAACGAGTGGGCAAGCATCAAGCGCGAGATCACCTACAACAAGCTGACCTTTAACAACGCGACGTCGGTAGATCTACAAGTCGAGTTTAGACTTTCATGCAACCCTCTATGGGACCTGAAAGAAACCGCTCCTGAATCCCAAGACCTTTCAGATGTACTCACGTTTGGATCGGCCCAGTATCCGATCAGGACATACGCAAACCGTAAACGGGTTCTTGCCAGCGACGGCGGAAACTTGGTAATACGATACTATGAACTTGAAGCCAGCACTGAATCGAACGATTACCCAAATATCATTGTGCCGGACGATAATTCCACGATGCGGTGGAAGCTCAAGTACACTATTCCAAGGCCAACGGCAAGCCCTCTAAATCCTGAATGCTGGATTGGTGATTTGTTCTTGGATAACGTCCAATTGGCGTACATGCCCAACCAAGAGAATCCGCCATCAACACAGGTGACCACAGTAATTCTTTCTCCGAACATTAAGAACAAGCTTGAGATCACTTTCAGGCATAACGACCTTCCAAGCGATCAAAACTACCGTGCTATTTCACGCGGATGGTTTTCGAAATCAGATGGCGAGCCGACGCCTACATTCTGGAAGATCAAAGGAAACCCACCATCGGATAGTTTCCCTCGATCACTGATTTCGCGGGTATCCGGTCTATACTCCGGTCAGTACCAAGTCATTCGATGGAAACTCAGTGGTAACGTCCAAATGTATGGCGCAATTCCTTTCATAGGTCAAATCGTGTACGAGGTGAGGACTGGAAGGATTTACTCCATTGTCGGCGTATCAATTTCTCCAAAGGCAGGATATGCAAACATCCAGATAGTGGAGATACTCAAAGGTGCGGCGACTACCGATGAATCAGAAACACCAGACCCGGGCGTCGAGCCACCGGCAGGCACACCAGATTTCTTTATAGATGATTTTGAACCAGCAGACTTTTTTGCAGAGATATGAACAAGACAGCATTTGTCACTAAATACGTTGCCGGAGGCTCTGGTGAGTTCAGGGACGAAAAGCCGATCACGGCGGCGGACCTGCGCACGTTCGTCACGGACATTTCAAACACGTTCACAGCACCAGAGGACACCACGCTTGAGACCACTAAAGTTGTCACGAGCGCTGAAATTCTTTCTGCCAACTCGACTCCAGTTGAGTTGATAGGCGCTCCTGGTGCAGGAAATTCAATGATCGTCGATAGGATTATCGCAATCATAAATTTCAATTCCGCCGCGTACGCAACAAACACCACGTTTGAAATCCTTTCCGGAGGAACATCCATAACCGGCCCAGTGTCATTTTTCTTGGATGCTGTCGACTCGAAGGTTCTTGTTATCACGATCGCGATTGCAGAGTTTGAAATCAACCAGCCTTTGGTATTCCAAGTCAACGACGGAGACCCTACTGATGGAGATTCAGACGTGACATTTATTATCAGGAACAAAACAATAACGCTATAGAACATGAAAGAATTAATCGACGCTTACTTGCCTCCATTCGTGACCGACTATGTGTATGTGCCCTACATGCTTTGCGTGTGGCTAATCGTCGAATGGGTACGGTATCAATTTGAAGGAATCGACGCGAGGATTAAACCCAAACACTTAACGCTCATCATTGGCGTTATCGTCGGCGTGTGCTGCTACTTCGGTGAGCAATGGGTCGACGGCGCGGATGTTCCCGCTTGGATGCTGCTAGTGTCATACTTCGTCACGACGTTTTTGTACGAGTACGCCATCAAGCCAATCAAAGAAAAGTTCTTCTCAAAATTCACAGAAAAACAAAAGCAATGAAACGACTACTTATTTTTTTCCTAGCGCTGGTTCCATTTTTTGCGGATGCTCAGTACCGGTACTTGAGCATCCCGCAATCCAGCAATACACCTCAAAGCTGGAGGGCTATTTTGGAGACAGATCTTCCAAATATTGATTGGTCGAAGGTGTACAATACACCGACGAGTTACTCAGGCTATGGACTGTCCGCGCCTTGGCTTCTTGCAAGCGGAGGAACACTTACGGGTAACAATACGATCAGTGGGTCGAGCCTTTATTCCATCACGCTATCGGGACTTACTACTTTCTCTAGCTCATCCTCTGGGACACAAGCAATCACAGGTGGATCGTCTGGAACGGCGAATAGCTTGCTTCTTAACAACGGAAGTTTCCAGCTCGGGAACATATCAACCGGATGGTCGATCATTGGAACAAGTAACCTAGACCTATCTTACAATGGCACGCCGCGACTCCATATTCCTACGACGTCTGGCGTTGTCCAAGTGCCGGGGGGAAATGGAACGCTAGGCTTCTTCGATCAACTCGGAGGCAAGGCCCTTTCTTCACTTGTTACCTCTCCCGGTTCTGGTCAGAACGGTTATTCATTGACGTGGGATAACGCGGGAAACCAATATACGCTCACAAGTGTATCCGGTGGTGGAGGCGGCGTTTCTGATGGGGATAAGGGCGATATTACCGTTTCTTCTTCTGGAACTGTTTGGTCGATTGATGCTGGCGCTGTCTCGTATGCAGACATTGCCAATGGTACCGGCCTTTCGGTTCTTGGTAGGTCTGCAAATACGTCTGGAGTAAACGCAGACATTGCGGCTGGCGCTGACTTCAATATACTTCGACGGTCGGGTACCTCGATTGGATTCGGTTCGATCGATCTATCGCAGTCTGGCGCTGTTGGTACCTCAAGGCTCCCATTTGCAAACTTGGCGCAAGTAACGGCCCGGTCAATTCTCGGTGTTACCGGGAACGCCACTGCTGATGTTGCATCCATACAGGGCACGACGGATCAAGTCCTGCGGGTCGACGGAGCCGGGACGGGCCTGTCATTCGGTCAGGTAAACTTGGCTTCAAGTGCTGCCGTTACAGGGGTCTTAAAAATACCCAATGGCGGGACAGGATCGAGTACTCAAAACTTTGTGGACCTGTCTACTAACCAAACCAGTATCGCGGGGCAAAAGACGTTTACCGCGAAGTTCCAAGCCAACTGGGCCAACCCGAACGACATTGCTTTCGGCGTAAACCCATCCGGAACGCAAGGCGTGGCTAACATACAAATCATGCGCGGTGCCCACACCATGACGTTCCGAAACGCCACAGGGGAAACAATGCGGGTACTTCAACAATCAGGGACCGCCACTACGAGCAACACGAACCAAATTATATACGGCATCTACCAAGATGGTACCGTTTCAGCCGGGCACACAGGCGCAAACTACACGGGATTTTTCCACAACATCACCAAGGCAGGAACTCAGTCGGCGAGCATCACCGATTACGCGATCGTCGCACAGACTGGCCAAATGGTCATGGGTGCCGCCACGCCTACAGGTGCCGCATACCTAGTGGACTTGCAGTCAACCACGCAGGGATTCGCGCCGCCTAGGATGACAAAAACACAGAGGGACGCCATAAGCTCTCCCGGGGATGGTCTTTTGATCTATAATACAGATTCGAAAAGTGTAGACGTGTACAATGGCTCTTCGTGGAACTCGGCAACTGTACAGGAGTCAACCACGACCATTAACACGGCAGCGATCCTTACAGCAAATGCGACGCCCGTGCAATTGCTTGCCGCCCCGGGCGCGGGTAAGTTAATTGTCATCACTTCGCCGATCGTCTGCAAGTTCAAGTTTGGCAGCGCGGCGTTTGCCACGAATACCGACTTCAAGATTTACTACGGGTCCGGAACATCTTCCTTCACGGCTACCCAAAGCGGACTTTTGACCAATACAGCCGACGCATACCGCATTGTACAACAAACGGACAACGGATCGCTAGCTACCACCTTAGAAAACGCCGGTATCTTCTTCAAGGTCGACACTGGAAACCCCACGAGTGGTACCGGGTCGTCACTGGTTATCTCATTCACCTACCGCGTAATTTCCTTGTAAAATGATACTCGCCCAGTCTTTAGTTGATTCTGCGCTTTCGTCCAATTGGTTCACAGGTTTGGCGGTTGTCGTCCTTGGATTCTTCCTAGTGAAGTACTTCAAGAGGATTGACACACTACTTGACAAGTACGGGCATGATATTTCAGAATTGAAGTCTGGTCACTTGGTCCAGAGCGAGCAACTGAAGACACAGACCGACGACATCAAGGAATTGAAGGACAAGGTTTCAAAAATCGATGGCGACAAGATCGCCGACAAGATCATCACGAAAATGAGGGCAGCGTCAGGGCTATGAAAAAACTATTGATTATCGCGATACTATTCGCATCGTGTTCTCCCGAGTTCCATTGCAAGAAGTGCGGACAAGTCCAACCCACAAAAGTAGATACTGTCTACAGGGACTTCTTCATTGAACTACCAGCGATTAAAGCCGATTCGGTTTTCGTTTCGCTGCCGGGGGACACGGTGGTGATCCACAAAGACAGGCTGACCGTGAAATACGTGAGACTCCCGAAAGACTCCGTTTACATCGAGGGAAAATGCGACACGGTTACTCTTGAAAAGAAGGTTCCTCTTTATGTAACCAGAACGATAGAAGTTGGCATGAAACACGCGAGAGTTTGGCTTATTGCTGCGAGTGCGTTTCTGGTTGCGCTATTTGTGGGGGCGTTACTTTCGAAGATAACTCGTTGAGTCGCTCTTTCAATTCCTTGTTTTCCTTCTTCAGCCTAATTAGCTCCTTGCGTACCTTGGCATTCAAGGGCGCGCACTCGGTAAGAAGCATCGCGCGAATCTTACCTAGGTCTTTGGCTGTGAGTACTTGCTTCATGCGTTGATGATGTTCAAAGGCCCATAATAGTAGATGAACAGGAGTAAAACCGCAAAAAATAGTTTGAAGTAAAACCACACGATCGGCGCGCCTGATTGCAGTCTATCCAGTTTTGCGTCCCCCGTGTGAAGCAATGGTTTGCCTCGAACTATATTGAGGCATGGGTCAAAAACAGCCCAGAAGAACATAGGTGCCCAAAATGGAAACACCAGCCATCGATCCCACGTGATGTATCCAATTCGCATTTCTACTATCCCTAAAGCGAAAACAATCGCACTCATGATGGTCCGCACCTTCGTTCTTGACTCGTGGTTGATCGGCGTTTGCCTCTTTTTAATCTCTCTCCAGTTCCACCATACTTCGTACATGGTAAACAGCGTCCATAGTGTTGTCATGATGCCTTTAGTTTTTGTTCCATTGATTCCAAGTGGGCGCGGATTATTGCCGCCTCACTTTCTCCCTCGTAATGCTTGAGTGTTTGGTACGAGTCAATCCCCGCTAAGTCCTTTACTATTTTCGGTGGCATGCACTGAAGAGCAAGTGTGATGAATGTCTTTCTCCCGGTGTGGGTGGTGACGATCTCGAATTTCTTCTTCGTCTCAACTGTGCACGTCCCGCCCTGCCATCTTTCAATCCTTACCTCTGAATCAATGCCGGCCTTTTCACAAGCCAGCTTGATCGATCGATTGATCGCTTGCTCTGTATACTTGGGTAGGTTAAAATTGTGCTTTCCAAGAATCATGAGCGCCGGCGCGCAATACCCGACAAAGTGAACCGTCACCGTTCTGGCCTTTATCGAATTGCCTTTCTTCCGGTTGAACGTCCACTTGCCAGCTTCATAATCCCGGACGTCGAAACGCATCAGGTCTGATATGCGCTGCCCCGTCCTGCATTCAAGAACGAGGAAGTCCCGCCCGTAGTCGGCCTCCGGGGGAAGGATCGCGCTCTCTAGCCTTTCCAGTTCGTCTAGCGTGAGTGAAATAGGTGTTGCGACGCGCTTTACGACGGACCACTCTTTATATATAGTGCCCACCGAAAACCCGCGTTTTTCGGCCCACCTCAGCATCGTCTTTATGTCGGAAATGTACCTGTAGACCGTTGAATCCGACAATCCGTTGCCATACAAATAGGCGCGGAACGAGTCGTTAAACGACCAGTTCATCGACTCAAGCCCGAATGCCTTTACCTCTTGGAATGCCTTTAAGTGACCTATTAGAGCATCGAGACGGGCGAGCGTCTTGGCGTCCCGGTCCTGTTTCATCATCGCCCGGTATTGGTCGATTAGGTCCCAAATCGATTTTCGCGGCCCTGATTTGCGTTTGGCAAGCTCGCTGAACTCTTGGAAGGATATCCGGAAATTGTCGCGGTACAGCGTCAGTAGATCGCGCTTGAACTCCTGCAGATATAGATTTGCTGAAACATGCCCGGGCGCGTTTGATTTCACGCATTGGGCCTTTGAATCCCAGAACCTGGGCTCTATCCTTTCCTCGGTCTTAATCTGGATCCGCTCCTTTGCGGATAAGGTGAACCGCGCGCAAATAGTGACCTCCTGTCGGCGGAGCTTGCCGGCCGACTTGGGGCGTTTGAGGTAGAACTTTACCGTTGCCATTGGTGATGGGCAAAAGTAAAGGGCAAAATAGCGGTGCCACTACGGTGCCACGAAAAGTACCAAAATGTGATTTCAAGTGCGGCGTAAAGATGTGTCTGGGCACAAAAAAAGTGGTGACTGGCACCACTTTTAGACACTTTACTATACTTACTATCGGTTTTTGTAGTCCGTACGGGAATCGAACCCGTGTTACCAGAATGAAAATCTGGTGTCCTAACCCCTAGACGAACGGACCGTTTTGGAAAAAGTGTCGCAAAGATATGCCGCCTGGGGCGAAATGCAAACCAGTGCATTAATATTTTTGATCCATCGTCTCAGTATTCGTTTGTTTTGGCTTCAATGAAGTTTAATTTTGGCATCGCAAATTTTTAACGCGTATAAACAATGACAAAAATCGGTATTAATGGTTTCGGCCGCATCGGCCGCCTTGCCTTTCGTGCAGCGGTTGGTCGTAAGGATGTTGAGATTGTTGGTATCAACGACTTGGTTGATCCCGAATACATGGCGTACATGTTGAAATATGATTCGACCCACGGCCGATTCGATGGTACCGTAGAAGCGAAGGATGGTGCACTGATCGTCAACGGAAAGAAAATCCGTGTGACAGCAGAGAAAGATCCTTCCAACTTGAAGTGGAACGAAGTGGGCGCCGATATCGTCATCGAGTCGACCGGTCTTTTCTTGACCAAGTCGGATGCACAAAAGCACATCACGGCCGGTGCAAAAAAGGTGGTGATGTCTGCTCCCGCAAAAGACGACACGCCTACCTTCGTGATGGGTGTGAACCATAAGAAATTGAAGCCCGAGCACACGATCGTATCCAACGCTTCGTGTACGACCAACTGTCTCGCCCCGATCGCCAAAGTGTTGAACGACAAGTTCGGCATCGTAGAAGGCTTGATGAGCACCGTGCACGCAGTAACGGCGACGCAAAAAACAGTCGATGGCCCTTCAGCGAAGGACTGGAGAGGTGGTCGTGGTGCCTACCAGAATATTATCCCGTCGTCAACTGGCGCAGCAAAAGCAGTGGCACTCGTGATCCCCGAGTTGAAAGGTAAACTCACTGGTATGTCGTTCCGCGTTCCCGTGGCCGATGTATCAGTTGTAGACTTAACCGTTCGTCTCGAAAAAGCTGCTTCGTACGAAGCGGTGAAGGCTGCCATGAAAGAAGCTGCCGATGGTGAGTTGAAGGGTATCCTCGGATACACCGAAGACGATGTTGTATCGCAAGACTTCTTGGGCGACGCCCGCACTTCTATTTTCGACGCCAAAGCTGGTATTTCATTAAACGACCACTTCGTGAAAGTCGTGTCTTGGTACGACAACGAGTGGGGTTACTCGAATAAGTTGGTAGATCTGGTTCAAGAATTGGCCAAGATCTAACTAGCAACGCGGCCAGTTTTTGGCGGCGAAACATCAAGGGCACCTTGGACAACGTCCAGGGTGCTTTTTTTTGCCTGTAAGGTTTCCCTGTATTCCTCCCACCGAGCTTTTCTTTTCGCCTGAAAGACGCGCCTAACGCGCACGAAAACGGGATTCAATTTTGCTAACTAACTCATTGTCAGATTATTGAAAAATCCTCCGATTCTGCCCCAGGTTAGGATACGGATGTAGGATTTACGCTTCAAACGCAAGAATTCCACCCCTCAAAGCGCGCATTTTTGTTCTCGTAAACCACTCGAAAACCGAAACAAGATGTTACAATCCAGAGGCGTCAATGTGACTTACAGGAGACGGATCAGGCAGATTGTGGTTGTCGTTTTTACCATCATCATGGGCGTCCTGATCTCGCAAGCGACACAAGCCGAGCAGCAACCGCATAACCCAGGGGTGAGCTTATTTCGACTTGGATAACCCGGGCATCGCCCGCGGCTCTTAAAGATAGGGTGTTTGGTGAATTGGCCTTTGTCTGGTGAAACGGGCAGGGCCTTTTCCTTTTTTTGTCCCACCTCCCAATTCTTAAATCCCAAATCTTAATTCTTAATTCTGAATTCTACAGGTCTATTTATTTCTCGGTTTCCTCTTCACCGGTTTGCTCATGCCGCTCGGGCGTGAAGATACTTTCGGTTGGTGTTGTTGCTTGATCTGGAAAATTCTCGAGATGCCTATGGTTGCATACAGGTACACATCGCGACGTTGTCCATATAAATCTGGACTCGGATTCGTCGACGATCCGGCTTTCAGTTCGTTGAGGTACGATTGCTTGCGTGGATCGAAAATGCCAAACATGGCACGGCCGTCGAAGTTCATACTCCAGTTGTCGCTGAAGTCGAAGTCGGAGCGGAAACCAACACCCGCAGAAACCTGCAAGGCTTTGAACTTGTCTTTGGCGACATACACTTGCCTGTCGACTTGTGGTACAAATACGCCATCGTACACTTTTGTGTAACCAGGGTCGGTGGGGATGATGACACCGGCGGGATAGCGAAGTTTCGCGGCATCGTGTGTGAACGTTTCGGTGCCACTCAGCAAGTAGTCGACGCTACCACAGGCAACAATGCTCAGTCGAAAAAACGCGAGGTCGTTCAAGTGAATTTTCAAGGCCACCGGTACGCTGAGGTAGTTCATCGAGATATCTCGTTCACCTACTTCTCCACCTTGTATGTTCCGGATGACGTACTTTTGCCCAATCTTGGTAAGGGCAGGGGTCACGACAAAACCGTGCCCTACTTTGTCATAACCATAGCTAAACCCAACCGGCGTGGCGCGCATGGTGAACTTTCCGTAGAAACGGGTGTCTTTTTGAAGACCTTGATCAATAGTAAAGGGGAAGTTCATACCCATGAACACGCCAAAGGACTCGATGTGTTGCGCTTGCGCCGAACGCACGAGCATCATGAAAACGAGAAGGGAGAAAGTTCTTAGCCGACGCTCGGTCATAGGAGTGAAGTTGGGTAAGAACGGCTCATGGTACGACCTGACTATAACGGCCAAAATTAGGATAAATTACAATGAAGAGAATCCAACAAATGGCTAATTTTTGGCCTTTGAAAAGCTTGCAATCTGACAAGATAGCGACCAAACTTGTAATATGAAAGTCTGTGGTTTCTCATTTCTAAAGAACGCCGTTAAGTTCGACTATCCGGCGGTGGAGGCGATCAAATCGATCCTACCCTTGTGCGACAAGGTGATTGTTGCGGTAGGTGATTGCGACGATGGCACTGCCGAAATGGTGCAAGCCATAGATCCAAAGGTTGAGATCATCCGTACCGTGTGGGACGAATCGTTTCGTGAGGGAGGTCGGGTGCTGGCTTTGGAAACCGACAAAGCTTTCCAAGCAATCCCACCGGAATACGACTGGGCGTTCTATATCCAAGGCGACGAGGTGATGCACGAACAGTATGTGCCCACGGTGCGTGAAGCCATGAAGAAGTACGTCGACGATCCGAAGGTCGAAGGGCTGCTGTTCAAGTACCTTCACTTTTTTGGATCGTACGACTACGTGGGGCAAGCACATTCTTGGTATCGACGCGAGATTAGAATCGTGCGCAATCGCAAAGACATTTTCTCCTACCGCGATGCGCAAGGGTTTCGCGTGCGACCTAACAGGAAGTTGAATGTCAAATTGATCGACGCGTACATGTATCATTACGGTTGGACCCGTGAGCCCAATGCCCTCCAAGAGAAGGAGAAAGCGAAGATAAAACTCTACCACGACGATAACTGGATCGCCAGCTTTTTCCGCAAAGGAGCCAAGTACGAGTATGAGCAGGCACAGGAACCCATCCGTCGATTCGATGGAACCCACCCTGCCGTGATGAAAGCGCGGATCGCGAGAAAGAACTGGGACTTTCAACCTGACTTATCCATCAAGTTTTACTCGCCCAAGGACCGGTTCAAGCGTACCATGTTTAAATGGGTCGGATGGATTCCGGGCGAATACAGGAATTACAAATTGTTGAGATAACTTTGTGCGGTGAAGAAACTGTTCGAAGGCCTCAAGTGGAAGGGTAACGTATACGTGGCGCTGGCGGCGTACTTACTCGTTGCCATGGTGCTTTACTCCGTTTGCCGTGTGGTGTTCTACGCGTTCAACACCGACTACTTCCCTTCGATGACGGGCGTGCGTTGGCGTCAAATTATGTTCGGAGGCCTTCGCTTCGACTTAACTGCCGTCTTGTATTCCAACAGCCTGCTGCTGGTGCTCATGATTCTTCCGCTGGCGGTTCGATTCCGACGTTGGTACCAGGTGATCGTGCGCACCCTCTTCGTGCTGATCAATTCCGTTGCTCTTGCCACCAACATGGGCGATGCGGTCTATTACCAGTTTACCCTTCGGAGGACCACGCTAAGCGTCTTCGCCCAATTTAAGAACGAACAAAATGGATGGTCTCTGTTCTTCCAGTTTCTGTTCGATTACTGGTATGTAGCCTTGATCTGGGGATTGTTGGTGACCGCCCTGGTGTGGGCGCAGCGGTTGATCAAGTGGGAGGGACCCCAACTCAAAAACCGCTGGATGTTCTACGGAAGTGGGTTGGTGGCGATACCCATAATCATCGTTCTTTTTATTGGTGGCGCCCGCGGCGGCTTCGCACATAGCACGCGCCCCATCACGCTGAGTAATGCAGCCGAATATGCCACCGTACCCAAGGATGTCAACCTCGTGCTCAATACGCCATTTGCCTTAATGCGCACGGCGCGGGAAAATGTAATCACGAAGCCCGACTACTTCGAGAGCCAGCACGCGCTGGAGCGGGTGTTCAATCCCGTGGTGCCACCCGACAGCGCTGCGTTTCAACCCATGAACGTGGTGGTTCTAATTTTAGAAAGCTTTTCGAAAGAGTTTGTCGGCGGTTACCATCGCGATGGAAGGATACCTGGTTTTCATGGACACACGCCGTTTATCGATTCCCTCATGCAAGTGAGTAGCGTGTTTCAATATTCGATGGCGAATGGCCGCAAGTCGATTGATGCCATGCCATCGGTTATTTGCAGCATACCAAGCATCGAGGTTCCCTATGTGCTGTCGCATTATTCGGGTAACACAGTCAATAGCCTGGCCTCCTTATTGAAACCCAAGGGTTATCAAACTGGTTTTTTTCACGGCGCCCCCAACGGATCGATGGGCTTCCAAGCATTTGCCAACTTATGCGGTTTCGATGCTTACTATGGGAAGGATGAATACGAATCGCAACCGGAGGGCGGCAGTGCCGCGGATTACGATGGCATCTGGGGGATCTGGGACAAGCCGTTCCTACAATACTTTGGCAAAAAGCTATCGTCTTTCCATGAACCCTTCTACGCGACGCTGTTCACGGTAAGTTCCCACCATCCTTACAACCTGCCCGATGAGGAAAAAGACCGATTCAAAGGCGGAGATAAACCCATTTATCGAACGATCGAGTACACCGACGATGCGCTTCGAAAATTCTTCCAATATGCCTCAAAACAACCGTGGTTCGACCATACTCTGTTTGTGATCACCGCCGACCACGCATCGGCGGAAATTGGTTACCGTGAATACAACACGGTCTGGGGATACTTCAGCATTCCTGTCTTTTTTTACCATCCGCAGTGGAAGCCCCAGTGGAGCGAAGATGTGATCCAACAAGTGGATATCATGCCCACGGTTTTGTCCAGCCTTCACTACGATGCTCCGTACGTGGCATTCGGCAGGAACGTCTTTGCACAAGGGACGCCCTTCGCGTTTAACTATATCGACAACCTGTATCAACTTTTTCGTGGCGACTACGTGCTTCGGTTCGACGGGACGAAGTCGTTGGAACTCTACAACTTCAAACAAGATCTTCTGCTCACGAAAAATCTGGTGCTCGAAATGCCCGACACCGTTCAGTCGATGGAGACCGTTTTGAAAGCATACATCCAGCAATACAACAATCGAATGGTGGATGATGACCTCACGACGGCAGGTCCGCAGTCACGTGCGGCTCAGCTCAAATAGGTTTCAACAGGAGACGCTCACCGGGATAGTCAAAAATAACAACATGCTTTCGTAAGAACGCAGCACCGATGGAGCCACAGTAAGAGAATGTTTCGTCTGGGTGCTCATCGATGTCAATGACATGAGTCGGTATTTGCTTCACGCGCAGGTTGCCTAGCATGATCCTCTTGCAGTACAGGTCGTACCCGTGAATCGGACCGTTGAGTCCAATGCCGACGGATTGAAGTTGGTGGGAAGAAAATTCCAAGAACTTTTCCTTCGTGAAAAGGGCCAAGCCCAAAGAAGATCCGGTGTCGACCAGCAATTTTACTTGAACGGTGGTCTTGTTGTTGAGAACCACGGTCGAAGCAATTTGAGGCATCGCCTTGTTCACCTCCAAAGGAATCTTCACGAAGTCGCTCGCGTAACCGTAAGGAAGTTTCTCAAACAATTGTAGGACCTCCGTGTCGTAGTTGATTTCGACGATGAACTTCGCGAAAAGCTCGTACCCAATGATTCCGTCGATATCGGGACGGCCGGCAAATAAATGCCGTTCAGGAACGACTGCAAAAGCGAGTGCTTCGCCTCTGACGTGTCCTATCTCGATGGTGTTCGGATAGCTCACCGCGGCATCGATAGGCTTCGGCGACCCCCATCCAGTGATTCCGACTTTTCGACGCGACGAAAGATTCTGCATTCCGGCGAATCGCTTCCCGCATAGTAGGATGGATCTCGTGCCCGTGTCGAGAATCAAACGAACGGGCACCGTGTCGTTGATGATGGCTGGAACTATGATCACATCCTTATACGTCTGGAATGGAACCGAGGTGTGTGTGCGACCCGGTTGCAATTGAAAACCCCCCGCACCAAATGCTGGCGAGACAGCGAATATAAAAGTGGCGACAAAGAAAAGGGCGACCATGAGGAAGAGGGTTTGATATAGTCGCAAACGCCCGCTTTTTTTTGAAAGTTATCGCCTTTAGGACGGTATTGTTTTGAAGCGTTTCTCCCCAAATCCTAAATCCTAAATCCTAAATCTTAATTCTTAATTCTTAATTCTTACTTCTCAATCCATAGGGGTTTCCCCGTTCTCAGTTGTCCTACTCCCGAAACACAGAAGAAACCAATGAAAACTTCGAAAATTTTGATTGCAGCAATGATGTTTGCCGCGATCGCCACCTCTCTTACCTCATGCTTAGAGACGGAAGATCTGGGTCCCATGCAACCTGACCAGAAGGAGATTGCCGTGGTTGATTTTGACCGCCTTGAAATGGGGGACGGCTTCAATGTTACGGTCGTACGCGGCGATCTTTTCAGTGTAAAAGTTTCGGGTGACCGCCGCAATTTGGATGACTTGGAATTTTTTAAGGTTGGGACAACACTGCGTGCTCGGTTCACGCAGAACATTCATGCCAATCGCCAGTACACTACCTATGTGACGATCACAATGCCTATATTGAAGGGCGCGACGTTCTTAGGGGCAATCACTTCATCGGTTTCAGGCTTTGACACAACGGGTGCTTTCGACTTAACGCTTTCGGGGGCGTCTCATGCCCAGCTACAACTCAACGCGGAGCAGGTAGAGTTGAACCTGTCTGGTGCGTCTGTTTTATCGATGATTGGAAAGGCCTCCAGCCTGAGAGCGCTTGTATCGGGCGCATCGGAGATGGGAAGTTACTCCTTCGAGGCGGACCAAGCGACGGTGGATGCATCGGGGGCAAGCAGAGTTCGAGTGTATGCTAAGAGCCTTTTGAATGCCACGGCCTCGGGTGCGAGTGAAATTCGCTACAGGGGTAACCCGATGGTGAAGAGCAGCAGCAGCGGTGCGAGCACCATCGGTGCCGACTAACGAATTGTTGGTGACAAAAAGACCGCCCGACGAATAGCATCGGGCGGTCGTTTCATTTGGAGAATATCGGTTTGTTACGCCAAGTTATGGTAGACGTTTTGAACGTCGTCGTCCGCCTCGATGGCGGAAATGCATTCCATGACTTCGTCTTGCTCAGCTTCCGACAGTTCCTTGGTGACGTTGGGGATATATTGGAGTTCTGAGCTCTTCGGTTCCAGTTTTTTTGATTCCAAGAATTTCTGCATGTGACCAAAGTCGACGAACTTGGTGTAGATCACGACCTCTTCTTCGTCGCGTTGGATGTCTTCGGCACCGGCGTCGATAAGATCAAGCTCCAATTCATCGAGGTCGATTTTTGAAGGTTCGAACTTGAAGATTCCTTTACGTTCGAACATGAAACTGACGGAACCAGAGTTGCCCATCGACCCGCCATTCTTGGAGAACGCGAGGCGCACGTTTGCCACCGTCCGGGTGGGATTATCTGTCGCACATTCCACGAGCACGGGTACCCCATGGGGTGCGTAACCCTCGTATACTACCTCTTGAAAGTCCTTTTCTTCTTTTGAGGAGGCACGCTTGATTGCCGACTCAACGCGGTCCTTCGGCATGTTTGCGCCTTTGGCGTTTTGGATCGCCATCCGAAGGCGTGGATTATTGTCGGGGTTGGCACCACCTTGTTTCACAGCAATGGCGATGTCTTTGCCAATGCGTGTAAACGCTTTCGCCATGCGGTCGAAGCGCGCGAACATTTTGTGCTTTCTCTTTTCGAAGATCCGTCCCATCTCGTAGAATTTAGGGCCTCAAAAATAAAGTAAACCACCCCGCCATGCAACTGGCAAAGACCTTTCTGGGTCATTAAGAATATCCGATTCGTGGACGTCTCCGCCCGGTTCGTCGCAGCGAAGAACCGAGTTGGTTGACGGACGTGATCTTCGGGAGCCAATAAATCGTAGTTACGGAATGTGTCGGGCCAGTTTGTAACCTTTCACAGACGCTCGAGTCATTATAATATATCTCCAAGCTATGCTGAAAAACTACTTCACGGTCGCCATTCGTACGCTCCTGCGATTCAAAGGATTTGCCTTCATCAATCTGCTCGGGTTATCCCTCGGCCTCACAGCCGGAATCCTCATTTTGATCTTCGTAGTCGATGAGCTGTCGTTCGACGGCTTCCATGAGAAGAAGGACCGCACTTACCGCGTTCTAACCCAGTTCTTCAACCCGAAGACCGGGGGCGGTGAGGGTCCCATGGCAACGAATGGGTGGCCCGTTGGGGACGTACTCCGCCGGGAGTTCCCCGAAGTAGAGGCAGTGGTTTACCTCCGAAACGCGAGTCGTTTCCAGGTGAACCACGACGGCAAACGCATCCGCCAGAAAGCACAATTTGCCTCGCCCGAGTTTTTTCAAATTTTCTCCTTCCCCTTGGTAAAAGGGAATGCAGCGACCGCTTTGAACCAACCCTGGTCGGTGGTGATCTCGGAAGACCTGGCGCGAAAGTACTTTCCCGGTGGAGATGCACTCAACAGACAACTGACGATAGCCGATACACTCCAATTTCAAGTGACCGGCGTCATGAAGAACGTGCCCTCGAATTCTCACATCCAAGTTGAGATGGTGCTTTCTTTTGCTTCCTATGAAGCGCTCTTCTCAGACTTTTCCTACAACGATGGATGGGGTAACATTAATGTAGGAAACTACTTGCTGCTTCGTCCCGGTGTCGACGCCAAAGCATTTGCCCAGAAGGCGCGCAACATCTACACCGACCGAGTTCCCGACATGTTGAAAGACTGGGGTGTGAGCTGCAACGTAGTCTATGAACCCATGCAGGATATTTATTTGCGGTCTAAAACAGGAAACGCACTCGGGCCCTCGGGAAGCATCGAGCGGGTGTACTTGGTCACGGGTATCGCATGTTTCGTGATCTTGCTCGCATGTATCAATTATGTGAACCTTGCCACAGCGCGTTCCGTCTACCGGGCACGTGAGGTCGGCCTTCGGAAGGTTTCAGGATCCACCCGTTGGGGGCTCATCCGTCAGTTTATGTCGGAGTCTTTTCTCGTGACAGCTATTTCCTTCCTGGCTGCACTCGTGTTAACATGGTTGTTCCTTCCGTCTTTCAATCAACTCATGCAGAAAGATTACCAATGGACTTCGTTTATCTCGCCGACCACCATCATCGGAATCGGTTCGTTGCTGGTGATCATCACTGCACTAGCCGGTTTCTATCCTGCCATGGTGCTCTCATCCATGAATGCCGTTGAGGTATTGAAGGGACGAATGCAGACCAGTGTCCGTGGCGTTCAACTTCGACGGGCGCTGGTCGTCTTTCAATTCGTGATCTCGGCGGTGCTTACCTCCGGTACATTCATTGTCTTAAATCAACTGGACTACATGCAGCACCAAAAGCTGGGTTTCACGAAGGACAACATCATCGTTCTGAACGCTTCCCGGGCACAAGCTGCTAACCCCGAAGGGCACGAGACATTTAAGAATCAGATCAGGTCACTTGCAGCTGTCGACGCCGTGACCTTTACCAATGCATTGCCCGCCATCGCCGGTTGGGATGGACAGGTTGCGTATCCTGAGGGTAAATCGGGCGACGAAGCTGTCTCCGTTCAATACATGGCGGTCGACCCAGACTATGTGCCCACCATGGGGCTTGAAGTCATCTATGGACGCAATTTCGATCCAAACCGTTCGACCGATATGGTCGACGGGTTGGTCATCAACGAAACTGCTGCCACCTTAATGGGTTGGGAACCTCAAAACGCCATTGGAAAGAAAATTACCTCGCCATCTGGGTTCCCCGCCGGTGAGGTAATCGGTGTCGTCAAAGACTATCATCATGTGGGGCTCCAACGGCACATCGGTCCTCTCGTCATGGACATCCATCCGCGCGGGAGTTATATGTACGCCATCCGGTACAAGGCTTCCGGCACCAAGGAACTGATCGCGAGCCTGCAAGATTTGTGGAGTAAGATGTTCGCTGGCTCCGACTTCAACTACTTCTTCCTGGACGACGCATTCAACGATCAATACCAGTCGGAGGAAAAACTTGCTCGTGTGTTTGCACTCTTCGCGGTCGTCACGGTCGCGATCGCAGCCATCGGTTTGCTCGGTTTGGTGTCTTTTCTGGTCGTATCGCGGACCAAAGAAATTGGGGTGAGAAAGATTCTTGGCGCCGACGTGATGAACATCACGGGCCTGTTGTCGAAGGAGTTCTTGATCTTGGTCATGATTGCCAACGCGCTGGCAATCCCCCTCGCCTGGTATTTTGCACAAGGATGGCTCGATACCTATGCGTTCCGTTCAACCCTTAGCCCTTGGTTATTCGTAATTACCCTGCTTTCGGCCCTCGGCCTAACACTGTTGACGGTAGGTTATCAAACCATACGCGCAGCACTTTCAGATCCGGTGAAGTCATTGAGATATGAGTAACGTTAATGTTTACTCACATAGAAGTATCGAATGCCGTCTGACCGTTGAACGAGCCATTCATACGATTGAGTTTTACAGTCACAACCGGACAGTTCAACTTCGCCGTTGAAGTTTTTGAAAAGAGATCGATGCTTCGTTAGAACTTTTTCATTCTAGCAGGCATCCACAACGATGAATAATAAATTTATTTCAAAGCGATAAATAAAATTCTTGTACACCCGTTGTAAGGTAGAGGTTTAGGGATGGCATGCGGATCTCACCCCACGACCTTTCAAGGTGACCCCAAACTACCATGATCAACTACCATATCGTGACCGGCGATGCCCTTGCCGGTACTTTTCGAAGGACAGGTTTAGAAGGTCCTGTGATCGTCAGCCGTGAGTGCCTCATCGACGGCCCCGTCGCAGACGAAGACGAAACGACTTTTTGGAACAAGCGTGCTGCTTTCATCGTCGATTCCTTTGGGGCCTCGCCCAACGAATACTTTGAACAGGTCAAATCTGAATTCGACAAAATCCGCAGCATCACAACCGACGATGAAGTGTATCTGTGGTTTGAACATGACCTGTTTTGCCAAACCAACATGTGGTTTACCGTCTCCTTGTTGGCTAAACAGGGTATCACCCGCGTGTTCCGAATCAATCCATTAATCCGGAACAATGCGAAGTGGGAGGGCTTCCGCTCGCACACGTCTACCGACCTCATCCATTGCTTCGAGAAACGCGTCGCGTTTGCCAAGGGAGACTTCACCCTTGGTGTCAACCTCTGGGATGCCTACCGACGCGCCGATGTGGTGGCGCTCGCATTCTATTCGCGGTCGCTTTCTCCTTGCTATCCTTTCCTTGAAGATATATGCCGCGCGGAAGTTGAGCGCAAAAGAAAAGATCGTCCCCGCAAAGTACTTGAGGATCTCCTGTCACAAGGGTACACCGACTTTAATGATCTATTTTCCCAATTCACCCAAACGGAGGGAATTTATGGATTCGGCGATTCGCAGGTAAACAACATGCTCAAAGATTTGAAGTCATAGATCCGACAGTCCGGTTCATGTTTGCGCGAGTTGACTTCTCGTACGCTTGCCTTGTCTAGAAAGTGTCCTACACTTATGGTGCGAATGCATTCGTCTTTGTTGCACCACCAATTTGTCACACCATGATGCGCAGCGTGATCATGACCGCGCTCCGAAACATGATTCGGAACCGGTCTTTCAGTCTCATCAACCTCATCGGCCTGTCCGTAGCCATGTCCCTCGGCATGCTCGTCATGATGGTCGTCCGAGATCAACTTTCGTTCGATAACTTCCATGCCCAGGCAAGTCGGATCTACCGGATCAACACGCGGGCGTTGCGCGTAGATGGTGGTTCAGAACCCTATGCGAGTGCGCCGCTCGCGTTGGGAAAGGCCGTGAGCGAAGAATACACGTTTGCTTCCGATGTCGTGCGCTTGTATCGATCTTTTCAAGGCGATGCGGTGTATGGACAAGTCAACGTTCCTTTGAGCGGCTTCTTAGCAGATCCCTCCTTCTTCCGTGTGTTCGATTTCGAATTTGAAGAAGGGGATCCCATGACAGCGCTGCAAGATCCCACCGGCTTGGTGTTATCGGCCGCTGCCGCGAAGAAAGTCTTTGGTGAACAGAACCCGTTGGGGCGCGTGCTCACCGTGGGTGGGTTCGGTGATTTCACCGTGACCGGCGTCCTCAAGCCCCTCGCTGGGAATACCCATCTCGATTTTGAAATGATCGGTTCTATGACCGCACTCCCCTCATGGGAAAAGACAGGCGTCAGCCGATCCACATCCGAGCAATGGACCGACTACTATTCGGCACACGTCTATTTCGTTTTGAAGGACGGGCTGCAGGAAAGAGATGTGCAGTCGGCCCTCGATCAATTGGCGAAGAAGAATATCCAAACAGCCCAGTTGGAAACCCGCGACAAAGGAATTGAATTCTACCTGCAACCGCTCACCGCCATCACACCCGGACCCATTCTGTCGAATACCATGGGGCGAGGTGTCCCGGAAGTACTACTCGTGCTAATGGGTGTGTTGGCCACCATCGTGTTGGTGATGGCTTGCTTCAACTATACAAACCTGATGATTGCCAAGTCGCTGACCCGCGCTCGCGAAATTGGAATTCGGAAAGTGATGGGAGCACACCGCCGTCAAGTCTTCGCCCAGTTTATCGGGGAAGCCGTCGTGTTTGCCCTGGCGGCGCTCATATCTTCCTACGTCATCTTGCAAGGATTAAAGGTGGCGTTCCTGCGCCTTCATTTGGTTTCGGAATACTCCGTGCACCTACAAGAGGACGTGACGATGTTCGGCTGGTTTCTTGCATTCGCACTTGGCGTTGGTATGCTTGCCGGCGCATTGCCCGCTGGATATCTCTCTTCGTTTAGACCCATACGTGTGCTCAAAGACGCGGCGGGTCAGCGCGTCTACTCTCGGCTCGCACTTCGGAAGGTTTTGGTCGTGGCACAATTCACACTATCGATTGTGTTTACCGTGGTTGTATTGGTTATCTACAACCAAGTTCAATACATGGTTAACAAGGACTACGGCATTCAGGAAAAAGACTTGCTCAACGTCAGGCTTCAGGGCAACAACTTTGACAGGGTCGCCGTGAGCGTGTCGCAAATACCCGGCGTGCTTAGCATCGGTGGGGTGTCGCACCGGTTGGGTACTTGGTCCGATCGCGCGAGCGACTATCGGCGCACGGAGTTAGGCGAACCGTTCGTGATGCGCGACTTTGCCGTCGACCACACCTATGTCGATCATTTGCAAGTTGAATTTAAGGCTGGGCATAACTTCAGTCCGGCGGAAGAAGGACCGCGTGAATCGCATGTCATTCTAAATGAAGCGGCCCTCGCTCAATTTGGGTTTCAAGATGCATCCTCGGCGATAGGACAGGTCATTTATGTCGACGACTCGGTGATGTTGTCGGTCATCGGCGTGACGAAGAATTTTCACTTTCGACCCCTCAGTTATGCGATCGGCCCGCTCGCGTTGAGGTATAAGAAAGATGACTTGGCATTTATGAATGTTCAGGTTCAAAGTAGTAGGGGGGAGGAAGTGAAAGCAAAACTCGCCCAAGTTTGGAAACAACTTGATCCGGTTCATCCCCTCGAAGCTACGTGGATGGAAGAGGAAATCGACGAAGCCTATGAACGCGCCGGATTTGGCGACGTGCTCTGGGTCGTTGGATACGTGAGCGTGTTGGCAATCGTATTGGCGTGTCTGGGAATGCTGGGTATGGCCATGTACGCCACCACGGTACGGCTCAAGGAGATCGGCATAAGAAAGGTGATGGGGGCGGAACCGTGGCAAGTGGTGGCAACACTCAGCCAATCGTTCTTGTGGTTGATTCTCATCGCACTGGCGATTGGCCTGCCTCTCGGTTACTTCTTAGGCGAGAGCTACCTCGAAAGCTATGCCTTCCGAATTCCTATTTCAGTTGGATTGCTATCGCTGGGAACAGCCATTATCCTGGGATTGGGTTTGGTCACGATCATATCGCAGACGTGGAAGGCAACAACGCTGAATCCGGTAGAAACCCTGCGTCACGAGTAACGGCCGCAACGTGGACTACCACCACTTGAGCGGTAGCTCGATTTCGTCGATCGATTGTACGATCATGTCGGGCTTAAAAGCGTAGTTGTTCATGTCCTCTAAACGGGATACGCCACTCAGGACGAGAATGGTCTTATAGCCCATCTGCACGCCACCTTGAATGTCTGTGTCCATCGTATCGCCGATAATCGTTGTTTCGGCTGTTTCCAATCCGATGTGCTTTCGGGCGGAACGCATCATGACCGGGCTAGGTTTACCAATCACGAATGCACGTTTGCCAGTTGCTTCTTCGATCATTGCGGTAGTGGCGGCAATCCCGAGGTTGTCCCAGCCTTTTTTCTTGGGCGAAGGATCACGGTTGGTCGCGATCAGTTTAGCGCCTTCCAAGATCATGTTTACCGCCTTGCCGACCATTTCGAGGGTGAAGTTTCTTCCTTCCCCAATCACGACAAAGTCAGGCTCCGAGTCAACCATCGTTAATCCATGTTCGGTCAAACTCGTCAACAAGCCGCCCTCACCCAACACGTACACAGTTCCTTGTGGTGCCTGACTTGCCAAGAAATTAGCTGTGGCCATCGCACTGGTGTAGATGTGTCGCGTCTCGACGGTTATCCCCAATCGCTTTAGCTTTCGTGTCGCCTCCAACGGCGTACGTTGGCTATTGTTGGTCATGAAAGTAAAGGGAATGTCGTTTTTCAAAAGCTTGTCAATAAACTTGTCCGCGCCAGGGATCATTTGGTTGCCCCCATAGATTACGCCATCCATATCGATTAATAGTCCGTGTGCCATTTTCTTATATGTTCATTTGTTTCTCAATATAACTATTATGTGTGTACGATCCGGCGGGCGATCGAGTCCATTCCGTGTAAGGAAATCCACCTTTATTTCCATGCACAGGTTTGCGGGAAAACCACGCAGCATCGAGCTTGATTTATTGGGTATTTTACATACATTTATGAAGTAAATGAGCGAGATCGTTGGTGGTTGGTGGTTGATGGTTGGTGGTTGATGGTTGATGGTGGTTGGTGGCGCTTACCTCGACGAACGCTTGCAGTCCTAATTGTTTTTGGTCACCAGACATCGAATAGCATCCCCAAACTTATCGTAACCCCATCAACCATCATCCAACAACCATCATCCAACATCCAATCTAAACCACTAACGACTAACGACTAACGAGTAACGAGTAACGAGTAACGACTAACGTTTATGAAAGGAACCAATCTGGGAGAATTTGAAGAGCTCGTGCTACTGGCCATTGCCGCTCTGGGCGACGATGCCTACAGCGTCGCATTGTGCGATGAACTCTCGAAAGCGACCCAGCGCGAAACGCGATTGGGGATGGTGCATGCGGTGCTCAACCGGTTGGAAGAGAAGGGACTGGTCAAGAGTTTCTTGGGTGAGGCGACAAAAGTGAGGGGCGGCAAGCGCAAGCGGTTTTACCAATTGACGGTGGCGGGCAAAGCGTCGCTGGTGCGTGCGAAGTCGATGCGCGACAACCTGTGGGATCGAATTCCATCTCTGGTTTGGAAAAAAGTTTGAGCCATGGACGACCACTTGCCGCAACCCCCACGCTGGCCGCAGCGGTTCATCGAATGGTACTGCCGGCCCGAATTGGCTGAAGATCTTTTGGGAGACCTCAACGAGTACTTCGATCGAAACGTGCATTCGAAAGGAGTCCGACGCGCGCGGCTCATTTATTTCTTCGATGCCATCAAATTCTTGAGACTATACACAGTTCGTAAACCAAAGACTCGCCATCCACTTAATTCTTGGACTATGATCGGTAGCTACTTGAAGACATCGGTGCGCAACGTGACGCGCAATAAACTCTTTGCAGCAATTAATATCGTCGGACTCGCCATTAGTATGACCGTCGGACTCTTGTTGATTGGTTTCTTGCACGACGTGTGGAGCTACGACAAGTTCAACGACAATGCATCTCGAATTTACCGGTTGGTCACCAACCCAGAGGTACCGGGACAAGACTGGGGCGGGTTTGCAACTACCTCCATCAAGGCGGGCCGCGATGTTCGCGAACGTGCGACATCGATCGAAGAACTCGCCCTCGTTCGTCGAGGCTTTGACGGTGTTGCTCAGCTTGGCTCAACAAAGCTTCCAATAGAAGGAGTTTGGGCCGAGCAGTCCTTGTTCAGGATATTCACGTTGCCCTTCGTTCAAGGCAACCCCAACACCGCGCTCGATCAACCTTTTTCCATCGTGCTCACGGAGACTTCCGCGCGCAAGTTTTTTGGTGGTGAACAAGCCCTTGGTAAAACCATTCGCGTAGATACCGTCGACTACTCCGTCACGGGTGTGATCCGTGATATTCCGTTTTTCTCACACTTGCGTTTCGAGTCGCTTGTGTCGTTTGCCACGCTAGATGTGCAATACAAGGATAACCCCGATTTTTTCTCGTGGACGAACATGTGGGACACGTTTTGTTATGTACTCCTTCCGCCAGAGGTGAAACCGGAGGATGTGCGTGCGGCACTTGCGGCAGTGGCGGATGCCGGCAATGCACCCAATAAAAAGAACCTTCCTTTCGGTAGCTCGAGTTGGAAGCTGTTCTTTGACCTTCAACCCTTGGATACGCTAGTCGTTGGTCCCAACCTGAGCAACAATTTTGGTCCCACAATCTCCGCCAGCGTTGTCTGGATCCTGTTGGCGTTGTCGGGTGTCGTGATTTTGTCAGCTTGTTTCAACTACACAAATCTTTCAATCGCGCGGTCGATCCGTCGCTTCAAGGAGGTGGGTATTCGCAAAGTTATTGGTGCCCATCGTGCAGACGTGAGAAAGCAATTTGTATATGAGGCCGTACTTATTTCCGTGGCTGCGCTCGTCGTTGCAATCGTATTGTTTTTGTTGGTGCGCGACCCGTTTCTGGGCATCGCACCCGAGTTGAGCGCCATAGTCAAGTTGCACTTGACGCCCTCGATGGTAGGTGGGTTTTTCGTGCTGGCGCTGGGTGTCGGCCTGGTCGCCGGTCTCTTCCCTGCCGCTTTTTTTGCAAATGTGAACATCACCCATGCCCTGCGTGACTCGTCGTCAATCAAGGTATTCAAACACTTGAACTTGCGCCGTGCGCTGGTCGTCGTACAGTATGTGGTCACACTTGTGTTCATTACCACGACAGTTGTCGGGTTAGGTCAGTACAAGAGTATGTTGGCGTTTGATCTCGGTTTCTCGACATCAAACATATTCAATGTGAGCATGCAAGGTCTGTCGCCGGATGCCATGATCAACGGCTTGGCCGAAATTCCGGAAGTAGAGGCAGTATCCCAATCCCAAATGGTCACCAGCATCGGGAACTACAATGGAGACCAAGCGAAGTACAAGGACCCAAGCGACTCTGCTCAAACGTGGGGTAATCGTGTCGACGAACATTACTTCCCGATTCACGGCCACAAGTTTTTGGCCGGTCACAACTTTCAAGCTCGTCCCACAAGCACGAATACCGAGACCGAAGCAATCGTAAACGAAGAAATGCTCAAGCGATTCAATATCGGTGGTGGCGATCCCGCCAAGGCGTTAGGAGAGGAGATCACCTACGGCAAGCGTAAGCTGACCATTGTAGGTGTCCTAAAGAATTTTCAAAGTGGCAAAGCGGAAGACGCCTACCAACCTTTCGTGTTTCGACACCTTGCCGGGACAAAGTATGTCAACTTGAATATCAAATTGCGAACAACGGATCCGATCGCGGCACGTGCGAAGATTGAAGCTTTGTGGAAACAAACCGATCCGGTACGACCACTCGACGGTCAGTATTATGATGATCAAATTGAGAAGGCTTACGCGGAATACTCGGCCATGTTAAAGATCGCGGGTGCATTGGCGCTTCTTGCCATCACCATTGCCTCACTCGGCCTTTTCGGGATGGTGGTCTTCACTGCTGAAACGAAGCTTCGGGAAATCAGCATCCGAAAAGTGATGGGGGCAAGTCTTCCGAATTTGATCTTATTGTTAAGTTCGGGATTCGTCACGATGCTTACCATTGCGGGAGCGATCGCCATACCGGCTACCTATCTATTTTTTGAACGCGTGTTGCTGGTGAACTATGCGTATCATCCGCCCATTGCAATATTCGAATTGTTCGTTGGATTTTTGGGCGTGCTAGGCATTGCCTTGTTGATGATCGGCTCGCAGACATGGAAAGCCGCCGCCGCAAACCCTGCCCAAGTGTTGCGCGGCGAGTAGGGGGTAGTTTCGGAAAAATGTTATCTTCGAAAGAAACGCCCCCGCCATGTCGACACCCCAGCAAAATCCAGCTTTCGTCACGCTATTGTCTAAAATTCTAGGCTTTGCCGAAGTGGTCGCCATCCTTCTGAGCGTAGGTGGGTTGATCTTCAAAGCTATGCACTGGACGTACGGCAACGAATTGCTGATGATCGGGATGTCTTCGCTTGCCGGCGTTTATTTTCTGCGGGCATTTCAAGCCCCGCCAGCGGGCACTCCTCAGCCCACCCAGCAGACGCCCGAGAAGAAAGGCTTCATCGAACTTCTTGCTGTTTCCATTGTCCCTAAACTTGGATGGATTGCCATGGCCGTGTGCCTAGACGGATTCCTCTTTGCACTCTTGCACCTTTCGGGTGCCGCCGAAATGCTTTTGATCGGAACGTCCACGCTTTTGGCATCCATCGCCGTGGCATTTGTCGCAGTTTCTACCAACGCGTCGAAGTATCCTCGCCTAATCGGGTTCCTATACCGGGGTGTGCCCGTATTCTTGCTCACCGCCTACGCCTTTTACAACCTCTCGGCTGTCGGCGCCTAGCCGCGTCTTTATTGGGTCGACTGGCCGTTGAATTCGGAAATTCATCTATATCTTTGCAGCTTTTAAGCGCGCTCATTCCCCGAAAGGAGAGTGCCAATTGAAGGCATGGTATTCGCCGACCTATTTTTTATATTCATCTTTCTACCCCTCAGCCTCACGCTCTACTTCGCATTTAGCAATAAGGAGTATCGTAACTGGGTGTTGGTTTTGTTCTCTCTCTATTTCTACGCGTGGGGAGAGCCCTTGTGGATCATCGTACTAATATTCTCGGCTTCGATCGATTTCATCAACGCCATTCTCATGGAACGCTATCGACAACACGCCAAGGCATTTGTCGTTGCGTCGCTGGTGGTGAACTTGGGGTTGTTGATGACCTTCAAGTACAGCGGATTCCTTGTCGAGAACGTCAATCAACTCCTGGGTTTGTCGCTGGATGTTCCTTCATTTACACTACCGATCGGAATCTCGTTCTACACCTTTCAGACCATCTCATACGTGATCGACGTTTATCGTGGCGAAGTCCGCGCGCAACACTCATACCTCCGGTTCATGATGTATGTGTCGATGTACCACCAACTCGTCGCGGGTCCCATCGTGCGATATGCCCACGTCGAACAGGAAATTAACAACAGGCAGGTCACGGGATCGGAAATGAGTCGGGGGTTCCTACGTTTCTGTTTCGGGCTCTTTAAGAAGGTGTATTTCGCCAATATCGCCGGCGAATTGGTGGGCCAGTTTCTCAACGTCGACCCTGCCACGATGACGACCGGTGGAGGTTGGTATGGCTTACTCATGTTTACACTCCAGATCTATTTCGACTTCTCTGGTTACTCAGACATGGCGATCGGATTGGGTTGGATGTACGGCTTCCACTATCAAGAGAACTTTAAGTATCCCTACACGGCGACATCGGCAACCGACTTCTGGCGGAAGTGGCATATCTCGCTCGGGTCATTCTTCCGCGATTACCTCTACATTCCTTTGGGTGGTAACAAGCGGCTACCGGTCCGCAACCTGTTGATCGTCTGGTTCCTGACAGGACTGTGGCATGGGGCAAGCTGGAACTTCATTCTTTGGGGCCTTTACTTCGGGTTACTGATTTGGTTGGAGCGAGCCTTTCTCTTGAAGCTCCTCGAAAAAATTCCGAGGGTCATTTCCCATGTCTACCTGTTGTTCATTGCAGTGATCGGTTGGGCGATATTTTATTTCACCGACCTTCGAAGACTGGGGGCATTTTTTGACGTGTTGTTGGGTAATGCGCAAGAACATTGGAACCTAGTCTTAGTCGAATCGCTGAAAAGCCATGCATGGTGGCTCGTCCTCGCGGTGTTGTTTTGCATGCCCGTGTACGGATGGCTGTACGATTTTATGGCCGCCCGGTTGAAACCTAAAACACACTTTTGGTTTTTGGCCGTCGTCGCATTCGGCTTGTTCTGGGTGTCGGTGACGTTGCTCGTGGGTCGAAGTTTCAATCCTTTCCTGTACTTTAGATTTTGAAGCGCGGTATGATGGAAGAGACCAAACCAAACAAACCGTTTCCCGACAACTCGACAGGGTTGATGTACAGCGCTTTCTTCATCACGATCTTGTGCGTGGTCGGCGTTTTTTCGGTGCTCCTACCGTCTAATGAAATCTCCGAAATAGAGAATCGTCGACTTACGCCTTTTCCCAAGTTCTCTTGGTCTTCACTTTTTGAAGGCACCTTTACCGACAGTGTCGACCTATTCTATTCGGATAACTTTCCCTTGCGCGAAGAACTCGTGCAGGCGGCGAGCAACATCAAAGACCTTGGGGGGTACGATACGGATGTGAAGATATACCAAGCTGGCGCCGCCGAAGAAATCCCCGATACAGACGCGGATACGTTGCAATTGGCCCACGCAGACACAACTAAAACAATTGTCAGCAACGATACGCTGAAGACGAAAGCCGATTATGACAAGGCTTCGTCCATCATCGTGTATGGCGGAAGGGCGATTCAACTTTTTGGCGCGACACAGGAAACGTCAAAACGGTATGCCGAAATGGTCAACCTTTACCACCAAACGTTCGATAGCTTGTCGATCTTTTGCCTCGTTGCACCAACACCTATCGATTTCTACTTACCGAAGGAATATAAACGTGGATCTAGCAATGAGCGCGCGAACATCAACTTTGTGAAAGAACAGCTCGATTCAGGGGTCATTTTTGCAGATGCCTATGAAGAGATTTCCAAGCATACCGACCGATACATTTACTTCAACACAGACCATCATTGGACCGGGTTGGGAGCGTACTACGCCTATCGCGGGTTTTGTAAGAGTGCCGGTGTGACGCCCTATGAGTTGGGTCAACTCGAACGAAAGAAGATCAAGAAGAAGTTCTTGGGGTCGCTATATGGGATTACGCTCGATAAGCGCTTGAGGGATGTGAAGGACAGCGTCGAGTACTATAAACTACCAATCCCCACGAAGGTATACCGGTACAACCTCGACTCGTCGCGGTATGAGAAGTCAAGTCTTTTCAGCAACGTTCCCAATTACGCAAACTTCTTGGGGGGAGACCACCCACTTGTTCGAATCGAATCGGAGGTGAACCAGGAAAAGCTGCTCGTGATCAAGGATTCGTTCGGGAATGCCGTGGCCCCTTACCTGGCGCTCCACTTCGGCACCGTTTATGTGATGGATTACCGCTATTACGACGTGAACCTGCCCGATTTTGTAAAATCCAATGGAATTACTGCAATATTGTTTTTACATAATACCTTTGCAGTAAACTCGAAGTTCGCGTCCTACCGTGGACGTTATTTTTTAACCTATAAAACGACCAAAGTGGAGCCTACTCCCGCGGTCGAACCGGCGAGGATAGATAGTGTGAAGTTGGAAGTGAAAGACAGCGTATCCCATCATCGTTAGATTTTTTTAACTATGGCAGAACTTACTTCGATCCCGAATCGGCCCCGTTCAACGGTAGGGAAATTCATCTTTGCCATGACCATGGCGCTGGCGGTCCAGCATGGATTCGCGCAAGACAGCACCCTTGTCGCGTCTACAAGCGACACGGCCAAGGCGATCTTAGCTTCCTCCGACACGGTACCGGCAACCACCAACAAGGATACCGTTGCGCTTCAGCCTCCCGATACCACGGGAATGAAATTCTTCAGCGAAGAGTACAACTTCATCGAGTTTTATTCTCGGACGGCCCTTCAAAAATTCTTCGACAAATGGAAGGACGAGTCGACGCCGAAATTGACCATTGCCCACTTTGGCGACTCCCACATCCAACCCGGTATCTTCAGCGGTGAGGTACGCAAACACATGCAGACACTCAAAGGCGACGGTGGGTACGGGATGATGTTCCCCTATTCAGCCGCACGCACCTATCCACCTTTCGACTACAAGACCAATCACTACGGCAAGTGGCAATACTCCAAAGCATTAGAACCACGACCTCGCCTTCCGCTCGGGGTGTCAGGAATGACCATCCGTTCGATAGATCCGAATGCCGGCTTTACGGTTACGTTCCGAGAGGCACCACCTTCACATTACCGCCGACTGAAGTTGTTCTTTAAACCTGGCAAACAGAGTTTCGACTTCAAAGTCATTACACGCCACAGCGAGATTCTGGTGCCCGCGTCTACATACAGTGCCGAGACTCCATTCGCGGAAATCATCCTGCCTGATAGTACCAACTTTATCCAGGTGCAGTTGCTTAAGCAACAGGAGCAACAGCTCAATTTCGAGTTCTATGGTATGAGCTTGGAGAGTGAACAAAACCGTGGGTTGGTGTACCACTCGCTCGGTGTAGGTGGCGCGCCTTTCACTGCCGTCTTGGAACAAGTGATGATCGATGAACAGCTTCCGGTCCTGCAGCCAGACCTCGTAATTCTCGATTATGGAACGAACGACTTTCTCTACACCGACCGTGTTGCCCCGCAGCTCGGAAGACAAATCGTTCAGACCATTAACTGGGTTCGACAACTTGCTCCAGGGGCTTCGATCTTGTTGACGAGCACGCAAGATATGTATCGTCGTGGTGCGAACATTGAATCGTCGCAGTTGTTTGCTGCGATGGTGCGACAAATCGCACGTGAACAAGACTGCGGATTTTACGATTGGTTCCGAGTATCTGGTGGTCAATATTCGATGTCAAGATGGGTCATGGCCCGCCTTGCCCGTCCCGACTATATTCACTTGACCAAGGCTGGGTATCAATTGAAAGGCAAGCTATTTGCGCAAGCATTCGAGCATACCTTGCAACGCTATTCATCCGACCTAAGCCTCGATTCACTTGTCATGGAAGGGACCACGGGAATACGCCTCGACTCAGCGCTGATCGCAAACCAGATCAAAGTACCGGAAGTGATCACGACCCAACACCGCATTAGAAATGGAGAGACACTGTCGGAGATTGCCGACCGTTACCACGTGAGCGGGCAAAGTCTTGATGATTGAACACCGACCTGTGGTGAAGTCCGCCCCGGCGGTCGTTGCCTCGAAACCCAAAGAGACGACTATCGTCCTGAACAACGCCAACGTGATTCGTCATAAGGTAGTGTCAGGCGACACCCTCGGTCACATAGCCGAGAAGTACAACGTGTCGGTGAAAGACATCAAGCGACTCAATAACTTGAGAAGCTCTCGCATCGTTGAGGGTAAGGTGTTGATCATCCAGGTGAAGTAAAGCACCTTCCTTCTTTCCCTGTCCTAAGCATACCGCGGAGATTCGATCTTGGTTCCCCACTATTTCATTTCCTATCTTTCAGGAGCCGGTTTCTCATCGGCTCACGTTGAAAATTAACCAACCTTTTACCCTATGCGTTCTTCATTTGCGATTTTGATGGCGGTTGCGTTCGCCACTGGCTGCTCGCCGAAAGCCCAAGAGACGCCGCAACTGTCACAGGAATCCACTCATCCCTACGCTGAGCCTGTGTTTACCGATCCCGGATCGTTTGAACGAATGAAGAATTACTTTCCGGTAATCGACCAGTTGTTTGCCGACGTGGCGAAAAAGAATCATTTTCCTTCGATCGCCTACGGCATTGTCGTGGGAGATAGTCTCGTGTATTCCGGCGCCACCGGGGTTGCGAATATTTCCACCAACATGGGCGCTTCGACGCACGCCCTGTATCGAATAGCGTCGATGAGTAAGAGCTTTACAGCCATGGCGATCTTGAAGCTCCGGGATGAGGGTAGTCTCTCGCTGGGCGACCCGGTGACGAAGTATGTGCCTGAGTTTGCCGGCAGTGGAGCGCTGACCACGGACGCCGGTCCCATTACCGTGTTGCACTTGCTCACGATGTCGGCGGGTTTTCCGGAAGACAACCCCTGGGGCGATCGTCAGCTGGCGGACGCCGACCAAGATTTACTCGACCAAGTGAAAGCCGGAGTTTCATTTTCCAACGTGCCCGGGCTGGCCTATGAATACAGCAACATGGGGTTTGCTTTGCTCGGTAGGATTATCTCGAACGTCTCGGGAAAACCCTATCAGCAATACATCACAGAGAACATCATGGTTCCCATCGGCATGACGCATTCAACTTGGGAGTACTCGGAAGTTTCCTCGGATGTACTAGCACCCGGCTATCGGTGGGAAGACAATACTTGGAAGGAAGAACCCTTGTTGCATGATGGTGCCTATGGTGCGATGGGTGGCTTGATTTGCTCGGTGGAAGATTTTGCGAAATACGTGAGCTTACATTTGTCGGCATGGCCTCCCCGCAATGGCCCCGACAACGGCCCGGTGCGTCGGAGCACGTTGCGCGAGATGCACCAACCGTGGCGCATCAACGCGATGTTTGCCGATGCGAAAAATCGGAGAGGAGAACCTTGTCCCGTGGTCGGGGGATATGGCTATGGACTCGGTTGGCGACAGGCATGCAATGGTACCGTCCGCATTGCCCATAGCGGTGGACTGCCCGGCTATGGCAGCCATTGGGCGATTTATCCTGAATACAATATCGGAGTCATCTCGTTCTCAAACCACACGTACGGCGCGCCGACGACAGCCAACATGATTGCCCTCGACACGTTGATTGAACTCGCTGGTTTAAAGAAGCGAGAGCTACCGCCTTCATCTATTTTGCTCCAGAGGCGTGATGACATCAGGTCGATGTTGCCAACATGGACGGATGAAAAGAAGGAGATACTGGCAGAAAACTTTTATCTAGATGTTGACTTAGCCCATCGACGCGCTGAAGTCGCGAGAATCTTTTCCGAGGCCGGTGATATCCTCGACGTCACCAGTGTCAGTCCCGAAAATCAATTGCGTGGCGCTTTCGTCGTTCATTGCAGTAAGAGAGATGTGCGGGTGTACTTTACACTGACACCCGAACGGAATGCGTTGATTCAGCAATTGGACTTTGAGTTACTCGACACGAAAGCAAATTGATACTTGTTGCGACGTCTTGTTGCGATGTGCATAACATGGTGCGTAAGTTGTTGATTTCTTTTTTAGTATTTCTTTTGAAGGAATAGATGTCAAGGATATCTTCATCTCACTAAATCGATACTAGCACGCCGACAGCGCGAACCGGAAAAACAAAAGTTGATTTCCACGGAAACACAACGACAAAGAGTCCGGTCGGAGCAGTTGTGTCTGCTTGTCCCTTCGGGGTCACGTACGATTTCGCAAGGAGCGTAAAAGCTTACAGGCAGGGGAACTTGCGCAAGCAACAAATCCCCCGTCAACCGGGAACAGGTCGCTGCAAAGTAGCCTGAGCAAACGGAGTGGAGTGCCAAGGCGAATTTAGGGTTGAGCCATCGCCACGGTGGTGGTACAACAAGACGGGAACAGTCAAGTAACTCTTGTGCTGTTCCCGTTTTCTTTTTGGGCTAGATTGAGCTCGTCCGAAAGCGGACGAGCGTGCCTTGATTCCGCACACCTGACACCGCCCGGTAAGTCTGTTCAGAGGCCAGCCGGCGCTGTTTGGCTACTCTTTTTGGCGGATCGCTACAAAACGTACACGGTTCATTCGGAATGGCGAGATTTTGGCCTGAGATTAACAACATGGCGTATCCCAAAAACGCCAACCATGCTGAAGAACTACCTAAAGATTGCTTTCCGCGCACTGTCGCGGGGCAAAGCTCACTCGGCCATTAACATTATTGGACTTAGTCTTGGCATCGCCTGTTGCCTCCTGATCTCGTTGTACGTCTACGACGAGCGAACGTTCGACCACTTCCACACGAAAGCTGAAAGAATCTACCGTGTTTACGGGAAAGAAGACTGGGGTGAAAAGCAGCAGTTCTTCTACACCGTTACACCGTTCCCGATGGGACCCGCGTTGAAGGAAAACTTACCCGAAGTAGAAAGCGAAGTTCGGTTGAATAAGATCGGCGTCCAGGTGAAACTCGGTGACGACACCTACAATGAGACGCTCGCCATCGTTGGGCGCGACTTCTTCAAAATGTTCGACTTCGAAATCTTAAAGGGCGACAAGTCGAAACTGCTCGAGAGTCAGAACAACGCTGTGATCACCGAGTGGGTCGCGAAGAAGTACTTCGGAGATACCGATCCCATCGGGCAAACCTTGTCGATTCAGCTCGGCGATCGATTCGAGGAATTCACCGTCGCAGGTATCGCCGATCGGCCACCCGTGAACTCAAGTATTCGCTTCAGCATCGTTGTTTCTGAACTTAATTTCCCCAGGCTCTACGACCAACAGGCCCTCGTGTCGGGTTGGTTCAGTATCGATCCTGAAACCTATGTGATGCTGCGAGAAGGGGTCGATCCGACCGCGGTCGAGGCCAAGTTTCCAGCTTTGTTCAAAACACTCTTGGGCGAAGATCGGTACAACGAGAGTAAGTACGCACCGGGATTGCAACCATTGACCGATATTCACTTGGATAACACGTTCCCTGTTGGCTTAGCTCCTGTCAGCGATCCAAAGTACAGTATTATCTTGGCGATCATCGCGATTCTTATCCTTTCTGTCGCATGTATCAACTTCGTTACCCTTTCAATCGGCCGTTCTTTGAAACGAGCGAAGGAGGTGGGTGTTCGCAAGGTAGTGGGCGCCGCCCGACGTCAACTGGTGTTTCAATTTATCGGTGAAGCCGTCCTCGTCACCACTATCTCGATGGTCGTCGGTATCGTCGTTGCCATCGCCTCGCTGCCATCGTTCAATCAACTCGCAGGCAAGCAACTCGAGTTCCCCTTCAACTTGTTTCTCGCGGTGGTGATCGTCGCCTTGCTCGCCATCATTGGTCTCATATCCGGGAGCTATCCGGCGTTCGTATTATCGTCGTTCCGCCCGGTGGCAATTCTGAAAGGTGTGGGAACCCTCGGCAATTCGAAACAAGGTGTACGCAAGGTATTGGTCGGGCTCCAACTCGTGTTGTCCATTCTGTTGGTGACGTGCACGCTGGTGATGCAGAACCAACTCTCATTCATGCGTGCGAAAGATCTAGGTTTCAACAAAGAGCAATTGGTGGTAGTTCCTGTTCAGGTTCCCCGCGGCGGTCGCTTGACCGAGCAGATGAAAGTTGGCTTCGAAAAGACGGAGCAACTCAAGAATTTGTTGTCCGGTGAACCCGGCATAGCGCAGGTAGCAGCAGCATCGCACGACTTCGCGAATGGCAAGTGGACGAACCTTGGATTTACAGACGACGGCGACGTGTACCGAACCTTCGACCTGCTGGTGGTGGATGAAGACTACCTGCCAATGATGAAAATGGACGTGGCTGCCGGGCGTGTATTTGATAAAGGTAGCCTTTCCGACAAGCGAAGGGCCGTGTTGGTCAATGAAGCGTTCGTACGCGATTATGCATGGTCGGATGCGCTTGGCAAGCGAATACCCGGTAAGCGCTTTGAAGATCACGAAATTGTCGGGGTCGTGCGTGATTTCAACTATGTGTCACTCCATTCGAAAGTGCCGCCATTGGTCATCGTACAAGATCCTAGCATGTTGCTTCCGGGGATGGAAAACATCAACGTGGACCAACGTCCAGTGCCCAAGCTCTTCGTGAGACTGAAAGCCGGGGAGGTGGCCACCGGGATGAAGGCGATTGAAAAAGCCTGGAAGGTCACGGCGGGCAACGAAGAGTTTCAATACGACTTCGTCGATCAAGCCCTTGCGACCCAGTATGCCAACGACCAGAACCTAGGGAAGATTGTTGCCGTTGCGACGCTGCTCGCAATCGTCATTGGGAGTTTGGGATTGTACGGCTTGGCGTCTCTCGCCATGCAAAATCGAACGAAAGAGATTACCATTCGAAAAGTTCTAGGTGCAACGCAGGGCTCGTTACTTTATCTGTTGTCGCGCGAATACCTGATCCTTGTTTCGATCTGTTTGGTGATCTCGGTGCCCGCCACGGTATACTTGATGCAAGAGTGGTTAGCAACCTTCGAATACCGTGTTCCAATCGGTTGGGTCGTCTTTATTGTATCGGGTGGAATATCCATGACCGTCGCATTGCTATCGATCGGATACCAAACATTGAAAACCGCCTGGGTACAACCAGCTCAGGCTTTGAAGTATGAATAACAAGCAGGATTTATGATCAAAAATTACTTGTTGGTCGCTCTTCGGAGCTTCGTGAAGCATAAGGCTTTCACATTTCTCAACGTGACAGGGCTGACGCTAGGAATGGTGGCAAGCATCTTGATTCTTCAGTATGTCAAGTACGAACGGAGTTTCGATTCCTTTCATAGCCGCTCGAAAGATATCTACCGAGTTCAGTACGATTTTTGGCAAGCAGGTAAACTCCGTTTTCAGTGCGCTGCTGCGGTGCCCGCCGTCGGACCCGCGTTGAAAAACAATTTTCCTGAAGTCGAGCGATTCACCCGCCTATATCCGATTAGTGGCGTCGTATCATATAACAGTCCAACCCATGGGTTGATCGCCCACAGGGAAGAAAAGATACAAATCACAGATACCTCGGTGTTCAAGGTGTTCGACTGGAAGATACTGAAGGGCGATCCAGAAAACCTCCTTAGAGGTCCCAACAAGGCCGTGATTTCCGAAGCGGCGGCGCTGAAGTATTTTGGAAATGAAGATCCAATAGGGAAGAACATTTCACTTGGTAGCGACCGTCATTACGAAGTGACGGGCGTATTCGCCAACGTCCCGGGAAACTCGCACATCAAGTTCGATTTCCTACTTTCTTATGAGTCACTCTATGAACCCAACGTTCCGGTGAGCGAGAATGGTGCGGAAACCAGTTGGGGGTGGTACGATTTCAACACCTATGTGCTGCTGCGACCAGGTACCGACGTCACCGCCTTGCAAGCCAAATGGGACGACTTCGTTTTCAAAACACGCCATGAACTATGGGAAAACAGGAAGGTGAAACAGGACTTTATCCTCCAACCTATTTTGGATATTCACCTGTATGCCAATTTACTGCAAGAGTCGCAACCCGAGGAGAGGGGCGACGGCGATTCCGTGTATGCCCTTACGTTCATTGCATTCTTCATCTTGATCATCGCCTGGGTGAACTACATCAACTTAGCCACGGCGCGTTCATTCGACCGAGCCAATGAAGTTGGCGTGAGAAAGGCTTTGGGTGCACAAGCCACTCAACTTATGCGTCAATTCTTGGCGGAATCATTTCTTGTTAATTTTTTGGCGTCGATCGTGGCGTTGGCCGCCGTTCGAGCCTTGTGGCCGACTTTCGCTGATTTAACCGGGCGGCCCATTCCCGTGTCCTACATACTTGACTCCGACTTCTGGATGTTGTTCGGTACCCTTTTCTTGATCGGCACGTTGCTCAGCGGTTTTTACCCGGCACTAATTTTATCGCGGTTTAAACCCGTGGTCGTCCTGAAAGGCAAGATCATGCGCACTCCGCAAGGAGGCATGCTGCGGAAGGGTTTGGTTATTTTCCAATTTGTTGCGTCGGTGGTCCTAATCGTGGGGTCGATAGTCGTGTACCAACAACTGTCGTTCATGCGCACCCAAAAGTTGGGCGTGGATATCAACCAAACGCTCGTGGTAAAAGGGCCAGGCATTATCGATACAACCTTTAGATTGAAGAGTGAAAGCTTTAAGTCGGAGGTCATGCGGTTGGCGGGTGTCAAGAGCGTGACATCTTCCAGCAACGTTCCCGGCGACGAGATCTTTTGGGCAAGTGGTGTGCAACGTTTGGTCGGCGGCCCCGAAGGCGCCATCTCGGGTTATACCGTGGGCATCGATCGCGATTACATCACCGCATTTGGTTTGGAACTCGCCGCGGGCCGAAGTTTCGATATCCAACACACCGATGAGGCGCAACATGTGATCCTCAACCGGGCGATGGCCGAAGCTTTGGACTTTGCCAACCCAGAAGACGCGCTGGGGCAAAGGATCGTGCAGGGCGACACTCTGGAGGTCGTCGGTGTCTTGGAGAACTACCACCAAATGTCTTTGAAGGAGGCCGTTGTTCCGCTGGTCTTCCGATACACGCCCGACTTCGCAAATTTCTACGCGATCAAGCTCGACCATGAAAATGCGAACGCCGTGCTCAGCGCTCTCGAAGGGCCTTGGAACCGGTTCTTCCCCGGGAATCCCATCGACTACTTTTACCTCGATCAGTTCTTCAACCGTCAATACGAGTCGGATAAACAATTTGGAACCATCTTCCTGATTTTTACCATCCTAGCAATCTTTATAGCCTGCCTGGGTTTGTTCGGCTTGGCGTCTTTCCTCGCCACCCAGCGCACGAAGGAGATCGGTATTCGAAAGGTATTGGGATCGAGCACGTCGAACATCGTCTTGCTGCTGTCGCGGGGTTTCATTCAACTCGTCTTAGTGGCGATATTGATCGCGTGGCCATTGGCATGGTACGCCATGGAGAATTGGTTACAAGGTTTTCCTTATCGGATCGGTCTCAATCCGCTGTGGTTTATCCTAGCAGGATTCGGCGTAGTCGCGATTGCATTTTTGTCGGTCGGGTTTCAGACACTCAAGGCCGCACTCCTTAATCCAGCCAAGACTTTGAAATACGAATAACTTAACCTGTTCCGTCGTTCGACCTAGACCTTCGCCTTATGTTTCGAAACACATTACTCGTCGCGCTCCGGGCGATGTCCCGCCAGCTTTCCTATTCGGTGATCAACGTCGTTGGGTTAGCCGTCGGTATCGCTTGCAGCTTGGTCATCTTCTTGTTTGTGTACGGCGAATGGAGCTACGATCGTGGCTTCAAGAACTCAGAGAGAATCTACAAAGTAGGAATATCTTTTTTCAACATCGGCAATTTCGGTGCGGGTCCGGAAATCTTGTTAGAGGTACTTCCACGGGAGTTTGATGGTATCGAAGCGGCGACACGTGTGCAGAACGATCGAAACGTGTTGCTGGAGGTCGATGGACAATCGTACCGCGATAACCTTTTCTATGTAGACTCCTCCTTCTTTACCGTTTTTCAGCGCGAGTTCATCGCCGGTAGCCCGGAACGAGCGCTCAAAGCACCCAATCAAATAGTCTTGACGGAAACGTCTGCCCGAAAATACTTCGGCAGCACCGATGTGGTCGGAAAGGTATTTCGCGTGGGCGCCGAAAAGACCGAGTACTCGGTCGTTGGCGTGGTGAAAGACTTAACCTTCAACGCCACCGTCGCATCCGATCTTTTCCTGTCGAATCATACGCTCATCCAAGGAAACAAGTACTGGACATCGGCCGCCTTTTACAGCTACGTGTTGTTGCGTCCCAACGTCGACCGGGCAGCACTCGATGCAGCGCTCGACCGGGTATGGACCGACCACGTCTACCCCGAAAGTGGAAGGCCTATGGGTTTCCCCACCCTCGAAGCCTATCGGGCCAGCGAGAACGCGGTCCGCTTTCACGTTCATGCCTTGCGCGATGTATACTTACGGTCAACACTCATGTATGAACTGATCCCGGGTGGGAGCGAAGCAAACATCTACATCTTTTCGGCTATATCGCTGTTTATTTTACTGCTCGCGGCGGTCAATTTCGTGAACCTCACGACGGCACGCGCGGCCCGTCGCGCAAAAGAAGTGGGCATCCGCAAAACGATGGGGACGTCTCGAAGCCGTTTGATTACCCAATTCTTGCTTGAATCCGTCATGACTACGACGATCGCGATGGTCATCGCCTTGGTTTTGGCGGAAGTGTTTTTGGTCGCGTTCACGTACGTAACGGGGACGCCCTTGCTACCCACCATTTGGAAGACACCCAGAACGGTGTTCATGTTTGTCGGGTTCTCTGTGTTGGTTGGACTTGCAGCCGGTTTGTATCCCGCGTTTTACCTCACCGCCTTCAACCCGGTACGCGTGTTGAAAGGCAACTGGACCCCTCAAGGGGGGGTGCTGTTTCGAAACGCACTCGTGGTGTTCCAGTTTACAGTTTCCATGACGCTCATCGTGTCGGCATTGGTGGTACAGCAACAGTTGTACTTTGTTCAAAACAAGGACTTAGGATTCGATGCGCACAACATTGTCACGATTGATCGAACGTTTGGTCTGGATCCATCCAAGATCGAAGTGTTGAAGACCTCGCTCGTCGGCCAATCGGGTGTGGTGCTGGCGTCGGAACATACGGGCGAACCCGGTAGCCGCCGCGTGGTTACTTTCTCGATGTATCGATCGAAAGATATGCAGGCACCGCTTTCCATCAACACATACATGGGCGATGAGAATTATTTGGAGATCCTGGGCATGCACTTGCTGAAGGGAAGGAGTTTCCAAAAGGAACTGGCGTCGGATACTTCATCAATCATCCTCAACGAGTCGGCGGTTGCCGCACTTGGTCTACCCGACGATCCCATCGGAGCCGTCATCAATGATACCGAGCGGGTCATCGGCGTGGTCAGTGATTTCCATTGGGAATCGTTACACCAAACCATCGCCCCGGTGGCCATCCGATACCAGTCTGGCGCGGGACAACTAAGCTTTAAACTTCAACCGGGAAAGGTGCGCGATTTCCTCGCGGCCGCCGAAAGCAAGTGGAAAGAGGTTGAGCCGGCCGAAGCTTTCACCTACCACTTTGTCGACGAGAATTTCGCCGAGTTGCTGAAAAAAGACGAAACGTTGGGGAAAGCAGTAAATCTGTTTACGCTGCTCGCCATCTTCATCAGCTGCCTCGGCTTGTATGGATTGTCGGCTTATACCGCCGAACAACGCACTCGGGAGATTGGCATCAGAAAGGTCCTCGGCGCCACTTCTTCACAGATCGTTGTAATGTTGAATCGGCGGTTCACCGTACTGGTTGTTCTCGCGATTGCCATCAGTGTTCCCATCGCCACATGGCTCATGGGGCAGTGGTTGGAGACTTTTGCCTATCGAATCTCCCTTGGTGTCGGCACGTTTGTCATTTCCTTCGTGCTGGCGTTGTGTGTGGCCTGGATTACGGTCTCTATTCATTCGATTCGGGCGTCTTGGGCGAACCCCAGCAACGCCTTGAAATACGAGTAATCAATCTCTATTCTGAGCGAAAAAGCCCGCTAAAGTGTTGTGAAACAGCATTTTATCGGGTTTTTCTGATTTGTACAACAAATTATATACAAATACCGTTATTAGTTTTACAAAATATATAGAAATTGCACTGTTCTTAAAATCAAAAACATGAGCAAGGAATTTCTCGGAGAATTCGAAGAGCTGGTCCTCACGATGGTGGGTGTGTTGCAAGACGAAGCGTACGGCAATGCGATCGTCACGGAGATCAAGCAACGTGTAGGACGGGATGTGAATCTCAGTGCGGTCCACGTGACACTCTACCGGTTGGAGGACAAAGGGCTGGTGAAGTCGAACATGGGTGGTGCCACCAACGCGCGCGGTGGTCGACGCAAGCGCATCTTTCAGATTACCAACGCGGGTCTTGCGATGCTGCAAGCGATGAAAGAAGCGCGTACCGACTTGTGGAAGTTGGTGCCCCAGCTGAAGTTCTCGGTAAACTAGCTTCCGAATGAGTAGTGGTGAGCCAACTCAAGATGCCTTTGCAAGGGTGTTGCTTCGCTTTGTGCGATGGTACTGCCCACCGTCGCTGCACGAAGGGATTGAGGGAGACTTGCTAGAGCAGTACGACGCCGACATCGAGAAGGGCGGGAAACGGATCGCCAACGGACGGCTTTTCTACAATGCGTGTAGGTTCTTTCGTCCCTCGATCATCTTTCGGAACCGGAAAAGAAGAAGTAACACATCTATCGATATGCTGCAGAATTATTTCAAGATTACCCTTAGGACGATCAGCCGCAGTAAGGGCTACTCCTTCATCAACATCTTTGGCCTTTCACTGGGCATTGCCTGCTGCTTGCTTACTACTAACTATGTGATTTTTCAGTTCAGTTACGATGACTTCCATCCGAATGTGGACAGGACGTACCGTGTGGACGAAACGTTGATTTGGGATCCACAGGGAGGGGTCTTTGGTTCGACCGGGTTGCCGCTTGCATCGCTCATGACCCGCGAGTACCCGGAAGTCGAAGAAGCCACACGCATCAATACACCTGGGAATTTCGTCATACGGTATACCGATCCGAAAGGCAACACGGCCGCTTTTAACGAAGATTACATTTTCGCTGCCGACTCAAACTTCTTTCACTTTTTCGGTTTCAAACTGAAGGAAGGCGATGCGCGCACGGCGTTGTACGGTCTCGATAAGGTCGTCATCTCCTCGGAGGTGGCGAAGAAGCTCTTCGGCGATGAGCCCGCGCTGGGTAAGATGATCCAGTTCGGTGACAACCGGAAAGCTCTGGAAGTGACCGGCGTAACTGAAAAGCAGCCCGAAAACTCGCACCTGAAATTTAAGTACCTCATCTCCATGTATACCAATCCAGCCATTCGACAGTTTGAATGGAGTTGGATCTGGACGCAAGTAGTCACTTACGTGAGGCTTAAGCCTGGCGCTGACCCGCAAGCGCTGCAAGCGAAAATGACTCGAATCGGCGAAGAGGTGATCAAGCCTTCGTTCGTGAAGTTTGGAATCAACTACGACGACTTCATGACGGGTAAGGGGCAGTGGCAATTTTTCATGATGCCCATACGCGATATTCATTTGAAGTCGAACGACAACCGGTTAGGGCCCGTCGGCGATATTCGCTATCCGTATGCATTTGGAACAATCGGCGTCTTCGTGCTGGTCATCGCTGGAATCAACTTCGTGAATTTATCAACGGCCCGAGCCACTAAGCGGGCACGCGAGGTAGGGGTGAAGAAAGCCTTGGGGGCCCTGCGGAGTTCACTCATCTCGCAATTCCAGGCCGAGTCGATGTTCCTGGCATTGTTTTCAACGCTGTTGGCCATTCCGTTGGTCGAGTTGTTGCGAATCGGAATTGTTTCGGTGCTACAGTCCGACATGCCCTTTACACTGTGGGACGACCCAATGTTCTTGATTGCGTTGCCATTGATTGGGCTAGCGATCGGTCTCGTGGCTGGCATCTATCCCGCGTTTTACTTAACATCATTCCTGCCTGTCGAAGTCTTGAAGGGCAAGCTTTCGTCGCGATCTGGCAGCTCGACATTGCGGAGCACGCTCGTTGTCGTTCAATTTACCATTTCCATCATGTTGCTGATCGGTACCATCGTCATCGAAAGGCAAATGGAACACGTCCGATCGGCGGACCTAGGGTTCAATAAGGACAACACGATGGTGATCAACTACGCCGAGAAGCTGGGTCCACAGTTAGAGTCCTTCCGAAACGAGGTATCGACCCTGCCTGGCGTGAGGAGTGCAGCCATTGCCCAAGATCTTCCTAGAGGTAGCACCTATCAAGATGTTTTTTCGGCAAAGGGCACAACCATCAAACTCCCCGTCACAGCCATAAAAATTGACGACCACTATTTTGACGCGATGGGCTTCAAGTTAGTTGCAGGTAGAACTTTCGACGTAGAGCACAACACGGCCGATCAAACGGCATTCATCGCCAACGAGACAGTTGTGAAGCTTTTTGGGTGGACACCCGAAGAGGCAATCGGTAAAACAATCATCTACGAGGGCGACGAAGAACGGGAGCATGAAATCATCGGCGTGGTGAAGGACTTCTATTTTCAATCCCTACGGCAAGCCATCAACCCGCTCTTCTTCAACCATGTGCAGTCAAAGATCTGGGGCGATATGCGTGTCGTCGCCGTAAAGTACAACACGGAGGATCTTCCGGAGTTGGTCCGTGACATCGAAACGAAATGGAATACGCACGTTCAACAGACCCCCATGGATGTTTCATTTCTAGAAGATGATCTGGCAAACAACTACCGTGAGGACCTGCGCATGGGTAACATCTTCGGAGTCTTTTCTGGCCTGTCCATACTCATTGCGTTGATAGGTCTCGTGGGATTGGTGGCTTACTCGGCAGAGGTCCGCAAAAAGGAAATCGGAATTCGGAAAGTCTTAGGCGCTTCAAGGCTTGGCATTGTGGTGATGATGAATACCCATTACGTGAAACTGATCGCGATCGGTTTGCTCATCGCTATTCCCGCATCGTGGACGTTGATGGACTATTGGCTGCAGACTTTCGAATACCGACTGACGATGGGGCCGATGATTTTTGTCGGCGCTGGCCTCGCCGTGTTGATCACTGCGTTGCTGAGCGTTGGTTACCTGTCGCTCCGCGCAGCCTCGGTCAACCCGGCATCTGTCCTAAAAGAGGAATGAAAGGACCGACTCAATCCGGGCAACCTCCAAGAGCGATCATGCGATTGCTTGAGGCATTTTGCCCACCGCATCTGCTGGAAGGAATTGAGGGCGATTTAACGGAACAATTTGAAATTGATCGAGAGCACCATGGTGATCGAATCGCCCGCCGGCGCTTGCTGTGGAATGCATGCAAGTTCTTTCGCCCCGGCATCGTGCTAAGGAATAGAGTTAAGGGTTTTAAAATATTGAATACAATTATGATCGGAAGTTACTTCAAAGTCGCCGCCCGCAATATGGCGAAGCGGAAGCTGTATTCGTTCATCAATGCGTTTGGACTAAGCATTGGAATTGCCTTTTGCATTTTGATCGCACTCTTCATTCGAGACGAGTTGAGCTTCGATCAATTCCACGAAAACAAGGACGACATCTACCGTATTGAGGCCCGATCTTTCAATTTCTGGCGACGGGACATTTCCGAAAACGAAAGATGGAATCGTTCGGCCTGGCTACAAACAGGGTTTTCCAAGGCCGTCCAAGACGAATGTCCAGAAGTGCTGAGGGCAACACGTTTTTCTGAAAGTTCCTCACTGATTTCCTACGGCGATAAGGTGTTCTCACAGCCTATTGCTTACGTCGACAAGGACTTCTTCTCAATGTTCTCATTCCCGATGATTAGTGGAAGCCCTTCCACCGTGTTTAAGGATAAGGCTGAAGTTGTGCTCACATCTTCCGTAGCCACGAAATACTTCGGTACCGAAGACCCGATCGGCAAAGTCATGGTGTTTTCCAATGAAGGAGTAGAGAAGGAATACATGGTAACTGGTGTGGTAGTCGACCCACCGAAGAATTCAAGCCTCGACTTCGGTGTCTTGATCCCGCAGGAGAATCGTCCTTATTATGACCGTCACTTGGTGTCTTGGGGTAACTTCAATACGTCGGCCTTTGTACAATTGCGTCACGATGCCAACCCCAAGGATTTCGAGAAGAAACTGCAGGATGTGTCTAACAAGTACATTGAACCGACCATGGCGCAATGGCGGAAAGAGGAACACCTGCCGGAAGATACTAAGTTGATCGAATACGTGATTTCTCCGTTGGTTAGCATTCACATGTTGAAGGAGGTTTCATGGAATCGTGTGAGCGACATCCAATACTCTTACATACTGGGTGGTATCGCTGCCCTGATTTTGCTAATAGCGACCATCAACTACATTTCCCTTTCCCTCACAACTTCGGCAGGACGTCGAACAGAGGTGGGTGTGCGCAAGGTCGTGGGAGCGGTGCGCAAGCAGTTGTTCTATCAGTTTACGCTGGAGTCGATCCTATTGGCAACCCTGTCGTTGCTGGGAGGTATTGGACTCGTGATTGCTTTCCTACCTAGTTTCAATTCGTTTACCGACAAGCACATCATCTTAGACCTCGCGGCGTGGCCTGTTTTCCTTTTTGGTTTGATCTTGGCGTTGGTGGTCGGTTTTGTGGCAGGCAGCTATCCTTCGATTTTCTTGGCGGGATTTCGTCCAGTTGAAGTATTAAAAGGACGCTTCACCACGAAAATGAAGGCGGGATTCACGCGGCCGCTCGTGGTGTTGCAATTTGCGATGTCGGCATTTCTCATCGCCAGCTCCGTGATCATGTACCAGCAGATGCAGTACATCAGTAACAAGGAACTCGGGTTTATCAAGAATGCGGTGGTAGTAGTGAACAACTACGCCGATTGGAGCAACGGCGCCGAACGGCTATTCGTTAACTTTCGCAACGAACTCGCCAAAGTGCCCGGCGTTGAATCCGTGGCAGGAATTAGCCAATCATTTATGGACGGCTACAACGTGTATGGGTTCAAACAGAACGAGATCAATCATTCGGCTTACGTCTACGCCATTGATCCTGGGTTGATTTCGACGCTTGGTTTGCAAGTAATTCAAGGGCGAAATTTCGAACCCGGGTCGGTTCCGGATTCATCCACGGTGATTGTCAACGAAGCACTCGTCAAAGACATGGGCTGGGAAAATATCGACGATGCCTACATTAATTGGAAGAACGACACGGTGGGTCGCGGGTCGAAAGTGATTGGCGTCGTGAAGGATTTCCACTACCTCACCCTTGAGTGGAAGATAGAGCCATTGTTTTTTACCCAAGACCGGGATCAAGGAGGTCACTTGATGGCGACCTATGTCCGAATCTCTGGAGACAACATGTCGAGTACCGTGGAGAAAATTCAAGAAGTGTTCCAACGGATAAACCCAGGCAAGCCGTTCGATTATTCATTCTTAGACGAGAAAATTGCCCAACAGTACGGCAAATATGAACGGAGGATGAGTATCATGGCGGTATCTACCACGTTCGCGATTGTAATTTCTTGCTTGGGTCTTTTTGGACTCGCAGGTATCAACGCGGTGAATCGAACGAAAGAAATTGGTATTCGAAAAGTGATGGGCGCCGATGTTCGAAGCATCTTCGTGCTACTCAATCGTCAGTATGTGTGGTTGTCATTGATCGCCTTCGCTATCTCCATTCCATTCTCTTGGTACGTGATGAACCGCTGGTTGGCGGAGTTCCAATTTCACATTGGGATCACATGGCAACTCTTTGCCATGAGCGTCGGTGGTGGACTGGCCATTGCGTTGGCGACCGTGAGTTACCATGCCATCAAAGCAAGTTTCCTGAATCCGGCGGAAACATTGAAGCACGACAGTTAAGACCTAATTGCCGTTGATGTCAAGGGTTGCAATTTTTTTGAATGTGTAGAGCCATTAAATGTGGCTTTATATTGATGTAATGCCCAAAGCGCCCTTGCCCGGAAAAAACACTCAATCACAAATAATAACTCTTGCGCTTATCTGACAGGGGGATATAATTTGGGGGTCAAATATTCGTTGTCCCGTTATGCCCCGTGTTATCGCCGTCTTGCTGCTCACTCTTTGGCTGAGTGGCTGTTCCAAACCGCTGATGGTGACCCATTGGACGGCGAAAGACGCAGCTCTTCTGAAGAAGCCGAAGGGCTATGGCTGGCCTGCACATAAGTGGTATTCCCGGGTAGTATGTTTTGATGACAATTGCCGAAGGAAAGCCGCCTGGGTCAAGAAGCAACGGAACGATCGATTCAAGGGCTTCAAGGACGGCGGGAAGTTACCACCCCCTCAACCTCGAAAACTGACTCCTGACACCAGCACGGTGATTGCTAAAACAAAACCCATCGAGGTGGACACGAAAACAAGCGCGGCCCCCTCGGCTCCGCCCATTGCGCCCGCGACCCCCAAGCGCGATAGCCTCATTGTGTTAAACGAAGTGCTTTTCGCAGTTAATAGTTACAAACTCCGAGCTGAGCTGTATCCGAAGCTGGATTCTATTGTGAGTTTTTTGAAGAAAAACCCGTCCACTAAGATTGAAATATCAGGGCACACGGACAATACCGGTAAAGAAGACCACAACTTGAGGTTATCCGAAAATCGAGCCGATGCGGTAGCCGAATATTTGGTTGATCGTGGAATTCCAACGGCAAGGGTAACGTTCAATGGCTTTGGAAGTTCGCGTCCAGTTTCACCCAACAACACGGAAGAAGGAAGGCGCAAAAATCGCCGCGTGGAGATCCTGATCCACAACCGCGACTAGTGGAAACTTCTAGGTTCGTTTTGGTTTCTATTTGCCGGAATTCCCCCAACTAGGTAGCACCAGCGGGTGTTGAGTATTGAGAATCTTTTTGGATATTTCCTTTCGCGAGCATTCATGAAATGCCTGATGGTTTCGGTTCCAAAGAAGGACCCGATTCAGGGCTAGTTGAATGCTTGACCTATCAATGGACCGACCAAGAGTTTAATTGCATATCCGTTTATGTCTAGTTACATCCATGGTTCCAACCCAGAAGAGCAAGCGCGACTGTCGCTCCTGAATGAATTGATCAACGAGCGTTGCCTCCAATTGCTTGATTTGGAAGGAGGGGAGCGCGTGATTGATATGGGGAGTGGCCTCGGTCAGTTTACTTTGGCCATGGCCAAGGTTATTGGCCCGAGTGGAAAGTGTTTAGGGATCGAGCGCGACGGACATCAACTTGAGACAGCCAACAAGAACCTGGCGAAACAGAAGGAGATCCACTGGGTTGAATTTCGACAGGGTGATGCCGAGAATATGCCGCTGTCGAATGAAGAGTGGAATTCATTCGATGTGGGTCACGCGCGGTTCGTGTTGGAGCACCTGTCAAAGCCGGAGATTGCGTTGTCGCAGCTAGTTAAGGCGGTACGTCCGGGTGGCCGCGTGGTATTGGAGGACGACGACCATATGAGCTTTGTCCTCTATCCCGAGCCAGCGGGTTTTTCCACCCTTTGGACGGCCTACATGCGGTCCTACGATCGGCTGGGCAACGACCCTTATATTGGTAGGCGTCTCGTCTCGCTCATGCACGAGAGTGGCTTAAGTGATATTCGCAACAACGTCGTCTTCTTCGGCGACTGCGCTGGGAGCACCACCTTCAAGAGTTACGTCGCCAACTTGATCGGGATACTCGAGAGTGCACGCAAGTTGATGATCGAGGGGAACTTGATCAGCGAGCCGGTGATGAACGAGGCACTGAGACAATTGAATTCTTGGTCCGACCTTCCGCACGCGGCGCTCTGGTACCAGATTTACTGGGCGGTGGGTTTCAAGCCTTCGCCAACCCCCCGATAGCCTCCCGTCTTTTGAGGGATACTGACCCTTTTTGACCGGGGTCCGAACCTACCCGTCGGCACATTTTCGGTCGCCGCCATCCAGATTTTATTCCTGTCTTCTAATTTGTATTTTTACTATCATCGAAACCTAATGATCTAATATGAAAAAATCTCTCGCGTGGGTTGTGCTGATGGCGTTTGTGCTCACCCTAGACTCTTGTAAGAAAGACGACCCTGCCCCGATACCAGCAATCGTTGGTACCTGGTCGTTGGCTCGATATAAAATGACAGAGCTGCCCACGGGCTTCAAAAAAGCAGAAGGCTTTGAAACCGTTCAGGTGCTGGGAATTGAAGTTGGATATACGTTCGTGTTCAAACAAGATGGCACCTACACCCGCGCTTACAACGTCGGTGGCGGCTATCCTTCCGTCAACGACAAGGGCAAGTGGACCCAAGATGGCACGACGATAAAAGTAAGCCCCGACAACCCCGACGACCTCGACAAGATTGATTTCTACGGAACCGTCGGAACTCAGTTTACAGTTGTGGGTGACATCACCGACATCCGGATGACTTTGTCCAATACCGTTACGTTGTACCTGTTGCCAGATAGCTTCGACACATCCCAAACGCCTACAGACGCGGACTACAAAGCCGTCGATCTTACGCTCCAGTACATCTTCAATAAGCTTTAAAATCAAAGCATAACGAAAAACAAAGGGCTCGTCTTCTGAACGAGCCCTTTTTTATTTATGGTCAACGTGGCAGGGGAGGCAGGCATTCGTAGCGTTGATTTTACGACACGTACTGTGCCCTTTTCCGGGACGTCGCTTATTTCTTTAACCACTTTCCGTGGAAGGTGGAGGATCCGATCTTCACGGTGGCAATGTAAACGCCGGGGGCAAGCGATGACACGTCGAGCCCAGCTTCGAAACGATCGTCGTTCTTGGTAGACTCCGTAGCGAACACGGGCTGTCCAAGGAGCGTTTGAAGTTTAATTGCGACGGCTCCACGCGATGCGTTTTCGAACAGCACATGAAGCGTACCCATGGTTGGGTTTGGATAGAGCTGCACGTCGGTAACAAATGCTTCGTTGACGCCGCTGACCGGGCCATCCTTTACATAGATGGTGGTGAGAGCGGTTGCATTACAGAGGTCTAGGCCTGAACCCTTTGTCTCATAGACAGTTGTCGCAAAAGGGTGCACGGTGATTTGTGGACCTGCGACCGCAGTGATCGAGTTGTCGCTGGCATTCCACACGAAGATGCTGGCTCCCCGAGCATTCAGGATTACTTCCTCACCGGGATTCACATACAATTTCGAGGATGCCACTTGTACCGACGGGTACATACCGACCTTCGCCTTTATGTTCATCGCAATGTTCGCACCGTAGGCGATCGCGTATGGCTGCCATGTTCCCGTGCTGTGTTTTATCCAACTGGTAGAACTGGTGGCTTCACCGTTCGCCGACGATTGTACCGCTAGCGTATCGCCCGTGTAGGTGAACTCCACGCCCACATGGAAGGCGCGGCTGAAGACTGGTGTTTCGCGGTCGAAGGTGATGGATGTTGCGCGGTTGGCGGCGATGTCAGCTTTGATTTGTTTGAGTAGCACGGTCTTGCTTTCGATCACGGAGCCAGGACCATTTTGCGCGCCACGCGCATTCCAGACCGTCACGGTGACAGTTGCGTCGTCTTTGGTGGTGTATAATTTGCCGAAGCGGATGTCGACACCACTAATGTACGCGTACCCTTGCGGGTTGGCGAACAGTTCCGACAAGGCTTGGCTTTTCACGCTGTTGTGACCGGTGAGGTAGCCGGTAAACGAGCCAAAGTCTTTAAGTTTCACCAGCGAAGGCGTGTACCCATTTTGGAAGTTGGTGGTCGTTCCGCAGAGCCCCTCTTCGGACACCGTGACGTACCCGGTTACTTCGTAGACAGGTGAAGTTCCCTTCGAGTTGCTCGCCGTCAGGGTTACTTTGAAAGTGCCTGGCGTCGAGTACTTCACGCGCGGATTCTGCACATTCGACGTACTAGGGTCGCCGCCGTCAAACGTCCAGCTCCACGTGGTGGGGAAGTTGGTCGAGAGGTCAGTGAATGCGATCTCGCCACCACGAAGAACGGTTTGTTTGTCCGACGTGAAGTTGGCGACGGGTGGAGCTTCCACGACGCTGTTACAAAGATTGGCAGCGGCTAGGATTTTCCTGCGGGGGCTAAGTTCCATGACCGCCCGGATCCGCGCCTTTTGACCAAGCGTGAAGATGTTCATGCAAGCATCATCAGAATAGTCCATGTAGTTCTGTGGCATCTCGGAGCTGGTGCCATCGCAGCTGAGCTTTGTAACAGGACATCCGCGATTCTCGCTGTGGTGGGTAGGTGTGTCGTCGACGAAGTCGTTGGCACAAGGTCCGTCGCCCCAGATGTGACGCAGGCCCAGCCAGTGACCCGTCTCATGACTTAACGTGCGTCCGCGGTTATAGGGGGCTACCATCACAGGGAAGGTTCCCTTGTCGACCGACCCGAACGAGGAAAACTGAATCACGACTCCGTCCGTCGAAGCGGGGCCGCCCGTCGTGTTCAATCCTGCCAGTCCCGATTGATCCGGGAACTGAGCATAGCCCAATAAGTTGGCGTCTTCGCCACCAAACTTGAGGGTCCAGATGTTGTAGAAAAGGTTGGGATTCCAAATCGTTGTTGGTTTCAGGGAACCTTCGATTTGTGTGCGTGTCCAAGTGGCATTGGCACCTCGAACGCGATGGATGCCTGGTTCGGTGAGTGTCGCGCCATTCGCGTCGACGGGTGATAAGCAGAACTCTAGTTCTATGTCCGCCCCAACGGCATTGTTGTTGAAGCCCGGAGTACCAAGTTTTCGACGAAAGTCTTCATTCAACACGTCGAGCTGGGCCTTCACTTGCGCTTGACTGAGATTGGTGCCAGTACCCACCGCTTCGCCGTTGTGGACCACGTGTACGATCACCGGTATCGTGAGCACTGTTGCCTGTGTCTTGCCGCTTCGTTCGCGCAACGACATTTCGGTGGCCTTGCGTTGTATCGCATCCTCTAGTTGATCCAGCGTTCCCATTTCTGGGTATTTGGCCCGGTTGAGTGCATCCTGTTCCATCGTGGCGCAGTTCTGCACCGTTGGCGTTTGTGCATACGCCCATCCGCTGATCCACACCAAGAATATCCCAATCCACTTCTTTCTCATAGCGGTCTATCCTCCAGAAGACGATCTAAAGTTGAAACGGTAGCTGCTCTTATCGTCGTCGAAGTAAATATCCAGAACCATTTTTGAATCATCCACTTCTTTCACAATGAAAGGAAGCGGTTGATCCGATAGCAACGGCATGATGATGGTGAGGGAAGCAGTTGCATTGACAAAAGACCACGAATCTTGAACGATGACCGTGGGATCGTCGGCGTTACACTTCGTCGCTCCCTCAGTAACTGTGTACCCACGCTCTGCATTGTTGAAAAATGTGTACACGTCGTCGGTCGCGCAAGAAGCGAGTCCAAAGGTTTGCGTGCCCTTTCCATCTTGCAAGAGTTGTACACTCCGGACGGTCCACGACTTCGACGTCTTACCCGTGAAAACCTCGGGATAGGTGAAGGGAGTGACCTCAACCTTTTCTGTGCAACTCATCACGACTGCCAGTAAGAAAACCGCCGATATTGTTTTCAGGTGATTCATCTCAATTGGGGATCAGGTCGAATGTGAATGTTGGCTGATTGTCGAAGTCCACCAATCGAACCGTGAAGGTAATGACGCGCGTGACCGGGTTCACGACTCCACTTCCGTCGATGGTTGCCACGTCGGAATTGAGTGTGTTGTCTTCCTGTGGTGGGATCGTAAGGGTGTTGTCTCCGTTGTCGATGAACGAGAGGCTCCGAATTTGAGGGAATGAGAAGATATTAATGTCGTAGTTCGAGAGGGTATAGGTTTCGCAGTTCAAACTCGTGATGGTGATTCCAGTCGTGGGCACATCGCCTTTGTTTCGCAACCCATAATAGTCACCACCCAAGATGCAATCGTCTTGAATCGTGAGGGTAAACGTGCGTCCAATCTGGCTGGACCCTTGACCTATATACAATCCCGGATTGTTGTCGATGGTCTGAAGTGTCAACACAAGGTCTTGGCTCCGCAAGATGTTGTTGGCGTTGTTGATCAACTGAATCTGGATGTTGCCAAAGTATTCGCCACTCTTGATTTTCACTTTCCCTTTCGTGCCCACGATGGTATAGTCAATCCCTTCCCGGGCAGAGCCGCCCACCGTGTAGTTAATCGTGACGTCGCCAGACGGCGCTGGGCCACCATTGTGGACTTCAATCTTAATGACACCGCTGTGGCTCTCTTTCTGGGTAAGTGCTGTTTCGGTAAAGCGAACAAAGTAGGGCCCCTTAAACAAGATGCGCTCAGTCTCGCACGACATGACCAACGCCATCGCCGCCGGAAAGATCCATCTCGATATGTTGCGCAGGCCTCTCATCAATATCCAGGGTTTTGATCGTTGCTCAACGAGGGATTGTTCTGAAGTTCGCGCTGCGGAATCGGCCAGAGTTCGAAAGCTGGGCGCCAATTTGAGTTAAAAGCGGGCATCACCTGCTCGATTCGGTTCGTCCTCGTGAGGTCGTACCAACGATGGCCTTCGAAGGCAAGCTCATACCGGCGCTCGTCTTCAATCAGTTGCACCATTTGTGATTGGGACACAGACCCAAGGGTAGGGGCGTTGGCCCGCGTGCGGAGCGTGTTGATGTCGGCCTGCGCACTGTTTGCACCCGTAACATTTCCTTGCAAGGCCCTCGCTTCGGCGCGGATGAGGTACATCTCCGCCAACCGGAACACGTACACGTTGTTGTTGTCTTCAACGGCCGTTCCATACTTGGCAACTGCCCACCCGTTGTCATTCCCTTTCAAGTTGGCAACGTCAAATTTGATCGACGAAAAGCGATCGCCAGATTCGGCCGACGCCAGCGCGACAATTTCTTGATTCGAAGGAATGATTTCGCGACGTCCTAGGAACAGCGTGTTTAGGTTGTTCCCGTCGTTGTCGTCGGCGATCGTGTAGCCCACCTCAAAAATGGATTCTTTCGGGAAGTCTTTCAAGACCACATCCTTGAACGCCTTTTCCAACTCGTACAATCCCGAGTTGATCACCTGCGACGAGAAGGTTTCTGCCTGCGCGTATTTCTTGTTGTAAAGGTAGAACCTGGCCAGTGCAGCCTTTACCGCGTTGTTGCTCGCGAAGGCAGGGGTCGCGGCTTGTGCTTCGAGTTGCCCAAGTGCAGCCAAGAAATCAGTCTCGATGAATGCCATCATGTCCGCAACACTCGAACGAGGAATATTCCGATTGTCGTCGATGTTGGTGGTCGTCACTTTGGGAATCCCACCAAACGTCGTGACCCCGATGAAGTTTGCCATCCCTCTAAGGAAATAGGCGGTAGCCATCGAGCGCTGCCGCACCGACGAACTCACACCAGGTATCGTGGGAATCCGCTCGATCATGAAGTTCGCGATATAGATCGTTCGGTAGAGTCCACCCCAAAGCTGTGTGGCGGTTGCATTCGCCGACGTGATCTTTTTCACACCGAGCTCCCGGTACTGCGAGAATGTGCCATTGTGTATCAAGTTGTCCGCTGTCAGGTCGCCCGCCACAACAACCGTTGGCATCACGACGCGGAATGCATTGTATAGACCGATTTCAACGGCGGCGATGTCCTTGGCTTCATTTAAGACCACGTCGTTCACCAGTTGATCGATTGGCTTGGGTGTCAGCAAATCCTGGCAGCCATCGAGCACAAAGAGTGCGAGCAAAAGCGGTAATATGACGAGTTTCTTCTTCACAATCCTATCGTTAAACCACCTGCAAGTGTCCGTACCTGGGGAAGCGTGTAAAAGTCGATGCCGGCCGCGGAGGTAGATCCGTCCAGCGTACTCACCTCGGGATCAGACCCGCTGTATTTTGTCCACGTCAAAAGATTCGTTGCAGTGACATATACCCGCACGCGCTGCAGTCGATACTTTGAAATGTACTTGGAAGGGATGTTGTATCCGAAGCTCACGTTCTTCAAACGCATGAACGAGCCATCTTCCAAAAGACGATTGCTATGTAGCGTGTTGCTGGTATTTCCAAATTCGTACCGCGGAATGTCGGTGATGTCTCCTGGCTTTTGCCACCGGCGTAGCGCGTCGCGAAGTTGATTCGACTGAATGTCAGTGCCCATGTTGATGAGGCCAGCCTTGGTCATGTTCAAAATCTTGTTTCCATATGAGAATGTAACCAACACCGTGAGGTCGAAACCTTTGTAGTTTACAGTGTTAGTGATCCCGCCAAAGAACTTGGGTTGCGAGTTGCCGATCACCATCGCGTCGGCGTTGGTTATCTGTCCATCGTGGTTTCGATCTTCGTACATGGCATCGCCAGTGGCGGGGTTCACGCCGAGGTAATTCAAGCCGTAAAACGAGCCCAGCGGTTGTCCTTCTTTAATGATGTTGGTGCCATCTACGCCCTCTGCTTGGTAGCCGCGATACAGGGGCACAGAGTCTACCAACGATAGCACCTTGTTGACGTTGCGCGAAATGTTGAAGATGGTCTTCCACTTCACGTCACCGTCGAGGTTCACGCTGGTGACCTTCAGTTCGAAACCGTAATTGCGCATGGATCCGATGTTCGACGTGAGTGAGCCGAAGCCGGTGGAAAGCGAGTAGGGGCGCGCAAGCAACAAGCCCGTTGTCTTCTTATCGTATGCATCGACGGAGAGTTGAACACGTGAGTTCAACACGGAAATGTCTGTGCCGACGTTCAACTCGCGGGTCTGTTCCCACCGGATGTCCGGGTTGTCGAGGCTATTGGGGGCTACGCCCGAGCTACCACTGTACGTAGTGGTACCCCAAAGTCCCAAAAAGGCGAAGGAACCAATCCGTTCATTGCCCGTGTACCCGAAGCTGCCACGAAGCTTCATGTCGTTGATGAGCTTCACGGGGAAGAATTTTTCCTCCGAGATCCGCCAACCGGCTGACACGGCTGGGAAGTACCCAAACCGGTTGTTGGCGCCGAAATTGGACGATCCATCGGCGCGCATCGCCAAAGAGAATAAGTACCGATCTGCGTAGTCGTAGTCGACAGCGGATAATACCGACATGATCGAGTGGCGTGGTTCGCGGAACGATCCCCCGGCATCGACTAAACCGGCAGATTGGATGTAAGTAAAGTCGTCGCTGGTGAACAGGCGTCCTTGCACATTACCTCCGGAGCTGAAGTTTTGAAGTATTTCCGATCCCACCAACCCGCTGATGTTGTGTTGACCAATCGACTTGTTGAACAAGAGCCGTGCGTTGCTTGTCACGGTGGTTAGCGTTTGGGCAATGAAGATTCCCAAGCCTTGCCCACCCACGCTGGGCAGGTAACCCCCGATCGCAGTTTGAGACGACTCGTAGTTGTCTTCGGTGACGTCGTTGTAATCAAGACTTACTTGTCCCACGAGTCGCAGCATGTCGTTGATTTTATATTCACCCTTCAGCAAGCCAAGGGTTTTGACTGTTACCGTATTGAACCTGGGGAGAAGCGCTTGTGCGACAGGGTTGAAGTTCGGGAACGCGGCGTAAAGCGGTGAGCCGGGACCGACTAGGAAACCATTTTCGTCGTACGGTGTAAAGTAGGGAAGACTTTTGAGTGCTCCGGAGTAGACACCGTCCAAGAAGTTGTCGCCCTTCACCCTTTTGTTGAGCGCCCGCGTGAGCATGATTTGGGTGTACACCTTAAATCGCGGCGTCAGCTGGTGATCAAACTTGATCGTGGTTCCGTATTTCTGAAAGCTGTTGTTGATTTGAATACCTTCTTCATTGCGGTAGTTCGCACTTAAATAGAACGTCGTCTTGTCGTCGCCACCGCTGGCCGAAGCTTGGTATTGTTCCATGATCGCTTGGCGGAGGACAGCGTTTTGCCAATTTGTGTTAACGGCATCCGTTACCCCTGGGATTAGGCCGAGCGCATCGGGATTTTTACCAGCATTCAGGACGGCTTCGCGCTGAAGTCCAAGAAGTTCGGTTGAATTGAGGAGGTCCAGTGTGTGGGTTGGGTTGATCACACCCCGCTGAACATCGAAGCTGATATTGGCGCTTCCACTCTTACCTTTCTTGGTGGTGATGTACAACACCCCGTTTGAGGCCCGAGATCCGTATTGGGCTTTTGTCGCCGCGTCCATCGCGAGGCTGTACGACTCGATGTCGGCCATGTTGAACAAGGCTAGCGCATTGTCGTTTTGCCCTCCGAAGTCGCGTCCCGACAGCCCGCCGGTTTCTACGGGCACGCCATCGACGATGACGAGAGGTTGGTTGCTCGCACTGATCGAAGTCGACCCGCGCATTTTTATTTGGATACCACCCCCCGGTGTTCCGGACGATTGCACCACTTGAACACCCGCGGCTTGACCTTGCAACACTTGGTCGATACTTGTGGCAGAGATGTCCTTTAAGTTTGAGGCACTCACCGACGTCACGGCACCTGTCACGTTGCGTTGTTCCACCGGTTGATAACCGATGACGACCACCTCGCTCAATTCTTTAGGCTCTTCTTCTAGAACGATTTGAAGATTCGTTTGCCCAACAAAGAGTATTTCTTGGGTTCGATAACCAATGAACGAAAAGGTAATGGTGGAGGGAGCGGTGACTTCGAGCGTAAACTTGCCGTCGATGTCCGTGATGGTCCCTTTCGAGGTACCCTTGACGACGACGTTCACACCGGGTAGACCGGCCTTATCGTTGGCGGAAATAACCTGACCCGAGATTTTTGAAACCTGTGCAAAAAGAGCGTGAGCTGAGAGAAAGAAAAGGAGAGGTAGAAAACGCTTCATGGGCACAGTCCAACTTTTTAAAAATAGATAATTGGGACCTAAGAACAATGAGGGAAACTCAAAGTATTCGCTCGGAAAATCGGTGAAAAGATGTTCGGCGCCGAGAATTTCCACAATGGGCCTCGGACCTGACGCCTTTTGCGGTAGGCGGAACTAGAAGGGATATCCGATCCCCACGTTATAAATGACTGGCTCGCGTTCGGTGCCGAAGGGCTTGAAGAATCGGAACCGGTTGAGTACGAAGCGGTCTCCGGCTTCCCGTCCCGGGTCGTACACTTTAATGCCGGCGTCGAGGCGGAGGACGAGGAACGCGAAGTCGAACCGCAGACCAAATCCGGTGCCGACGCCGAACTGTTTATAAAAGTCTTTCACCTTGAACTGTGTGGAACCGACCCAAGAGGCGGCGTTGGCCGTAGCGGGGGGTGTTTGCGAGAATGACCACACGTTCCCGGCGTCCACGAACACCGCGCCGTTCACGAATCCAAAGAGTTTCTTCCGTAGTTCGACGCTTCCTTCCAGCAGGAGTTCTCCGGGTCGCTCGAAGCGGTAGTCGAACAAACCGTCTTTGGAAGGATCGGCTGACAATTGCGGCGGGTAAGATCCGATCCCCAAACGGCGAGGTCGCCACGCGCGCACACTGTTGCTTCCACCCGCAAAAAAGAATTTTTCGTAGGGCAGCGTCTTGTTGTCGCTATAGGAATACCCCACACCGGAGTTAAATCGAAATGCGAGTACGGTGTGCTTGTCCATCACACGGATGCGCCGAAAGTCGAGGCTGAGGCGCACATATTTGTATAGTTCAAGGCCTTCTTTCGTGATAAACTCCGGCTTGAAAAAGTTGAAGAATGTACCACCACTTTCCGCTGCGGCGCGCACGAAGAAAGAGTTGGTTTCGGAGTTTCCATAGTTCTTGGGATTCCAAATCACCTGGAAGATCATACTGCTCACGAAGGAAGGTTTGAATGAATTGCGAAGGTTGTTGCCCTGCTGTTCATACAGTGCGTTGAGCAACGAGTCGAAAGAGCCTCGTTTTGTCGAGCGGATGATGTTCAAGTTGTTCAGCGTAAACGAATACTGCGTCTTCCGGGGGTTTTCCCAGTTATAAGTGTTGGACACCGTTACAATCGATCGGGTGTACTCTGGTCGGTCTGTATAGGTGAGACCTGCTAGTAGCTTCGTTCGAGGGTTAAGTCGTCCTAGGTTGTTCGAATAGCCACCGGTGAAGGGCAACAAGAACTGGGGAAACGTGACACTCGCGTTGCCGTTGGCTTCCGTACTTCGATACACGTTGCTCTTGTCCGTCGCAGACGCAACCCCTTCAAACCCGAAGCGTCCAGTGAGCTCGAAAGTTTCTAGTCCACGAAAGATGTTTCTCTTCTTAAATGACAACGAATAATACGGACCCGGAAACCCTTGGGTCAAACTGACACCTGCTTCGTTCGACCAGGCATAGCGATCCAACGGACTCGTGAAGATGCTCGCGATAAACTTGCCGCCCGACGTGTCGTAGTTCACGTTCACAAACTTGAATACGTCGAGATTCGCCAACTGTCTTTGCGTGTTGAACGTGAGCGAGCGACTGTACAGGCTATCGCGATGGATGAAAATCCGTTGACTCAAGATGCGTTCACTATACACATCGTTGAAGTAACTAAAGGTCAGGTTATGGTAGTCTTTAGTAACCCGCTTTAGCGTCGGGGGCACCTTTAAACCTGCGTCGGGTTGAATGGCCACCGAGTCGATTACAAATTGCTTGTGGTAATCGCGGCGGGCGGGGTTGTTGATCTTCAGCATCACGGCGATTTTGTGCGGAGATTTGAAGGCCGTGTCGATCTCGAAGTCGATGTACTGACGACTGAAGTCGTAGTAGCCGACGTCCTTCAGCATCAGGTCGATGCGTTCACGTTCAGATCCAAGTTTAGCTTGGTCGTAGGGGCCGCCGATCTGGATGAGGCTCTTTGCTTCGCTCTTTTTGACATACTCAAATACCGTGGAGTCGGGCACTTCATAAATGAGAGTATCGTACAAGTACCTCGGACCAGGCTGGATGTCGTACACGACATTGACCGTGCGCAGAAAATACTTAGGTCTTGCCTCGACGCGGTTGAGGAAGTAGCCCTTATTGAATAGGAAGTCTTTTACCCGTTCTGTACTCAAGCGCATGGCTGCCGTATCGAATATGGCCGCCGGCTCACCCCATTGCATGAACAGGTTGCCGTTTTCGATTTTCTTCGTCAGTGCGTCGACTTTCTTTTGCTTGCGGAATTGCAACGCTGATTTCTTTTTGGGATCGTTGGCTTGAGCGATTTGACGATTGTACCTCGCCTCCAGGGCGTCACGCCGTTTCGTGAACGATTCCTTACTCGACTTCGATTTGGGATTGTTGAATTTCTTCAATCCGGGATAGTACATCCACACCAAGTAGTGACCGGTAATGCCGAGCAACTTCCGGTTGGGCTTTTGAACGTAGAGGTCCGAGATACCCTCTATCCCCAGCCCCTTCGGAGCTTTCGTGTACTGTCGGTTCAGCAGTTTTTGCTCTTTCGACAGGTACTTGGTCCCGAGGCAACCGGAGAGTGCCACAGTCGCCATCAGTAGGAGAGAAAATTGTTTAATTTTCTTCCTCCAATCCGTCCGCATGATTTCGAAAGCTCGGTCCAAATACATTAAATCCCTGCAAGTAAAGAAATACCGAAAACAGGAACAATCGTTCTTGGTAGAGGGATCGAAGGGGGTTGTGGAATTGCTGCACTCCAATTTCGACGTGAGTTTCGTGTGTGCGACGCCGGAGTTCTTGTTGGAGCATGAGCGCTTCCTACGCAAGAAAAATGCCGAAGTGGTGGAGGCAACGATGGAGGAATTGACCTCGGTGGGCTCGGTGGAATCGAATGAGGACGCGTTGGCCATCGCCAAGATGCCGCCCGAAACCCCGCCGACGTTGCGTACCGATGAATGGGTCCTCCTCCTCGATGACGTCCGTGACCCAGGGAACCTAGGCACCATCGTGCGGACGGCCGACTGGTACGGGATTCGGCAAGTGGTCGCTTCGCCCGAGACGGCCGACGTGTACAACCCCAAGGTGATTCGAGCGACGATGGGGTCGTTTACACGGGTGCAAGTATCGTATGAACCCCTCGGCGACGTGATCCGGCGTTACGAAGGAAAGGTGTACGGAGCTTTTCTAGACGGCGATAATGCTCACCAGCTTGAATTCGGGCAGGGTGGGCTGCTGGTGATTGGGAGCGAATCGCACGGCATTCACTCGGAGCTTGCCGAAATCATTCCCCACCGAATTACAATCCCCCGTGTCGGCCACGCAGAATCGCTCAATGCCGGCGTCGCCACCGCCATTTTACTGGACAACATCTTTCGAGGCGTCTAGAAGAAAGACCCACTCTGGTTGGCGGCTTCCTCCGACATCTTTTCGGCATGTTCTTTCCCTAGGTAAGTGTCGATCATGAAATGTCCGAAGTACACCACGGGGGTAAGTAGAATCGCCACGAAAAACTTGTAGATGTAGTTGGTGATCGCAATGGCTAGAATTTGCTTAGAGTCCATGACGCCGCTGAATGCGATGTAGACTACCACCAGGCTGTCGATCAGTTGCGAGACCAATGTAGAGCCCGTGGCACGCAACCAAAGCATCTTGCTCCCGGTGACTTTTCGCAACCTTTGAAACACAAACACGTCGACCAATTGGCCGATGAGGAAAGCCGTGAGTGAACCGATGATGATTCGTTGTCCCTGGCCCAATACTCGGTTGAACGCGAAGTCCATATTGAAGTAATTTCCGGCATCGTCTTTATTGTACGCATCGAGCCACCACTGGGCAGGTGGGAGATCGATTGTAATGAAGATCACCACGAAAGCGTAGGCAATCAAGATGGCAGAGAGGTAACTGATGCGCTTTACGCCAGGTCGGCCGAAATATTCGTTGATTAAGTCGCTGGTAATAAAAACGACGGGCCAGATGACCACGCCAGCCGTCAAGTTGAAATCCATGACGAACCCCAAAATGTCGAGGTGGGCTGGATCCAAGCCAACGGTCTGTTCCGCGGAAAAAATCTTTACACCAATCATCTCGGCGACGAGCGCGTTGGTGATGAAGATACCGCACAAGATTGTGAACAGGCGCGTCTTCTTTTGTTCGATGTTGTTCATCATGCTATCTAAAGATAAGTCAATGCCACGGTCTTTGTACAAAAACCTCAATGCTCAATTTTCAACAATTCTGTCGCGAGGTCGGTGTGGGGAAAAATCGACCTCGCCTCATTCAATAGCCCATCGAGTTCGCGATAGCGTGCGGAGAAGTGCCCGATCAATAGGCGACGGGCCCCGATCAACTGGGCAGCGCGTGCGGCATCCATCGCCGTGCTGTGCAGCGTCTCGACCGCTTTTGCCCTTTGATCTTCCATGAAGGTTGCTTCGTGGTACAGGAGGTCGACGTCTTGGACGTAGCGCCGTAAGTCAGGATTGAAGGCTGTGTCGGAACAGTAGGCGTAACTGAAAGATGGATGTGGTGGGAGCGTGAGATCCTCGTTCTTGTACAGCAGTCGCCCGTCGTCATCTACGATGTCGTGTCCTTGTTTCAGCGAGGCCATATGTTGGAGTTTCATGTCGCGTGGGAGCGCTTCCTTGTCGATGCGCCTGGGCTTCGTTTTCTCACGAAACAGGAATCCCGAACACGGCACCCGGTGCAGCAGGGGGAAGGCTTCGACCGTCAAGGCATCGTCTTCGAAGATCACTTCATGTTTCCCTGGCGTCAATTCGTGTAATTGGATGGAGTAATTCAACACCGAACCGGCATGTTTCAATTGGGTCAGGATGATCTCGTCGAGACCGCGATGGGAGTAGATGTGGAGCGGGCTCTCGCGCTGGGTGAGGTGCATCGTAAACAACAATCCCATCAATCCGAGGTAATGATCGCCGTGTAGGTGGCTGATGAAGATGTGCCCGACACGATGGAGGTTGATATTCGTCTTAGCGATTTGATGTTGTGCTCCTTCGCCGCAATCGATGATGAAGTGGCGATTCTGAAGTTGAAGGTATTGCGCCGACGTAAAGCGTCCGTACATGGGTACAGCGCCGCTAGAGCCGAGTATGGTAAGTTGCAGAGACACGTGATTCGTAAAACAAAAACCCCGGCGGGCCGGCCAGGGTTTTAAATTCCTATTGTTTTTTGCGGCTTACTCGCCGTCTTTCATGTCTTTTTCAATTTCGTGCATAAACACGGCATCGATCGCTTCTTCCACCGAAGGAAGGATGTTCAACACGCTATCCAACTGGGAGATGCGGATCAGCTTCATCGTGTGGTCCGACAGGCACGCGAGGATAAAAATCCCGCCTTCTTCCTGGAAAATCCGGTTGCCCACCAAGAGGGCACTCAAGCCCGAAGAGTCCGTGTATTTTACCTCTGTTAAATCGAGGATGATGTTCTTTGTTCCCTCGGCATGGAGGGTAACCATCTCCGACTTCAGGTTAGGGGCGATGCTCGAATCCATCTTTTCCTCATGAAGACGAAGGAGTGTGTACTTCTCCTGTTTGTCGATGGTATACTTCATATTCTCTGTCTAGTTGTCTTGAAAAATTACGCCCTAAAATAGACTTATTTTATTGAATTAACGATACTTTTCTCGATCCGTTCCATGATCCCTCCGGGTGGGAGCGGAGCCAACTTTTCGCCGGTCACTTGTGCATACAATTCACGGTAACGGTCGGAAATAGAGGCGACGATCGCGTCGGTCATTTCCGGAACACGCTGCCCGTCTTTCCCTTGGAAACCATTTTCGATCAGCCACTGGCGCACGAATTCCTTCGATAGTTGTTTCTGAGGTTCACCTTTCCGCTGTCGTTCTTCGTAACCATCTCGGTAAAAATACCGCGACGAATCGGGTGTGTGGACCTCATCGATTAGGTAGATCGTCCCTTGATGTTTACCAAACTCATACTTGGTGTCAACCAAGATCAATGACCGTTGAGCTGCCAATTCTGAGCCCTTGCGAAACAACGCGAGGGTATATCTTTCCAACGTGGTATAGTCTTCTTCAGACACCAACCCGCGGCTCAAGATTTCTTCACGAGAAATGTCTTCATCGTGACCAACTTTGGCCTTCGTGGTCGGCGTAATGATGGGTTGGGGCAGAGGGTCGTTCTCCTTTAACCCTTCGGGCAGCGGCACACCACAGAGCATGCGCTTACCGGCTTTGTATTCGCGCGCGGCGTGTCCCGCGAGGTAGCCGCGCACCACCATCTCAACGGGGAACGGATCACAACGAAATCCTACGGTGACGTTCGGATCAGGTGTTTTCATGACCCAGTTGGGCACGATCGCTTTGGTGGCCTGCAGGTTAATGGCAGCAATTTGGTTCAACACCCGCCCCTTGTCCGGGATGGCGCGTGGCAAGACAACGTCGAAGGCGGATATCCGGTCTGTCGCAACCATCGCCATCGTGTCGCCAAAGTAATATACGTCGCGTACCTTGCCCCTGTAAAAGCCTGTTTGCCCCGAAAATTGAAAATGGGTCTCCTTGATAGAATTCATCGTAGTGGTGTGATGACGGCCCTAAAAATAATGGATTTGGGCCATTGTCGGGCGAGTTTATTTTTCCTCGACGATGATCCCCGCTTTGAACGTGATGGTCTTGACCAGTTTACCTGATTCGTCGTACTCTTTCCATGCTTTGTGGCGTTTGTTGGCCACGAACTCGCCTTCTTCTTTCACCTTTCCATTAGGCCAGTAAGCTGTATACGGTCCGTGCTGACGACTGGCGCGGTATTCACAGACCGACATGAGTTTACCGTCTTCGTAGAAGTTCTTGACGACGCCTGTGATCAAATCGAACTGCCACGTTTCTTCTACCTTCTTATTACCGTTTGGATAGTAGGTCACACGCGTGCCGTGAAGTTTGCCATTTTCATAGACCTCTTTCACCATCGGCGTTTTGCCATCGTCGGCATAAAAGATCCAAGTGCCTTGAGGTTTCAGCTTCCGGTAGTTCTTTTCGTAGGTCTGCTTTCCAACGTCCGTAAAGGCTTCCTCTTTAGTGTCGACGCCATTCATCGCCACAGACTCTTTCACCTTAACGGCACCGTTGGGGAAATACTCGTAGTTCACACCGGTCTTGGCGCCCTCCAGGTACTTAAACTTGTGGCGGATGGCTCCGTCAGAAAAGTACCCGGTGTTGTCGCCGTGAAGGCGACCATTCATGAAGTTCCCGTCGAGCAACAGATGTCCAGAAGAGTCGTAGTTCTTGAAGTTGCCCATCTTCTCGCCGTCTTTCATCGTCGACACCGTTTCCAGTTGACCGTTGGGGTAATACGTCTTGTAGAAACCAGCGAGGACGCCGTCTTTGAAATTGGATTCCGTCTCCACGACCCCTGATTCATAGAACGTTCGAGTAAGCCCGTTGGGCTTCTTGTTTTGATACATGATCTCCTTACGAATCTTACCGGAAGGGTAGTACTCCTTCACCATTCCGTCGGGTTTGCCTTTCACAAAGCGGCCCTCGGTTTTCATCGCACCGTTGTCGAAGTAAGACCGGATCGAATCAATGAGCAAGTTGTTCTCGTAGTAGGCGCGCTGGATAAACTCGCCATCTTCGTTGTATACCTCGACGGGACCGTGTCGCATACCATTGACGTAGGTGATCTTGCGAAGTAGTTTGCCGTTTTCGTGGTACTCCAAAAAGGTGCCCGAGCGAACGCCATCTTCGAAGGAGCCCTCCACTTCTAAGTTCCCATTTTCGAAGTAGCGTCGATAGGCTCCGTTCATCGTGTTGTTGCCATCAGGCAGCACGAAGTATTCTTCTTGCAATTTCTGTCGTTGCTGGTCGTAGTAAGTGGCCACGCGCTTTTGACCCCACGCGGGCGCAGCCAAAAAAAGTAAGATGAATATCCGAATTGTCATCGTGCGACCAACTTCAAAACGACCACGAAACATGGTTGTTGTGTGGCTGGTTGGGTTTCAGACCTTTTCTATCACGATCGCCGAAGCACCACCACCGCCGTTGCAAATGCCAGCGACTCCGATGTTGCCTTTCCTTTGACCGAGGATGTTTGCCAGCGCAAGCGTGATGCGTGCGCCACTTGCGCCCAGGGGGTGACCCAACGCGACGGCACCACCGTTCACGTTCACTTTCTGTGGATCAAGGTCAAGCTTGATATTGTTCGCAATGGCAACAGCCGAAAATGCCTCGTTGATTTCGTAGAAGTCTACATCTTTGGCAGTCACGCCGGCATGTTGCATGGCCTTGGGAATGGCGAGCGAAGGCGCCGTCGTGAACCACATAGGGTCTTGGGCCGCATCGGCGAAGCCGCGAATCTTAGCAATGGGCGTGATGCCCAGTTCCTTTACTTTCCGTTCACTCATCAGCACCACGGCCGCAGCGCCATCGTTGATGGTCGAAGCGTTCGCTGCCGTGACTGTGCCATCCTTGGTGAACACTGGCTTCAGCGACGGGATCTTATCGAAATTCACATTCTTGTATTCTTCGTCTTCGGCGAAGAGCGTCACTTCCCCTTTCCGTCCGGTCAATTCGACGGGAACGACTTCGTCTTTGAAGCGCCCGGCTTTCCATGCTTCGGCGGCACGATGGTACGATTCGATGGCGTAGCGATCTTGTTCTTCGCGCGTGATTTTCATCTCGCGTGCCGTGTTATCGGCGCATACGCCCATCGCACAGTGATTATATACATCGGTCAGTCCGTCGTGGGTTAAACCGTCGGTCACCTCGCCGTTGCCGTATTTGAAACCGTAACGCGCTTTGAGCAAGTAGTAGGGGATCATCGACATGTTCTCCATTCCGCCCGCCAACACGACATCATTCTGTCCCAGCATGATCGACTGTGCGCCCAGCATGATCGACTTCATGCCCGACGCGCACACTTTATTTACGAGCGTGCAAGGAATGTTGTATCCCAAGCCGGCGCCCACAGCAACTTGCGTAGCGGGTGCTTGTCCCAAGCCGGCAGAAATTACGTTCCCAAAGAACACTTCCTGAATCGCTTTCGGGTCGAGTCCAATCTTGGTGATGGCGCCCTTCGCCGCAATCGCCCCCAACTTTACAGCAGGTGTATTGGCAAGGCTGCCACCAAAAGATCCAATCGCCGTCCGCGCAATAGAAACAATGTAAGTCATTTGGTAATTCGTTAGTCGTTGCTCGTTAATCGTTATTCGCCCCTCGTCCCTACCAATCCGGTTTCGTCTTATCCTTTGGCTGGCTCGCTTTGCGTTTATTCTGTTGTAAGTATTGAACTTCCTGGTTTCGCATCGCGTCCAAAATCATTTTAGCCTTCTCTTCCGACATCTGCCGTTCTTTCAGCTTGTCCGACTGATTTTTAGGCGTCTCCTTATTCTCTTTTTCGGAATCTTTCTCTTCTTGGTCTTTCTTCTCTTGATCTTTCTTTTCCTGTTCGCTTTTTTCCTTCTTCTCTTGGTCTTTCTGCTCTTGATCTTTTTTGTCCTTAGAGTCTTTTTGCTTTTGATCTTTTTGCTGCTGGTCTTGTTGTTTATCCTGCGAGTCTTTATCGTCTTTTTCTTGATCGTCTTTCTTCTGATCCTGATTTTGCTGTTGCTTTTGTTGTTCTTCCTTCTTCTTCTCTTCCAGTTTCTTCTTCAACATTTCGTAGTTGAACCGGGCTTCGTCGTTTGTAGGATCGGCTTTCAGCGCTTGCTTGAAGTAGTTGAGCGCTTCTTCAAACTTGCCTTCGCGGTTGTTTAGGACTCCAAGTTGTTGGCTGGCCAGCGACTTTAACCGGGTGTTCTTGCTTCCCAGCACTTGTTGGTAGGCGTTGGAAGCGTTGGTCGAATCGGCGAGGTGGAAATAGGCGTTGGCTAGGTTCATCATTACCTCATCTTCGCGGACTCCCATCGAATCGGCGAGGTAACTGTATTTGGCGGCAGCAGTTTTGTAGTCGCCGGCCAGGTAAGCTTTCTTCGCTTCGGCTTTGGCTGCATTTACTTTCCCTACGTCAGAAGGGTCTACAAACGCCACCAGCAACAATAGAATCCCCTTGATCATCATATCCTGACTGTTTTAATGTTCAGCAGCATATCCAAACCCAAAAGTACGAGAGCGGCGACGAGGAACCAATAGTATCGGTTGGCCGACACGTCGACGTAGCGCGAGTCGCGCAATTCGCCCTCTATCTTATTAATGGTGTTAATAAGTCTAGCGACGTCGTTTCGCGAGTCATTGATTTCGAAATACTGCCCTCCGGTTTCTTGCGCGAGTTGCTCCATCGCTGTCGTGTTGATTTTTGACACCACCGTCTTACCGAACCGGTCTGTCTTATAACCCCGGCCGGTAGCGATCGGGCTGCCTTGTTGTGTCCCAACGCCTAGGGTAAAGAGCTTGATGTCTTTCTCCTCGATTTGTTTCACAATGTTGGACGTCTCCTCACCAAAGTCTTCACCGTCGCTGATTAGCACAATGACTTTCGACTTTTGATTCGTGCTGGACCCTTCTTGATCCTCAAGTTTCGATAATGCCATGCGCAGGGGAGGTGCGAAGTCGGTACCGGTCGCAGGAACGAGTCCAGTGTTCATCGTTTCAATAAACAAGTTGAGCGCATTTTGATCATACGTCAGCGGACATTGAACAAAAGCTTCGGAGGAAAAGATGATCACGCCAATTCGATCGGAGTTGAATGCTTGTACGATGCGTTTCATCTCGTACTTCACTTTCTCGAGCCGTGATGGCTGGATGTCGAATGCGTCCATCGACTTGGATAAATCGACGCACATGATGATATCTTTCCCCACCGACTTGACCTCACGCCGGGCATCGCCGTAACTGGGGCCGAGGAAAGCGATGATCAGCAACGCGAAAAATGCGATCCTTAGGACCAATTTTACGAAGACCGCATTGTAAGGAGTCTTGAGCGTTTCACCGACCCGCGCGACCCGGAAAAAATACAGGGCATAAAAGGCGACGAATAGACCGATCGCCACCCACATCACCACGTCGAACTCTCTAAACGTTGCCATCCCGCAAAAATAACAAAATGCCCTCCACCACCATCCCTTTCATCACATCATGGGCCTCACCACAACTGGTGTAATCAACGCGGTAATGCGAAGGCGACGTATGCGGCACCCGATTTACTTCCAAGCTTTCCGCCACCACAAGCTACCACGATGTATTCGCGTCCTCCCGCTTCGTAAACGGCAGGTGTCGCGAAGGCTGGAACTGGTAGATCGGTTTCAAAAAGGAGTTTACCAGTGGTCTTGTTGAAAGCACGAAACTTTCCATCTGGCGTCGCGGCGATGAAAAGGAGCCCCGAGGCGGTCACCACGGGTCCACCATAATTCTCAGATCCTGTTTCGATGCCCTTCGACTTAAATTCCGCGATCTCGCCAAAGGGGATGCGCCACGCAATCTCGCCCGTGTTTAGATTCAATGCATTGAGTGTACCCCAAGGAGGTTTGATGGCAGGGTAGCCCTCGGGTGTCAGGAATTTGTTGTAGCCGGTGATTCCATACGGAAGGTTCCGGTAAGGATCGACGACCTCGGCCTCTTGTTGGAAGGGGTCTTTTACTTTCAATCCGAGGATGAACGCCGAGATCGCTTCTTTTTCGTGTGCCTTGATATTTAACGCAGGCATCATCCGGCGTCCGCTGGCAATGAGGTCGTGAATCTCATCCCTTTTGTATTTCTTTTCCACGCCGACCAGTGTTGGGAAATTGCCCGTGCCTTTCCTGTCGGCGCCATGGCAGGCTGAACAGTGTTGTACATAAAGTCGCGCACCTGCCTCCATCACCGTTTCGTTTTTTGGGACTTCGCGTTTGATTTCTCGTGCTCCAATGAGCCAAGGAATTTCGTTGGCGTTTATATAAATCCAACCCGATTCCGGATCGAATGCAGGACCTCCCCATTCGGCCCCACCGTCGAGACCCGGGTAAAAGATAGTGCCTTCGGGTGCCAACGGTTCGAATATCCCCACCTTCGATGACAGGTAAGTTTGCTTGATTTTTTGAAACGATGAGTCAGGGACGAGGTCGTTCAAGTCGTCGACCGTAAACGTCTGTCGCATAAACGGTTTCGGCAGGGTGGGGATCGGCTGGGTAGGCGACAGTTTTTCGCCTGCAAGGGGACTCGTGGTGGGAACGGGTGTCTCAACAACGGGGAACAGTGGCGTGCCTGTCTCGCGATCAAGCAAGAATACAAAACCCGTCTTGGTCGGTTGCGCGACAGCATCAACGCGCTTACCGTCATGCATCACGGTAACGAGCGCGGGTGCGGTGGGGATGTCGCGATCCCAGATGTCGTGGTGGATGTTTTGAAAGTGCCATTTGTATTTACCTGTCGCCGCATCCAACGCGAGCGTCGAATTTGCAAACAAGTTGTTGCCTTTCCGCATCCCGCCATAGAAGTCGAATGAAGCCGAACCCGTTGGCGCGAACAGGATGCCGCGTTGTTCGTCGAGGCTGAAGCCCGACCAAGAGTTGGCCCCGCCGATGTGGCGGTATGCCGCTGTGTCCTCCCAAGTTTCATATCCGAATTCGCCTGGGTGAGGAATGGTGTGGAAGATCCAAGCTTGTTTTCCCGTGCGCACATCGTACGCGCGTATGTGACCCGGCGCCGCATCGCTGCCTTCCGACACGCGCGTACCCAGAATAAACAAGTCTTTGTAAATGATGCCCGGCGACGTGGAGGTGATGAAGAGATCTTCGACCGGGCGATCCAACCCTTCATGCAGGTCGACAATACCGCCTGAGCCGAAAGTTGAGACCAGTGTTCCGTCGGTCGCGTTGATCGCGTATAGGTTGGAGCCAGCAGTATAGAGAATACGTTTGTCCTCGCCGCTTTGCCAATAGGTGACTCCGCGGTTGTTGTTCATGATGAAACGCGCGCGTTGGTTGCCCTCGTCTACTCCATTGGTTGGGTCGAACATCCATTTGCGATCTCCTGTGGTGGCGTCGAGCGCCAGCAGTTTAAGTTTCGGAGAGGTGACGTACACCATGCCGTCAACCACGATCGGGTTACACTGAATTTGTGAATGATTGACCGTATCGGCGTCGGGCGACACATGGACCCACGCGACTTGTAAGTTCTTCACGTTGGTGGTATCGATTTGCGAAAGAGTAGTGTACCGGATGTTCTCTTTCGAACCACCCGTCACCCGCCATGTCTCGTATGGGGAAGGGGCAGGGGAGCACGCTACGATCAGAACTGCAAGCGTGGGGAGGAAAAGGCGCATCATGAATTCGTTTAGGTCGTAAGTCGTTACGCGCAGTTTGGCGCGGGAAGAAATATAACGATTTGGGTTCGAGGAACGAACCAACCCCAACCGATTTAACGCCTAACGCCTAACGCCTAACGAGTAACGAGTAACGAATTAACGAATTAAGCCTACCCCGCGAACTGTCGTTTCATGCCGGGTTGGAGGCTTGTCAGGTCGGAGATTTTCACAGCGGCACCGGAGTCGCAGCTTTTTCTTGCCGCGATGCCGATGAGGATGGCGAAAGCGCCGTCGCGGATGTTGGCCGCCTGGTGGAGCGGGTCGTCGGTGACGCCGGCGAAGATCTTGTCTTTCAGCAGGCGATCGCCACCACCATGACCACTCGTACCTTCGGGTACGCGAATGAATTCACGTGTGCCGAAGTTTTTTGTGACCATGATTTCGTCATAGTTTTTTGGTTCAACGGGGTTCGATTCCTCGATCCATGCGTCGAGCCTTCCTTTGGTGCCGTTGAAAGCGATTCGATATCCTTCGTAGGGCGAGTAGGTGGTGAGCGAGTAACTGACTTGGACGCCGTTGGCGTATTTGATGGTAGCGGCCATCTTGTCGAAGATGTTGATGTCTTCTTTGAAGACGCAGCCATCGCGTAGGTAGCCGTCGTACTTTTCGTTGGCGACGTATAAGTCGACGAGTTGTTGGCGGCTGTTGATGTCCCAGTAGAAGTTGCAACTCGACTTATGGGGACAGGGGCGGCAGTTCGTTGACCGGAAGGAATTGTTCTTGCCGTAGAATGTGAGTGCGCCGCTGGCGTAAACTTCTGTGGGGTCGGACTCGATCCACCAGTTCAACAAGTCGAAGTGGTGACTAGCTTTGTGTACCCACAGGCTTCCGCTTTTTTCGCGAAGGCGATGCCATCGGCGGAAGTAGTCGGCACCGTGGCTGGTGTCGAGGTACCAATGGAAGTCGACGGAAGTGATATCGCCAATTTCTCCGCTGCGCAATATTTCGTAGATCTTGGCGCGGTGCGGCGAGTAGCGGTAGTTGAATGTTACGATGACCTTCTTGCCGGTTTTCTTTTCTGCTTGCAGGATTGCTTCGCATTTCTGTTCGTCGGTGGTCATCGGTTTTTCGGTGATGATGTTGGCGCCGAGTTCCATGCCGCGGATGATGAAATCGTGGTGGGTGGCGTCGACGGTGGTGACGATGAGGGTGTCGGGTTTTGTTTCCTTCATCATCTTTTCGAAGTCGGTGAAGGTAGGGCAGTTGAAGCCGGTTGCTTTCTTGAAGGTTTCGACGCGGCCGGGGTTGATGTCGCACAAGCCGACGAATTCGACACGGTCGTTGTAGGTGTCGAGCACGTCTTTGGACCACATCCCGAGTGCGCGAACGCCGGTTCCGACGATGGCGATTCGATTTTTCTTGTCTGCGGCTTCGGTGAGGGTGGGGTTGATCATAAGAGCGCCGGCGAGGGCTGAGCTTGTGGCGATAAAGTTACGACGGGTGATGGTTGGATTCGTTTTCATGCGTGCACGAGTTTTGGCTGGTGGGCGGTATGGCAAAAATGTCATTTTTCCGACAACTGCGCCATCGATTGCGCAATATGGAATGATTCTAAAGAAGGCCGCAATTCACCCTTTTGAGGTGCGATTTTCCATTCAATTTGCCTGAAAATAACCAGCTCCTGCGTCCGTAGAGCACATCTACCCCCGACTTTGCGCAATCGATTGCTCGGAGGTGGGTTTTTTCCTAGATTCGTTCCATTACCCCGTATGAATCGAACCACCCTCGATCCACCAGAGATACGCGTCGATAGCGACTCGCGAATCCCAAAGTACCGCCAGATCGTCAACTCCATCATGGAAGACATCCGACGCGGCTCACTTGCCATCGGCCAACGAATACCCTCCATCAACGAAATCAGCGAAGAGTATTACCTCTCCCGAGATACCGTCGAAAAAGCATACGCCTTCCTCAAAGAAAAAAAAATCATCGTCTCCGCCCGCGGAAAAGGATACTACGTCTCTCGAACCGATCTCAACAACCGATCGTCGGTCCTCTTCCTGCTGAACAAACTCAGCCCATTCAAACTTCAAATATTTAACTCGTTCGTCGCAGCCCTCGGCACCCGCGCCCAAGTCGACCTCTCCGTCTACCACGGCGATGCATCAATCCTGCTCGCCTCACTCCAAGAAAATACCGGGCGCTACGACCACTACGTCCTCGTACCACACTTCTGCGATAACCTTCCAAAACAAGAAGAAACTTGCCGCGAAGTCATCGACGCGCTGCATCGTATCCCCGAAGACAAACTCCTCATCATCGATAATTACATGCCGGAGTTGAAACGCGACGTCGCCGCCGTATACCAAGACTTTCGCATGGACATCTACGAGGCTCTCCAAGAGGGCGTCGACTACCTGAAAAAGTACCAACGTCTCTTGCTCGTATTCCCTAGCAGCACCAACTACCCATTCTTACACGACATCGTTCGGGGCTTCCGGAAATTTTGCGCAGACTTCATCTTTGAATCCGACGTCATTGAAACGGTGCATGAGGTCCGCGCCGGCGATGCATACATCGTCATCGAAGAATCCGACCTCGTCAACCTGATGTCGCTCCTCAAGCAACGACAGATGACGCCTGGATCCGAAGTCGGCGTGATCTCGTACAACGATAGCCCCTTGAAAGCGTTGATGGATATCACCGTCATCACCACCGACTTTCAAGCCATGGGTGAAACCGCCGCGTACATGATCATGAAGAAGAAGCGCGAAGTCGTGAAAAATGTCTTCAGCTTGATCCGAAGAAAGTCGCTTTGATCCTTCAGCATTTCAGGGCATCGGGCTTAAGCCTTCCCATCGCACGTTCCACGTACCATCCTTGGGGAAACCAGGGTTGTCGGCGCGGGCACCATCCCATCCAGCCGCCATCATCGCGACAGCCGTAAGCAATCCACCATTGCCCGGTAGATAGAGTCTAAGTCGTTTGTCTTGATAGTTATGTCCGTTTACCAAGTAGGTGTTCTTCTGAGTTTCTTTCAATAATAAATCGATGGCGAGTTTCGGATCATCGACGCGGGCGGCTGTCATGGCCATCATCGGATAATCCCATCCCCACGTGGTTTCCCACTGCCAGTCGGCTGCAATGTTTTGCAACGTGGATCTCATGATGTTGATATCCACACGAGCGTCAGCCGGAAGGCAACCCAAAGCAGCCAAAACGGAGGGATGATCGCGACGAAACAGGCGATCTTCATACGCGTTGGGCGTGGTCGCGTTCGGTAAGTACCGTCCGTTTGCGATCGGGAGCGGCGCTAGGTGATCGATAACATCCTGCCATGTAGGGTCGGGCTCAAGTTCGAGACGACGTCGCCATTCCTGCGCCGTGTTGAGCGCCCATCTCCAGTATTGAAGTTCAAAGGTGGGATCGTCGGTTTGAACAGCGGCGAATATTTCCTGCGCGGGTATAAGCGGATGGCATAGATGGTAGAGGTCTTCTTTTTTCTTCACGTATGAAGCCATGAAATCGGCCGTCGCAAACACCACGTCGCGGTAACGCTCCAAGATGGTGATGTCAGGAATGTCGCGGTACATCAACTCGGCTAAATAGATGGGATGTGGCTGTTGCCAAACAATGAACGCACCCACGTTCGAAGGACTTTCATGACCTCCTGGGTCAGTCATCTTCTGCCAGCGCGCGCCTTCGTAGCCTTGCCATGTAGCTGTTGCACGTGCGGGGTCCAGCGCGAGCGAATACCATTCGAGGCTTCGAGCAAGGAGCGAAGATCGTTTCCACAAAGCAAAGTGCGCACCGTGCCACCAGTGCATCTCAAGATGAAACTTTCCATACCAGCTGTTCATCGTCAATCCAGTCTCTTGTGGAGGAAGGGAACCCGAGCATTGTACCTTCGTGAGGTATTGCGACAGTACAACGCGTCGTTCCAACTCAGGCGCACGCGGGTCGGTACAGGCACTGAAGTCGATGGCGGCACCACCCATCCAAAAGTTTTCCCAGTGACTTTGGTTGTACGACGATACTTCTTCGAAGTCGACATCGTAAGGCCGACGATCGCGGGTGAAGACGACCCCTACGTCGATGAAGTCATCGCTTGGGTCGGGGCTCAATATGAATTCATGAGCTCCACCAGCTTCGAACGTACCACTGCTCCAACTCACGTTTGTATAATAGTGAGTCGAGTCAAGCTTGCGCTCAACAACCGCAGAGTAGCTCCCGATTGTATCCAGCTTCGAGGTGTGTTTCTTCGACTGGCTCCAGTCGTAACCCGGGCACACGTGGCACTCCGCTCCATAGGGGAATTTGATTCGGACTTTGATACGTTTCTTCGTTACAAGTGGAGATTCAATGCGCGCAGCGACGCCATCATCATCTTGTAGCGCGTACAACGTCACTTTTACAGGCTGGCCTTCCACGGTGTACTTGGATTCGATCCGTCCCGTCCATAAGTCCAATTTTTGGTCAATGTTGGTAAGATCATCGATCTCGACTTCTTCGCCCGATTCTTTTAATAACACGAGGCCCACTTGCCCCAAGTGTAAGCGATGTGGATTTGCCCGCAGGTATCGTGTGGCATCAACCGCTCGACCGCTCTCGTGTTGAATCGCGTAGGGCACTTGAGCACCGTCGCATGACTCAAACGTTTTGGCCACATCACTCATTTGAAAACCACTTACGTTGGGCTGCGCATGCCAACCCCATTGTGATTGTGTTCCGAGGGGAATCCCGTTTTCATATTCCTGCGGGAAAGTTTGTAGACCTGAAACGTCCACGGTGAAGGCGAACTCACCGTTTCCGACGGTCAAAGCGCCCAAGGTGTCCACCTCGTTGAGCGTAACATTGTGGCGCGTGACCAGGCTGAGTCGATCAATGCGAGGTGTTTCTGTCGCACACCGATTTCCAAACAAAGCGGCGAGCAGGATTAGGACGACAGCCGGTACTGACTTCAAACTCAAGCGTGTGGGACTAAGGTGGTTAAAGCGAATCCTAAATCTAGAAATCCTAAATCAGAAATCTTAAATCAGAAATCTTAAATCTTAAATAAAAAAGGCCGTCCTTTCGAACGACCCTTTTGTCCCAAACTATTTCTACCCAATTAATATCCTGGATTCTGCACGGCTGCTCGTTGTTCTGCCGTGAGCGGTGCGCCATCTTGAAACACGCGTTCCAAGTGGGCTTGCGGAATCGGCCTTAGTTTATGGAAGTCCTTGATGTTGGGCCCGGCGAGTGGATGGAATAGCTTCACCCGTTCGACCAAGGTCTCTGTTCTCACCAAGTCGTTCCAACGATGCAGTTCACCGAGCAGTTCGCGTGTGCGTTCGTTCAGCATGAAGTGTACGAATCGTGTTTGCGGTGAGGACGCGGACGCGGGGTATTGTTCTATCGCCGGGCTCGTGTTCCAATAGGACCCATCTACGGGGAGGGTGATGGCGGCTAGTGTGCTGCTCACATCGCCATATAAGCCACCTTCCGACTTATAGAAGTGGGTAGGTTTGACCTCGCCGGCTTTGTAGGCGGCGCGTTCGCGAAGCTTGTTGATACGGGCCGTCGCCGTCGCGAAGTCACCCTTTCTCCCGTAAGCTTCTGCGGCGATCAGATAGGTCTCTCCGAGTCGGGCGATCAATCCATCTCGACCAGAAAACTCGGTGCCAATATCGAGGCGGGTCGGATCCATCCATTTCAACAACGTGGGGAAGTCGGAGTTGGTCCATTTGTTTTGAGGAATCCACGTGTAGTACTTCTTCGCGATGGCGGCATCGGCCACGCCAAGATCCATCGTGATGAACAAGGCTGTATCGCCCACGGCGAACTTCGGCTTGCCCACCTTATCGGGTGTTGTGTTTCCATTCGTCGCGTCTGCCGCAGTCCAGTTAGGTATCGTGAACGGTGCCGTACGGTCGTTGCTGAGATAGGCGGTTCTGAAATTCTTATAAAAGCGAGAATCGTTCTTCCGGTCCGATACATTGATGGTGTAACTCGTGGGGCGAATCCGACGGAATGGACGTCCATAAGTTACGTCTCGCTCCATACCTGGGCGCACGTCGTAGGTCATTTGGAAGTACAGGTGTACCCGGTTACCGGAGTTGTTTAGCAGCAACGCGTTGTTGTTGAATTGCGCAGCGAATATCACTTCTGAGTTTGCCTCATTTCCCACGGGCCAGAGGTCGGCAAAGTTCGACACAAGTGAGAAAGCGCCTCCGTTGATCACTTGGTCGGCGAAGAAGGCAGCGCTATCGAGGTCCGTCGCCTTTTGGCCACGGATATCGGATGAAGCACTACCGCGTGTTAGATACGCCTTCGCGAGCATATGGCGCGCGGTCCATTTGGTGGCACGTCCGCGCTGTCCCTGCGTTAGCGGCAGCGTGGCTTCCGCCGCTCTGAAGTCGGACAGGATCACGTTGTACACATCGGCAACGGGGCGCCGTGGGAACTCAAGCTTCACACCTTCGGTCGCATCCAAGTTGATCGGTATCGCGCCGAATTGTTGCACGAGCATGAAGTAGTAATACCCACGCAAGAATCTGAGTTCGGCGATGCGGGCGGCCTTGCCAGCATCGGTCGAGAGCGCACCGCCACTGCCCACCACCTGTGGAATCAACTTGATGCCGGTATTGCACGAATTGATGCCTTGGAAGTAAGCCGTCCACATGTCGTGAAACATCGTGAAGGTAGGGTTCAATTGGTTCGTGTAAGAGTCAACAAACTTGTTCGAGCCGTCCGCGGCTTGCATGTATTCGTCGACACCATATTCCCACAACGTGAAGCTTTGCTCGCCGTTGAATTGGTAGCGCAAGGTGTTGTAAGCGCTGTTCACCAACGCTTCCACACCAGGTTCTGTTTTGTAGAAGTCGAACGTAGCTTGACCCACGGTCTGTTCCTCCAGTTTATCAGTACAGGCTGCCAATACGGTGATTGCCACCAAGACAGCGATGATCTTTTTCATGATAGTATCTTTTTTCATAGCTGTGGCGATTAGAATCCGACCGTTAATCCGAATACAAAACTCTTTTCGCTTAGGTTGTTGCCGATCAACTGGTCATCGATGTTGGTGATCGGTTGGGCCAGCGTTTGACCCGTAGGCACACGCGTCGAAGAGGCGTAGAATTCCGGGTCTCCCGCTTTGAACTTCGTCCACAAGAACGGATTGTAAGCGGTGGCATACACACGCAGACTTTCGATCTTTGCGCGCGAAAGCCAAGCTTTCGGTAAGGTGTAGCCGAGCGTTACATTTCTCAACTTCACAAACGAACCATCTTGATACAGGTATGCATTCGGATAGTCGATCCGTTCTTGGTCAGCGGTCGGTCGCGGATACATATTGGTTGGATGCGTCGGCGTCCAATAGTCAACGAGCGCGGGTTCGGGGTAGCGCCCCGCCAAGGCAGGACGATAGTAACCACTCGCAATGGTTTGCCCACGACGTGTGTAAAACAGGAACGATAGTTCGAAGTTCTTGTAGCTCACGGTGTTTTGAATACTCCCGGTCCACTTGGGTACGTTGTTGCCACGGATTACTTGATCTTGCGCATTGATGACACCATCGGCTGCGTCCTTCACGCCGTCGCCATCTGTGTCGACCGTCAGTTGATCTTTGATTTTACCCTGCCCCGGGATGCGGCCATACTTAGCGGCTTCATCTTTCTCGCCAGTCTGCCATACGCCGATCGGCTCCCAATCGTAGTAGGTCGTAACAGGTTGTCCGATGAACCAACGGTTACCGAGGTCGTCGTTTGTTCCCCCGTACAGTTCCGTGATGGCTTCCACGTTTTTCGAGAACACGACGGTGGTACGCCACTTCAGCCCGTTGGGGAGGTCGAGGTTGGTCGACGTCAACGATACTTCAATACCCTTGTTGCTCACGGCACCCACGTTCTCAAGTATCGAACTTATGCCCGATGCCGTCGGTAGGTTTCGATACATCATCAAGTCGTGGGTGTTTTGCTTGTACAACTCCACCGTACCGGTGATACGTCCCTGCAGCACGCCGAAGTCTAAGCCAACGTTGAGTGATTGCGTGCTTTCCCATTTCAACTTCGGGTTCGGTACAAACTGTGGCACGAATCCCCACGCCGCTGTCTCACCCCATACATATGGTGTCTTCTGCAATCGACCGGGTGCGAGGTAGGGCACGACGCCCGCATTGCCCACCGTACCATAGCCTACCCGCAATTTCAATTCGTCGAACACCTCGAGCGATTTCATGAAAGGCTCTTGATGAATCTTCCATGCGACCGAAGCAGAAGGGAAGAAGCTCCACTTGTTGCCTTGAGCCAAGGGAGACAAACCGTCGCGCCGTCCTGTGATGGTCAGCAAGTAGCGGTCCATCAAACTATAGTTGATGCGTCCCATGTATGAAATGAAGGTCTTCCTAGAGACGTCGGAACTGAAAGCGTCTGGACCCGTGGCGTTGGTCGAGCCAAGGTTGTAAAAGAGCTGTGATTCATACGGAAGGTTGGCCACGTTCACATCCGAAGCTTCGTAACGATCCTCTTGGATACTGTACAACGCGGTGACGTTGATGTTGTGGATGTTGTTGATCGTCTTGTCGTAGAACAACAAGTTCTCGGCAACGTATGTGTAGTTCTGATTCTGGAAATAGTCGGCCCAACTAGTACCACCCCGACGGTCGGAGGTGAGGCCTCCTTGATACTGTCCGCGACGAAAGTGTTTGAAGTCGGCGCCGAAATTGACCCGGTACTTAAGTCCGTCAATGATGTTCACCTCGCTGTAGAAGGAACCGAAGAATCGATTCGTGCGCCGGTTGTCGATGTAACTCTTGATCTCGTTCAAAGGACTGAACAACAAGGCGTCTCCACCAGGTTGTAGGATCACGTTGCCTTCCGGTGTGTATGGAAGTGCCAAGGGTATTTGACCAATGGCTCTGAAGTAAAGGGGCGAGCCGTAGTCTTGATTCGATGAGTTGCCGGTGATGGAGGCGCCAATCTTAATGCGGTCGTTCACCTTGTAGTCCAGCCCCACCTTTGCGTTGAAACGTTTGAAACCCTGCGCGAGCTGAATCCCTTTATCGCCGTAGTAACCGCCACTAAAGTACACGGTGAGGTTTTCGGCGCCACCGGATACACTGATTTGGTGACTTTGCTTCAAGCCATTTCGAAGGACGAGGTCGCCCCAATTGGTATTGCGAACTGCACTCGGGTCATACATGGGAATTTGTAAGTTCGGATCATCGAGCGCTGTGCGCAACGCGTTGATTTTTGAGTTGACCGCGGCGGTGCGAAGGGGACCAACCGGATAACGCACCAACATTTGTTGGTAGTATTGTTCGTAACCGGCCCGCTCGTCGTTGGTAGGTGCGCGCATGGCTGGGATTCGATTGGCTTTGTCGACCCAAGTATATCCGTCGGCCACCGAGTTCCAGAGTTCAACGTCTTGGGGACTAAATAGGGGATAGTCTTCGTTTACGTTTGCCCAAGGCATGCCATACGTGAGGCCGGCGTTGTTTCGATAGGCTTCCCGTCGGAACTCGGCCCATTGGCCACCGTTGTACATGTCGATCTTCACGAGGGGTTGCGACATACCCACGTACGAGTCGTAGGTGATCTTACCCTTTCCGGCTTTTCCTTTTTTGGTTGTTACGATGATGACGCCGTTGGCACCACGTGATCCGTAGATACTGGTGGATGATGCATCTTTCAAGACCTCGATCGATTCTACATCGTTCGGGTTGAAGTCGTTGATACTTGAGCCTTCTGGGAGCGGGATCCCGTCGAGGACGATGAGGGGATCGTTACCTCCAATGAGGGACCGGTTTCCCCGGATTCGTATGGTCGGGTTGTCGCCGGGCCGGAAGCTGGATTGGGCGATGTCGACACCTGCGGCGCGCCCTTGCAATGCTTGCGAGATACTTTGCACGGGGATTTGTCGAAGCTGGTCGCCCGTCACGGAAGCTAAGGCTCCGGTAACGTCGCTTTTCTTGACGCTACCATAACCGACGACGACAACTTCTTGAAGCGCAGTAACGTCGGGCTGCATGGATAGATTGATCACGGACTGGTTGCCGACGGTCACTTCTACCGTCTTGTAACCGATAGAACTGAATACGAGGATGGCATTGTCGCTATCGACGTCGAGCGAGAATTTGCCTTCGGCGTCGGTGACGGTACCGTGGGCAGTTCCTTTGACGAGGATGTTGACGCCGGGAAACCCAGCATTGTCGTCGGCCGATGTGACACGGCCAGTGACGACGCGGTTATCTTGGGCTAGCGCCACGGAGGCGCAGCACAGCAAGAGGAGCAAGGCGCCGAGTTGCCGCCAGGGCTTTGTCTTGGAGAGTAGAGATGGATGCATACGTGGAACGGTTTGGTTTTTTGGATGAATGCGCAATCGATTGCGCATTTATACTAAAATACAGGTGCAACCCTACCGAACTGTCCTGCACTATACCGATAGCGGAATCGTTTGAGAAAATCGCCCCGAAACTAGCGCGTGAGCGGCACCGATCGCCGCGCCGGAGCCGCATGAAGAGGAAGCAACCGGACCGGCCCGAAAAGGCCCGACGGTATCGGACGCCAATTCGCCGCATTAAAAAGTCCACCAGTGGCGTTCGCTGGCTTCCGCGATGGGAAGTTGATGTTGTAAAACTTCTTCCATCCCACCTGCCCGCGGTCCAAGGCTATTATTCGATTCGCCATCCCGTTCGTCACCCGTACTTCTAGCAGGTTGTCGGCCTGTGCCATCGATGGCTCAAATCGGACCCGGAAGGGCGATGAAAACACGGTTCCGAGATCATGCCCATTTACCAATACTTGGGCGCTTTCGCCTACATCGCCCAAGTCCAACCACCAGGCTTGCGTGCCATCCGGTGCCTTGAAATGCGTTCGATATACCGCCGTTCCTGAAAACGATTCATAGTCCGATCCATATCGCGTCCAAGAACCCAACGAGTCGAGATTCAACGAAACCGGCAAGGTGGGACCTCCGGTTTCGAACTGGACTTGCCAAGGACCCTTTACCTCGAAGGCCTTCTTACCTAGCTCGATTGCTTGAAAGGGGGCGATTTGTTCATAAGTAGTCGATTCGAATGTGATGATCGCCACTTCTCCTGGCTCGAGATGCACGTCGACAAATGTCGTCGTCGATGTTTCGCGAGAACGCAATCGCGTGATGGAGCCGTCCATTGGATCGAATCTCACCACCGTTGTGCCCTGCGCTTCGAAGGGAATCTCCGTTACTCGATAAGCAGAAGTATTCTTGACGAGATAGACTCGACGTCCCGCATCACGTCGGTCAAATGCGATTCCCTGATCCACCATTTGTTCACGGTGAACACCAGAGGATTCAAGCATCATCTTCAGGTCGTCGCCAACCAGCACTTCGCCCGGTAACCGTTTCGAAACGGTCACACCTTTTTCAGGCGCGACAGGAAGTTGTTCGACCAAACTTCGGAAGGGTCCAGCATCCAAACCACGATAGCCCGCCGGCGCATTCGGGAGCCCTTGGTAGAACACGACGGTAGCACCGGCTTTGGCCAAGGTCAAAAGTTGCGCAAGGGTTTGTTCGGGCATGAGCTGAACGTCCGGCACCACAATGGCTTGGTAGTCGCGACCTGATGGAACGCGCAGTCGTTGGCCGTTCGCCTCCACTTGCATCAATTGATGGTCGGAGATATAGTCGAACGTGAAGCCCTCGTTGGCCATCACGGTGGCAGCCTCTTCGAAAGAGGTTCCTTTGAAGGCCATTCCGATCCCGTCGAAATGTTCGACCATCTTGGATGAGGGTGTTGAAAGCGGGTCAGCAATTGGATAGTACAACAACACGTCGTGTGCCGCGACGCTATTCTGCAACATCGACTGTGTTCGTTCGACGTATTTGTTCAACGCATGAAAATCGGTCCACTGCGGATTTCGGTCGTTGAGGTGCACGGCGGCGTAGAACAACCATCCGGGCCATGCTTCGCCTCTCGGCGAGTACGCCGTGCCATGGTAGAACACGTGGTTCACGCCATTCAACCAAAACAGATCGACGGCCGATTTGATGTCGCCCAAACTCGACAAGAAATGTTCATCCAACCAGGTCGCCGACTCAGATGAAACTAGGTTCTTGCCCATCACGTTCGCGACCGAACTTGCCATCTTGATACGCAGGGGCTCGGTGCCTTCTATTTCCGGTATTCCGACGGTGGCGTATAAGTCAAGGATATTCGCAGGTGAACCGTGGGCTTGGTTGCGCGTGATCGCATGATGTTTGTTCGCCCAAGTCGTCCACGGCAGCGTAAACTTTTCAAGTACCAGTTGTGAAACCACCAACCGGTAGTCGTGAAGCACGCGCCGCGTCGTATCATTGGGCTTGGAAGCGAACAACTCGGGAAGGTGGTTCCGTAGGTCATAGCCCATTCGATTTTTGAATTCGTCGAGGAAGTTCGGCGTCCAATCAGCCGCGCCGCGGGCGTCATCCACTTCGTAGGAATCATTAAAGAAAGCACGTAACGAGGATAGGTCAGTATTCCCAAATGAGCTGTCGAAATGCGCTAGGTAATGCTTCAACGCTTCGTCGGAGAAGTGGTCGATTACCCATCCTTCGCCGCCTGGCCCTGCCCGCTCGACCATTTTTCCATGCCATCCTTGAAACAGCGCGTCGATCCGCCAACGACCTGCGGGGGCGACCCAGTCTACCCGACCGTTTGCATCGACGCGATCGAGTAAGTCGATTTTTTCACCGTGAGGTCCTGTCGCCACCAAGACCACCAGCGGAAGTTGACGGGCGAATTGTACTTGGTCAATCGCGAGGAGTTGTAAGTTATCGTTCGATGAGATTGGTTGCTTTAAGGATTTGATATCCGGCGTGATTCTCACACCCCTGATGTAGGGCGGTTGCTGGTATTGCACGGACGATGGCAGCCGCTCGCCGCCATTCAACATGTAGTATTCATGATGCATGTTTTTCGCGGCGTCCACGTCTTGCACCCACGGTCCACCAAAAGGCCAGCCCGTTCCGGTTGCCATATCAACGCCCAAGCCAAGTCTTTTGCTTTCGGCGAGTGTGTGGGCCAGTAGCTCGACCCATTTCGGTGAGAGATAAGGAACAAACTGTTCCTCGAAACCTTTGACGCCATAGATGGGAGTGATCTCGACGCCGCCGATGCCTGCGCCTTGCATCGATTCGAGTTCGGCGGTGATTCCTTCTTTAGAAACTGCGCTTCCGTGCCACCACCATCGAGTCCACGGACGCGAGGTCGCCGTTGATTCGGGCCAAGCCGGCGGTGCCTTTACCTCGCAGGCAAAGGCGAGGAACGCGAAGAACACGAGCGGTGCGCAACGACGAATCATATTCGAAGCTAACGCTATTTATCAACGCGTACTACCTTTCCTTCCGTCGAAAAAATAAGGCTACATTTAGGCATGAAGAAATACCAGTTGGGCGAGTTCGAGGAGGTGGTGATCTTGACGGTCGCTATCCTGAACCAGGATGCCTACGGTGTTTCCATTAAGAAAGAAATTGAGACCCGCCTCAACAGGGGCGTGAGTGTCGGCGCGTTGCAGACAGCTTTGAAACGATTGGAAGACAAAGGCTATCTGAAGTCGCGCGAAGGCGAGGGCACCCAAGAGCGTGCGGGTCGGCCGAAGCGTTACTACCAGGTAACGGCTTTCGGGAAGAAGGCGATGGAGTATACGCGCGACACGCGCAATGAACTGTGGAAGGCAATTCCTTCGGTCGTGCTGGGCGCCAAATAACGGCGCGGATGAGCCCGAAGCCTTGCGGCGCGACGTGGAGCTGGCGATGTCCCTGCGTTAGCCTTTTTTCTAATCCCGTTCTTAACTTTTTCGCGTTCCTCTAATCGCTCTTTAAGAAATAGGGCGGTCGTCCTAGCAAATGGCCGGTTCTTAACACATTCTAATGCGTTTTCATGCCGGATCGTGCAACATAAAAGCACTACTTCCTGTTTCGATAGCACTACTATCACGCAGGGATTATGGTCGCGATGACGTTCAAACTTTCTGACAACCTATACCTCAAGGATCCTCAGGAGACGGAGTTGGGTCGTCATATGATACAGGAGAGCATTCGGCTTATCGACAAGCTTGGTTTCGAGGAATTCACCTTCAAAAAACTCTCGGCGTCGATTGGATCGACTGAGGCGTCCGTTTACCGCTACTTCGAAAACAAACACAAGCTTTTGATCTACCTGGTCGATTGGTATTGGACTTGGGTGGAGCACCGGATCGACTTCGAGACGCACAACATCAAGAGTGCGCCGGATCGCCTTCGAATTTGCATTCGTCTCTTGGTGGAGGATCTCGACGACCAACAACCGGTTGACTACGTGGATGCCCTCGCATTGAAACGCATCGTGACCGACGAATTCGAAAAGACGTTTCTGACCAAGCAGGTGGACGCCAACAACCGGGAGGGATTGTTTCGTCCGTACAAGTCACTTTGCAACAAGATCGCTCGGATCGTATCTGAGATCAACCCGAAGTATGGGTACCCACACTCGCTGGTGAGTACCGTGATGGGCGCGAGCATGCGTCAACTGTATTACGCGCAGCATCTTCCTTCGTTGACGAATATCAAACACGATATGAAGAAATACCGTGCCCGTCTGATTCAGTTTCTAGATGAATTAGTCTTTCACACCATCCAATGAAGTTATGAACCCAATGAATACGCAGGTACTGTTACGCGTCCTAAAAGAGACCGCACTCCAATACAAGGTAGATCTCGACCTCGGGGAACTTCATTCCATCGAGCAGCATCCACGCGAATATTCGGCGCGCGAATATGCCGAGTTTCGTCGCGACTTAACGGAAGCCGCGCGCAAGGTAAACTTGATTGTGATGGAACAGGCGGTGCGTCGCGCGGACCTAGAGTCTTTCGTCGACGCATCGGGCGAGTGTATCGCGGTCTTCACGGTCGGGGCCGAAATTCATGGTGAACTCTTGGTGGCTGGAAAAAGTGACGTGCTCACGTTACTGTCCACCGGGCCTCGCCCTGTCGATACCGACTTGCCGATGCATGTGTTCGTCATTATGCCATACACGGGCATTGTCAGCGACTTCCAACGCGACGTCGTGCCGTCAACTTCGATCTCTCCGTTGATGCGTTTCATCCGGCTACTGGCAACCGAGCGCAAAGAGATCGCATACGTGTTGGTGTACGCGCTGTTCATAGGTCTCTTGGGCCTCGTGCTCCCGTTGGGATTGCAAAACGCGATTGAATTGATTTCGGGCGGCGTATTCTTTAGCTCGGTGTATGTGTTGATCGGGTTGGTGGTGCTGGGGATGGTGTTTATCGGAGTGTTGCAACTCGTCCAGATCAGCATGGTCGAACACCTGCAACGCCGCATTTTCGCCAAGGCGGCGTTCGAGTTCGCTTTCCGCATACCGAGGATCCGGTTGGAGGCGCTGTCTCAGAGCTACGCGCCAGAATTGGTAAACCGGTTCTTCGACGTGATGACGATCCAAAAGGGCCTACCGAAAGTCTTGCTTGATTTGTCGTCGGCAGCCATTCAGATCTTCTTCGGACTCTTGCTGCTGTCACTCTATCACCCATTCTTTGTGTTCTTCAGCTTTTTCTTGGTGATCGTGTTGATCGTGATGTTCATGGTCACAGGCCCTCGCGGTTTGAATTCGTCGATCAACGAGTCGAAATACAAGTATAAGGTTGTGCAGTGGTTGGAAGAGTTGGCCCGCAGCATTCGATCGTTCAAGTTTGCTGGCAACACGGACCTCCCCATTCGGAGGACCGACTATGCCACGAGCAACTACATGAAGTACCGGAAGAAACACTTCAGCGTTTTGCTCACACAGTTGTCTTTCTTCGTCTTCTTTAAAGTTGCGATCGCCGGTGGTTTGTTGGTGGTGGGAACCGTGTTGGTCGTGGACCGCGAGATTACACTCGGTCAGTTCGTGGCTTCTGAAGTGGTGATTATCCTCGTACTGAATGCGGTTGAGAAACTTGTGTTGTATACCGACGTGGTTTACGATCTCTTGACTGCTGTCGATAAGATTTCGCATGTGACCGATCTGCCCATCGAAAAGACAGGTGGGTTTGATCTGCCTCATACGGGAAATGAAAAAGGGCACCATGTAGCAGTGCACAACCTGTCGTATCAATATCCAGGTGCCACCAAACCTACTCTGCTGGACATTGACTTAGAGATCAAACCAGGCGAACGTCTCTGTATCTCCGGACCGGGTGGTGGTGGAAAAACGACCTTGACGAATGTGATCGCCGGTCTATTGCCAGCCTATACCGGTGGTGTGAGCGTGGACCGTGTGTCGATGCGAGACCTCGATATCACGAACTTCCGTGACCACGTGGCGAACAACATCTCGTCGGAGGATTTGTTCGATGGAACTCTCTATGAGAACATCACAGTTGGAAAACAGTCGGCGACTGTCGACCACGCCATGGCGGCGTTGGAGCTAGCTGGACTGCAACAGTATATCTCTTCGTTGCCCGAGGGGTTGAACACGCGAATTGTAAGTGGGGGTAAGGGCCTGTCGAGTTCGACCATCCATCGGCTGATCCTCGCGCGCTGTCTGGCGAAGAATCCAAAACTGTTGATCTTGAACGACTTCTTCTGGGACCTCGGCAAAACCGACAAGTTGGAACTCATCCAGTGTGTGATCAACCCTGAGAAGAACTGGACGCTCGTTGCGGTATCGAACGATCCGTTGATTATGGCGTCGTGCGACCGTGTAGTGGTCATGGATGAAGGACGTGTCGTTGCAGCGGGTTCGTACGACGAATTATTGAAACAAGGAATCATCACGAAATACTTCGAATAAGTCATGGAACGCATTGAAGAAAGAACGATTGAAAAAGAACTCGAGCGCAACGACCTGTATACGCTCCGAGCGATGCGAACTCCGAAAGGCGGTAAGATCCTGGCGCGACTGCTCCTCGTGATCTTGTTCGTGTTCTGCCTGATCTTATTCCTGCCATGGCAGCAGAACATCCGGGGTTACGGTAAAGTGACGGCGTTGAGTCCACAAAACCGTCCCCAGACCATTGAGACGGTGATCGGTGGGCGGATTAAAGAATGGTTGGTGAACGAAGGCGAGTTTGTGGACAAGGGTGATACCATTGTGCGCATCACGGAGGTGAAAGAAAAGTATTTCGATCCCCAGTTGCTCACACGCTTGAAGGAGCAGCTGGCCGGCAAGGGAAATTCGTTGGATGCGAAGCGGGCGAAAGCAGACGCGTTGACACGTCAAATCGCCGTGCTCAGGGAGGGTATGATTTTGAAAGTGAAGCAGTCGAAGGCAAAGTTGGAAGCCGAAAGGGTACGCTTTAAAAATGCGGAGAGTCAGTACCAACGCAACAAACGACTGTATGAGGCCGGCAACATTCCATTGACGAAGTTCCAAGAGATCGAGTACAAGTTCCAAGGCAGCCAGGCGGATTTCCAAAACGCACAGATCGAGTTGGACCGCGTCGAGGCCGAGTATATGGACAAGATCAACAAGTCGGAATCGGACCTCAACAACACACGGGCAGAAGCATTCGACACGGAAGTCGAGATTGCCAAGCTCCGGAACGAGTATGCGAACACGGAGATCCGCAGTGGACAGTATAGCGTGTTGGCGCCACAGAGTGGCTACATCGTGCGGGCACAGAAATCCGGTATCGGTGAGACTTTGAAAGAAGGAGATCCCATTTGTACGATCATGCCGAAGACCAACGACTTGGCAGTTGAGATGTTCGTGAAGGCGATGGACGTGCCGCTTGTGAGCATTGGGCGACAAGTTCGAATCCAGTTTGATGGTTGGCCCGCGCTGCAGTTCTCTGGGTGGCCGAGCGTGTCGGTGGGAACGTTTGGTGGCGAGGTGCGCGTGATTGATTACGTGAACTCGAAGCCGGGTGAGTTTCGAATCCTCGTCGTACCTAACGACGACGGGTGGCCGGGCCAATTGCGCATGGGTTCGGGAACGAAAGGCTGGGTTATGCTCGACGATGTCCCTGTGTGGTACGAACTCTGGCGACAGCTCAACGGCTTCCCGGCGAGCCTATATGAAGAACCCTTCACGGGCGAAGTGAAAGTTGAAGGCAAGAAAGAAAAGGAAAAGCAAAAGAAATGAAACGCGTGTTGTGTTGGATCTGGTTGTTAACCGCTACGGTTGCGTCGGCACAGGGCACAGACTCGATGTTGGCCTTACCCGACACGCTGAAACCGTTCAGCCTGGAGGACTACCAATACCTTATCTTGAAGAACCACCCGGTCGCGAAGCAAGCAGCGTTGTTGTCGGACGTGGCGCGTCAAGAGGTGCGGCTCGCGCGCGGTAGTTTCGATCCCAAGGTGGAAGCCTCGCTTTTGACGAAGAAATTCGAAGACAAAGACTACTACACACGTATGAGTGGATTCTTGAAAGTCCCAACCGCCATACCTGTCAACCCCTTCGTGGGTCTGGAGCGGAACACCGGCCCTTTCTTGGATCCGGAGTATTTCATCAGCGACAAGTTCGACAACAGCCAATACAGTGCGGGTATCTCGATCCCGCTCGGGCGTGGGCTGTTTACCGACGAACGAAGGACAGCCTTACGTCAAGCTCATCTGTTCCGCGAGATGACCGAAGCGGATCAGGTGAAGATCATCAACAAGTTGTTGTTGGAAGCTGCCAAAGACTACTGGGAATGGTACTATAGTTTTCACCAATGGAAGTTGCTCACACGCGCGGTCGGCATCGCTACCGATATCTTCTCGCGCGTGCAGACCGACTTCGAGTTCGGTGAGCGTGCGAAGATCGATACTGTCCAAGCGAAGATTACCATGCAGCAACGCCTTCTCGAACAGCAGGAAGCTTGGTTGCAATTTCAAAATTCGACCATCCGTTTGTCGAACAACTTGTGGAGCGAGTCGGGGGAACCGGTGATGATTGATTCCAAAGCTGGACCCGTGATTCAACTCGATCAAGCCGCCGTTTCGATGGTCGACTTAGAGGGCTTGTTGGAACAGGCGCGGACCAACCATCCCGAGTTGAGAAAGATCGACGTGAAGCTTCGGCAACTCGAGGCAGACCGACGCCTGGCGGCGGAATACCTGAAACCCAGGCTCGACCTTACGTATTATGCCTTGAATCAACCATTGACACCCGATCATCGGGCCAACTTCGATTTGTTAGGAAGCTATAAGATGGGCGTTGACTTCTCCATGCCGATTTTCTTGCGCAAAGAGCGTTCGAAGTTGGCGTTGACAAAGTTGAAGATCACCAACACGCAGTGGGAACAGTCACTGGCGGAACGCCAGATCATAAACGAAGTGAATACCACGTTTAACCAGTTAACGACCTTATACAAACTCAGGAGCACCCAGCGCGACATTGTCTCTAACTATGAAACCATCTTGCAGGCAGAACTCACGAACCTCGCGGAAGGTGAGAGCGACTTATTCAAGATCAACTTACAACAGGAGAAGTTGGTGCAGTCGCAGAGCAAGTGGTTGAAGTTGACTGCCGAACTAGAAAAACAACGAGCGTACCTCTACTGGGCTGCCGGAACGAGGAGGTTGAGTGAGTAGAGGTGGTGGGTGGTGGGTGGTGGATGGTTGATGGTGGATGGTTGATGGTGGATGGTGGATGGTGGATGGTGGTGCCAGTTTCGATGAGTTGTCGGCCAGGTATTCCATTATCCAATCCACATGATTTAACTCTACCCCGAACGGGTAACGCCTATCGAGTAACGTTTAACGCCTAACGGTTTCCGCCTAACGATTTACGGTTTCACGACGGCCCATCCTTCTGCGTGTCGGATCACCAGTTCGCCGTTGGCGCTTGGGACGATCGCGACAAAGTCGTGGATGTCTTCCGGGGAGAGCTTGCGCATGACGAGACTGTTGGCACATTGGGCGACGATCACACCTTGCGTGACGAGGTGTTTGAGTTGGTCGGCGTAGGCGCTATTCTTCTTTTGTATTTCGGTGCCCGAACTAAAGGTTACGAGTTCAATTTCGAGTTTGCCTTTCAGACGAGGGTCGGCGAGCACGTTTTCGATTCCGTGGAGTGCTTTTTCCACGACTTTGGGATCGCTTGTGTCGAGCTGGTAGATCACCTTGTATTGGGCCAACGGCGCCGGAGCTCCTTTGTAGTTTTTGTTTTTGGTGAGTGGATCTTCGGATTGTGCGAACGCCGACACGGTGGTCAGCAGCAGGAGTACGACGGCGAGGTGAAGCTTTTGGAGGCGCATAGGTTATCGTGATTGGGTTTGGAGCGAGTCGCGGTAGTGTTGGATAGGGCCAAAAGGTCCGAACTTATGTTGACTTTCGGAAAACGGGTCGGCGAACGGTCCAAAGGGATGGTCGACCGGTTTTGTTGGCACGTGGGGCCAGTCTTGTGATTGGTCTTTGTGCGGTCGTGGCTGGCTGTTGACGAAAGCGGCGATGTCCCACGCGTCTTCTTCGCTGATGGAAGGTTGGTCGTAGACAGTTCCGAAAGGCATGTTGCTACGCACGAAGGCTGCGAAGTTGCTGAGGCGGTAAAGGCCGGCGCCGTCGTTGAAACTGTTGGGACCCCAGAGTGGAGGGTATAGAAGTGTGCCGTCGGTTTGTGTGATGCCTTCACCGTTGGCACCATGGCATTTGGCGCATTGCGCGAGGTAGATTTCCTGTCCACGAACCGGATTGGCAGCACGTTGGAGGTAGGCGAGACGCTTGACGCCGGTGCCTTCGGGGCGTTTGCCTTTCGGGACGGATTGACCGAGCCACTGTATATACATTGTGATGGCTTTCATTTCGCGCGACGTGGTATCGAGGGCGCGACCGTTGAGACTTCGTTCGAGACATTCGTTCACGCGCGTGGCGATGGAGGTAGAACGGTTGGAGCGAGCCCTCACTTGTGGGTAGGTCGCTGCCACGCCGCTATAGTTGAGAGCGAACGTTTTAGTGCCTGCGTCGATGTGGCAGTTCTGGCAGTTCATGCCGTTGGAGATCTGTGCGACGGTTCCATGTGGCCCTAAGTACTGGGCGGTGTGAGCGATGAGGTTGCGACCGTAGCGAATGAGGTCACCGTTGGCGATGGTGGCGAACTGTGAGGTATCGGGTGCCTGCCAGTAGGCTGGCTGCGATTCTTTTTTGGTGGAAGGTTTATGTTCTGGCCAATTGACGAAGACGATGACCTCCGCGATCAAGAGGAACACGATCAACGACGGCCAAGAGCGAGTTTTCATTTCGAAGGGTAGGGGCTCGACCGCACAAGCGGTGAGCCGCGTTTACAAGGTTGAAAAAGAATTTGAAATTTTGAAATGGGGAAGGTGGGGATTATTGTTAAGAGCGGGCGCGTTGCTGAGGAGGAGAAGAGCTCTAGTCCAAATCAAAACTATGTACACTCCGACTATGACATCGCCGTGTCCCGTGACCAATATTCAGTTTACGACTACATAATGGACTGGAATTATGTGAAGGGCTAATGGTTCATCTGATCTTCGCGACTGCATGGGTGTCTTGCCAGTAAGAGTGTGGTGTCGATGGGCACACGAGTTAGGTGATGTTCGAAGTTTGAGGTGACGGCAACTGCGTGTCTTGCTGAGATGCCTAGCTCAAGGTTGGCGATAGGTATTGTGGTTTTGCGCGTGCTTTTTGCGAGGCGCGTGGTAATTGGATCGATGTCCTTTTTAATTCCGATTTCTGCTTTATATTTGCGTTCCTTTTTCAGGGAAACAGCTGTTTTTCGCGATTTAGGAAGCTTTTTGAAGGGCACGGGGTGTAGCGTAGCCCGGTATCGCGCTTGGTTTGGGACCAAGAGATCGTCAGTTCGAATCTGGCCACCCCGACTTCGATGATTCATCCGAATCTAAAGGCCTTTAAATCGTATTGATTTAGAGGCCTTTGTCATTTCTAATCAACAATCAGTAACAAAGAAGATCAAGGGGTTTGTGCCCCATCCGTGCCCTCGACTATGGGTCGCAGGGATTACGTTGGGGTTTGTATGTGATGTTGGAAACTTAAGCCCGGATGATATGAATGCAAACATTCTTTCGATCAGATTCTTTGTGAAGAAGTACAAAGCAAAAGAGAACGTTGCGCCGATCTATGCCCGCATTTTCGATCGATGGCAGGTCGGTGGATATTTCGTTGAAGAGAAACTTCGACTTAGCGAATTGGAATCCCTCCAGGGGACAAGCACGCGGTAACAGCGAGGGCGTTAAGATGCTTAACACCTACTTGGACAAGGTGCGTAACGAGATCAGCAACCACTACTCGGACCTTAAATTTCAAAAGAAACCGATACATGCGGAGGCGTTGAAGAACCTGTATTGTGGAGTAGGTCAAAAAGAGAAGACGTTACTGGAACTGATCGAATACCATAATGGCTATTTGAAGGATAGTCTTGAATGGGGAACTATGAAGAATCACTTCACGACGCAGAATTATATCCAGATGTTCTTAAATAAGCGACTTCGGATAAAGGACATTGCATTGTCTCATTTGTCTTACTCGTTTTTGGTTGACTTCGAGATCTTATTGAAATCAGTGAAACCAAAAGGTAAGTTGAAGCCTTGCGGTCATAACACAATTCTCAAACGCATTGAGCGGCTTCGTAAGATGATAAATTTGGCGATGAAAAATGAATGGATCGAGTGTGATCCGTTCATGAATTTCAAAGCGAGGTTCGAGCGGCACGACAGGATTTATCTTTCACCGGAAGATTTGAGAGTGATTGAGACAAAAGAGCTTTCGTTGTAGAGGTTGCAGTTAGCGAGAGATCTGTTCGTGTTCAGTTGTTATACTGGTTTAGCATATGGTGATGTGATTCGGATGACGAGGCAGAACGTCTCGATAGGGATTGATCGGGAACACTGGATTATGATGCCGGGGAAGAAGACGAAGCAACCAGGTCGTGTGCCATTATTGCCCAGAGCGATGGAGCTGATAAAGAAATATTCCGAGGATGCGAGGATTAGGGTTACTGGCACGTTGCTCCCGGTGCTGTCCAATCAGAAATTAAATGCTTATTTGAAAGAAGTTGCGACAGCTTGTGGGATTGATAAGCCGATGACGTTTCACCTGGCACGACATACGTTCGCTACAACCCTAACCTTGACGAACGGAGTGCCTATAGAAACTGTCTCTAAGATGTTAGGTCATGCGAATTTGAGAACGACACAGATATATGCGAAGGTCGTGGAGAAGAAGATTAGTGATGATATGGGAAGGCTGAGGCGGGTTTTGCAGGCGCAAGCGGCCGCAGGCTAGTTTGGAAATTCCGACGAACTAAGTACATTCGTAGCGAGCCCATACTCCTTCGAAAGAGGGAGATGGGCTTTTATTTTGGCTCGGCTTAATTCATGTCCGCTCTTATCAAGTTGAAACGCAATCATATGGCACTAATTGTAAAATCAGAGAAGCCTGCAGAGTTGGTGGACTCAATAAAGAAGGCAATCGATGCAAAGAAAATAGATACCTGGACTTACGATGCAAGCGGGGACTTCACACATTCTCCGGATCAATGGAAAAACAAGGGATGGATGAGACCAAAAATCGAAAACGGACAAGTCAGATTCATTTTTTTAGGCAATAACGACTTTGTGACTACTCGCCCCATGTATGCAGTATTTCACGGTCGATTTGCCGAAATGCTACTTAGTCATTTTGATGAGAAGTTTTCCACCGCCAATGCTACTGCGATGCCGGATGGCGACGTAATCACTAGAAAAAAATAAATATGTCGTATGGACACCCTAAAGATAGCAAATGAAGCCCTCAAGAAAGCTACGTTGGAGAGCCTGGACGTTCTTGAAAAAGTAGATGCTTTCTATAATAACGCGTGGGCAAAACTACTGCTATTTGGATCTATCTTGTTTGCCATCGTGGGCATCTTTGTTCCGATCGCGCTACAATGGTATCAAAGGCGAACGATGCAAATGAGTGAAACTCATGTTCGCGAAAAAATTAAGGCTGAACTTAGTGCGGAACTATTGGCTTCGATTGTCGAAAAATTTCAGGCTAATGAGAAACAAATCAAAGCACTAATTTCATCAGCAAATTCCAAGATATTATTCTCACAGGCAAAATTTAGTCTCGAAAAGAATTCTCATAAAGGCGCATTGGCCGAATTAGTGACAGCAGGGTATTCGGCTATAGACTGCGACGACTATCGTGGTCTTCAAGACATACTTGATTATATGCTCAAAAGCTGCCTTCCCAACTTATCAGGTGAGGAGATTAGCGACCTTAAAACAGCGGGCGTTTGTGACTTTACGCTTTTCTTGGATGACCTTGCTAAAAAGGATGATAGAGCGATGTTTCAGGCGAAAATAGGGGACATCAAGGTGAAGTTATCAAAGCTGCCAAGAACGCTTGCGGAAAAGCCAGATCAAAAACCAAAAGAGGCCTGAGTCAATTATATGTCAATTCATACAACATCGACATAAAATATTAATCATGGGACTACCAACAACATATACTCAAGCCTACGGGCAGCTGGGCGAGTTCTTTAACAAGATAAGAGACGCCCAGGCGCCTGATAAATTTACGACTACACAACTTAAGGACTTTGGTTACAAGTCCAATAATCATAGGGCGTTTATTCCATTGCTGAAGGCGTTAGGCTTTCTTTCGTCCGATGGCTCTCCAACGCAGCGTTACCACGACTATAGAAATCACTCAATGTCAAAAGCGGTGATGGGTCAAGCGATACGGGATGCCTATTCTGATATATTTCTTATAAAGGCTAAACCAACCGCAGCCGACAAACCCCTGATTGAGGGGAAATTTAAGAGCTTTCATAATGCAAGTGATATTGTGGCTGGCTTAATGACAAAGACATTTTACGCTTTGTTAGATCTTGCGGATCTGAATGCCGACTCCCAAACACCCCAGCAAGTGGTGCATTCGAATAACATTGAAACTGCCAGTGAATCCACTAGTTCAAAAACGAAAGTCCACACGCCAGTAGGCTTACACTACAATATTCAAATTCACCTTCCTGCTACGAAAGACGTGGAGGTGTACAATGCCATTTTCAAATCACTTAAAGATCATTTACTTGAATAGGAAAAAAGACGTCCGAGATTTCTTCTTTCGGGGTCTGATGTTTGAGTCAGAAGCGACGAAATTCCAGACTGCGGGAATCCAGATTGGAGCGAGTTCAACGCAGGCAGAAGAGCAATTGCTTGTCGAGTCAATCGCCCCGTTCAGTATCTCCAGACGCAACGCCGCCTTGGAAATGGCGAGATTATATGCAGTACTGCACTGTTTCGAGAATGAGATTCGGGAATACATCCGTGAAACGATGACTGAAAACGACGGAACCGATTGGTGGGACAAACTTCCTCCTAAGATGAAGTCTCATGCTGAAAGTAGACAGGAAACTGCCCTTAAGGATTCGTGGTTGGAGGGAGAGAAAAGCGACCTACTCGGATTCGTAGACTTCGGGATGTTGACGTCTATTATCATTGAGAAATGGACGTTTTTCAGCAACATTATTCCATCTCAGCATTGGTTGAAGCAAAGAATGGATGAGCTTGAGAAAGTAAGAAATTTTATCGCCCATAACAGAGTACTTCTTCCAACCGAATATCAGAGGGTGTATATGTATATTGCCGACTGGAATAGAGTGATTGGTCTATAACGGAGAGGACATTTGGTCTATCAAACTATGACAGCCATACGAAAGCACTGGGCAATATTTGTCAACATTTGTCGCTCGCATAACGTCGATAAAATATATGCCTTTGGTTCCTCTATAACAGATCGTTTCAACGTCGATACGAGCGACATTGATCTAGTCGTCAAAGTTGACATCGAAGATCCCGCAGACCGCGGCGAAGCGCTAATGTCCTTATGGGATAAACTTGAAGTTTTGTTCGGAAGACGAGTTGACTTACTCACTAATGATTCTATTCGAAACCCCGTTCTGAGAGCCAATATTGACCGCACAAAACGGCGCATTTACGACCGGAACGACCCAACTGCGAATTTGGCCTGATTTCGAGCTTTTTGCACAGAGTTAGGGTAATTTTTGCCTTTTCATGTCACAGAGTTAGGGCAAATTTGATCTCCGATGTCACAAAGTTAGGAGCAAGTTCGGGCTAATGAGGCGTCGATCTCACACCACCACCGAAGTAAATCATTGCGATAAGTATCGGAAAATAATACTTATCGCAAACAATTACCCTAGCCGGTTCCCCCTCCATTCCTCCTGAACGACCTCTAGCAATCCGAAAAGGCCATCGAGGTCAACGACCAGATCTTTGAGGTATTCCGCTTCCGGCGATCCATCATACATCAGGAATTCAAGGAGCCAGCTTCTGAGATTAACACTTAACCTCTTTGCCGGATGATATTCCAGGAACCGAACAAACGCCTCTTGTAGACGTGGCGTAACCGTGAAGTCGGGGCCATCAACTTTCTTTCTGCTAATTTTCTTCTTCGCTCGTTTCATTCTGCAGGAGTTAAATCCCGCGTCTAAATTAACATTTTACATTAATTAATAAGCATTTAGAGTTAATTTATTCGATACTTAAGTTCATTTTAACTCGAAATTCATTGAATTTCAGCTTTATATATTTGTTGAGTGTTCACATAGAAATGGCAAAGAAGACCCTCAACAGAATCAAAGCCGTCCTGGCTGAAGAAGGAAAGTCGAATAAAGATCTCGCAGGCATGTTGGGAGTTGCCGAGCAAACTGTCTCGCGATGGTGCACCAACTCCGGTCAGCCCTCCATTGAAATGCTATTCGATATTGCCAATGCCTTAAAGCGCGACGTGAGAGATTTGCTTGTTCCGAACCGTTGAGGGACTAAAGGTTAACCAAAGAATCGGTGAAGAAATAACTTGTTCATTTATGGAACTTCAGTCATGAACATTGTCGTTTCTCAGTCTCCGCAAGATGTACGAATGCTGGCGCATTCGTAAGACAAAAAAACGTCAATTATGGTTTCGGCAAGATGTACGAATGTAGACACATTCGTATCAAAGCCTCGGAACTCGGCTTTGAATTTTGATAGAACGAAGTGATGACTGCAAGCCGTTGAGCGTAGCGATAACATGGCTTGCTCCGTTCAATTTGTGTCAGTTTTCACTGACCTTTCTTGCCCTTATAGAGCTTTAAAATTTCTTCGATTGATTTCCCTTCGAGAGAATCCTTCTTGGGAGGGTCGGCTAAGATCGCGTCGACCCATGTGCAGCTACTGACCTTAGTTCCAATTCCTTTGTGAAGAACAGCGGCCACGGTTAGGACGTTGGTGTTGTCGACCAGGACTAGAACATCGGGAAGGCTCTTGTAGTGCTTAAGCAATGCAAGTCCTCGAATAAACCGCTCTCGGATCACATCAGGGTTTACGTTATGGCCGCCTACCTTAACACGATTCCTGACCCGCTCGATACAGGTCTCAACATGCTCGACTGAAACAAAGTAGATAGTTATTTTATAACCCTTGGCTTGAAGGGCTTGGAATGACTTATAAGTCTCAACATCGTGAAGGTTAGTCTCAATTGCGAATGATTGGTTTTGGGCAACTTTGCTCCAAAAGAGATCACCCGCTTCCCGGTTTGCAATATCCTGAGTGTTCAAACCGCCAGCCTGTTCTCTAATTGTCTTGGCTATAAGATCGGCATTGATGTAGTCTACACCTTTTGGCACAAGCAGTTTAAAAGAACTCGTCTTACCTGCTCCATTAGGACCGGCAACTACGTGCAACTCTGGCATAGCTTATTACTTGGCTTTACTTGTCCCCCCTTGGTTGTTCGCAGGGAGATCTCCCGTAACGGGCTTAAGACCAAATTTCTCGTAGAGTTTGGTGATTTCGCGGAACAACCGAAGGGCGAGTTCCTTGCGCTCTGCCTCTGGAAGCTCATAGAAGGGCTTTTCGGCTTCGCCTTGCTCTAGTACAATCTTATATGGATTTGAGAAGTCCATGAGTTCTAACAACGATTACAAAGATACAAAAGTTTGTGCGGAGATCTGATTTAGCTGTTCCAAGAACAAACCACACCTATTTTTGACCGCCACTTGTCCGTTGTGGATGGTTTTGTCCCAGTTTTGTCAAAAGCTCCTGAACAAATTCCTTTCCTTTAGCTACAACATCAATTCCTCCAAGTTTCATATAAATCTGATATACACTTTCGATTGCCCCATTGACCATTTCAACTGTAATGTCTTCGACTTTGATACCAGAAATATCGGTTGCTCTGGGCTTTATTTTACCAGTAACGTTAATAATCAAGAACATCGACACATGAAATCTGATGTCACCAATCTGAGGCCTGGTTAACTTTGGATTGGTAAAAGTCTTAAGGTGACCTTCGACGAGCTGTTGAATTAATATGAGTTTATAAAACAACTCAATGGGAGTGTTTGGGTCAAATATTTGTTCATAGTCTGAATTATTCTTTATGATAGTGGACGGCCGCGCTCTGGCATAGTCGGGTTTTTGCTGAACAACAGCCATCACGATTTGTGCTAAGTAAGAAATGCTTATTATCTTATTTATCGGTCGTAATTGGTTCTTGTGGTAATTTTTGCGCCGATCATAATAAAACCCCTTCGTGAGCAAAAAGTCTTCAATATCCCGATGAACCGGGTCGGTGGCCCTCAAAGATGCAGTTGGCATGTTAGTTTGACTGTTGGTCGCCTTAATTACGCGCAACCGACTTTTTTCATCTCCTGTCTTTACGACTCGAACAAGGACGTTTCTCGATTCAGTTTCGACTTTGTTGTTCCGAAAATAGTTGTAAACCTCAAAGGATGTCTGCAGACCATTCACAACTTGAGGCTCTTCAATTTGAAGAATCTTACTTGAAAAAGACGCGTTTGAAGCTGTAATTGTTATCCCATTGTTTAGCCACCAAAAATCCTCTTTCTTCTCGTTGGACATTAGCGTTTCTTTGATGCCTGAATTCACCTCCACACTGCCCTGATAGTCGCGAATGTTTGAGTCGAAAAAGTATTTGATGAGGTTGCCCTTATCGTCAGTAATGAAGTCGTAATAATTCTTTAGGGGCACGACGGTAATGTATCCACCATCTTGGGTTGAGATTGGATTGTCCATAAGAGCGATGCCTTTTGTCTTTATCTGTTCGCGTCGCGACATCTCGATAAGCCTGCTGGCAGTAAGAAATTCAAACTCGGTCTGTGCCTTGTCGAAGTGCTTGGCGATGGTCTCTTTGAGGCGATCAACTTTCCGTTGAACATTATTATGAACCTCAACGCCTTTACTCGCATAGAAATAATGAAACTTAAGAACCGGAAATTTTGATGCTAAGTGCAAGTATTGAGCTTTGAATACATCGCGAATTGCTAACAGGTCAGCATTGTATACAGTTTTAAGACTATCCGATGTCTTTGTGAAATCAAATAGATCATTTGCTGACGAAATGCACTTTTCGACTGCAGTTTCGGTAAACCCCGTCGTATTTTTCGATTGAACCAGGTAGACATCGATAGTCGAATTTCGCTTACCATCGATTAAAGGAGAGTCTTTTTGAGCGAGTTCACCATTCACAAAAATGTAGATAGCATCAATTCCCCCGTCGCCGCCATTATCAACAATTCCGTCCTCCAATTCATCATAAGAAAGTTCGAAGTTTTTGAGCACTTGCTCAGTGACAAACAAATGAAAATAGTCATCGCTGCTGAGGCCAGTGCCAAGATCTGCCCTTTGCTGGTCGAGCATGGTGTTTAGAATGATCTGATGATTAGTTGTCATATCCTTGATTAAAAAGAAACCCATTCAGGCTTACAATGACTTCATTGCAACTGAACGGGCTCTCACAAAATTAACACTTTTTTTGATGCGTCCTTGGCATCAAAATCCCCAATCCCCTCGGATTTATTAACTTAGTTGCGGGATGCACAGGCGGGGAAACCCGTGCCCTCTTTGTGCCCCGAAACCCTTCGTTCTTTTAACTGATTGATCTAAAGGTCATATGGGCCGTCAGTTCGAATCTACCCACCCCGACATCGCCCACCCAAACCATTTCCCTCCACCAGAAGAACATCATCTAAATTGCCACAACATCAATCTACCCACCCATGAATTGGCGCATATTCCTTTTGACTAGCGAGCTGACAAGCGATGTGCCGTATGAGAAAATGGTAGGCTCTCTTCGGGCTCGGTCGATGGCCGGGCGGCGGTTCAAGTTCGGAAAGGCGACGAGCCAACGGGCGTCGTTCTACTATGGTAACGTTGGAAGTTCTAATGAAGGGATGGGTTATCGCCCCCTGTTTTTAAATGAGGTCGCGATCACGAAAAGCCTAACCTCGGCTGACAAGGTGTTGATCAACTTTCGTGTTCCCAACAGGCGTCTGGTCGGACTGGCCTTGCTCGGACTCTTCATCATTTTCTTTTCGCTTCGGATTATGCCGGAGATTGGATTCAAGGGCGCAACTATCGCTATCGCACTCATCTACTTCGGACTAGTGATAGAGTTAAATTCCCAACTGTACTATTTCAAGGACGAACTCGATTCGATCGAGAGTAGCTACCGAAAGTCAGTCAAAGATTCTTAGACTGGCGACCGACCGTCACAGCGGGTTAGTGTCATTCCGATAGCTCCCTAGGCGCACGCCGTTCCTCACACGGCGGAACATCAACCTTGTCGCATTCACCCACCCA
>JBGAGH010000020.1:0-20803 GCA_044226825.1 Cyclobacteriaceae bacterium
GTTGCGATCACGCCGAACGGAAGTTTGTAGTCAACTGCCAAGTTCGTTTTCCAAACTGAAGGGTATTTCAAGTCGGGGTCGGTTGCGTTCACCACGTAAGGAGCCAAGTTGGCGAGGTTTACGTTCGTCGGATCGGGGCGAACCGATGCCGGCAGGTCCGCAGGGCTCAAACGGAAGGGATAAGCTACCGAAGCAGCACCGGATGTACCACCACCTGCGATGAGCGCGGTGTTCACACCGTTGTTACCCAACTGGTTCGACACCAAAACTTGAGGGATACGTGATACGAAGAGACCAGAACCACCACGGATTTGGAGCACTTTATCGCCGTTCACGTCAAAGTTGAAACCGATACGAGGCGACAGGAGCAAACGAGTTTTGGGGAACGCGCCTGTGTTCACACCGTAACCAGCACCATATTCATCTGCGAAAGTAAGACCACCTACGATCGGGTTGTAAAAGTCTTTTGCAGTGCCGTTGTCGTAAGCGAAGATGTCGCCACGAAGACCGCCTGTTACTTTCAATTTCTCGGTTACTTGGAATTCATCTTGTACGTAGAAACTGTAAGTCGAGGTCTTCAACGTTTGCCAAGGATCTTGTCCGTTCGGCAACAACGAGTAGCGGAGGTTGTAACGCAATACAGGAACCGGCGATACAGTGTTGTTCGGGTTATTCACGAAATCAGTAATCGCAGTCTTGAAGTCCGCGATATTGCGATACACATACAAACCGTTCGACACAGGGAAGAACAGGTTGTCTGACTTGTAGCGCTCGATCGCGATACCAGCTGTGATCGTGTGGTCACCTGCAAAATAAGTCAAGTTGTCGGTGATGTTCAACGTCGAGTAACGAAGCTTGTTGCTCGGCGTGAACGGATCCATACCCAACGTGATATAAGTAGAGTTGGTGGTACCACCGTCCTGAATTTCGATGGTCGGGAACAACGGCGACTTATACTTACGGTCTTCATTCTGATAGTTGTAAGTAGCGATCAACTTGTTCGAGATCTTCGAACCGAAATTCGAGTTCAACTCAACAGCAGCAGACTTGGTGTTGTCCATGATGATGTATCCAGTGTTCTGGGGAGACATCGCTGTTTGAGAGTTGGCGCGGTTACCGAAACCAGCTGTATTACTGCTGTTCGAGCTGCTGATGATCTGATCCGATTGCGAATCGTGTTGTGAATAACGAATTGCCAACTTGTGGTTGTTGCTGATGTTGTAGTCCAAGCGCACAAGTCCCTTCTTACTGGTGATCTCGTTGTTGAACTGATCCAACGCGCCAGATTCCCAACCAAGGTTGGTGCGGATAAAGTTAGTCACATCAATCATGTCGGCTTCTGTCACGCGCGATACGTTTCCAGACTGACCACGGTTCAATTGGAATGTCAAAGCAGGAGTGCTGCTCGTGAATTGTTCGTAGTTACCGAAAATGAAGAGTTTGTTCTTGATGATTGGTGCTCCGATGCGGAAACCGTAAGTCTTCTCGTCGATGTTAATACCTGTTAGAGGAGTTGCATTTACATCGCGACCAGTTGTGTTGGTCGAGCGTGACAACATGTACACTGATCCTTCTACTTCGTTTGTTCCAGAGCGGGTTACGGCGTTGATGGCGGCACCTGCGAAACCTGATTGACGAACGTCGAAGGGCGCCACGTTCAACTGGATTTCACCGAACGCATCCAGCGATACGGGCGTGGTACCAGTACGACCGCCCGCTTGTGCTGAACTACCGAGGCCGAAGCCGTTGTTGAACACGGATCCGTCGATCGTGAAGTTGTTGAAGCGGCTATCCTGTCCTGCGAAAGAGCTACCGTTACCAAACGCGTTGTACTTGACGACGTCGGTCACTGTCCTTCCGATGGTAGGAACGCTGTTGATCAAGCTTGTTCCGTAAGATGCAGCAGCGCCTGTGCGGTCTGCCGAAAAGATGTCGCTGCGGTCGGACGTCACCACCAATTCTTCCAATTGGGTGGCTTCATCCGCGAGTTTCACATCCAAAGTTGCAATCACACCCAAGTTCAGGCCAATGCCTTCGAACACTTGTTCTTTGTAGCCAACGAAGCTGACTTTGATGGTGTAAGGACCACCGACACGCATGCCAGGGATCGTGTAGCGACCGTCGTTCTGTGTAATTGTTCCGTAGGTGGTACCAGAAGGAACGTGCGTGGCCACGATAGTGGCTCCCGGCAACGCCTCTTCTTTACCCCCCGAAACGCCTATTACCTTGCCCGAAATACCGGACGTGGTGATCTGCGCATACAGGCCAATCGAAGCGACCGCTGTAAGCGCAAGCGTTAGTAAAAGTTTTCTCATACGATAGGGTTTTGTTTTGGAAAAAGGTGGTGCAAAAATATCCTTTTTCCCTTTCGACATCGGAGGTCCGGGTTTTAAATATTATGAACAAAACATTCACAAAATGGTAACACCGCGTGCAATCGATAACGCACGTTAAAAATTTGCTAGTCAGTTAGTTAGACGTGAAGGCTTGATTTGTGCCAACAATGCGGACACCCGAAATTTCATCACATTGGCAATCGTGAAAAAAGGCTTTTTGCCGCTCCTATTTCGATTGAAATGGACCAAACTTTTTCCCCTGTGAAAAAACCGAAAATTCCTTGCCCCCATCCTCAACGCGGACGACGATATGGCCCTCTGTCACCTTGTAGTTGTCAGTCAACCATCGTCCATAGGTGACTTTCGTCTCCTCGTGCAGGTACGTCGCGAAAATATCTCGTGGTCCTGGGTACAGAGCCGGAGAAATGATGCGATGCAGCACCTCCTCCCCCGGGTGATTGGAACTCCACGATTGCTGAACGATCACCCGCGGACCAAGTGTCGAGAGAAAGGCTTCGTTCGTCGCATCTCGAAGGCCGTGGTGATTCAACGACAACACGTCTACCCGGCCAACGACCTGCGCAACCGGCGTCTCGGTGTCGAACCAGCTAGGCAGACCAAAACCACTCAATCCCGTCATGTCCCCGCCCGTGAAGTAGTCAAAGTCGCCGTATGATATCTTGAGTGCGATGCTTAACGGGTTTTCGTTGTAATCCCGCACGTCAATTTTCTCGGGAATAATCTTCCGGGTCGTCGTGCCGATGCCAGTCCAAACATCCCCGTTGTTCTTGATGTTTCGCACCAAAAAACCCGGATAAGAAGACACAATCTGGTCGCTTCTACCCGCCGCCAACGACTCGACCGAAATCCCCTTTTGCGCCGCCACGTACTTGCGAAGCCCCACAGAATCAAAACTGTGTTTCCGCAGGTCTACTGGATAGTCGTATGTCGGATAGTTCCGATCGATCAACTTACCAATCTTGAAATACCGCGTCAGTTCAGGAAGGGCACCGTAGTGGTCGGGGTGGAAATGCGAAATCACCACATAGTCGATCCGACGCGTGTGAGGGCGAACTTGCTCGATATACTTTTTGATTGCCAGCGCCGCCGACGAGTCGACCGGCGGGGCAATACGCAGCGGGTTCGACCGGCGCGAGCTCACGGATCGATCCACCTCGCCTGCGTCGAACAGCATAGTAGTTCCATCGGGAAAGACGAAAAATGCCGCGTTGCCGGAGCCGGTGTGGATGTGATGGATCTCAAAAACTCCTTTTTGCCAGCGCGGCAACTCTTGACCCATCGCCGCAGTTGCCAGCATGACTAGGATCGTCGCGGTTCTTATCATAGTCTTAAAATAAGGACTTCACGGCTACCGCTTGTAATTTCAGGTTTGTAGCTCAAGTGAAAATAGCATTACTTCAGTCGTTCTTTCAATGTCCTAAACCCATGAGGAAAATTCTACTCTCACTGCTGGTTCTCCTGCCGGTATCTCTTTTTGCCCAGCCTTCGATCGGTCTAGGTTATTATTTGCCCGACGGCGTCAAGTTTGATCCTTCCATCCCGACACCTAAGTCCGTCATCGGCCACGAGGTAGGGGAATGGCATGTGAGCCACGACAAATTAGTGAACTACATGTACGCGCTGGATCGTGCGTCCGATCGAATCACGCTCGAGGTGACAGGGCACACGTACGAGGGGCGTCCCCTTCTCCTCTTGACGATCACGTCGCCAAAAAATCATCAGAACATCGAGGCAATCCGGCAGCAGCATCTCCAGCTTTCGGACCCTTCCAAGTCGGCTTCTTTAGACCTGAAATCTATGCCAGGCGTTTTCTACCTGGGTTGCAGCATCCACGGCAACGAGCCCAGTGGGGCGAATGCTGGTTTAGTGGCTGCTTACTACTTGGCCGCGGCGCAAGGACCTGAAATCGAAAAGTACCTCGACCAGACTATCATTTTATTCGACCCGAGTTTCAACCCGGACGGGCTCCATCGCTTTTCCAGCTGGGTGAACTCGCGGAAGAGCATGCATGTGTCTGCCGACCCCAACGACACGGAGCACAATGAACCGTGGCCAGGCGGTCGCACCAACCACTATTGGTTCGACTTAAACCGCGACTGGCTCGTGGCACAACTCCCGGAATCGCAAGCGCGCATCCGCAAGTTTCAGCAATGGAAGCCAAACCTCCTTACCGACCACCACGAACAGGGAACCAATGCTTCGTTTTTCTTCATGCCCGGTGTTCCCTCGCGTGTACACCCACTTACCCCGCCAAAGAATCAGGAGCTGACGCGCAAGCTCGGTGAATACCATGCAAAAGCGCTCGATCAAATTGGGTCACTCTACTTCACACAAGAGGGATACGACGACTTCTATTACGGAAAAGGTTCTACCTACCCGGACACGCAAGGCGCGGTTGGAATTCTTTTCGAACAAGCGAGTTCGCGCGGTCACGCCCAAGAAAGCGTGAACGGCATCTTGCGTTTTCCCTTCACCGTGAGGAATCACTTCACAACGATGTTATCGTCGTTGAAGGCCATCAACGAGTTGCGCGAAGAATTCCTCGCCTATCAGCGCGAGTTCTACAAATCCGCGCAGGCGGAGGCGGCAAAGGATGCCATTAAAGCATATGTGGTGGGCGCAGCACACGACCGCACACGTGCCTTCCACTTCGGCGAAATGATGCTTCGTCAAAACGTCGAGTTTTATAAACTCCCCTCCCATCAAACCATCAATGGTAAGGCTTACGAAGCAGACGCCGCATTTGTCGTTCCGGCGAACCAACCGAATTACCGTTTGGTGAAAGCCATGTTCGAAAAAAGGACGCGCTTCGAAGACAGCCTCTTTTACGACATTTCTACGTGGACGCTTCCGCTTGCTTTCGGTATCGACTACGAAGAATTAAAGGCACCGATCGCTACCGGCGAGCGCGTCACGTCGCTCAAGTTTCCCGAAGGCAAGATGCTGGGGGACAAAGCCACCTACGCGTACGTGTTCGAAACCTACGGCTACTATGCGCCACGCGCCATGTACCGCCTACTCAACCATGGCATCCGGATTAAAGTGTCGAACGACGTTTTCTTTCATCCATCTGGTAAGCGCTTCGAGCGCGGCGCAATCTTGGTCCCCCTCGAAAACCAAGACCTCGCTCCCGAACAGATTGACGTTTTCGTGCGCGAAATTGCAGCGAAAGATGGTATCGATGTGTATGGCTTCAATACTGGGCTCGACTATCGAGGCGTGAGTCTTGGAAGCAGCAGCTTCACGGCCTTGCAAAAACCGAGTGTCGCCTTGATCGTGGATGCGGGTGTCGCGTACAATGACGCGGGAGAAATGTGGCACTTACTCGATACGCGTTTCGATATGCCCGTGACGTTACTGCCTCAGACCATGATCAACACATCGAGTATTTCGAGGTACAACACGCTCATCTTCCCGCCCGGTAACTATGGTTCCATCAGCGACTCGGGCAAAGACAAGTTAAAGGCTTGGACGCAAGCGGGTGGTGTTATCATCGGCTTTGAGTCGGCACTGACGTGGTTGAACAACGCAGGACTAGGCAAGTTTGAAATGAAAAAAGAAGAGACGCCTAAAGACGTAGCGAAGCCGAAGCCTTATGCAGACATACAAGAAAACAGCGGCGCGCAAGAAACTAGTGGTGCCATCTTTATGGCCGATGGCGACCTTTCAAACCCGTTGCTATTTGGGTACTGGGACGCACGCATTCCAGTGTTTAAAGGAAACAACCTGTTCTTGGAGAAAGGCAAAGGTGCGTATGCCAACCCGCTTACTTATGGAAACACGCCACTATTGAGTGGATACATTTCGAAACCCAACTACGAAAAGATGAAAAACTCCTCTGTCATTGGTGTATCGAATGTGGGTCGCGGGCGCGTCATTGGTTTTACCGAAGGCATGACTTTCCGCGCGTTCTGGTATGGAACCGCCAAGATGTTGATGAATGCTGTGTACTACGGACCAACCCTAGCCCCGGAGGTGGGAAATCGCTAGAGTTCGTTACTCGTTTGATTCGTTAGGCGTTACGCGTTAGGCGGTAGGCGTTGGGGCGTTTTCGTCCTTTCATCCTCTCGTCCGCTCGTCCTTTCATCCCCTCGTCCCCTCCTTCCGCCTCACCAGCACCGACTTCCTCATCTTCACCTCGAAAGTTTGTAGCATGAACGCATTCATTCGGCTCTCGGCGAGTTGGGCGTTTTGGTTCTCGGGGTAAAAAACGGTTAGGTCTAACACTGCACGCACGAATTGGGGGTTTTGGCAAAATCGGTTGACTTGGTCGTAGAAGAAGCTGGTCCATTCATCGCGGTACTTCGCCAAGTGTTCTTCTCCTGACCAGAGGAATTCGAGTTGGTTGTCGCCAAACTTAAACCGGTACACACCGGCGAGATTTTGATAGAACGTGGACAGTGCCTGCAGTTGCTGATGTCTTTCGCTTGTTTCCTTTAGTTGATAGGCGCGGATGCGGAGGGTAAGTGCGTCGGGAAGTCCCAGGGGATTGTAGATCCGTTCGTGGTGCCCTTTTACCATTTCAACCAAAGAAGTGAGGAGGGTGTCCTGTAGCAGAAGTTGGGCTTCTTCTAAAAGATAATTCTTATCCAGTGGAAAGAACTTACGAACCACGCGCGCATTACCCGCTTTAGGGCGTGGCAAAGCTAGGGAAAAATTGGGTGTAAATTCGCTAACTCACAGATTATTTGATACTTGGAACAGCTTCGCAACGTGTTGCATGCCCAGGTAATAACTCGTTTCAGTTCACGCTAAAGAGTTTATATTTGGTATCCTAACATCCCTACTCATGAGGAAGATCTTCATTCTCAGCAGCATTGTCGTAACGGCGCTCATCTTGGTTTGGGCCTATTTTTGGATCGATGCATTGTTTGCGTTCGTGATTGTTGGACCACTGATTTATATGGGTGTTGTCGATATCATCCAAGCGAGGCAATCCATCCGTCGAAACTTCCCTTTGCTGGGCCGTTTGCGTTACGTCTTCGAAGACTTTCGCCCTAAGATTCAACAATACTTCGTGGAGTCCGACACCGACGGGGCGCCGATCAACCGAAATGAACGGTCCGTGATTTATCAACGCGCCAAGAAACAAATCGACACCGTTCCCTTTGGCACGCAGCTCAATGTGTATGCCGAGGGATATGAATGGATGACACACTCCATTGCGCCGAAAGACTTTCACAAAATGGATCACAATCCGCGCATTCGTTTTGGTGGCCGTGACTGCAAGCAACCGTACGACATGAGCGTACTGAACATCTCGGCGATGAGCTTTGGATCGCTGAGCAAGAACGCGATCCTATCGCTGAACGGAGGCGCTAAGGTCGGCGGCTTCGCACACAATACCGGCGAAGGTGGACTCAGTCCTTACCACTTAGAACCGGGCGGAGATGTTATCTGGCAAATTGGTACCGGCTACTTTGGCGCACGCGACAAGGAAGGGAACTTCAACGACGATGCTTTCAAAGCCAACGCCACCAAGCCCAACGTGAAGATGATCGAAATCAAGTTGTCGCAAGGTGCTAAGCCAGGTCACGGTGGAATTTTACCTGGTAAAAAGAACACGCCGGAAATTGCCGCAATCCGCTTGGTCGAACCTGGTACTACGGTGTTTTCACCCCCTTACCACAGCGCTTTCTCTACACCGGAACAACTCGTGAAGTTTATCGAACGCCTGCGGAATCTCTCGGGCGGAAAGCCCATCGGCTTTAAGCTCTGCATCGGTCGTAAGAGCGAGTTTCTTTCCATCTGCAAAGCGATGGTAAAGCTCAACAGCTATCCTGACTTCATCACCATCGATGGCGGTGAAGGTGGAACCGGCGCAGCGCCACCCGAGTTCACCAACTTCGTAGGGATGCCGCTGCTCGACGCGTTGGCATTTGCCGACAACTCGCTACGAGGCTTCGGCATCCGAAACCAAATGCGGATCATCGCCTCTGGAAAAATCCTGACAGGTTTTCACATCGTTCGGGCCATGGCTCTCGGTGCCGATACCTGTAATTGTGCCCGCGCCATGATGATGGCACTAGGGTGTATCCAAGCACTCGAGTGCAACAAAAACACCTGCCCTACCGGTGTGGCGACTCAAGACCCTTACTTTATGAAGGGCCTCGACGTGAAAGATAAAACCGCTCGCGTCGCCAACTACCATAAGAATACCGTGGAGAGTTTCGTCGAACTACTCGGTGCCGCTGGACTCTCGCACCCCGACCAAATCACCCGCACACACGTGTATCGCCGCGTGTTTATGAACTTGGTGAAAACCTATGAAGAGATCTACCCAACTATACCAGACGGTTGCTTACTCGATGGCGGAGATATTCCCTATGATTATGATTCTTACATGGCGAGGGCTGCAGCAGAAGCGTGGGAGGTTGAATCGGTCTAATTCGGAATCCTAATTTCTGCGTCTTCGCACGTTTATGCTCACGGACTGTTCATTAGTGTACGATCTCCTCTACTTTTTCGTGCTAATTCGCGTCAATTCGCGTTGGCACAATTATTAATACTACTTTTAGGAAATTATTATTCGGGGTAAGTATTGAAGGTAGGCCCACCGCGTCTGTTTCATCGTTTTTTCCGTTGGTTCTGCCATCCGGCGATTGTGCGTTATGTCGAGGGCGATCTACTCGAGTTGTACGATGAACGGATCCGTCGGAAAGGCCCATTCATAGCCAATGTTCGGTTCGCGGTCGACGTAATCATGTTGTTCCGTCCTTCGATCATTCGCCCCGCAGAAGGATACACGCGTCTCAACCATTACGGCATGCTCAAAAACTACCTCACTGTCTCTTGGCGCAACCTCATGCGCTTCAAGCTCTTCTCTTTCATCAATGTATTCGGGTTGGCCCTTGGCATGTCGCTGTGCCTGTTGCTCATACTCATGATCGGCGATCAAAACCGCTACGAACAGTTCAATACAAAGAAAGACCGGATCTATCGGATCATCACGAATGCGCCCGGTGGTAAACAACCGTACGCAACCACGCCTTTCCCCCTCGGTAATTTCCTGGCATCCAACTATCCCACGATTGAAAAGACGGTAACGTTGTTTCCGGGTGTGGGTGGCGACGTGGCGTCGACAGATCGAACGAGGGAAATGCGAGGCTACTTGACGGGACCATCGTTTTTTGAGGTCTTCGACTTCCAATTAGAACTTGGCAACGCCCAAGCTGCCTTGGTGGCGCCCCGCTCTATCGTGATCACAAAGGAGCTCGCTAACTATCTGTTTGCGGCCGAAAATCCGATAGGAAAGGTGGTTCAGTTTTCGGATCGGAAGTTATCGTTCCCCATCCGAACCGATGGTAACGACCAGGCGCCTGTAAGTTGGGGTGCCTTTACCGTTACTGGCGTGATCGATCAAGCCAAGTACAAGTCGCACCTCCAATTCGATGTATTGATGTCGGCGGCCACCCTCCCCATTCTGCGGTCGAGTCAATTAGTAGATGACCTGGAAAACAACTGGGAATGGTACTTCAAAACATACACGTTCGCGCTACTCAAGCCTGACAAAACCATCGACGACCTATCCTTTGCTTTGACCGATGCAGTTACCCGCAATGAAAGCGCGATTCGAGCCGACTATGCCAAGGGTTTAACGTTTGGGATTCAGCCGTTATCCGAAATTCAACTCGGTTTAATCGGCAACGACACCAACAACCGCCTTCCCATTCAAGGATACTGGTTTCTTGGCTTTCTCGCTGTTATCATTATCGTGTCAGCGGTGGTCAATTATACGAACCTTTCTATCGCCCGGGCCTTGACGCGGGCCAAAGAGATTGGGATTCGAAAGGTCACAGGCGCTGCTCGTCGTTCGCTTGTTTTTCAATTTTTGTGTGAATCCATTGTGGTATCGCTGTTGGCCTTGTTCTTCGCCACAGGGATCTTATTGATGATCCGTCCTGCTTTCAAGGGGTTGTGGGTGAATCGGTACCTGAATTTCGAGCTACCCCTTGAACCCAGTGTGATGGGATGGTTTGTGTTCTTCGCTATCGGAATTGGCGTCGTGGCCGGCTTGTTTCCGGCTTGGCGCATGTCTGGATACCAACCTATTGCGGCACTGAAAAAGGTGGAATCGACGGGCTCGTCGCGCGGACGCATGCGTAAAGCATTGAGCGTGGTCCAGTTCGCCTTCTCCCTACTTTTTATCACCACGTCCATTTTGGTCTTCAACCAGTTCAAGCATTACATGAGTTTTGACTACGGGATTGCGACGGAGAATGTCGTGAACGTAGACTTACAGGGAGTCGACTACCAAAAATTGGCCACGGCGTTTCAGGGTGTCGCAGGTGTTGTTTCCGTCTCAGCTTCAGACTTGATCCCCGCCGCTGGTCGGACGAATGGCATAGAGGTGAAATTGACTCCGACCTCAGAACCCGTGAAGGGTTGGGTTATCCACGCCAGCGAGAATTTTGTTGAGAATTTAGGCCTGACGCTGGTTGCGGGGAGTACCGTCCAACCTTCCCAAGACTCGCTCACGACCCGCATATTGGTCAACGAAGCGTTGATTCGCCAACTAGGGATTGACAATCCAACTTCGGCTGTGGGGGTGGCACTAGAGGGTGGTCAAAATCACCCTTGGGTCATTCATGGTGTGGTGAAGGACTTTCGCCATCAACTACCCATCAATACAAATGATATCGGCCCCCTTGTGATTTTCAACCGCCCGAGCCAATTCAAGTTCCTAAACGTGCGCGTAGCGGCCAATGGAGGCGCCCCTTTGATAGCTGAACTTCAGGAAAAATGGAAACTGGTCGACCCCACCCACGTGATGAAGTACGAATACTACGACCGCGAACTAGCAAGTACCCATGAAGCCATCTCGGATCTCGTCACAATTCTAGGGACAATTGCCTTCATGGCGGTGGTGATCGCCTGTTTAGGATTGCTAGGTATGGCTACCTATATGACGGAGCGGCGGCGTAAAGAAGTAGGCATCCGAAAGGCAATGGGTGCCGCCAATTGGGGTATCGCCCTGCTTTTGTCGAAAGGATTTATCCAGATGATGGTCGTCGCGATCGTGATCGGAGCACCTATGAGTTACTTTCTGAACAACTTTTGGCTTCAATACCTACCCAACCGCGTAGAGTTTGGTCTAACCACCGTTTTGATAGCGGTTGTTCTCTTGATCATACCGGGATTCATCACGGTGTCGAGCCAAACCTATCATGCATCGAAGACAAAACCAGTCGATATATTGAGAGAAGAGTAGTGGTTTGTCTACACATTGATGTTCTGATCAACAACATTGAGTGTTGATTATTGAATATTGAATGATGTTGATTTATATTGCGGTAGTTACACCAACCACTACAAACCAAAATGAGTATTGTTGAACCGATCGTTGAATCCGACCTTGGCGAAGTTGCCGAGATAAGGATTGATCCCATTACCAGCAGTCGATCGCTGCATTCCATGAAACACTTCCGTGCCAATGAATTCGTTGTTGGATTCATTTCTAGGGCCACACACACCGAACCGAACTATCTGACGGTGCAGGTGGGTGAGCGGGAGCACATCGAGCTCTTCCCCGAGTGCTTGGAGTGTATGAACCACAGCTGCGACCCGAACTGCTTCTTCGACACCACGACGATGGAACTCGTTACCCTAAAACCCCTCGTTCCGGGCGAAGAAATGACATTTTTCTATCCGTCAGCTGAATGGGACATGGATAGCCCCTTTGCTTGCAACTGCGGTAGCACCAACTGTATTGGCGAAGTAAAAGGCGCCAAATACCTTCCCGAAAGCGCTCTGAAGAGATACCGGTTTACGGATTTCATTCGACGCAAATTGGTCGCACGCTAAGGCACCAAGAAAAAAGCCCCGACAAATCGTTGGGGCTTTTTTTTACCATTACACCATGGAGATCTCCCAAGCCTACAACGAATGGTCGTCGCAATACGACTCTAACGAAAACAAGACGCGCGACTTGGAAAAGGTCGCCGCGCAATCGCTGTTGGCCGAAGTTGAATACTCCGCCGTACTTGAACTGGGGTGCGGAACGGGCAAAAACACGGAATGGCTTGCCCAGAAAGCTACCTCCGTCGTTGCCTTCGACTTCTCGGAGGGAATGATGGCCCTCGCTCAACAAAAAGTCCGTGCAGCCCACGTTCGGTTCCAGTTTACCGATATCACCCAACGCTGGCCCGTCGCCAACGAACAAATTGATCTCGTTACCTGTAGCCTCGTGTTAGAACATATCCGCGATCTCGCCCCTATCTTTCAAGAGGCCGAGAGGGTATTGAAACCGAATGGCTCTTTCTACCTCTGCGAATTACACCCTTTCAAACAGTATCAAGGCACCAAAGCACGATTCGAGCGCGGTGATACCACGGTAGAACTTCCTGTTTTCGTCCATCATGTGTCCGATTACGTCCAGCCTGCTATCGCGTCGTCATTCCAACTCGCCGACTTAAAAGAATGGTTCGACAATCCCGAGAATCGCACCGGACAGCTTCCAAGGCTCATTTCATTTCGATTCACGAAGCGATAGAGATCTATTTCTAAGTTTTTCGAGTCGATCAACAACTTGCTGATCCTCTTTCACGTATAAAAACTACAAATTAGATAAAAATGAGCAAGTACCAACTTGGAGAATTCGAGGAGATCGTGTTGCTCACCGTGGCCATCCTACGCGGTGAAGCGTACGGCGTTGCGATCATAGATGAAATTGAGAAGAGACTGAAACGAAGCGTGAGTATGGGTGCCATGCAAACGTCGTTGCGTCGATTGGAAGAAAAAGGGTTCTTGAAATCCGAGTTTGGTGAAGCGACAAAAGTGCGGGGTGGTAAGAGAAAGAGATTCTTCACACTCACGGCGGTGGGCAAAAAAGCGTTGAAAGAATCCCGCGAACAAAGGATGGCTTTATGGGAAGCAGTTCCCGATTTCGTGATCAACTAACATGGCCGGCCACCTTCCACCCCCGTGGCTGCTGCGGTTCTTCCGTTGGTTTTGCCATCCCGATTTTGTTGAAGACATCGAGGGCGACCTAGAGGAAACTTTTCAGCGAAACGCGGACACTCAAGGTATCCGCCGGGCGCGGTGGATCCTCTTCTGGCAAATCGTCAAACTGTTCCGCCCTTCGTTAATGCGGCCCTTGTTTTCAAATAATCAATTCAACTCCTTCGGTATGATCAAAAACTATCTCTTGACAGCGATTCGGCACATGCGCCGCGAAAAGCTATTTGCCTTAATGAACATCGCGGGGCTTGCCATGGGCATCGGCTGCGGATTTGTGATCTACAAAATCGTCCAATACGAGAGAAGCTACGATCGCTACCAAAAAAACTATGAACAGGTATACCGAGTGGTGAACAAATACACGCACCCTCAGTACGGAGTGGTATACCAAGCCGGCCAGGTACATCCACTGGGCGAGGCGCTCACGAGTGATTTTGGCATCGAAACAACGATGACTTTCTATGCGAAGGGTGCACAAGTGACAGTACAAGATGCACAAGGAAATCCCGATCGATTTCAAGAATACCGCGGTGTCGCGTATGCCGGGGCAAACTTCTTCGACATTTTCGACTACACGTTCGTGGCCGGCGATCCAAAGACAGCGCTGGTCAACCGTGGAAGTGTCGTTGTGACCGAGTCGCTGGCACGCAAATACTTCAAGCTAAGTGACAAAGAGGTGGGTCTGGCGCTGGGCCGAACGATAACGATCAACAGCGCGACCACATTCACTGTCACCGGTGTCGTGCACGATGTGCCTGCCAATAGCGACATCCCGTTCACCTTAATCGGCAGCTACGCGGATCAAACAGCGTCTAATCCTTACTACCGAGATGGAGTGGATTGGAATGAATACAACTCGGAAACAAACTGCTACGCCTTGATTCCCGATGCGTCCCGTGCGGCCAACATCCAGAGGTTGCTACCCGGCTTTCTTCTTAAGTATGTTGGGAAGGAAAGGGCAGCCTTCCAAGAGTATCAGCTGCAAGCTTTGTCAGAGATGCACTTCGACGCTCGCATCGACAATTACAGTGGGCGAAAAGTCAGCTACCAGCAGATTGGAATTTTGATTGTCATTGGATTATTCTTGGTCTTGAGCGCGTGTATCAACTTCGTCAACCTATCGACGGCCCAGGCCATTAATCGTGCCCGGGAAATAGGTGTTCGCAAGGCACTGGGTGTTCGACGCGGTCAACTGGTGTTCCAATTTCTCGGGGAAACGATGCTCGTTTCAGTACTGGCGGCAATTGTGGGTCTGGGTGTTGCTCAACTCTTGTTCCTGAACATAGACCAAATTTTGGGTTATAGTTTACAGTTATCACTTCTTGAAAATCCTTCGGAGTTGGCATTCCTAGGGGTGATGGTAATGGTGGTAGGTTTGGTATCCGGTTTCTATCCATCGGTGGTCATGGCACAGATGAATCCCGTCAAAGCGCTTAAGAACTCGTTGAAGGTTAACTCGACTTCGGGTCTCTTCTCACTCCGTCGCGGACTCGTCGTCACGCAGTTTGTGATTTCTCAAGTTCTCATCATCGGCACGATCGTCGCATCGCAACAAATGGACTATTTCATGGGCAACGACATGGGTTTTGATCGGTCGGCCATTCTAGTCACCAGTCTGCCGGAATCATCTCCCGACAAACTTCAACTTCTTCGCAACACTGTGGCGCAGCAGCCAGGTGTCGAGTCAGTAACGCTTAGCGTGGCAAGTCCGATGGCCAGGTTCCGGGTGAGCAACGAGATCAAGCATCCAGCCGTGGAGAAGGAGAATCTTCCCATGGGAAACCTAAAGACGGCTGACGAAAACTATATCTCACTGTTCCATTTGCAGTTGATCGCCGGCCGCAATCTTCCCTCAGAAAAAGACACGAAAGACGCAGTTGTAAATAGGATGATGACGCGAACCCTCGGGTATGACAGCCCTGAAAAGGCGCTGGGCGACACGTTTTCATATGGACGGGGTGACCTTAAGTTTCGAATCATCGGAGTGGTCGAAGACTTCCATTCCGACTCGTTCCACAATCCCTTGGAGAATGTGATTCTCTCGAACCTACCATGGAATATCAAGGAGATGGCCGTCAAACTCGAGGCTTCGAAGACTGCCAAGTTCTCCGATATCCAGGCGTCCGTGGAGGCCATTCGATCGAGTTGGGACAAAGTCTATCCCGATACAATTTTCGACTACGAGTTTTTGGATCAACAGATTGCCCGGCTGTACCGCGATGAGCAACGAACGTCGAAATTGTTTCAACTCTTCTCAATCATCGCCATCTTCATCGGCTGCCTAGGTTTGTATGGATTGGTATCCTACATGGCTAATCAGAAAACGAAAGAGATTGGAATTCGAAAAGTACTCGGCGCCACGACTGCGAGCATTTTTGGAATCTTTTCGAAGGAGATGTTGATACTTGTTTCTGTCGCCTTTGTGATTTCCGCTCCGGTCGCATGGTACGTGATGCGAGGATGGCTCCAAGGTTTTCAGTTCCAAGTTGAACTTTCCGTCACCTTCTTCGCCATTGCCCTGCTGGTCAGCCTAACAATTGCCCTATTCACAATTGGGTATAAGGCGGTGGCGGCCTCCATGGTGAATCCGGTGGAGTCCTTGAAAAATGAATAGCCGAAGAGATTAGGGTTTCTTCACCAACATCGTCCACCCGGTACCGGAAGATATACCGTGAGCCGCCGCAAAACTCCCTTGGTTAACTGCGACGGACAAATTGAGTAGGCTATTGAAATACGCCAGTTCCTCACCCACAGGTACGTCGGAAAAGGTGTGGACGAGCTTCAACGGGCGCGCGTACTTCAGCTCGTTTTGATAGAATATCTCAACTTGAACAGAGTCGCCCAACTGGACGCCGATTTGTTTCAGCGAAGCTTGATCGATGTTGGTCCATACGTTGCCGTATTGCACGTCGAGAACAGGGATTGCACCGTGTACTACCCCATCTTCTATTCTAGGAATTAGATCCGGCAATCGAACGATCTCGCCGTCCAACAAAGGACCGACTCCTTCAAAGGAAATTGTTTCCGACGCCAACCGCGCGGCGGTGTACGCGTACACGTCGCGGCCGTGGAAAGTGTAGGAGTCGCCAGATCCAGGTAATCGATTTTTGGTCTCATCTATCTCACGCACCGCTTCGATACCCATAGAAGCAGCGACTAAAGTGAGAGTACCATTGTCGGGCGTCACGAAATAGTGACCCGTTTTCGACTTCATGACAATCGACTTGCGGTTGGAACCCACACCCGGATCGACGATGGAAACGAAGACGGTCCCAACTGGCCAATATCGAGCCGTTTGATCGAGCCGATAGGCAGCTTCAGCAATATTGTATGCAGTGATCTCGTGGGTGAGGTCGTAGATCTGAATGTCGCGAGACACAGTATTTGCAACACCCTTCATGGCGGCAACAGCGCCGTCCTTCATCCCAAAGTCAGATTGAATGACCAATAACTTGCGTTCCTGACATCCAATCAATGTCAGGGAAACGGCGATTGTAAAAATGAGGCGCATGATCAGTGCTATTTTCCAACACTAAATTAACACAAGCCGTAACTTTGATCCTATGACATTGGAAGAAGCACGTAACCTAGCATTTTCGTTCCCGGGTACGGTCGAGTTACCCCATTTCGAAAGGACCTCGTATCGGGCGCCCAAGAAGATTTTTATGACGATAGATGTTACGAGTTGCACCGCCGTAGTGACGCTCACGCTCGAAGACCAGTCCCTCTTTACTCGATCGCCCGACGGCGCCGTTGCGCCTGTTCCGAATAAATGGGGCGCCCAAGGTTGGACGGTGATTCACCTGAAAAAAGTAAAGAAGTCGCTGTTTCGAGAAATCGTGAACGCAAGTTGGATGCGAGTGGCTTCGAAGAAATTGATTGCCGAATACACGGCCGGGTCCTAGCGCCTAATATCAAAGCCGTGACCTCCGATCGGACTCATTTCTTCCATGTCCAGATGGTCGACCTGCGCCAGCACAGGACCTTGTCGTGCCCAGACAATTAGCTTCTCCACATCTGGTAATTCGCCTTCTACCTCCATGTAAACCGTACCTGCCGGTTCGTTCATGACAAATCCGGTAAGGTTGAGCGCCAGCGCTTGGTCTCGTGTCCGCGCACGATAATACACACCTTGCACTCGACCGGATACGCGGATTCGTTTTCGGACGATCATCTAGAAAATAAAATCCGTGCTCAAGAACGCAGACTCTCTGTTCCGGATGATCTTCGAAATGATCTGTTTATTCGCATCGGTTGCTTTGGTGGCGACCAATGTTCGAATGGAAAATACCCGCAGGGCGTCGGCGATAGAAAGCGTGCCTTCTGCCGAATCCTTCCGACCGTTGAACGGAAATGTATCTGGCCCCCGTTGACATTGCGCGTTAAGGTTGATCCGACCTACTTGGTTTACGAACGCATCCATCAACGCCGCGACACGAACAGAGTCATTTCCGAAAATCGAAACTTGTTGTCCGAAGTTGGAGTTGACCACATACTCGATCGCTTGGGAATCGTCGGAAAATGGAACGATTGGCACGATAGGACCAAACTGCTCTTCGGAATACACCCGCATCTTCGAGTTGACTGGGTAGAGAACGGCCGGATAGAAGAATGAGTGCAGCGACTGCCCGCCGTTTTCGTTAATGATCTTGGCCCCATTGGCCATCGCGTCATCTACCAATCCTTTCAAGTAATTGACCTTATCGGGTTCCGGCAGCGGCGTGAGGTTCACGCCTGGCTCCCACGGCATTCCGACCTTAAGCTTTTGCAAGGCTTGCAGGAACTTCTTCGTAAACTCGCCGACAATTTGCTCGTGGACAAAAAGGATTTTTAAAGCTGTACATCTTTGGCCATTGAACGACAGCGACCCCGAGATGCATTCAGCAACTGCGTTGTCGATGTCGGCGTCGGGTAGCACAATAGCTGGATTCTTTGCATCCAATCCAAGGATCGCCTTCAGTCGGTGGGGCTTTGGATGCAGACGTTTCAGATCGTTGGCTCCTTTGTTTGTACCGATAAACGCAAAAACGTCCACCCGTCCGGTTTCCATTAACGCCCCGACGGTTTCGCGGCCGCGTCCGTAGATGATGTTAATCACGCCGGGGGGAAAGCTGTCGCGGAATGCTTCGAGTAGTGGTCGGATCAGGAGTACTCCATACTTGGCCGGTTTAAAAACCACGGTATTTCCCATAATGAGGGCGGGAATCAAAGTGCTGAATGTTTCATTCAACGGATAGTTGAATGGTCCCATACACAGAGCCACGCCGAGTGGTACGCGTCGTATCTGGGCCATGAAGCCTTGCTCCTCGACGAGTTTCGCGGAGTTTCGATCCAGTTCTTTTAGAGACTTGATGGTATCGACGATGTAGTCGTAGGTACGGTCGAATTCTTTTTCAGAATCTTTTAGTGGCTTACCGATTTCCCACATCAGGAGTTTGACAACTTCATCGCGCTGCTGCTTCATCTTGACGAGAAATTTCTCGATGTGCGCGATCCGTTCTGTGACGCTCAGGGTGGGCCATTTTCCGTGACCGAGGTCATACGCTTTCACTGCTGCATCGAGGGCACGTAAGGCCTCATCGGAATTTAGCAGGGGCGTGTATCCGATGGTTCTTTGTTCGTACGTGTCGCCATTCTTCACGAACACGGGGCTTAAGACGGGGCTCAAGTTCCCATTCCACGCGAGCAGTTCCCCGTTGATGAGATATTCTCGTTGTTCGATGGGTTCACCGATTCGATACGGTGCTGGTATCTCGTTCTCTTGCGGGAAAATTTGTGACAAAGAATTGTTCATGTTGATTGGGGTTGAACCAAGGAAATGGATGATGATGTTCCGATTCGGGTGGCTCCTGCTGCGATCAATTCGGCGGCGAATGCTGCTGTCTTGATGCCGCCGGACGCTTTGATCTGCACCGATGGTGGAATAGAGTCACGCATGATGCGCACGTGGTCAACTTGAGCGCCTGTCGGTGCGAATCCAGTAGATGTTTTCACGAAATCGGCGCCGGCATCTGCACATATCTTGGAGGCATGTGCTATTTCCTCGTTCGACAAGTACGCTGTTTCGATGATGACCTTGAGAATCTTTTGTTCGTCGTGGGCAAGTTTCGAACATTTGGCGATGTCGATCTTGGTCCAGGGGATTCCGGTTTTGAAAGCTGAAACGTTCCATACGACATCGATCTCGTCGGCTCCATTGTCGATGGCACGTTTGATTTCGTCGAGCTTGGTTTCGGTCATGTTGTATCCGAGGGGGAATCCGGCGACGGTGACAAGTTGGATGGGTGCGGTGCCTATTTCGCGTTGGGCTCTTTTTACCCAGAAGGGAGGAACGCACACACCGAAGAAGCCGAACTGTTTGGCTTCATCGACGAGTTGGTCGATGTGGCGAATCGTGAGGGTTGGGTTGAGGTTGGTATGCTCTATGTAGGGCGCCAGGTCCATTCGATGGGGTTGGTGTTCGACTCCCGGCAAACGTATATCGTGCACGTGTCGTTCAATGCCGGATGCCGCAGATCTTGCAGTATTTCATTTTCTCCGGTGGGCGCTTTTTCGGTGGCTTTTTGTGTCCGAAGTACTGGAAGTTGTTGTACTGCGGCATATCTCGCATCTTTTCGTTTTTGCGTCGCGTCTTATTCAGTTCATCCATGCGGTCGTAAAACCGTTCGCGATCGTCTACCTTCTCATTCTTGCCTTTTTTCTTCTTGGAGACTTTAGGTGCGTAGACCTTGGTGGGCAAGTTTGGCTTCTGAGTGGTTGCTTGCGAATTGCTACCTGTTTGTGCGAGGGCGATGGACCCTGACAGCAGGAAAGCGGAAAAGGCAAGTGCGACTCTCATGGTGAGTCAAAGATACGAAAATGAAAAAATAGAGGGGATGGTGGCTTTAATGTCTAATGCCACACTCGCCGCAGTATCTCATCTTGTGTGGTGGGCGACGTTTGGGAATCCTTTTGTGTCCGAAGTATCGGCGATCGGAATACTGTCTTTTAGAGAGTTCTTTGATGATGCGTTGTTTTTCTTTGGCGGCATCTTCGATTCGTTGATAGAATTCGTAGCGCGCGTCGTTTTTATAGCTAGCGCGTTTGGCTTTAGGTGAGAAGATCCCCTGCTTATGCTTTTTATGTTTTGGTTGGGTGGTGACGGGAAACTCGAGTGGTTTGGATTGGCCTTGAGTGGCGGGTGCCAGCGATGTGGCATTTGACTGCGCGCGTGTGGGTATTGCGCCGATTGCGGCGAGGATGAGGAAGAGACAGAACGTGATGATCCTGTTTGAATGCATAGTGAACATAGAACGACGGGTGGTAGGAATTATTTCTCGTCGTAGGAATGTTCGGTGGGGGGGGCAGAAAATAAAAAAGCCCTGGAATTTTTGGTTCCAGGGCTATTGATAGAAAAAGGCAACGACTTACTCTCCCGCGTTTTACCGTAGTACCATCAGCGCTGGTGGGCTTAACTTCTCTGTTCGGAATGGGAAGAGGTGATCCCC
>JBGAGH010000002.1:0-645631 GCA_044226825.1 Cyclobacteriaceae bacterium
GAAAACACTGATCTGATCGAAGGTATTCTTCTCGACTCCTGACAAAACTCATCGCTTCTATGTGACTGAACGCACAGAGGCAGCGGAATCACACACCTACATTCGTGTCAACAATTAAACATGAACACGAATCCTTATGGAAGCGCATTTTTATAATATCGACATTCAATGGAATACGGGCCGGCAGGGAATGCTTTGCTCTAAGGAACTGACGACTTCTAACACGTCGCAAGGTTGTATCGAAGTAGCGACGCCGCCGGAGTTTCCGAAGGGCGTTGCCGGGATTTGGTCACCTGAACACTTATTTACAGCGTCGGTCGCCAGTTGTTTGATGACCACCTTTTTGGCGATCGCCGAAAATTCCAAACTAGAGTTCGAACGGTTTGCCTGTCACGCCAAGGGAAAGTTGGAAACGGTAGATGGAAAAATGCTGATGACCGAAATACAGTTGTTTCCCGAGGTGACGGTAGTGGATGGTGCCTTGCGGGAGAAGGCGCTAAAAGTACTGGAGAAGGCCGAACGCGCTTGTTTGATTTCGAATTCAATAAAGTCTACCGTGACGATGTCAGCAAATGTAGTGATGGCGGCGACTGAGCGCGTGTAGACTTCCCCGGTAAGCACCTGGGATTGCTTTACTCAATAAACTGAGTAAATCGTATTCTGTGTTTCAAAGATCTTATTTTCAGTTAGTTAGAAGCAGGATCATAGAACCGAGGAGGCACATTCAGGTGTTGATTGGGCCGCGACAGGTCGGGAAAAGCACGCTTGTTGGACAGATTATCGACAGTCTTGTCATCCCAAATCTTTACGCCTCGGCCGACGGAAACACGGGTGCAAGCGGCCGCGTTTGGCTTGAGCAACAATGGAATTCCGCGCGGATTCAACTAGCCAATTCACAGGCAGGCGAATTCGTGTTGGCGATCGACGAGATTCAGAAAATTGAACAGTGGAGTGAAGTTGTCAAAAAGCTATGGGACGAAGACACGAGGGCCAACCGATCTATCAAGGTTATCTTACTCGGTTCTTCTAGACTTTTGATTCAGCAAGGCTTGACAGAATCGCTGGCGGGCCGCTTCGAGACCACACATATTGCCCACTGGTCGTTTAATGAAATGCGCGAAGCTTTTGGGGTGAACGTCGAACAATATGTTTGGTTCGGGGGATATCCAGGTGCCGCTGTTTTTCAACAAGACGAAGTGCGTTGGAAGCGTTATGTGTTGGACTCGTTGATTGAGACAAGTATTTCAAAAGACATTCTCATGCTCACGCGCGTCGACAAACCCGCGTTGTTGCGAAAGCTTTTTGAGCTTGGTAGTCTCTACTCGGGACAAGCTCTTTCTTATACCAAGATGATGGGGCAACTTCTCGATGCGGGGAATACGACCACACTAGCTCATTACCTTCAATTGTTGGATGCTGCAGGTCTATTGTCTGGGATAGAAAAGTTTACTGGGGACACGCTCAGGAAGCGATCGTCGAGTCCGAAGTTTCAGGTTCACAACACGGCCCTGTTAACCGCGCAACAAGATGCTTCATTCGAACAAATCAGAAGCCGCCCGGATCAATGGGGACGCTGGGTAGAGGCAGCGGTGGGTGCCCACCTCGTCAACCACCAAAACGAAGACGGTTACAAGCTTCATTATTGGCGTCAAGGAGACTTAGAGGTAGACTTTGTGATTGAACGCAATGAACAAGTGATTGCATTGGAGGTAAAGAGTGGTGCGACTCAGAAAAACAAAGGCATGGCAGTGTTCCAAAAAAACTATCGACCCAGCAGAGTTCTCTTGGTCGGTGCTGACGGAATTCCGTGGCAAGAATTTCTCACCATCCGACCAAAACACTTGTTCGATTGATTAGCGAAGCAACCAACACGTAGTCGACGATCTTTAACGGATTGATGTCAAGTAAGCTTCGGCAGCCTTGAGATGTGCCGCCCTTTTTTCCTGATCCATCTTATCGAACGTCTTCACCAGCATCCCCAACCGAGGGTTGCGTAAGAAGAAGTCGCGGTGAACGTGCATGAATCTCCAGAAAAGCCCGTCACACGTTTTTTGCCATTCCCCTTTTTCATAGTCACTCATTTTCATGAGGTAGTTGCTGCCGGAGATGTATGGCTTCGTCGCCATGAGGCCACCATCCGCGAACTGACTCATGCCGTACACATTTGGAACCATCACCCAATCATAAGAATCGATAAACAATTCCATGAACCAACGGTAGACTTCGTCTGGATCGAATTCGCAGAGTAGCATGAAGTTACCCAACACCATCAGTCGCTCGATATGATGACAGTAGCCAGTGGCGAGCACTTTCTTGATTGTCGCATCAATCGGGGGAATGCCAGTAGCACCTTTCCAAAACGACTCGGGTATCTTTCGTTTGAACTTCCAATAGTTTTGGGTTCGTTCGAACGTCCCTTTGTATTCATACACGCCGCGTATAAACTCGCGCCATCCTATCACCTGGCGGATGAAGCCCTCTAACGAGTTAAGTGGGATGCCCTGTGTTTCCGCAGCTTCGATGGCCTCGTCCACAATTTGCTGCGGCGTCAACAGCCCCACGTTGAGCATCGGTGTGAGGACGCTGTGATGGAGGATCGATTCGTTCGCCACCAACGCATCTTCGTAGGGGCCAAAGTCTTGGAAACGTTTCGTCAAAAACTGACGCAACCAACGCTTGCTGTCCGCGGCATTGGTTGGATACACGAAACGATCGGAGATTTCACCGTAATGGTGACTAAAGTTCTTGGTCACATACTTGGTTGCCTCGTTCCAATATTCGTCAGGAGTCGGAAACGTGACCTTAGGAGGTTGTCGATCGCGTGGAAACTTAAGCCGATTGTCGCTATCGTAGGTCCATTTGCCACCTTCTGGTTGATTGTTCGGACCCACTAGAATTTTGAATCGCTTCCTTTGCTGGATATAGAAATCCGTCTGAAAGTAAGACTTCTTATTTTGAAAGTACTCCGCAAGCTGCGTTTGTGAAAGCAAGAATAGGGTCGACTCGTATTTCTCGATTCGAAGTTTCAACTTCGATGCGCCATTTTTTATCCGTTGGTCCAACCACGTATCGGTCGGATCCATATAGTGAATTTCTGTGACGCCTTTTTTCTTGAGTGAAGGTAATAGCTTCCGGATATCAGAGTCGGCATCTGTCGCGTTGACATAATCCACCTTGAATCCGCGTTCCGTTAATAGGTCCGCGAATTGGCGCATTGAACTTCGATGGAACACGAGCTTCTGTCGGTGGAACTTGTACTGCCGAAAGAACAAGAACTCTTCCACGATGAAGATCTTTCGATCCTTCTTCAGCGCTGGATTTTCCGGCGATAGTTGATGCGGAAATACGAGTGCAACGGAATTCATTATGCTTTCGATTTTCCCTTCCGGCAACGATCGCTGCAATACTTTACTTCGTCCCACACGCGTTCCCATTTCTTTCGCCAGGTGAATGGACGCCCACACACCACGCAGGTCTTAACTGGCAAGTAAGGTTTTTGGTGCATGCGTATCGCTATCCAACGCGCAAGTTTGAAAGTCCACCGTCAACGTGAACGATTTGCCCTGTCATCCAACTCGATTGTGACGAGAGCAAGAACGCGGCGGCCTTCGCTAAGTCCGCAGGCTCACCGATTTTCTTCAGCGGATGTCTTTGGGCATGGCCTTCTTTCTTCTCGGGTGTGTTGAGTAAGTTCCCTGCCAATGGCGTATCGGTAATGGAGGGTGCGACACAGTTAACGCGGATACGCGGTGCCAATTCAGCAGCCCAGGCGCGCGTGAGTCCTTCTAGCGCACCCTTCGAAGCGGAAACCAAGGAATGAAAAGGAAATCCCACTTGAACGGCAATGGTAGAAAACAGTACTATCGCGGCGTTCGGTGATTCTTTCAAGCCTGCCAAACACGCCTGCACCACCTTCACGGCACCCACTACTTGCAACTGATAGTCAGCAACGAAATCTTCAGGTTTCGTGCGTGCAAAGGGTTTTAGATTAACAGCCCCCGGGCAGAACACGAGACCATCAATTTGTTTCGGTAAAAATCCAAAGTCAGGGTTCGGATCCAGCACATCTAGATAATGCCAGCCCGCGACTCCTGTCGGAGCTTGGTTGTTGCGGCGGTAGGTGGCGAAAACTTGATGACCACTACGAACCAATTCTTCTGCTAAGGCAAAGCCGATCCCCGAAGATGCCCCGATAACGACAAAATTTGACATGATGGTAAAACAGGGGAGCGAGGAAAAGGTTTGAACGAGGGGGTGAGGGGACGAACTGAGAAGGGGACGAGGGGGTTACCAGAAGCTGGGTCGTTCGAGGGTACCTCCTTGTTGGCGGCAGTCGGCGCAATCGGAGGTGGTCTTCGTGAATCCGGTTGGCGTTAAACCGATCTGGGGAACTTCTGCGATGATATATTCGGAGGGCGATAAGTTGTCCAAATCAACCGAGCACTTGATCGCGGCATACCGGGCGGGAAGGCTACAGACTGTGTCCAACATACAAGTGCCTTTTGGGGTAGGGATTAACAGCTGGGATGGCAGGTCATAGAACCCAAGGTAGACGCGTTGCTGATGCGTGGCTCCGCCGCTGAAATACCCGATGGCGGTTCCACGCGTGTTGCCAATCGTTTCAATGTTTCCGAACACTTGCGATGGCTGCGCATCGAAGAGACCACCCACACTCTCGGTGGTGCGTTGTAGCTGCTGCAAATAGGTATACTCTTCGCGCGTGATCGCCCGCTGTTTTACCAAGATGCTGTATCGCACCGATAACTTTTGGTCGGATACAGGAATAAGAACGAGGCGCTTGCGACTGACGCGATCAACATCCAGTTGCTCGGTTGTCCCAATCGTGATCCTCGTCGAAGGAACTGTCTTATAACATCGATAAACGAATTCAGATGTGCTCCGCGGTACAGCGGCATTTCGCCCGAGAACCGGGATATAAACAAGTTTGAAGAATGATTGGTACGCTGCCGTGTATTCCCACGTTTCTTCGAAGAGCCACTGGTAATAAATTGATTGAGCGTCGGGGTCGTGCGTGTCGACCAATATCTCCGTACCATCTCGGAGAAAGTTGAAGTACACGCTATCAATGGGAGGCGTACCTTTCATTTCGACCATCGGCGATTGATAAGAGCCTCCATCGCTTGTTGTTACACGCAACTGGCAATATGAACCGGTTGGAATCGTGACTTGATCGCTGGAATATACGCCCGGCGATGTTTCGCTCAGTGTAAAGATGTTGCCCTCTCGTGATTGAATGGTGACCGACGCTCCTGACTCGGGTTTGAGGGGATCGTCGCTGTTGAGAATACTTGGGTGGGAGATTTTGACCACCGCGAGGTGATCGACCGTGTTTAGATTACCATCGATCGTGATGAGGTTGGTAGACTCGCTGATGTTTTTTGGTGTGTAAGGTTCAATGCACGCGCCCACGACGCACAAGAAACCCATGGTTAGTCGTGCACAAACACCTCCGCGATACCGCATGTATCTAAAGTCCGAATTTATTTAGGCGATCACAATGATTATGTCGATAACGACACAATTTGGGGGGTAGTCACGGCTGGTTCCAATACTTCTCCTCAAGTTTTTGGAGAAAATCGCACGTTCCACGAGAGAAAGGATAGAACCCCCTGACCTTTTTGTTAGCATCGTTGAACAAGAGTAGGAATCTGAATGGGTTGGACAGCGTGCCCAAAAGGGCTTCCTTTCCAAAGGCGCGCTCAATCGTGGTTGCGGCAAAGTACCCGTGCGGATGACCAGCCAATGGGAGTAAGTCGTTCATTTGCACGCCGACCGCCGCCGCGATCTCTGGCGATTTGGCTAACCTTTGCAACAAGGAATCGATCTTTTGAAAGCTTGGATATGGATTGTTGAAAGCGTCTAGGTATTTGCGCACCAGCGATGGTGTGAAACCTCGCCCTCCTGAAGAAATAAAGTCAGGTTTATCGATCATATCGGCCTGCCCTTCAAGATGCATTTGATACAACGCATGCAGTACCACTTTCATACTGTCCGTTTCGGAAGCCTTAAGGTTGGGTCGGATTTGGTAAGTGAAAAAATGATGGACTTCGTGGGCAATGAGTAACGGATAGTCCACACGCCATGCGAATTCAAGGTCGAAAGCGATGGCTGTCTTGTTGGCGTTGGCGTCGGGTTGGTAGAACCCAAAGCTAATGGATGGGAAGGGCTTTCCTTTCATAAACCCGGTTGGTAGATGTGGCGCCGTCAATGCGCGTACGCTTTCTTCCAGCTTGGTTGCATCTATGCGCGTTTGGAAGGCCACCAATTCTTCTTTGTGTGTAACCAGCTCCATGAGATGTTTGAGTACCGCCGATTGCCAGTCGCCTATCGCTAAGATGCTGTCGCGTTCTTTTATTCTTTTTGGTGAAAACGCTAGTTCGAGTGATCGTCTTATCGTTTTGGTTTGATTCCAGTTGGCGTAGAATTGATAGTACGGCGTTGAAAACAGTTTAGACCAATCTGCCTCCGTGGCCTGATCGACTCTAAGTTTATCGTGCAGTTCCCAAAAGGCATCAACCCCTCGAAAGTCGATCGTTTGTCCAAAACCGACGACCATTGGGCCGATGATCAGTATGAAAACCGAGAGACATTTCATCTCCATCAAGATATTGAGTTGAATGAGATCAAGCAAAGAAACGTCATCAAACAAACGGGTTGAATCCATGAAACCTTCTGTTTCGTCAAGGTAGGTGCTTTCCTAAACAGGCCAATAACGCTTAACTTCGGGTTTTCACCATGACCGAACAATTCCTCTTATACCTTGGAATGATCTTGACGATCGTCATGATCATCATGCTTGCGGACAAGATCAGGGTAGCCTACCCGGTCTTACTTGTGATCGCTGGTCTTGTTGTCAGTGTGATTCCGGGTATGCCTGTTATACACATCAACCCCGAATTGATCTTTGTTATTTTTTTGCCGCCGCTTCTCTTCGACGCTGCGTTCGCCATTTCTTGGAAAGAGCTTTGGCGTTGGCGTCGTATCGTTGGGAGTTTTGCCTTTGTCGTGGTGTTCATCACGGCATGGTCTGTGGCGTTGGCTTCAAGCGCGTGGATTCCGGGCATTACGCTCACTCTTGGTTTCCTTCTCGGCGGTATCATTTCTCCACCCGACGCCGTCAGCGCGAGCGCCATCCTAAAGTTTGTGAAAGTGCCGCGTCGGATGTCTTCCATCCTGGAAGGAGAAAGCTTGCTGAACGACGCATCGTCGCTGATCATTTTCCGCTTCGCCACCATAGCGGTTATCACAGGCCACTTCGTTTGGTATGAAGCGGCACTCAGCTTTGGCTGGATGGTGATCGGCGGAGTGGGTATTGGTTTGATCATCGCATGGTTATTCATGAAAGCACATAAGTTGCTGCCGACCGACGCGAACATCGATATCGTCTTGAACTTGGTGGCACCTTATATCATGTACATCGTGGCGGAAGAAGCGCATAGCTCTGGTGTTCTGTCAGTCGTGAGCGGTGGCCTTTTACTTTCTTATCGGCGTCACGAGTTCCTGAGTAGTTCCTCGAGACTGAGGGGCGCGAACGTGTGGCAGAGTTTGGTATTTATCCTCAATGGTCTCGTATTCCTACTGATTGGTCTCGATATGCCTGAGATCCTCACAGGACTAAAACAAGATGGCATCGGAGTACCAGAAGCTATCGGGTATGGTTTGCTGATCACTGCCGTGTTGATCCTCATGCGGTTCTTAGCGGCCTATGGTGCGGTAATCACCACGTTGATCATGCGCAACTTTATCAATGTGGCGGACCCAAACCCCGGATTCAAAGCACCCTTTATGATGGGATGGACGGGAATGCGTGGGGTGGTGTCGCTGGCAGCGGCTTTGTCCATTCCGCTGGAGTCAGCAGCGGGAGTTCCCTTTCCTCAAAGAAACTTGATCTTGTTCATCACCTTCGTAGTGATCGTGACCACGCTGTTGGTGCAAGGACTTACTCTACCGTACCTCATCAAAGCGGTAAAGTTCCGTGACTACGGCGACTATCTACCCGATGAAGAGGCAGACAAAATCTTGCAGCGTGGCATGGTGAAACACGCGTTGGATCATATAAACACCAACTACAAGGAACAGCTTGAAAGCCACCCTTCATTTCAATTGATTCAATCCAAGTGGCAATCGAAGGAGAAAGCGATTGATACCGACCCACAAGAGTCGGAAGAAGTGAAATCTTTGCACTTGGCAATTCTCAACCAGCAACGTGAATGGTTGTTAGACAAGAGCCGAACGGAGGCACACATCGACGACGAGGTGATTCGCAAACTCCTTCGACAGATTGACCTCGAAGAGGAGAAGCTCAAGTCGTAAGGTTACGCCGTCGCCTTAAACTGAAGTTTGTATTTTCTGATTGTTCGTCCGATCAAAGCACCGCCGATCACGGAAGGTAACACCCAGAGTACCCAACCTGCTGTCGGCAGCGATATGTTCACGACGACGAACGCAGTTGTGGCCGAGATATAGCTTCCGCCCATGCTGGCAATATGGCCGTACCACCAATGTTTCTTTTCTGGGACGCCACGGAACGTGCGCAAATCTTGAATCGAGGTGGCAATACCAATCGTACCGAATACCATCGCGACGATGCCCATCGATTCTCCACCTAGGAAAGAGACCAATCCCCACCCGAAAAGGATCACAATGAATGTGCCCGACACCACACCAATCAGCCAGTCCACCCAGTTAGCTTTTTGATTCACGCCGAGCCCCTTCAGGTACAGAACCCGGTATCCACGCACCGTGAAATAGTAGCTGAAGAAAGCGACCATGAATAGGAAAGTCTTTTGGTGTCCGATTGCCAAGACGACAGCGCTTACGAACACGGCCGTCATCGACCAGAAGTAGACCTTACCAAATGAGCGGTGGATCTTGCTGCCTTTTTGCGTGAGCATGGCACCAAGTCCCGTGATGAGTGCGGAAGTGCCGCCGGCGATGTGGAGCCACAACATGTAGCCCAGGAGAGTTTCTGCTTGATTCATGGACTAAAAATGGCCGCACAATCGCCGCCGCACAAAACGGCCCTACCGAATTGTCGACCTGGGGCGATGAACCGTAGACTTTGGACCCCGGCGTTGCCTCGTGCGCCGGATAGCCCTCAGAGTCTCGTTCGTGACGGATGATCGTGAGCACTAGAACCAGACTTTACGGTCGGCGACTCGTTCGCAGTCGAGCGCTATTTACGACGGATGTAAAGCAGATCGTAAGAAGTTTGCCAGCTCTTACCACCGTCCTGCGAGATCTCGGCGTGTTGGCGGACTTTCCCATCCTCTATGTTCGTAAATGTCAGTCGGCCCGGGAGTGGTGTTCCCCCGGGATTCGGCACGTCCCATTTAAAGTGCATGGCGCCATCTTTGAATTCACCGTCGTAGAAATCCGTCATGTTCAGATTGGAGGCTACCCAACGCTGGTGCCATTTGCCAGTATTTATGTCGAAGTAATTGATACTCGTGCCAGTGTGGGGGGCTGTCAGCGCCTTCCAATTCTCCTGGATCACGCAACCGGAAGCCATTTGAGTAATATGATTGTAGCCTACCGCGGCCGAGTTTGGTTGTGCGTACGGGTACACATCCCATTCGCCGAGCCAAAAGTCAAATTGACGTGCTTCAGGCTTGGCTGTGCACGGGAATGCCAACGCCTTCATCTTTTCGACGGTGGGTGCATAGGCTGCACTTTTTTTGAAGTTCGCCAGTTCGGGATCAGAGTCTAGCACGAAGAAGTTGGAATATCTCCCTTTCCGGATAGCGCTGTCGAGCTGGGCGGCGGCGAGGTCGGTTTTTCCCAACATCGAATACACTTTCGCCAAGTTCAAGTGAATGCCCGGAACCGTACCCCTCGACGTCGATGCCTCGTAAGAAGTTGCTGCGTTGGCATAATCCGACGTATTGTGGTAACACGCGCCCAGTCGAAACCACATTTGTGCCGCCTTCGCGTGGGCGGGATCTTTTAAAAGCTTTGTGTACGCGGGAATCGCTTGCGTAAAAGCACCTGCGCTGTATAAAGAGTCAGCGTAAGCGGGGGTAAGGGGAGCCTTACTCTTCTTTTTGCCTTGGGCAATTGCGAGCGACGAAGCTGCCAGAAAAAGGATCAACACAAAAGCGGTACGCATAGTTTTTCAATGGGTTTAATCTTCCAAAGTGTTGCAAATACCCTTGAGTGATGATGGTCAATCTTGACTTTTTCACGGAGGCGGCATCGCCCAGGTCTTGCAACCATTATTTTTCATCGTGTAAAGAGATGCAAATATGAAAATCGCGGTGGTCTTTCTTTTGTTGGCGCTTCCAGTCCGAGCTTTTTCGCAAAGCGATATTCAAACGTTCAAACTGGATGACATTCGGTCGTATGGCAAACCTTGGTATCCGTTTGTTGATCACAAGACGATGTTGTTGGGCGTGTACAAATTACAGCCTGGTCAACCCGATCGTCAGCCGCCGCACGAATACGACGAGATCTATTTCATCCTTGAAGGAAGTGGTACGCTTTCCGTCAATAGCGACAGCCTGAAGGTTGAACCTGGGTCGGTGATATTTGTCCGGGCACACCTGCCGCATGCATTCCACCACTATCGTTCGCCGCTCACGGTGTTGGTGTTCTTTTCCAAGGCGGTCTCTCGCACGTCGGACCCAGCTTGGCGTATATATCAAGCTGGTGAAAAGGACTGGGTTGCGGGCATTGACTTCGCTACGTTGTCGGCCTCTTGGTTCGCGGGTGCCGGTACGCCCGTCGCCGCGACAGCGCATGAAGATGCGATGGTGCTCGTGTGGCGTGGAAACGTAAAGTTGAAGACCGACAAAGGTTCGATCGTGGGTCGCGCCGGCGATTTGTTTGTGTTAGACGATGGGCCCTCTTGGCGAGTTCAGCGCGAAGATGCTGACGTTCGATTGTTGGTTGTCACAGCTAAACATTAGCGTTCACCACTTTAAAGGCGGCCCGGTTAACTGCATGCCGTGTTTCAGCCAGAGTTCTTTGAACTTTACCTCTTGATCCTTGGGTATCGACTTACCAAAAGTGCTCATTTCGTGAAAGAATTCTTCCATCGAGCCAGCGGGTTGGAATAGAACCATCAGTTGCCCTTCGCCTTCGTTGATCATCGCGAAAGCGTGTGGAATTTTTCGAGGAGCGAAAGCGGAATCACCTGGCTTCAAATGCACCGTCTCATCTCCGACTCGTACAATGAATTCACCGCGTAGTGCGTAGAACCACTAGTCTTGCGCATGATGAAGGTGCATAGCCGGCCCACCTTTCTCTTGGCGAACGGTGTCGTAAATGAGCAGTTCGCCACCGGTATCTCGTCCCGAGACCATGCAACGAAACTGACCACCCATGATGTTGAGTTCATCCTGAAACCGGTCTTCGCCCTTCGAGACCTTGAATCCCTTCGCGGTAGGAGATTGGCCTTGAGCCACCAGCGCCGCAGCCGCCAACGGTAGTTGTAAGAAGAGCCTTCGGTCCATACTTCTTCGGGTTTAGTCCTAGAAGGTACGGAGAAAAAACGCAGCTCTGTATTTGATTACTGCGATACGAATTTTCTGAACTCTTCTTTGGTGGAATTGAATTTGAAGATGTCCTCAAGCGTATAGTACGTAGAGCGCTCTTTCGCTTTCGAGTACATCATTTTGACAAACTCGAGGGCTTGGTCTTCGAATGAGAATAGTTTCGCCATCTCCCGTACTTGATCGTTACTCAAGCATTTGCCTTTTGTCGCTAATGTTGCGACCTGCATCTTGTCGTCGCTGAAGTTTTTGCTTTTGACAGCTGCAAGGGCGGTCTGGAATTCGCCCTCCGTGAGTGAACAAAGATCCTCCGCGGAGACGGTTTGTACAGGTTCTAGGACCGGCGTAGGGTCTGGCACCGGCGCCTTCTGCACGGTATCGACTTGCGTCACCACCACACCGGTCAGGGTAGGTTCTTTCAACTCTTCCACGATAAAGGATGAATAGAAGTTGTCGAACATCTTGAAGCCTGTATAATCGGTGTCGCGTAGAATTGTGGTATTGACACCTTTGAAGTTGTCGAGCTCAAAGAGTGTGACCTGCATTCCTTGCGGTACGCGCACGGATGAAACCGTGTTGTCCGGGAGCCGAATGTCTTTTACCCGATACTGCCCCGGTGCCAAGTCGAAGGCGGTGCCATTGAATTTTCCGTCGTAAAGCGTGACGGTAAGATCGCGAGGTTTCACCCACTCAATTTTAGCTGAAGAAGCAGTGTTGTCAAACCCGAATTTTTGTAGAGTAACTTCATCGGTTTTGGTTTTCAGCAGGATCGACTTCCCCTCGAAGTTGGCGCCGTCGTAAAGTGTAACGCGCACGCCGCGTGGGAACTCGACAGATGAAATACTATTGTCCGGTGTCAACACCGGGTACTCGCCAGGAGTCATCACCTTGAGCGGCCTGCTAAAGTTGTCTTGAAACAGCGTCGCCACAGGTGCTGGGGTATCGGTGGTACCCACCACAACCGACGAGGTGAGGTTGTCAAATTCGCGTCCTACAAGAAAGTCATTGGAAGCGTCTTGTGTAAGCAACAAAGAGCGCCCCTGAAAATTTCCGTGTTCAAAGAGCAGCACCCAGTAACCTTTGCCCACTTTAACCGACGACACTTCGTCGTTTTCTATATTCAGATTTCCTGTGTTGAAATATCCCGCTTCGAGTCTTCCTTTGTTTCCGTTGTAAGCGCCTTCGTACAGCATGACACCCACCAACTCGGGTTCCGGTTGTTTCTTCATGCTGTCGGGTTTCGGAGTAGGATTCTGGTCTTCTTTTTTAGCAGGCGGCAGTTCCTTTTTCTCTTCTAGTTTTTTCACCGGCGCGGGTGTGGGTGCGAGGAGTACTTCCACTAGAATCGATGAGGTGACATCGTTGAAATTGTTTTTCACTAGAAACGGTGCCTTCGTGTCGGTCAGCAGAACTAGTTTTCGGCCACCCGAAGCACCGTGTTCGTAGAGCGTAACTTTTAATCCTTTGGAAATCTTGAGTGATGAAAGCTGATCGTTCCCGACGACACCTAGGTCGCTGTGATCATAGAAACCAGGCTTGAGTTCGATGGACGGCCCGGCGAAATCGTCCTTGTAAATGCGCACCACCAATCCCTGAAGTTCGTCGGGAACCTCGGGAGTTTTCTCAACGATTACGGAGGTGTTTTGTGACAGCTCACCAAATCCTTTCGCCTGCAAGTCTTGCATGGAAATGTTTCGCGTGATTAGAATCGAGTTTCCGCCAAAGTTGTCTTGATTAAAGAGCTTCACTTGGAGCCCGTCAGGAACTTTCACGGAGCGAATCACGGAAACGCCCATCCTCACCATAGACATGTAATCGTATTGACCAATGGCGAGTTCGGCTTCCGCACCTCGGAAGTCGTCTGAATAAATAGTAACGGTTTGAGCGGTGACCCCTTGGAACGCACAGATCCAAGTTGCCAAAACGAGCAGGAATTTCATGGAGAGGGGTGTAGGTGGAGATTTAAGCTGACGATATTACAAATTTGCGGCCACAGTTTTTTGCGCGCCGTGGGATCCGACTAACTTTCTCCCATGAAAAAAATCGTGGTTTTCTTCGCTTTCTTGGTCGTAGCACATGTATCGGTGAGCCAAGACCGGGTGAGGTTGTATCCTGCAAAGGCACCCGGATCGGAATCTTGGAACTGGACCGAAGCGGTCGTGGAGGACCCGCGGAGCGGCAGAATCGTGTATAACGTCGTTGACCCTGAGTTGCTCATTTTTCGTGCTCCGAAAGAGAAAGCCAACGGTACAGCGATCGTCATCGCCCCGGGTGGAGCCTTTCACATTCTGTCTATCGACAACGAAGGCATCGAAGTAGCCAAGCGTCTTAACGAACTCGGGATTACAGCTTTTGTGCTCAAGTATCGCGTGGTGCACAGCCTGACCGACAACCCCTTCCAAGAGTTGATGCCTTTGATGAACGATTTTAAGAAACTAGATGAAATCAATGCTCCAGTCGTAGAAATGGCAACTATGGATGGCATAGAAGCCATGAAGTACGTCAGGAAACGGGCAACCGAGTATTCCATTGATCCAAAAAAGGTGGGGTTCATGGGCTTTTCTGCCGGTGGAACGCTGACGATGTCGGTTCTGCTCAGCGCTCCACAAGATCAAAAACCTAACTTCATCGCACCCATTTATTTGTATGGCCCCGCTGTCATTGGGCACCAAATGCCCAGCACCTCGACGCCTATTTTTGTTGCCGTGGCCACGGATGATCAACTCGGTTTTGTTCCCCACAGCCTGACGTTATACCAAAAATGGATGACGGAGAAAATGCCGGCAGAACTACACGTATACGAAAAAGGAGGCCATGGTTTTGGCATTCGACCGCACGGCACAACCAGCGACCATTGGTTTTCTGATTTCGAAAATTGGCTGCGTGCAAGAAAGCTCATATAACATCACACCACAAGGCGAGAATACTAATCTAGCACCACCCGAATTAACGACGTCGTTTCCCCCTTGACTGAAAGGATGTACACTCCTCTACTGAGATGGGACACGTCTAGTGTAATCGTTCCCTTGCCCGAACTTCTTTGCTCCATCATGTTCATGCCGCGTAAATCGAATAGCCGCAGGTAACATTCACCTGGTTCATCTAGCGTAACTATTAGTCTGCCTTTTGCAGGATTCGGGTACAGCGTGACAGCCCTTGTCTCTGTTATCCCTGTTACAATAGATTGAAAGGAATATACCTCCAAGGATGTGGTCTTATTCCCATTTCCGTCTTTCGCCGTCACGCTCCAAGTAACAGGTCGGTTAACAATCGAGGTAAAGAATGGTATGTTAATTACTATTTCTGTTCCGACCACATCCAGGAACCAGGTCGGACCTCCATCATAGTCGAACTTGATGTCGTATTTTATCGCTTGTCCTTCCGGGTCAATCGAGGTACTCCAGCTAAAAGTTGTTATGTTGTCGAGAGTAGAACCTGTCGCTGGTCCCAAGAGTCTGAAGGTGGTGGGTGGATCGTCTACAGGTAATACACTTATTGTTACCGTTGCTCGTTCTGACAGATACGTCGGATCACTGCCTAGAAATACCTGTATGAACACACTGATTTGCCCGGCATAATTGGCGCTAGGTGTAACTGTTGCGCCGTCAAAGTTGTAGTTCGCGCCCTCCAAGATTATCACCTCATATCCGACTGGGTAATTCGGTGCGTTGCTAACCATAAGGTCCGTGGGTCGAATCGTGATTGAAACATCTTCGTTGGTTGTCAGTGGACGATGACCGGTAATTGCAGGTTTTACGGGCTGCGCCGTTAGCGCAGTAATAAAACAGAGAAAGCTAATGGCAAGATACGCCTTCATCGCGGTCAAAAGGGACGACTCGATGAAATTACGGATAATATCGCAGTCTAATGAATGTAGAACAGTGATGTCGTTAGAAATTTCAAAAGATTTGGATCGACAGCACCAGTTCACGGTGTTTCTCGTACCCTTCGCCAGCCTCGCGATGTTGGGTAAGGTAGTATGACTGACTAGACGGTACTTTCCAAGTCCTATCTATGCCGGCGATATACATGTTGGTCGTGGACTGCCCAAAACGAAAAGACACTTGAAGCCTCCGGTAAGAAACACCGGCTTCGACCAAACCGAATACATATGTCGCAGACGCCAACGATGAAACTTCGCGAGTATCCTTAACCGTCTTGGCACCAGTGGTGTATGTTTCGCTTAATTCAATACTTAGAGGTTTATGAATTGATACACCTCCACCGATGAACAGGGTAAACCTTTCCACCAATGGCATAGGTTGAAAGTATACCCTGATTGTAAAAGGAATTCGAAGGTATTTTTTAGACAATTCGGATGAGGTTGAAAAACTTAGTGTGGGATCGTTTCGAAAATAGTCATAACCCGAATGGAGATAAGAAGCGCCCGTCCGAAGAGCAACGTATGAAGACTTTGCATGCTTATGAATCGACAACTGCATATCTAAACCGATCGGGATCGACGCTTGATTTGGGAATCGAGTCAGCAAATTTTCACCCACTCCGTAAGCTGTGTTGTTGATCCCGGAGGTAAGGCTAACGTTGAATTGCGCCTGCGCCCCCATGTTTACAACTACGCTTAAAATAAACGTAGCAATGATGTTTCTTTTTTTCATTTGCCAAGTAAGATAAATGCTCCCCAGTAGTATGGGTGTGGGTTTGACTTTCGCAGTTGCTGTTGCGCTTCTCTGAAGGATTTTCCTGCTTTTCTCTGCTGGGACCATCTTTGAAAGAAGAAGCTCATCAGTTCGCGAGTCGCTTGATCGTCTACTTTCCAAAGCGACATTAGTAGGTTTTGTGCCCCTGCTGTGATGACCGCGCGTTGCAATCCATAGACTCCTTCTCCATACCGTGTTTCGCCCAAACCTGTTTCGCAAGCAGAAAGTACGACAAGTTCAGTGCCTTGGAGATCTAGTAGAGAAGTCTCATAAGCCGTTAAAATGCCGTCGTCAGAACTTGATCTGCTACCTTTGATTCCAGCTAGAACAAGACCAGACCGAATCATTGGGTTCACAGTATAAGAGGTATCGGGGATGAAAAATCCATGCGTCGCTAGATGGAGTACTCTTGGTTTTTGAATGCTCCTAATTCTTTCTTCGGTTGCTTCGGCCCCAATATATTTTTCAACGCTGAGCCCCGATTCTTGCAATGATTGTTCAATCGATGATACTTCAAGCTCGGTTGCGGGAAGGTCACCGAATGAGATCTCTTTCATGGTCGAAAGCGTCTCGGTCGCAAGTGATCGGAGGCTTGCGCTCGTGGTGGGTCCTTGCATATCGTATTGCGGCCTTCCAACCAGTACGACACTGCTGCTAGAGGTGGGAGTCCCCAGAGCCCCTAGATCTCGGAGCGACGTTACATAATTGATATCTAATTCATCGAGCACGTATTTTTGGGTCGTGGGATTCTTTAATGTGTTGACATTTATTTGAGCATACACCCCGTCGGTTGCAAGGTAGATGCTCTTCACTTCGCTGAAGTAGCCACGGATCGGTTGCCAAAACTGGTTATAGGATTCCTCGTCCTCCAGTTGGGCGAGCATTCGATTTCGGTACGCTTTCGCGGGTCGTCCTTCTATAACGGCGCCATTGTCGATGCCGAAAGCGCGAATAGGCCCCTCGCGGCGAATCATTAGTCCCAGATAGACAACGCTACCGCCCGACCAGAAATTAAAGTGGTTGTAGGCTTGGCCACGCTGGCTCGCTGGTGGGATGCGGATGCGCAGCAACTCAACGCCCATTTCATCTGATTTCAGTTGCTCTTGAACTTGTCGCCACGACCAATCCGAGGCAAATCTTTTCGGAATTGATTGATTGATTTGTTTTTCGAGTGTTTCAATGCTGCGTTGAAGTTCGATCCGCTCTAGGTCTGTATCTTTTTGGTAGAACAAAGCTGCCAGCTTGGATCGCATACTTTCAAGTTGCCCAAGCTTTAGGTGAAGCTGCCGATCGCCGCTATTTTGAATGTAGTTTCGGGTGTAGTTCAGATCGCCCAACAGCAACCCTTTTATTTCCCACTGGCTCTCGAGCACTGCCTCGTATAAATTGAGTCGGGAAGCACTGCCAGCAAGATGACAGTCCCAAGCGAATGCATGTAAGGCTTCGAAATCCGCCTTTACGGAGTGGTAGAAACGTTCGCGTTCATACTCTGTCATCGATGAAAAATTATCTGTCAAGTATTGCCGATAGTCTTTTGCCATCTGGATGAAAGCCGAAGCCGCTTCGTCCATGCGGCCTTGTTTCCACAACAGGATGCCCTGCGTGCGCATCAATTTGAACTGGACGATGCCTTTCAACTGACTTTCCGCCATGAAGTGCAAGCCCCTTTCGATATAGTGCTGAGCGCGAGTATCATGGCCAAGGGATATTTGATAACGGGCCATTAATTCAAAAATTCGCGCCGTCTCAAGTTGAGCCGCTCCCTTCGATGCATATTTGAACTTGCTGGAAGCAGCGCTTGTTAGGTAATCAAGATACTTACCTGCTTCCTTGAGTCGATTTTCTTGTAAGTACAATTCCACTGCGTCTGAATAAACATATTGAGCGACGTTATCGAAGTCGTAACCAGTTGTGGTTGCTCGCGCCAAAAGAGTGAGCGCCTGATCGAAATATTGAAGAGATTTTGCATGATCGTTTGCTCGAAAGGCAACAGCACCCAGTCCCACGATGGGCAATATACGATGCACGCTTCTAGGGCCGAACGCCGCGGCGCGATCGACCCGTGATTGCTCGAACATAGCGCGAGCTTTCTCCAAGTTTCCAAGGTTTAAGTATAAAAATGCAAGCTCGTCAGCGGGATCGAACCAGGTCTTCGACAACTTGGACCCCGCGAGAAAAGCCGTCTTACCGGAGCGATTTTGCGAGCCAAGTTGAACAAGTTCTGAGAAGATTTGCTCGGATTCCACCACTTGACCCACCCGCTGACTAATTTCGGCAGTCAGAAGACGATAGTAGGCATAGAGCCCCACATTGCCGTTTGATTTAGATTCATTGGCGAGCCGTTCTAATTTGGCAAGTATTTCTTGGCCATCAGCTCGACTAAATAGCCATTTATTTTGTTTGGTGACTTGCCCGAACGCGCCAGCTGACAGGAAGAGAAAGCTGATGACTACTATTAAGCGTTTCATTTTACTCGTACCCCCAACGTTAATCCGAATAATACCCCGTATGTTTGACCACCGTCGCCAATAAACGAAGAACTCCCAGCTGCCGCCCAGGTCTTTGCCAGGCTTTTAACTGAAGACTTCACCAATGGCAGGTTCAACTGCCATCCCAATGTGATCAATCCGAATGCGTGTGTATAGCTTGCCCTGAAAGAAAAACCCAAGCGACTAATATCGGTGGCTACACTTCCAGTTACTTGTTTAGCCGTGGCCGTCGGGAAATAAGTCTCGGTGAGTTGTGCCTTCAGTAGGTAGGACGGAACAACTCCAAAATCAAAGTAATCGCTGTTCAGGTTGGCCCCGTTGATCCTTAGTAGCATCGGAATTGTGATAAAAGTCTGTTTGACTGAACTAGCATAGTTCGACTCCTCCGATTCCGTGGCATTGACTTGCATGATTCCAACCCCCGCCAGCGAATAGACCGATCCAACGATGCGCGTTTCGAAAGAGGCATCTAGTGCCCCGCTTAATCCAGGTGCGTAGTTGGATCCCCATACGCCTCCCGCGTATTCAATGGGTGCATGGTATGCTACCTGCGATGTGACGTAGATCCTCTTTTGTGCGAAACCCGCCACGCTCAATGGCATGGCAACGAGTATGGTGTAAAGTGCGCGAATGTTCATATCCTGAACAAAAGACCCTTTAAAAGGATGGAATGGCCATACTCAATTTTGAGTATTTTTTGCTCAGGTGATTTTTGCGTGTCACACAGGTATGCGTTGCGCCATATGAAGGATGAGAAAAGCGACGGAGTTATTTGATGACCGAAATTCTAAGGGAATTCTGTGGCATATACCCATTAAATTTTTCGTTTGGAGGTATCAATGCTGCATATTAATTCCGTTTTTAGGCCCAAGCTGGTAAATTCAGTACCCGATCGATGGTCCTGCTATGGAATCCACCCATACGCGTTTGACTGAATTAACCTTTCAAGTGATTGTTGAGTCTTCGCCCAACTCAATTATGCTTGTCAACAAGGAAGGAAAGATCGCATATGTCAATATGCAGACCGAGCGTCTTTTCGGGTACTCGCGGGGAGAGTTAATTGGTCAACTTGTGGAAATGCTTATTCCAAAGCGGTTTAGCAGCCGTCACCCGAACTTTAGGGATAACTTTTTCGCGATGCCTTCGATCCGATCGATGGGTAGCGGTCGTGAGTTATTCGCGGTTCGGAAAGATGCAACCGAATTCCCGATCGAGATCGGGCTAACGCCAATCGTTACGGTGGATGGAACGATGATTTTGGCATCGATTATCGACATCTCTGAGCGTAAACGAGCGGAAGAGCGTTTTCGCTTGGTAGTGGAATCGGCACCCAACGCGATGATACTTGCCGACAGCAATGGGATGATGACGTTGATCAATAAACAAGTAGAGTATTTGTTTGGGTACGATCGTCTGGAACTGATTGGGCAGAAACTCGAAATGTTGTTGCCCCAAAGGTTCGTGAAGGATCACCCGAAGCATCGGGCTGGTTATTTTGACCGACCGCAAACACGTGCGATGGGGAGCGGTCGCGAGTTGTACGGCCTCCATAAAAATGGTGCTGAGATTCCCGTCGAGATTGGTCTTAATCCCATAGAAACCGCAGAAGGAACGTTGGTGCTGGCGTCCATCATTGATATCACGCAACGAAAGCTGCAAGAGGAGTCGCAGAAAAAGCAAGTCGAACTTGAGGCAAGAAACAAAGAACTTGAACAATTCGCCTATGTGGCCTCCCACGATTTGCAGGAACCCTTGCGGACTGTATCCAACTACATGAGTGTGTTCGAAGAGGATTATTCTTCGCAGTTAGATGACCAAGCGAAGAAGTACATACAGTCCGTTAATAACGCAACCAAGCGGATGAGCTTGATTGTGAAGTCGTTGTTAGATTTTTCGCGGCTGGGGCGAAACAGCACGCGGTCGCGAGTTGATTGTGCAAGCTTGGTTCAAAACGTGATCGACGACTTACAACGAACGATAGACACCTCTGGTGCGAAGATCGAAGTCGACCCACTCCCCACGTTGAATGCCTACGAAGTAGAACTTGGACAACTTTTTCAAAATCTGGTTTCCAATGCGATAAAATTTCAACCTCCGAATCGAACGCCGGTGGTGCGAATCTCGGCAGAGCGGGTGAAGGCCAAATGGATTTTCTGTGTTACCGACAATGGGATTGGTATCGCCCCACGCCATCAGCATCGGATTTTCAACATCTTCCAGCGACTGCACGCGCACGGCGAATATGAGGGGAATGGAATCGGGTTGGCTAATTGCAAGAAGATCATTGAACTCCATCAAGGCGAAATCTGGATTCAATCGGAGGAAGGAAAGGGATCTTCATTTTTCTTTTCCATCCCCCAAAACGTAAAGTCATGAAGAAGATAAAAGGTATATTATTAATCGATGACAATGCGGACGATAACTTTTTTCACGAACGGGTCATCACGAAGAGTGGATTGGCGGAGCGCGTTATTTCTGTGAGATCTGCCGATGCGGCCCTCAAGTTATTGGCCGGTGAACACGGTGCGTCTGTCGATTTGATCTTCCTAGACATCAACATGCCAAGGATGAATGGCTGGGAGTTCTTGGAGGAGTACAATCGAATTTATCCAAACCATGAGAAACAGCGAATCGTGATGATGCTCTCCACGTCGCAGAATCCTGATGACCAGGCGCGGGCGTTGGGGATGAACGTAGAGTTTCGAACGAAGCCACTCAACCAAAAGATGTTAGAAGACGTGGTTGGCCAGTTCTTTAGCTGACTATTTCTCTAAGATGCTCCGATCGAAGTGTTCGCCACCATCTAACGCGATAGTGATTTTCTTGACGATGCCATCGAGTTCGTCGCATGACTTTTTCAGGTGATCCATCATCAGTTGTTGATCGACGGACTTATCCATTTCCATCAAGTTGATCAATCCAAGTATCTTCGATACCGGGCTTCGGAGGAGGTGTGAATTGATAAAGGCATACTCGGTCAGCTGCTGATTTCGATTCTGAAGTTCCTCCGTCCGAGCTTTTACCCGCAATTCAAGCTCTTCGTTCATACGGGCAATTTCTTTGCTCTGAGTCTTTAGCTTTCGTTCATATTCCCGTCGCTGGGCAGCTCTGTATGCGAGCGAGATCACGTCGGTTACCGCGCTGACAAAGATCACGTCTTCGGAGTTCCAAGCTCTGGGACCCCCTTGTTGTTCGCAGCAGATAAGTCCATCCAGTTCGTCGTCGACTGAGAAGGTGACGTCGAGCATCGAATGGATATCCAGAGGTACGAGGTACGTTTCTTTGAACTCACGTGTCTCTGGATGGGTGCGAGCGTCTGGGGCATCAATAATGCGTTTTGTCCGCAACGCATGGTCGTACGCTGGGAACTTCGATAGATCGAGTTGCATCGAATCTAAGAACCGATCGGTGGCTAGTTCATAACATGCCAACGACTCGATGGTGTGCTCCTCATGGTTGTATTCCCAAATGGAAATTCGGCTTACGGCCAAACTGTGCGCCGCCAACCGGCAAATGTCCTGCGCCGCATCTTGAGTGGTGCCGAAGTTCACGACTTTGCGCTTCGAGAACTCCATCAATGTCTTCAAGTGATTGCGGAGGAGTTCGTTGCGGCGTGAAGTTTCGTCAACCAACTGAGCGAGTTCGGCGTTGATTTCTTCAATCCGGAGTTTTTGTTGCGATAATTTTTCGTTTGCCTCTTTCCGCTTCTTGGCATGTCGCCATTGAAAATACAAGAGCACCGTGACCAACAACGCCAAAAGTGCGAGACCCGCACGCTGTTGTTCTTGCTGTTTAATGATGGACTGGTCGCGCAACTGATTAGCCTTCAGAATTTCATTTTCTTGCTGCTTTCGTTCGATCTCGAGCTGAAACTGAAACTTCGCGATGCGGTCCGAAACGTTGATGTCGTTGACAGAATCTTTCAATACCAAGTATTGATTTGAATGCATCAGTGCCGCTTCGCGGTTGCCTTCAATCTCCGAGATCTTCCATAGGTAGTAATGAGATTGCATACTCAAGTCGAGATACTTCATGTGCGAAGCCGTGCCCAATGCAATCGAAAAGTATTTTTTTGCAACCGCGTATGCCTTTTGCTCGAAGTAAATGGACCCAAGCACTAGGTATGATCGGGGCACCACCTTTACATTCTTAAAGTTGAGAATGTAGCCTAAACCCTCGAGACAAAGTTGTTGTGCCTTGTCTAAATCTTTCTTGCCAAGGTAGTATTCGGCCATCAAGATCTTGATTTCCGCTAAACCCAAGGCATCATTGATCTTTCGGCCTGCAGAGTCTGCTTTCTGAAAGTACAGGAGCGCATCGTCGTATTGTTTGATTTCCATGTACAGTTTGCCCAACAGTACCATAGCCGACATGATGTCGCGCGTGTTGCCCAGTTGTTGCCGAATTTGAAGCGCTTGCTGGTAGTTTTGCTCCGACTTGACGAAGTCGGTTTCGGTCTTGTAAAGACTGGCGAAGCTCTGATAAACATAAGCTAGGCCCGATAGTTCGTTCTTTGCTTTGAACATCGACTCCGCTTTCACGAAATATGGATACGCTTGCGTGTGCATACCTTGTTCTGCAAACAGGCGACCTATATTGTTTTGTGCATACCCCAATTCGATCGTGTCCTTCGACGATGTTGCTTCCCGTTCCGCCCGGTCGTAGTATTCGAACGCACGAACTAGGTTGCCCTTGTAGTAATTGGCAAGACCGAGGTAGTTGAGAGATGTAGCAGACCCTTTCGGTAACTGAAGTTCGTCGGCAAGATCCAATCCCTGCTGGCTATAACGAATCGCGGAGTCAGGAAACGCGGACCGGAATTCCCAGGCGAGTCGATTGAGTGCGTCGAAACGATCCTTGCCACTGGCGGTCGCGAGTTGCCCCTTCAGCGCAGCGATCTTTTCAAGGTCTTGCGCCGGAAGCAAATTCACGCAAAGGAGCACGAGCGACAAGGCAGTGAACACACGCCAGCCAACCGTTCCCTTCAGGGACGTCGATAACCGGATCATAGGGGTGTAACCTATCAAATATACGCAAGAACCCTTTTCGTCATGTCGCATTTAGCGACTTAGGGTGGCGTTTTTTCTAAAAAAGGAGATGGTAAAAAAGTACTACTACTCGAACACGTCGAGATCCTTTCCGGAGACAACTTGCCCGGGGTATTTCGAACGTATTTCCGTTAACAATTTGGCTTCAGTCGAGTCCCAAATGAGTTGATGGTAGAGGACCAACAGCCGTGGTTTTGCCCGGTTGGCAACTTCGGCAAGTTGGGTGGTAGAGGTGTGAAACGCTTTGTGATAGGTTTTCCATTTCGGTGGCCGTCGCGACCAACCATCTTCGGAGTAGACTTCGTGGATCAATATGTCGCAACCCGCCGCCATCTCGGCAAGTTTTTGTGAAAAAGTGCAATCTCCGGAAACGACGATCTTCCTGTCGGGGGTGGTAAAACGGAATGCGTAGGCCTCGTTCCAACCGCCGTGCGGAACCAAGAAGGCCTCTACTTTGACCAACTTGTCCTCGTAGATCAACCCTTCTTTTATTTCGTGGATCTCCGTTTTGTACGCGTTCGAGTCTCCTTTCTCCAAACCAAAGATCCGGACCTGAAAGTCGGGCGCGTAGGCTTTTTCAATGTGTTCATGCATGTCTTTGGTACCAACTGGGCCGAATACTTGTAACGGTTCCTTCCTTTCCAAAACGGCTGGCGTCAGTAAGATGTCGGGGTAACCGGTCGTGTGATCGGAATGCAAGTGTGTAATGAACAAACGACTCAGGGACTCTGCTTTCAGACCCGCGATACCCCTGTACTTGTTTGCCGCTGCCGCACGTCGCACGACTCCCGGTCCACAGTCAATAATATAGGGTGTTTCGTCGACCACGATGGCCACCGAAGGGCCGAATCGATCGGGGTCGGCATTGGGTGTGCCCGTCCCCAGCAGTACGACTTTTGTACGACTCTGCCCGACCGCCGAGGCGGCGAACAAGGAAAAAATGAGAATGAAATGGAAATGCCTCATCGGTCGCTCAAGTTAGCATTTGTGCCGGTTCAACATCATAATAACCCGGGTTGGTGGATATTCGAAATGAAATCGGTTCTACGAGAACGGATTTTTTTACATTTCATTCGTTAGACATCATATGAGTTTCCGATTGATCGATACGTTTCCAGATTTTGGATCGGAGCATTTCAACATTCAAGAACACAACCGCCAGTTTCAAGAAGCAAGTGTCGTGATCCAGGCACGCGCCACGCAAGTGTACTATTCCGACCATTGGACGCCGCTCTCGATCAAATGTGCGTTTGGCGGTGATGAGCACTATCGCAACCATTCCTTTCACTATTCGGTGAACGACCGACGGTACCTCGTACTGAATCGAGACACATGCTACGAAAGCCTGATCGATTCGGCGCACGAAGTAGAGTCATTCACAGTCAATTTTACGCCGGCGTTCGAGCGACAGGCGTGGTCGCTGCTCACCAACAAAAGGAACGACCTCATCGAAGGTGCCACCGTGCGTGAATCGGAATTTCGATGCACGACCATGTTGCGACCATTTGGAGAAGACGCACTGTCGCGCAATGTGCAACGCCTCCGAACAGCCGCCGCCGATCCAACTTCGATCGATGTGGATGCTGTTTATCTAGATCTATTCGAAGATATCGTAGCCTTGGAGGAAGAAACGAAGCGAGCCATCGTCGCTGTCGACGCCATCCGGTCCTCCACCCGTCAGGAATTGTACATTCGGTTAACGCGCGCGAAAGACTACATTCAATCGTGCTACAACCAATCCATTTCGCTTCGGGAGATAGCCAGTATCGCGTGCTTAGATCAATTCTATTTTTTAAGGCAGTTCAAAAAGCTGTTTGGCGAAACGCCGATTCAATTTCTGCAGCGCTGCCGTCTAGAGAATGCGCAAAGGTTATTGATCGAGACCGAGGCGCCTGTATCGGAGGTCTGCGTGCAAGTCGGCTTCGAAGATCCATCCTCTTTTTGCAAATTGTTTCGCCGCCGATTCGGTCGCTCGCCTGGTTCTATGCGCTAACGGCACCTACCACCTTACGGGTGAAGCCGGAGTTGTAAATCTTGCGCGAACCAACCTTAATTTCCTTTCTAAGTTTTACCTTGGTAAATGATCGACCTAGTAATCGAGGCGCGAAAGGCGTCACTGTCAGCGGGTATGGACGTGCGGAGGATATTGCCATTTCGCCTTCGCCGAATGGTAGGTCCGTTCATATTTATGGACCACGCCGGCCCCGTCGGCGAAGTGCCAGCAAATCCAACCACGCTGGACGTCCTGCCGCATCCACATATTGGCCTTTCCACCGTCAGCTATCTATTCGGTGGTCAGGTCACTCATAGGGATAGTCTCGGCGTGGAGCAAGTAATACGTCCCGGCGAAGTGAACTGGATGACGGCTGGGCGGGGAATAGCGCACTCCGAACGTTTCGAAGATCCATCGGCGCTTGCCGGCGGCGATATGGAAATGATTCAAACTTGGGTGGCGCTTCCAGAAAAGGATGAAGAGGCAAATCCCGCTTTTAATAACTATAAGCCCGAGTCGCTGCCCATTTTTACTGACACCGGCGTTTGGATGCGGCTAATCGCCGGCTCCGCCTTCGGACTCAAGAACGATGTGAAGACCCACTCGCCCTTGTTTTATCTACACGTCGTCTTGCAACCGGGCGCGTCCTTCGGTTTACCCAACGGCCACACCGAACGGGCCTTGTATATCGTGAAAGGTTCGATCGAAGTGCAAGGCAGTACTTATTCGATCGGACAAATGTTGGTGTTTCAACACGACAACGATCCTTTGATCAAAGCCCTGCAACCAACAACCTTGATGTTACTCGGCGGTGAACCGCTGGGCGAGCGCTTCATCTGGTGGAACTTCGTGTCGTCGAGGCGCGAGCGAATCGATCAAGCGAAAGCTGACTGGAAAGCAGGTAGAATCATTCTTCCCCCCAACGACAACCATGAATTTGTTCCTCTCCCCGAGGACAAATCGAAACCTGCTGGGAGCCCACCTCCACAGGCTCTCTCCTAACTTGACTACGAATTCGAACCTCCAATACCTATGAGCTACCCAATTTTTGAAAAATGGAAATCACTCAAGCCCACTACGAACATCTTTATTCGGATCAACAACGCGTGGGTGGCCGAGTTGTTAAGTCAACTCGACTTTGATGCGTTGACGCTCGACCTGCAGCATGGCCTAGTAGAGCTGGAACACGCATTGCCGATGCTGGTGGCTATGAACAAACAAAAGTTTCCGATGGCGCGGATTGCCTCGAATGACCCGATGGCAATCATGAAACTGTTGGACATAGGCGCCAAAGGTATTATCTGTCCAATGATCAACAATGGGGCAGAAGCCAAGAAATTTGTGGATGCATGCTTCTACCCGCCCGTTGGATATCGAAGCTTTGGCCCAATCAGGGCAAACCTTCCGCAGCGACCCACCTATCTACAAGACTACCATCAAGAGATTGTTACGTTTGCACAGATTGAAACCGGTGAGTCGCTCGATAATCTCGAGGAAATAGCAGCCACCAAGAATTTAACTGGGCTGTACGTAGGGCCGTATGACCTCAGCATTAGTTTGGGTATGACGAAAATGGCGGACTTCACCGATCCAACTTTTATGGGACATATCAAGCGCGTTTTAGAGGTGGCAAAAAAGTACAACCTTATCACTGCCATTCAAGCTTATAAAGAAGATGACGCGGCGATGCTTGCCAACTTGGGTTATCATCTCGTGACTCCGATTGATGATAGTGCGACCCTGGTGCAAGGTGTACGCGAAAAACTTGAACGCGTGAAAGGTAAGATCACCCGGTAAGCGTATTCTTGAAAAAGGAAGGGCGCCCCGAAAAGTAGGAGCGCCCTTTTTTGTTGATTACGTGGACGATTTGTTATCCCATCAAGGTCATGACGATGGCTGCGACCAGCAGGGTAATGTAATGATAGCTGGTGTTGATGGCGAACAACTTCCAAGACTTGCGTTCCCATGCTACCGTGTTTAAATCCACCGGCAAGTAGAAACCGAGCCAAGTGAAGAAAGAAGACATGAAGATGGTGGCACCCGCCGACATTTCATTCATGCCCGGTACAAAAGACCACGCTTCGTTGTTGCTTGCAAAAACGTATGCCATGAAGAAGTTGCCGACAACATTAAGCGACAGACCTTTCACAAAGTCGCCCGTGGTTGGCTTCACCGACATGTCGAATCCGTTTTCTTGCGCCCATGCCTTTCCGAAAAGCGGCGTGTACCAGAGAAAGCCAACAAAGAAGTTGGCAACCGTCGCCACGGCAATGGCCACGAAATTGAGTTGATACTGTTCCATAATTGGTTTGGGGATTTTAGGTTGATGTATTAAATATAACCTAATCATCCCATCCATGTGTGCCAAACGCGGGTGAAAAATGACACCCAAATTGCGTTAAGTTTGGTTGATGAGGCGGATCACTTGCCGTTCGCTTTTTAGGCCGCAGAACTGCGCTAGTTGCTTCCGGGTGTATCCGGGAATTTTCGTCAACTCCTTTAGCCTTTCTTTTCGAATGAATGTGACATATTCGTTTACGGTAATGCCGGTGGCCCGTTTGAATGTGCGTGTGAGACTTCGCGAACTCATACACGCAATCTCGGACAACACTGGAAGGTTGGTGTCTTTTTCAAGGTTCGTCTGAACGTAATCTTGCACACGATGTATGCCCGAATGAATATGGTTTCGATACTTCATGAAAAGACTCTGTTGTTCTTCGTTGCCTGTGCGCCGGATGTAGAGCACCAGCTCGCGTGCAATCTTGAACGAAGTGTGGTCGTCTGTCAGCTTTGCGACCAAGTGCAAGGCCAAGTCGATACCGGCGGCAACGCCAGCACTCGTCAGGATGCGATCGTCTTCCGTAAATAGTTTATCGTCGATCACCTTCGCCGCGGGAAATGCCTGCTGAAGTTCAGCCGTCCGTTTCCAGTGCGTCGTGCAGGTGCGGCCATCGAGAAGTCCGGCTGCACCCAAGACAAACGAGCCCGTACAGATCGAACAGATCGTTGCACCCTTCGAATGCCCTTCACGAAGCCAATCGAACAACGACCGGTATTTAAGAAATTCACGCGACTGCAAGTACTTAACGTCGGCGCCGGCGATTACCACGATATCTTGGGTGCTCAGCTCAAATGTTTCGAAAGGTTGAATTTCACCCAAAGACAAACCCGCTGACGATACAAGCGAGCGTTCCGGTGCACAGAAACAGTGTTGCAACTGGGCACCGTAGTCGTTCGCTTCTTGAAACACCTGTACCGGGCCGCCCAAGTCGAGGAGGTGGACCTGTGGCAGTACGACGAAAATGACTCTTGATTTTTTCATACCGATTTAGACACGCGAAAACTAAAGGCAGGTGGAATTTGTAATAAGACAATGTAACGACATTTTGGGACAGCCTATTTCGGTCATTCAGCCACTCTGTAGGCATTTTTTGGCCACAAAATGACATTATCGGATTCCAAGTCCGCGACGGATTCGCTTTGTGGATGCCCACGCCACGTTGTACATTCCGCCTAGATCAAAGAATGATGATGCGCTTCGCCTACCTAGCTCTAGCTTTTTTCCTGTTTCCCATGTTCGACACGCAAGGGCAGAACGCGAAGCGTGCGCGCGACTATGGAATCGTGGTGGGCATCTTACCGACCGGTAAGTGGAACGCCATCACCGATGTGGAGGGCGTGCGGGTCGGTCATACGACTTTGGTGGTCGGTGACAGTATCCGCACCGGAGCAACCGCGATTATACCTCACGGTGGAAACATCTTTAAAGAGAAGGTGCCGGCAGCCATTTATGTGGGCAATGGTTTTGGAAAACTTGCCGGATACACACAAGTGCGTGAGCTGGGCAACCTCGAAACACCGGTCGTGCTTACCAACACGTTGAGCGTAGCTACTGCTGTCGACGCTTTAATTGGTTATACGCTAGCATTGCCCGGCAATGAACAAGTGCGTTCGGTGAACAGCGTCGTGGGGGAAACCAACGACGGCTACCTGAACGATATTCGTGGGCGACATCTGCGCGCCCAAGACGTGATCCGTGCGATCCAAACGGCGGCGACCGGTCCCGTTGTCGAAGGCAATGTCGGTGCGGGAACCGGAACGATCTGCTTTGGTTTCAAGGGAGGCATTGGGACGTCCTCGCGCGTGTTGCCAAAGACATATGGGAGCTACACGCTCGGTGTGCTTGTCCAAACCAACTTTGGCGGCGTGCTGGAAATTGCCGGTGTGCCCGTCGACCAGGAATTGGGTCGACTCCCATTTCAAGAACCAAAGAAGGCAGACGGCTCTTGTATGATCGTTGTTGTGACCGACGCACCCGTAGATGCGCGCAACCTGGAAAGGATGGCCAAGCGCGCGATGATGGGGCTGGCGAAAACGGGAGGGATCGCGTCCAATGGAAGTGGCGACTATGTGATCGCGATGTCTGTCGCGAAAGGTAATCTTGTCACCGAAAGCTCGAACAACCTCTACAAGAGCGAAGTACTTAGCAACGACGCGATGTCACCGCTGTTTCTGGCTACGATCGAAGCGACGGAGGAAGCGATTATTAACTCCTTGTTTGCGGCACAAACCACGACGGCTAAGGGAGGGAAAAAGGTCGAAGCCTTGCCGATTTCCAAGGTGATTGAAATCATGAAAAAGTACGGACGGGCGAAGTAGCCCGCTGCGGCGGTCGATTCAAGAACGGGACTTTACCGGCACCCATATCCTGCGATGAAATCGAGGATAGTCTTCAGCCTTTATCGGACCAATGAATTCATCGAGCCAAATCAACTCTCGGTGTATGTACCGCGAGTTTTCTAACCAGTGCTTCATAAACCAAAGCATGTTTTCTTGGACTTCATTTATCGGTTGCTTGCTTTCGAAGCAAGCGAACTTTCCCTTTTCCACGCGAAAAAGTCGATTGCCGTACTTGGCCGGTACGGTGCCTGTCACTTCTACCCCCGCATAGTAGTTTCGAGGATCATAGGGGTAATGAAACGTGACGTGTGTACCGATGCCCATGTTTCGAGGCCCCGTTTCGATGCGGTTGACGTCGCACAACGCCCGAACCGAATCGAACTCTTCCGGCAGCTTCGTGTTGGCGGTGCCCGTCACATTGTACAGCAACTGGACTTCGGGTAAATACACAATCTTGACATCGAGCTCGGGTGGTTGGTAGATGGTAATCCTCAGCGTCGATTTCCCCTTTTGAAATTCTTGTGGCGATACACCATACCAATTGGAAAAAGCTCGACTAAAAGCGGAGAGCGAAGAGAATCCACAGTCGGAAGCCACATCGGACAACGACGTGTGGAGTCCCGAGCGAATCAGGTGGGCGGCACGTTCTAACCGGATGCGCGTTAAATGCTCTAGAGGTGTGACGCCGGTTTCTCGCTTGAAGAGACGATGAAGGTGAAACGGGGACAGTTCGACGTGTTTCGCAATCACCTCCAACGTAAGCTTGTCGCGGTGACGACGCTTAATCAGATCATAAACTTGTTCGACACGCTTGTCCATCACGTCACGTCGGTCATCAGGTTGGCAGACTGCTTGCGGAGCCTTGTCCCCACGTAAATATAAGTGACCGCGGTTTGTAATAAGAGTACGGCGCACGCCACGAGTCCGAGCATCGCGAAGTCGTTGAGGGGTGGCACCGGCGCTTTAATTAACATGACCCCAAACATATTGCAGATGATGGAATTGAAGTAATACCCCAAAACAGCGCCGACCAGGATGGAGACGACGCTCACTACGAGGTACTCGCCGTGAAAGGTGTTGATAATTTGGCGGTTGGACGAACCGATCGCCTTAAGAATGCCAATTTCCCGCGCACGTTCGTTGATGGTGAGACCTAGCACGATTGCCAATCCAATGAGGGCAATAATTACCGTTACGATGCCGATCACTTCGATGACTAGATACATAGGTGCGAGGTGGTTTTGAAGTGCGAGCAACACGCGGTTGATGTCCGACACTTGACGAATGACTATGCCGTGTTGATTGAACGAGTCATCCAACAGGCGTGAGCCTTCCGAAGTTGAAAAGTCGCCCCGTAAACGGACTGCGATCTCAGACCAAGAGGAGTTCTTTTGTGAACTGAACGCATAGAACCCCGGATGCATGATGTCTTTGATCACACCGGAATAGACAAATGACTGAGTGTGCCCATCGGGAAATGTTAAAGTGATCGTGCTGCCGATCGGTGTCTCGGTAAAGTCGGGAGCCAGTTGTTGATTGACGTACACACAGCTGTCGCAGCCCGCGCGGAACGAACCTTGCGTCATCCGTGCCGCGTCGAAGTGATATCCTAGTTCGTAAATGCGGAGGATCGTTCCTTGTTCGTTGGGTTGCTGACTCGTCTGGTATCGAACCGATTTTGTCTGAATGTGAGAAGTGGCTTCCACCCAGGGTATGCTGTCGAGAAACGGAAGTGCCTCCGAGGAACTTTGCTTCAGCGAAACGGTGAGCGGGTAGTAGGCATCTCCTGCGTAACGGTTGAAGTCTTCGCGCAGCGAGTGCTTCAGGTTGACGCCGGTCGTGTACAACGCAATTCCCGCTGCCATCAATACGAACAGCAAGATGGTGCGCTGCCTACTCCGAAAAAGATTGTTGAGGGTATACTTTATGGGCGTGGACCTGACACTCTTTTGCGTGAGACGGAACAATTGGCGAAATCCCGCTTGGAAAATATGGTTCAAGGCACTCCGTACGCTGGTACGCGCCACATGGATTAACGGAAACAGTACAAACAACATGGGAATCACCAAGGCCACCAGTAATACCACCACATGGTCGACGAGCGGCAGCGGCGTCGTTACCTGGTCGAAATTCTGAATAAAGGCAATGGCCTTGTCATACAACTTCGCGGTTTGATAGCCTAAGTACTGACCCACGATCGAACCTGATCCGATGATCGTGAGTAAGGTGATCACATAAGCGCCAATTAACATCGGAGTGGTGGCGCCCAATGCTTTCATGACACCGACTTGACTGATCTGAGGATACAACCATGTAACGACGATCAGAGACAATAAGATCAGTCCGAGAAGAGAGACCACGCCGCCAAAGACCCATTGGAGGAACCCGATGCCATCTACGATTGCTTGATGTGGGTGCTCTCCCGGAGGTGGAACCGTGACTGTACATGAAACGCCAGTGTCCTTGAATGATACCTTCAACTCTTCTGCTATCGCCTGCAAGTCTTCCTTCGACAGGGTTCCACGGCAATCGACGATGTATCGCGCACCTCGTTGTCCGAGCGAGTCCGGAAATTCCGCGAGGGGCATGTATCCGTACAAGGACTGCTCCATTTGCGAGGGTGCTTGTCCTGGGTCGGCCACTCGACCCCCAAAGGCTAGCTTTAATCGCTGTGTGTCGTTGAACCGTAGTTGGACCGAGTCGGGGTTCTCGGCCAGGAACATCAGCCCGCTCCGTTCGATGCCGACGCCATTTGCCTGCGACATGTTGAATTTGCTGATACGGGGATGCAACGGATCTTCAACTAGAAAGAGTTGGAGGAACATCCAGTTTCCAGAGCCGTTCCGAATCCGGGCGGCAATGGCTTCGCGTCGCTCAACGTCCTGGACGGCAGGGTGTGCTTGAATGATGTGCCGTATGTCGGTCGATGAGTCGCCGCTTTGAACGACGAGGTCGGCGGGATTCGTTGCCCGGAAGTTGACTTCAAAGTCACGATCGGTCATTCGATAGCCATAGATCATCGTACTGATGCCCCATGCCGATAAGATCGCTGCTACCCAGCAAAGGAATACTTTACCCTTGGTTAGCCGCAGTCCTTTCAATAAGGCCGCTAAGATTGTTGTCATCGTGGAGTCGGTTTAGACAAATAGTTGACCATCGCGAACACGTACGACGCGATCGAATTGTGATTCTCGATTTTGTTCGTGTGTGACCACGATCAACACTTTCCCTTGCGCTCTCAACTCGCGAAACAGGCTGTACACTTGGTCGCTGGTGCTCGTGTCGAGGTTGCCGGTAGGTTCGTCTGCGAGAATGATGGGGGGATCATTTGCCAGCGCACGGGCGATGGCGACGCGTTGCCCCTCACCGCCCGAGAGCTCGTGGGGGAACTTGAGCGCTTTTTCACCCAAGCCTACATCCGACAGGAGTTTGAGCGCACGGTCACGCCTCGCCGATTTGCGAATGACACCAACCAAATCCATGGGAAACAGCACATTGTCGACGGCGCTGAGGGTCGGGATGAGTTGATAACCTTGGAACACGATACCCACCGTACGTCCACGCCATTTCGAAAGTTGGCTTTCGTCTAGCTGACGCAGTTTAGTGCCCGCAATCTCAAGGTTGCCGTCGTCGGGACGATCAATTCCAGAGATGACATTGAGGAGGGTTGACTTTCCGCTACCCGACTTGCCGATCACGACGATACTCTCGCCTTTGTGAATTGAGAGATCGACGTCGACGAGCGCACGCACATCGCCGGCCGTGCCCTTGTAGGTCTTGTTGATTTTTTGAAGGTGAATCATAACGCGTCGCGAGGATGGTGGGCGCGACGTGTTCAAATAACGGAAGGCACCCGCAGAGTGATTTCACAAATCTTGCGGTCATTTTTTGACCAGGCCCATGCATTTATTGGTAGCTGTCAACCTTCTTCTTCACGAAAGCTCGAAACTCGGGTGGGCCCACGATGGTGACTTCATCGATCAGGCCGAGTACAAATCGACCGATGCCCTCGAAGTTGTGGACCGGGCCGTGAAACTGGTAAAAGCCTTCGTCAACTTTTTCCGTGTACGGGATTGAAAGCGGATGCTCTTCTCGTAGCAACAGGTAACCTCGCATCTTCATCTTGAGAGTAATCCACGTCTTCTGGCTACCACTCATCCCGAAAATGTCGGTGTTCTTTTTTTGGTGGAGCGCTTCGTGGGCGAAGGGTTTGTCGGTGGGTATGATTTCACCGATACGGTCTACTTTGAACTGCTTGCATTGGCGATCCTTGGTGTCGAGGGCGATCACTGTCTGGTAGTTATCGCCGAACTCGATGGGCTCCACGAGGCGGTCGGTAATCTCGCTGCTATTGGCGGAGTGATAGTTTTGAAGAACGACTTGCTTCTTGTCTTTGATGGCTTCGGAGATCAGCTCGACGAGTTTTCCACGCCGAGCGTTCACGATTAAGTTGGGAACCTTATCCAACTCGGAATTCAGCGAGAGTTTCTTCAGGAGGAGGGCCTTCAGAGGATTGTTGTCGACCTCCGATTGGATCAGCTTCTTGATCAATTTCATCTCGTCGAGCGTGAACTCATTGTTGCCCAGTTCGTCGCTTGCACTGTGTATAAAGTACTTCCCGTCGAAGTCCTTTTCGATGAGGAGTTCGAGCTCTTCTAGGAGTCGGATGTATCGGTAAATGGTGCGCTCGCTGGTATCGAACCGCTCGGCCAGGCTCTTGATGGTCCAACGCCCGGTTTTCAGCACGGAGATGATTTGAAACAAACGCAGCAGTTTTGTCTGTGGAATGATCGAGTCGGTCTTGCGCGTTGTTTTCCTAGGCATAGATGCATCCTTCAAGGCTCAAAATTGGATTTTTGACAGTATTTGTCAAAACCATATCCGTATTTCACCTTCATGAAACACGTAGAGGAGATGTCCACCACGATTAAATGCCCCCACTGTGGGAACAAGTTTTCGCCGGAAGTGGCGCTGGAGCACGACATCCGGGTGGAGTTGGAGCGCGAATTCGCCGCCAAGATGGAGTTACGGTCACGGGAACTAGAGCAAAGTGTTCGAAAAGCCGAGGAGGATCGGTACAAATCGCGCCTACAGGTGCTTGAAGCCGACCGGGCCAAACTTCGGGAGTTGGAGGAGCGCGCCGTTGCCGTAGAAGAAAAGGAGCGGTCGCTCGCGGAAAGGGAGGAAAAGGCTGACCTGGAAATGCGCCGTCGACTGTTGGAGCGCGAGAAACTCCTGCGCGAAGAAGCAGAACGGAAGGCTTTGGAGAAGATTCAACTCGACTACCGCGAAAAGGAACTCGAATTAGCGCAAGAGAAAGAGCGTCTCAAGTTGACGTACCGCAAACATGTGAACGAAAGCGTGGAGAAAGCCCGGGAAGAGGAGCGGATGAAGATGGCGGAGATCCAGAAGAAGCTCGACGACCAAGCGAAACTCATCAACGAGATGAAGCGCCGGGCGGAGCAGGGGAGCATGCAAGCACAAGGCGAAGTGCAAGAATTGGCGATCGAAGAGCACCTACGCCAGAATTTCTTGCGCGATGGCATCGAAGAGGTGGCAAAGGGCCGACGTGGTGGCGACTGCATTCATGTGGTACACGACGCATATGGTCAGGTCTGCGGCAAAATTCTCTATGAAAGCAAGCGGACCAAAACTTTCGGCGGCGATTGGATTTCTAAACTGAAAGAAGACATGCGTCTCACCCAGGCAGACATCGGCGTCATCGTGACGGAGGTGTTGCCCAACCACATGACCCACTTCGGCCTTGTCGACAATGTCTGGGTCTGCACATTTGCCGAGTTCCGACCCTTAGCTGCGCTATTCCGAGAGTCGCTCTGCCGCGTGGGCGAGGTCCGCACCGCGCAAGTGAACAAAGGCGACAAGATGCAGATGCTATATGATTACCTCACCAGCATCGAGTTTAGGCAAAAGATCGAAGGGATCGTCGAGAGCTTCTCGCAAATGCAGGAAGACCTGACGCGAGAGAAACGCAATACTACGGCATCGTGGGCGCGTCGCGAGAAGCAGATCGCCAAAATGCTCGAGAGTACATCTTCCCTTTACGGCGATGTACGCGGAATTGCGGGCAACGCGGTCCGTGAAATTGAAGAACTCGAATTCGGAAGCGCGAGGATGAAGGTCTTGGGATCTGACCTCTGAGGATCGCGGGGTGATTTATTGACTGGGACTCACCTCGGTTTCAATTCTTTGCAGCAGCCACCGTTCGGCGAGGAGTAAGTTGTCAAACACTTCGATCGTGAACCCACGCTTCCGTGAGACATCTTTCCAGAAGTTGGCAAACTCCATATCCTTTTTGTCGAAGGCCGCTGCTACCGTGATGTGTCGCAACTCGGGTTGGTTCGCTTCGTAGTTCTTCACAATGTTGTAGGCATCGCCCATATACACATTGATCTCCAGTTCCCGGTAGTCGACGAGCATGTACTTCCGGTTTACCTCCACCGCTTTCGCCACGATCTTCGCTGCGGTGTCGGCCATCATCAACAAGTTGTCGCGTCGGCCGTGACCCGTTACTAACAGGTATTTTTCCTTCACCTCGAATGTGGCCAACGGTTGTTCCATGGTGGGACCAGGCGACGGAATCGCCTCGAAAAGAAGAATAATTTACTGAATTTTTAGTCGCGGAGGCTGACGGTACCCTTGAACTCACGATTCGTGAACGTGATGTGATAGAAGTAAACACCGGCAGGTTCTTTTAGTCCCAACCATCGAAAATTCCGGTCGCCGCTCTGAAATACCAGCGAGCCCCACCGGTTGTAGATGCGGATTTGTTCAAACACACCCCGGCAATTGTCGGGGGGGAGTATATTCTCAATGTCACCTCTTTCGTTACGCCACTCCATCGAATAGTAGTCGTTGATGCCATCGCCGTTTGGCGTAAAGACGTTTGCAGGTTCCGTCGAGAAGTTGCCGCCCTCGGGATCCTTCACGGTCACATCCATGCGCACCGTGTCAACCACGGCGGTGGCACATCGGTCGTCCTTAAAAACAAAATCGAAGTGGAAGTTTTGTTGGTAGATATCCCCGGTGAACAACGAGCAGGCAGGTGTCCATAACAAGTTAGTGGTGATTGGACTTGGCCCCGACACTGGCGCAAAGGTCCAGCCCTCCGGCACTTGGTCGCCCCCAAGGGTCAACAAATCGATCGTGAGTTTGTCTTTCGGATTGGTATCCACGTCCGTTGCGGTCAATTGCAACTGCAACTCGGTGTTCGGTGCCATGGTTGCGCGGCCATCGGAAAAACTAACGCTTGGATTCAAGTTTTGAATGCTCAGCAACGGAGGATGATTCACGGGCTTGAGCACCTTAACTTTTACTACCAGCGAATCCAGTTGACGTACACGACACTTTCCGGTGCTGTCCACTACGATGAACCCAATGTTGAACTCATCTTTTTTTCCGAGGTCGACCTTATCGCAGGCGATGTTCCAATTAAACTCCGACGTCGCTGTCGCGAGCCCGCTCTTTTTTGGAAACGTCATTCCATACGTGGCAGCGCTAAATCCGTCGGGGACCATCCGCACCGTTACCGAACGCCGATCTACGAGGTCGGTCCCCGTCACCTTAAAATTCAACGTTTCGTAAATGCTTTTTTCAATGGGACCAACCACCACTTCTGCTGGATCGGTCGTCAGGTCGGTGTCGATGATCGGGTCTACATCTGCTGGTAGATTGACGTGCAATTGGAACGTGGCCGTGTCCGGTGGGTTTACGTCGCACACATCTTTGTCGTCGACGAGAAGTTTGAGTGTAAAATCCGTCCGCTTGGTAAAATCATAGATATCACAAAATGCATCCCACGTCAGGTTTCCTTTCAACACCCCTCCTTGGTTGGAGGTGATGTCAGTGGTCATACCGGATGTAGACAAAACAAATCCATCGGTCATCGCGAAGAACAAGAGCTCATCGCCTTCGGCGTCGCGTGCTTCGAACGGCCAAGTTTGTTGGTCGCCCTCTTCCAGTGTGGCGTCAACGGTAGCGGTCGGGTTTACAAACTGCGCTGGCTCATTGTGTGGTGGCTCGACGGACACCTGCACCTTAAGAGTATCCGATAGAGGAAGGGCGCAAGCGTCGTCGAAAGCGATGACGCCAATTTGGTAAGGGCCGCCTTGAAAGAACGGACACTGTGGAAAGCAAATCTTGAATTCGATGGTCCCCGTTCCGTGAATAATGCCGGTACTCTCCGCAGGTAGGAGTGACGACAAATCTGGATTCTTGAAGTTTAGCGGAACAACTTTCAAGCGAATGAACTCCTCGAAGTTGTCTGCCGCACGGTTCGCGTCGGGGTCGGAGACGCTCACTTGAATGCAACGCTGGTTGTCGGCCACCGTATTGGCAAAGCTTACGCTGAGCTGATTCCTGACAAACGTGGGGCCGCTCAGCGGCTTACCGGAAATTTCTGGCGGCGCCGACAAGCGACAGTCGGTCACGAGCATCTGAAAATCACGACGCACTTCCCCTATCTTAATCTTGTTTCGAAATTCCTCCACTTTCACCGCGAACACATAAAGACCCTGCGATCGAGGCGTCACGCGAAGGAAACCCGCGTTGCTGATTTTCAGGTCCGGATAGTTCGCCGCTTTGGGAGTCCCGTTTACGATGCGGTCCAACCCAAAACCCGGCAACCAATTTACCAGCGGGTAGGGTTGCGGGGTGGCAGGAGGTACCGGCGTAACTGTCACAGTACTTAACGGTGTGACCAATGTATACGCAAGCGAGTCGCCATCGTCATCTACGCCCGCGAAGTCGACGTAATAGGGCTTCGTTGGACACGCGTAATCGTTGAGCGACGGAAAGTTCTTAGGTGAGGAGTTAACGAAAGGCTTACCGTCGATCGTCACCGGGGGAAACTCCATATAGAAAGTCTGACCGGCGCCAATGCCACCGTGATCCGGGTCTTGACTAAAGATGTTCAAGATAGAATAGTTTCGACAGCAGCGCGCCCAAGTGATATAGTAGCCTGCCGGATCGCTGTATTGATCGGGCGTCAAGGTTACCGTAGCGGAGTAGATGATTTTGTCGGTAATGATTTCTCCATTGGAACACGAGGGTTGCGTGTATGGCACGCGCGTTTTTCGTAACCACGGCAAGACCACACTCCTCATTTGGGCATTGTCCGACTTTCGAAAAATGAAGACTTGTATTTGCGGTTCCTCTGCTTGCGGATTTCGGTTGGGGTTGTGCGCTACATCGAAGTAGTAGATCAGGTTGATCCGGTAGGTGAACCCCTCCACGTGGAGCAGTTCAATTTCACCACCAACAATGTGCGAAGCCGAGAGGGGAAAGGCGATTAGAACTAACCAAAGGAACGCTACTTTCTTTGCCATGATAACACTTCACCCCCTAGAACGGTGAAAGTTAGCAAAAGGCACTCACCTCGAAAACCCCCCAAGATTCTTGAATTTGGTTGAAGAATGTGCTTTAAAAATTGAAATTTGCCACCCCATGAAGAAAGGCGACATTTTAGAGGGAATTACTATCGGGAGCATGGCCGCCGAGGGCAAATGCGTGTCGCGCCTCGACGGTCAGGTGATCTTCATCGAGGGTGGTGCCCCGGGCGATGTGGTCGACATCGAACTGACGAAGATCAAGAAGCAATTCTTAGAAGGGCGTGTCGCGCGGATCATACAACTGTCGCCCGCGCGTCAGCAACCTTTTTGCGCGCACTTTGGCACATGCGGGGGATGCTCTTGGCAACATATCGACTACTCGGCCCAACTCGAGTATAAGCAGCAACAAGTCGTCGACAACTTAGAGCGTTTGGGTGGGCTCCAACTACCGAAGATCAACCCGATCCTGGGGTCGTTGGACACACGACGTTACCGGAATAAACTAGACTTTACCTTTTCGGCCAATCGTTGGCTCACGAAAGAGGAACTAAACCGTGGAATTGCATTCGGCGAACCAGCCTTGGGCTATCATATTCCGCGGATGTATGACAAAGTCTTCGATGTCCACGAATGTCATCTCCAGCCCGATCCATCCAACGCGATTCGATTGGCCGTGAAGAAGTTTTGTGTCGATCACGAGATTCCGTTCTTCGACCTTCGGAAGCAAATAGGATTCCTGCGCACGCTCACCATCCGAACCACAGGCGATGGATCGGAAGTGATGGTGATCTTGCAAGTCACATACGACAAGATGGAATGGACGGGCGCTATCTTGGAACACCTCGAACAGCACTTTCCCCAGATCACGTCATTTCAGTTCGTCGTCAACGGGAAAAGAAATGATACGTTTGCCGACCTGAACATCGAGTGTTGGAAGGGGAAAACCTTCATCACCGAGAAGATGCAGCGCCCAGGCATTGAGCGGCCGTTGCAGTTCCGTGTCGGACCGAAATCCTTCTATCAAACCAACTCGCGGCAAGCGCAACGCTTGTATGAAGTCGCTTGGCAATATACCCAGTTACAGGGGAACGAGATCGTGTACGACCTTTATACCGGTACCGGCACGATTGCCTGCTTCGTCGCCGCCAATGCCAAGAAAGTCGTGGGACTCGAATACGTCGCTGCCGCAGTTGAAGACGCAAAGATCAACGCTGATCTCAACGAGATTGGCAATACATCTTTTTTTGCAGGCGATATCAAAGACTTGTTGGACGATTCTTTTCTTGTGACGCACGGCCGCCCCGACGTCGTGATCACGGATCCACCGCGCGCCGGCATGCACGAGCACGTAACCCGCATGCTGCTGAAGGCGGCACCACAAAGAATAGTGTACGTGAGTTGTAACCCTGCAACGCAAGCACGTGACTTAGCGATCTTGTGCGAAGCGTACGAAATCACGCGCGTACAGCCCGTCGACATGTTCCCGCACACGGTTCACGTTGAGAACGTGGTCGCCCTCGAACGAAAGAATTGATCTACCCCTCACGTGCTTGACCCCATTTCAACAGGGTCAATTTCTGCTTATCTTTATTATAGATGAAGTGGATCAAACGAGTAGGTATTGTCGTTGGCTTGATCGTCGTCCTCTTCTCGATTGGACTTGTATTGGTGTACGTCTACAAGAAGGAAATCCTTTTAGAGGTCAGCGTGCAACTCAAGTCGGCTCTACATGCCGAAGTTTCCATCGGTGATGTCGACATCACCTTGTTCGAGGAGTTTCCCAACTTTACCCTTCGCCTAGACGACGTCGTGGTTCGCGACACGTCTTCACGACCGGGTGACCCGGAACTGGCCCGCACACGAACGATCTTACTCAACCTTCGAACCTATAAACTTTTCTTAAAAGAAATTGAGTTCAAGAACATCGAAATTCAAGATGGGAGCTTTTTCATTTTTAGAGACACACTGGGTAGATCGAATTTGGATGTCTTCAAAAAATCGGACACCACTCAATCGAGCAGCGATTCGACTCAATCCTTTCAGTTGACGCAGGAAAAACTACGGTTTCAGAATGTTCGGTTTGCCTACCACGACTCACTCCGAGGGAAGTTCATCGAGTTCACCCTCGCGGACGTGAATAGCGAGGTCAGCCATGATTCGACGGGCCTCGAATGCCACCTCAGGGGCCAAGTCGACTTTCGTCAACTCACGTTCAATGCGAGCCGTGGTGCATTCTTAGGCGATAAGGCGACGCGCGTCGACCTATCCTTTCGCTTCGCGCGTGATTCAGCTCGATTGACGGTTTTTCCTTCAACGCTCGCTCTCGTGGAATCGGATCTTTCCCTGCAGGGGACTTTCGACTTCTCCTTGAAAACCGCGACCCTCAATATCACGTCCGAAAACTTGAATTACGCGGAGGGACTTTCCGTGCTACCGGCAACCATGGCAAGCAACCTCGCGTCGCTTTCGCTCGAGCGACCTTTTGGAATCAGTGTCCACATCGAGACGCCACTCGCACCCGGATCGCAGCCATTGGTTGGGATTGATTTCAACCTGGCCAATAATGCGTTTAAAAGTAAGCCAGTGACCATAACCGACTTGTCTCTCAAAGGTCGAATGACCAACCAAGATGACCCTTCACTCCCGCGCGGTAATACGAATTCGACGGTGCGCCTTCATGAAGTAGTCGGAAAAGTAGATGACCTACCGTTCCAAGCTGAAGCCGTGCTCTCGAACTTCGATCATGTCGACTTAGAAGTGTTCTCGCAACATAAGCTTGCCTTGCCCGATTTGAACCGGGAAGTAGATACGACGCTGATTAAGTTCGACGGGGGAATGTTTCAATCAGAGTTCCACTACAAAGGAAACCTAAACGAATATTTCGACGAGGCTACCGGCACCTACACCGGGTTGCTGGAGGGAAAGGCCAATATCGACAAGGGCTCATTTACGCTGGTATCGAGACGACTCAAGTTCTCGGACGTGTCTACCAATGTTAGATTCAATAGAGATACCGTCTGGATTGATCGCTTTGGAATCAGCTCAGCAAAAAGTTCAGCAAAAGTATCCGGTACCATTATCAACTTCGTTCCCTTCTTCACCCACCCCACGAAGAAGGGTTATGTACGCCTGCACATTTCATCTCCCAACATGGACATGGGAAGCTTTTTGGTCAAGAAAGCCACCAAGAAAAAGAGTGCGAGGGAATTGAAGAGCGACCGACGCCGCGTGTCCGACATGATCGACAAGTTGTTTTCTTCCCTCGAGTTTGACGTCGATGTGTCGATCAACAAGTTTAAGAACAAGAAGTTTCAGGCGTCGGCCTTAAAAGGAAAAATTCGATTGAACGGAAACACCCTAGAAGGAAAAGATATGAAGATGACCTTTGGTGGTGGTAAGTTAAACCTCAACGCAACGGTACGCGACTTACACAAACCGGTCAATCCAATTTCGCTTCGGGCGAATGCTTCCGGTATCGCCGTCAAGCAACTCTTTCAGGCCTTCAACAATTTTGGACTCACGTCGGTCACCGACAAAAATTTGGAGGGAACCATAGGGTTCGACACCCGCCTAAAAATCAAGGTAGACGACGATTTTGATCTCTTGATGCCCTCCTTGACAGGCGACGTTAACATGAGCCTAAGGGACGGTCGTCTAATCAACGTAGAAGCGATTCACAACATGAGCAACTTCCTCTTCAAGCGGCGTGATTTCGACGACGTGAAATTTGCTGAGATCAAGGGCAACGTCGTGTACGCCCACCGCGACTTAGATATTGGTAGAATAGAGGTTCAATCTTCGGTTTTGTCTTTTTTCGTGGAGGGACGTTACAGCTTCGACAACCGAACGGATATGCTCATCCAGTTACCTCTCAGCAACCTTCGTAAACGTGATAAGACCTTCGTCCCAAAAAATGTAGGCATCGACGCAAAAGTTGGCCCGAGCGTGTTTCTCGCTGCACGCACAGATCAAAAGGGGAAAACAGATTTGGCGTATGCGGGGATGAAGAGGAAAAAGAAATAGGAAGTAAGAATTAAGATTTAAGAATTAAGATTTAAGATTTAGGGTTCTATTCTTATTTCATCTTTTTTGTCTTTTCCATCTCCATGGCCATTTTCACTGCTTCGAATGCATTGACGAGTCCGCCGGTGTTGCTGAGGTCGGAGAGTTGGGTCATTCCTTCGCCGCCTGGTTTTTGAACTTTCAGCCCGTCGAAGCGACGACTCGATTGACGGATGATTTCTTTCACTTCTCCTGCGGTGAGTTCGGGGAAGTATGACATCAACATAGCGGCAATGCCGGTCACGACAGGAGCAGCCATGCTCGTACCCTGTTCATCTTTATATGTGTTACCGGGAGTGGTCGAATAGATATCAACGCCCGGCGCAAATACGTCTACGTTTTTCTTCCCGTAGTTTGAGAAAGAGGCGACGAAATCGGAACCCGTTCCCGCCGATGAGGCACCCACCTCCATCCAGTTCTTAGCATCTTTTCCGTCTATGTACTGTCGGCGCGGGAAATTATCTTCTTTGTCGATGTCTTCTCCGTCGTTACCAGCGGCATGAATGAGCAGCACGCCTTTCTTTTCTGCATACTTGACGGCTTTGTCGACAGCATCTTTTTCAGGTGAGAACGATTTACCAAAACTCATGTTGATGATGCTTGCCCCGTTGTCGACAGCATAAATGATCGCATTGGCTACGTCCTTGTCGCGTTCATCGCCGTTTGGTACTGCACGGACCGACATGATTTTCACATGGTCTGCAATTCCTTTAATCCCGAGATTGTTGGATCTACTGGCGGCTACAATACCCGCCACGTGCGTTCCATGTAACGCGTCCGGACCGGTTACATCGTTGTTTCCATATCCTTTTTCGTACCGGTCGGCATAGTGATCACCCACAATCTCACGCGAGTCGTAGTTTTCATTATAGCCATACTTTACGATGACTTTGTAATAGTCGTATGCTTCTTTCAAACCTTCCACCGATCCTTCGATCGTAGATCCTTCAGGAAAGTTTTTCAACTTCGAGGTGATGTAGCCCTTGGCGAAAATAAAAATGGGTTCGGTAGGCGAGTAGGCCATAAGTTGGTCCATCGTCAGGCTGTCCGACTTCAGCACGTATTTTAAGGTGTCGACGCTGCGGGAGAAATTCAGATACAAGCTAGAGAGCTGATCAAAGGTTCGCTCATTTTTCTCTTTTAGCTTTTTAAACTTGTCCTCGATTTTTAGATACTTCTCGTATTCCTCTTTTTGCTTCTTAGGAACTTTTCCATCGCTCACGCTGGCGAACTTGTCGCGTAGGCGCACATATTCTCTTGTCAGCTCGTAAGAGTCTTGTGCGACGTTGGTCCCATCCTTTCCCCCGATGAAGTTCCATCCGTGAATATCGTCGATGTACCCGTTGTGGTCGTCGTCAATTCCGTTGCCTGCAATCTCCTTTTCATTGGTCCAGATCACATCCTTGAGATCCTCGTGGTTGATGTCCACACCCGAGTCGATGATGGCCACGATGATGGTACGTGCTGGCTGGTTTTTCAACAGCGTCTCATATGCCTTCTCGACGCTAACACCTTGTACGTGGTCAGCTTCCGGGTCGCGTAGGAACCAGTCGCGCGGGGCGGACGATTGGGCCCAAGAAGTGAAGGATTGAACGAGTAAGATTGCGAGGCATATCAGCCCACGGGACGCCATTTTCTGCATCATTTTCAAATTTTCCCAATATAGGCAAAGCGCATTCCAGTTAGGTCTAGGGGCTTGTGCACCGGGGCGAAGGGGGGATAAATACCACCAACTGCGCTGGGTTTTTGCCAAAAAAATCAAATTTCTTACCTCCGTGGTTTGACGGCTGCCAGTCAACGCCGCCCTCGCGACCCACGGCGGATATTTACAATTGAAACAACCACTGAAGATTTATGATCCAGTTCTGTCTCCTCGCCGTCGTTGCTTTCTTCACCCTTTTCTTTTCAATGGTTGCCAAGCTCAACGCCCACGGCCCGGACCATACTGTCGCCTAACATTCGAATCCTAATCCAAGTTTTTGTTAAAGTCGGCCAAACTCTTAGTTTTGCAGCCCCTTACCTTGTTTCGACGAGGTTGTTGGAAGCCCAGGTGGTGAAATTGGTAGACACGCTACTTTGAGGGGGTAGTGCCGCAAGGTGTGCTGGTTCGAGTCCAGTCCTGGGCACCAAAGTTTTCGGTAAGTCATTGAATCCCTGACGTTCGGCGCACAAGCGACGGACGGCATCGATCGGGAAGTTTGTCCTGAAATCGCTGCACCAAGGCCGAAGTGGTGAAATTGGTAGACACGCACGTTTCAGGGGCGTGTGCCGCAAGGTGTGAGGGTTCGAGTCCCTCCTTCGGCACCAAAAAAAAGAACCGTTGGTTTCCCAACGGTTTTTTCGTTTCTAAGGAGAGCCGAAGATGGGACTTGAACCCACGACCTACGGTTTACGAAACCGTTGCTCTACCAGCTGAGCTACTTCGGCAATTCGACACGCAAATTATCAACATGATTGATTCCTCGTGCGCCGCGGGCGTCAAAAGTAATACTTCTGCACCTTACGAGCGTTCAGAAGTTCCAAGTGTTCTTGTATATTTCGAGGTCTATGCTCTCAAAAAAGTGCAAATATGCGATCCACGCCTTGGTATACCTGGCGGAACGGTATCAAGATGGGCCTGTTCATATCCAAGAAATTGCTGAACACGAACACATCCCCAAAAAATTCCTAGAAGCCATCTTGCTGGAACTAAGGAACGCGAAAATCCTACACAGCAAAAAGGGCAAAGGCGGCGGCTATTACCTCTACAAAAACCCGGAAGACGTACGCCTCATCGATGTGGTGCGACTCATGGACGGAGCCATCGCCATGCTTCCCTGCGTCTCACTCAACTACTACGAACCCTGCGAAGAATGCCGCGATGAGAAAACCTGTGGCATCCGCGATACATTCCTCAGCGTCCGCGACGAAACCCTCAAAATCCTATCTGAAAGCACACTCGACAAAATCGTCAAACGCCAACGCGAACTCGGAAGACCCATTTTCCCGCTGCCGTCGGGCCAAAATCACTAGAAAAAGTATTCCCTAGTTATTCGATAGAAGTTGTAAATTTGTGGCGAGGGGATGACTTGATGAGGGGACGAGAGGATGAGGGGATGAAGAACGAAGAACAAAGCGACTAAACGATCTAACGAATATGGCAATCAGACTAGGAGATGTTGCTCCCGACTTTGAGGCGGAGACATCAGAAGGTAAAATTCAGTTTCATAAGTGGCTTGGAGAGGGTTGGGGCGTGCTCTTTTCGCATCCCGCCGACTTTACTCCCGTGTGCACCACCGAACTCGGTGCCGTCGCCAAACTGCGCGGCGAGTTCGACAAGCGTAACACCAAGGTCGTCGCCCTCAGTGTCGACCCGCTCACGTCGCACCAACAATGGATCGGCGACATCAACGAGACCCAGCACACCCAAGTGAACTTCCCGCTGATCGCAGACCCTGAATTCAAGGTCGCTAAGATGTACGACATGGTACACCCCGAAGTGTCGGACAAGTTTACGGTCCGCTCGGTGTATGTCATTGGCCCTGACAAGAAGGTAAAGCTAACGATCACGTATCCGGCATCTACTGGCCGCAACTTTGACGAAATTTTGCGCGTAATCGACAGTCTGCAACTAACAGCTAAGTACTCCGTAGCCACTCCCGCCAACTGGAAAAATGGCGAGGATGTGATCATCACGATGGCTGTGAAGGATGAAGACATCCCAGCGAAGTTTCCGAAAGGACACAAGCGAATCAAACCTTACTTGCGCACGACACCGCAACCCAACGTTTGAGTTTTTCGAAACCTAATAGAGAGGTCGCACGTTCTTCGTGACGACCTTTTCTTTTTTAGATCGCTATCGTGGAGGTCAACATCTCAAAAAGAGTCACAACTAACGAAGCGATGGGCGTGTCATATGCCAGACCGGCTGGCGAGACGTGGCCAAAGCCGATGACTTCAATTTCGTATTTTTGTAAGCACTAGAAAGCCACTGATGAAGATTAAGGAAAAACCGATGGCAGAAATGCCCGTGATGAGGGAAGACGAAGGCGTATTCCTGTTCTACCCCAATGTGCCCGAACAGGCAATTGAAGAGGTGACCAAGGTGTTGCATTCACGTTGGATTGGACAGGGGCCTCGTGTGGCGGAGTTTGAAAAAGAATTCACCCTCCGTTTCGGTGGCGAAGGACAATCGCTCGCCGTTGGCTCAGGTACAGATGCGCTCCATCTATCCTATATCCTGGCAGGTCTTCAGCCCGGTGACGAAGTCATTACACCCGTGTTCACCTGTACAGCCACGACCATTCCCTTTCTATACATGGGCGTGCGTTTCAAGTTCGCCGATATCGACCCGGAGACTTTGAACATTAGCGTGAAGCACGTGCGCGAGCTCGTGAGCGAGAAAACCAAGGCGATTGTCTGTGTCCACTACGGTGGACTTCCTTGCGACATGAAAGAACTCATGGAGATCGCCGCCGAATATGGCATCCCCATCATCGAGGATGCGGCCCACGCCTTGGGCGCCACCTATCAGGGAAAACCCATTGGGTCAGTTTCCGATTTTACGATGTTCTCCTTTCAGGCAATCAAGCACATCACCACCGGCGATGGTGGCATGCTTGTCGTCAAAGACAAAAACTTAATTCCCAAAGGCGAACGGGTACGCTGGTTCGGTATCGACCGATCCAACAAGCAAAAAGGCACATGGGAAAATGATATCTGGGAGGTTGGCTATAAATACCAGATGACTGACATCGCAGCTGCGATGGGCCTCGCCGGTCTCCGCATCTTCGACGACACACTCGCCTACCGTCAGAAACTGTTCAATATCTATAAGCGCGAATTGAAAAATGTTCCCGGGCTCAAGCTGATTGGCACCGATTATACCGATCGAACACACGCCGCTTGGTTGTGTACCGCCATCGTCGAAAACCGGATCGACTTCATGAACTACTTGCGCGAACACAAAATCGAATCTGGACAGATTCACTACCGCAACGACCGATATTCAATCCTCGGTGGCCGACGCGACGACCTTCCTATGATGGACTTGGTCGAAGATAAGTACATCGTTTTACCCCTCAACAATCACCTCACCACCAACCAAATCGAGTACGTGTGTGAGACGATTAAGAAAGGATGGTGAAGAGTGCCTTTCCGAATTTCGGTGTCTAGACTTTGAATATTCTCTTTACCCGGTCCCGCAGCAACTTTAGCTGGAATTCTTTTTCATCCGGTTCGGGCGTAGCGCCTTGGAACGTGTGGCCGAGTCGGAGGTAGTATTCGAAGAAGGTCGACTTCGAGAGATTCCATTTGTGAAGGAACTGCTTGTTGCCATCGTTTTTCTTGACCCGTGCTGTGCTCTTCGACCCAAAGTGATATACCCGAGAGGCGCTCAAACCCCGGTAGTAACGCACGCCACAATGCCAGAGCTTCATCATCATGTCAGGGTCGGAAGCCATCCCCGGCGTAAACTCAACACTTAGTCCACCAATTAAGTCCCACACATGACGGTGTATCGCCATGGGATACCAGTTTCCACCATTCCAGTCGTGAAACGGGAACGATGCGAACTCTCGTAAGAATTTAGCTTCGTCAAAAGTTTGCACCGTTTTTCCAAAGTCCTTGTTCGCGATGATGCTATCATATTGACTCGGGCTATGTTCGATCATTGTTCCGGTGATGCAGAAATACTCGTCGGGCATTTTCTTGATCTCTTCAAGAATAGGGGTGTCCCAACCGGGTGCGTAATAATAGTCATCGTCGGACAGCACGAGGTAGGAAGACGTGGCCAATGAAGCGGGGCCATTGAAACCATAACATACGCCGGCGTTGCCTGCCGAGTGGGTGTGACTGAGTCCTTGCTCCCGGACCCATTCAAGGGTGCCATCCTTCCCCTCGTTTACATGCACGACGATCTCGTGGGGTAGAGAAGAATTCTTCCGGATACTTGCTACGCAACATTGCAAGTAGGGCAGGTTGTTCCACGACGGTATCAGGATTGAAAAAACGGGTTGAACCTTAGGCGTCGAAGGATGAAAACTCAGTTTTGGAACCATAGGCGGGCAAGTTAGCGAAACGGGCCGTTTGGAAAACTCAACACCTCGGCCGTCAATTTTGCGGCTTCGCACCATCAGCCGAACCCCGAAGAACCCGGTTCCCGTACTTTTAGGGGGAATTCACTCCAGAAGTGGAATAGGGGTGAGCGCCATTTCAGTTGTTCTAAAAGCAAGAAACAACAAAGACTATGGAAAAGTATTTCAACGCCCACACGACGTCGACCGTTTACCAGCACCAATTTTCCGTCGCCCTGAATAACTTTGACTGTTATGTTCGGGAAGAGCGCTTGCATCGACGCTTGGAGCGAGCCCGTCAGAAAAGGAAAATATGAGACACCGTATCGCGATCCTGGGAGGAGGAATTGGTGGTCTGTCGCTGGCCATTGCGCTCACGCGTCGTGGACATGGCGTTGACTTGTACGAGGCAGCTCCCGCGTGGAAACCGCTGGGTGCGGGCCTTGGACTCGCCGGCAATGCGATCAAGGCGTTTCGTGAGATCGGCATTGACCAAGAAGTGCTCGCCGTCAGTCGCGTGCTAAAGAAGGTGGTGGTTCGCAGCCAGAAGGGCAAATCGCTGATGGCGACCGATTCGGAAGAAGTCAGTCGTCGTTTCGGTGTCGTGAATAATTTTACCATCCATCGTGCCGACCTCCACGATGTGCTCATTCAACAACTTCCACCCGAAATTGTGCACGTAGGAAAGCAGTGCGTCGACATCGATCAAAACGAGGGTGGTGTGAAGATCTACTTCAAAGATGGAACGCACGCGGACCATGACTACTTGGTCGCTGCCGATGGCATCCATTCTCCTGTGAGGAAAAAATTAATTCCGACGTCCAAAACAAGATATGCCGGCTACACCTGCTGGCGTGGTGTAACCGAGCAGATTCCTGACAACCTAGACATGGACGAGACGTCTGAGACTTGGGGTCCCGGGTGTCGGTTAGGAATCGTCCCCATGACACACAATCGAATTTACTGGTTTGCTTGTGTGAACGCGTCGGAAAATAACGCGACCATGCGTTCGTTGTCGCCTACCGAGCTATTGACTTTTTATAAAGACTTCCATGCACCGATTCCGGAGCTGATTCGAAACACGCCCGCGAACCGAGTCATCTGGAATGACATTATCGACCTAGAGCCTTTGACTCAGTTTGCCTTTGGTCGTGTCGTGTTGATGGGAGATGCCGCACACGCCACGACACCGAACATGGGGCAGGGTGCATGCATGGCCATCGAAGACGCCGTGGTGCTCGCGAATAGTCTAGACACCCACGCGAACGCCGTAGAAGCATTCCAGGCATTTGAACAGAAGCGAATCCTCCGTACGACGAAGGTCGTGAACGACTCTTGGCAAATTGGGAAGATGGCGCAATGGAGAAACCCGGTTCTAACGACAATTAGAAATCTGGCCCTGTCTAGGATTCCAAAGTCGGTGACCGACAAACAGTTTAAGTTTATCTACGACGTGTCGCTCGCATGATTTCCAGAACCGAACCGAAATGGATGAGAATCAAATACACGGTCGGGTTGCCGTTGGTTGGATCGTGTATCGCCTACGTGATCCGCGCGGTATCGGGCTTGTTCACCGTTCAGATGAACATGATCTTATTCTTCGTGTTCTTCGTGTTCATGTCGGTGCTGGTGGAAAGCATTTACCAATTCAACAGTCTGCTGAACCGAATCCTTCCCTATAAAGAGCAGGTGGCCCCCCGACTCGTGGTCCAACTCGCGATGGGTGCCCTTTGGTCTTTACTCCTTCGCTTTATCCTTTATGAAGTTGGAGAACCTTACCTGGGGATTGAACTCGACGGGATGTTCTTGGCCGCCACCTGGTTCTTGTACATCTTAGCGTCGGTCATTATCAACGGTGTGTTCATCACCCAGCATTTTATCGATGAGTGGAAGCAGTCGCTGGTGAAGACGGCCAAGTTGGAAAAAGAAAAAACGCAGGTTCAGTTTGATAACCTGAAGAACCAGTTAAACCCACACTTTTTGTTCAACGCGTTGACATCTTTGAACAGCCTGATTTACGAAAACCAAGGGTTGGCGTCGCAGTTCCTCCAACATTTATCGAAGGTGTACCGATACGTGTTGCAAAACAAGGACAAGAACTTCGTGACGCTGCAAACCGAACTCGACTTCATACAGAACTACGTGTTCCTGCTCAGAACCCGCTTTGAGCACGCGCTCACCGTCACCTTCTCCGTTGAAGAGCCTACACGCGACAAGGCGATCGTTCCCGTTACACTGCAAATATTGATCGAGAATGCACTCAAGCATAACGTGGTGGACAAGGATCGTCCGTTGTCAATCAAGATTGAAACAGTCGATGATTATCTCGTCGTAAGTAATAATTTGCAGGTCAGAAAGCTAGTCGAAACTTCCAATAAGCAAGGTCTCGACAATCTCCGGTCTCTGTATGCTTTTCTAACAGACCGTCCAGTGAAGATTGTCGCTGATGACTCGAGTTTTTCGGTAAGCGTTCCACTCGTGTAAAGAACTTTTATGCACTACAGAACAGCAGAAATTTCAGACGTCCCAAAAATTGTCACACTGTACAAGGCAGTTGCTAAGACCCCCGGTTTCTTGGCCAGAAGCGAAGAGGAGATCACCGAAGATTATGTCGCCGACTTTGTAGGCAAAAGCCTCGCTGCCGGTCTCATCATCGTTGGCGAGAATGAACAAAACCCGGACGAGTTGGTGGCCGAGGTTCATGGGTACCCGGGCGAGCTCGGTGTGTTTCGCCACGTCCTGGGCGATGTCACGTTCTTGGTCCATCCCGACCACCAAGGGAAGGGACTGGGGCGCACAATTTTCACCATTTTCCTAGACGAGATCGCCAACCATCGGCCGGACATCGGGAAGGTGGAGTTGATCACCGGCGAGTCGAATCGAAAGGCAATTGGCCTGTACCAGTCTCTTGGATTCTTGATCGAAGGAAGGTTGGAGATGCGCTTTCGCAACCCGGTAGGAACTTTCGAAGCCGACATTCCCATGGGTTGGGTGAATCCGGGATTCGAGTTTGATGGGGATATTCCAAGGCTAAAGAATTAAGAATTTAGAATTTAGAATTTAGAATTAAGGTGAAGCTGTTAATCATCGAAGACGAGCCATTAGTGGCCAAGGACCTGTTGAAGGTAATTGGTCGGGTGGCGCCTAGTGCGCAGGTGCAGGGGCTGGTCTCAAGTGTGGCGGAAGCGCATCGATGGTTGGATGCAAACCCGGTTCCGGAGTTGGTGTTGTCGGACATCCAGCTGTCGGATGGTATAAGTTTTGAAATCTTTGAATCCCGAAAACTGTGGTGCCCGGTCATCTTCACCACGGCCTATGATGAATACGCCATCCGCGCTTTCAAGCTGAATAGCATCGACTACCTTTTGAAGCCGATCGACGAAAACGAACTGGCCGCTGCCCTCGCTAAGTATCGCAACATGACGTCTTCGACGACGGTCGCAGACCAGGTGAAAACGCTAATCGGAAGTTGGGGGAAGGAGCAAAAGAAATACAAAGAGCGTTTCCTTTCCATCCAGCGAAATGCGATGGTACCCGTGAACCAAAAGGACATCGGGTACTTCCATAAAGAAGAGCTGATTTTCATCCACACGCTTGGAAACGAGCGCATGATCAGCGAGCATCAGACGCTCGATGAGATTGAGTCACTCATCGACCCGACACTCTTCTTCCGGGTCAACCGACAGTTTATCATTCACATCCAAACGGTGGCACGAATCAAGACAACACACAAGGGCCTCACCGTTCAATTGACGCCGCCTTTCAACTTAGAGTTGGACATCAGTCGCGAGAAAGCGACTGCGTTCAAAGAATGGTTGGGATGATGGGCGTTAGACCTCCATGACGTCGTACACCACCACTCGGTCCCACAACATCGAATGCTCTTTAATGAACTGTTGGTGGATCGGGTGATCTTGATAAATCTTTTGATCCTCGACGTTATCAAAGTACATGAGTTCCGATACGGCGTAGCTATTGTCAACTACATCGCGTTTTTCCGTACTGGCGGGTACGCCAACGTGTAAGCCACGGATGGTTTCGATTTTAGCGAGGCCCTTTACACCTGCGATCAGTTTGTCGCGATCGGCAGTGGAGGTTGGATTCTTCAACCAGAAGAACACGTGGTGAACGAGTCGGGGTGGATTTTTTTTCATAGCAGTAGCTGGAACGGTTGCGGCACCTAAAGTCACCAAGGATGCGGTGGCGATAAATTCACGTCGGGTTACTTTCGACATAGTATTTAATTGCTGGTCAAGATAGAAAATTGAACACGATCGCGAAAAAGAATATCTGCGAGCGATCAGCAAACGATTTCACCACCCATAGTTACCGCTCTATTTTTTGGATGAGCTGCCGGATGTAACGGCGCTCCACCTCGTGCGGAACGAGGTCAAGAGCTTGAGTCAAGTGAGAGCGCGTGCGTGCCAAATCGCCCATCGATCGGTACACGCGGGCGAGGGCGAGGTGGTACAAGTGATGGCGCTGCAAGAAGGCATTTTCTCCAAGTCTCTGAAGTTCGTGCAACGCCGTCGTCGCATCCCCGGCATACAGCCATGCAATGGATTGGCTCATGCGCACAAACGGCGACTCCTGCAGTTCCAACAGACGATCATACACGGTGGCGATTCGTCTCCAGTCGGTTTCTGCAAATGACGGAGCGGACACGTGTAACCAAGCGATGGCCGCTTCCAGGTGGTAGGAAGTGACATGCTCCCCGGACTGTGCCATGTGATGGACGCCCACTTGTACCATCTCGCGGTTCCAACGGCTTCGGTCCTGATGTTCCAGTTCGATCATGTCGCCAGATGGACTAAACCGAGCTTCGAATCGCGCCATGTTAAACAGCATCAACGCCACCAAGGCATGGGTTTCCGGTCGACCCAACGGAGGTGTTGTGATCATGGCCAACGCCAGCGACAAGGCGTCTTCGCACAGCTCGAGATTGAGGACAGATCTTCCCGAAGAGGTGTTATACCCTTCCGAGAAAAGTAGGTAGATAACTTGGTGAAGGGTCTGAATCTGGCTGGATGAAGCCCGCGACAAGTCCGAATAAAATTCGATGCGTTCACGAGCAATCGTGTCGCGCATGCGCATCAACGTCTTGGCAATGGTGTCTGGCGGGTTTCCAAGAATTTTAGCTATTTGTTCGAGGCGGAAACCACCCACGTAGCGGAGCGCAAAGATCACCTGGTTTCGCGCACTGAAGTGTGGATGTATGCATGCGAGCAACATTCGTAACTGGTCATCGCCTTCTCCCTCCAGCGCGTGGTCCAACTCCATTGTCAGCAGGGCATCATCGATTTCGACGGCGCGATGCTTCTTCTCCTGGCGAATGCGATTCAACGCAATATTTCGGCACACTCGATAGAGCCAAGCTTCGGGCTGGGTTGGGAGTTCCACATCCCATTTTTGGGCTGCCACGACAAATGCTTCCTGAACGATGTCTTCCGCTGCCGCCAAGTCGCGCAGACCTGTGTACTTCGCGAGCGCAATCACCATCTTCGAAAAGTTCTTTTTGTAGATGGACTGAATTGCCTGCGTGGAGGTCATCTCACAAAGGTCGATAAAATCCGTTACGCAAAGTCTAGAATGGGGCGAACTTCAATTTTGATGTGACCTTTTTGTACGAGCGGGCAAGCCATCGCGAGTTCAGCTGCCTGTTCGATGTTCTCGGCTTTTACGAGGGTGAAACCGGTGACGCCCTCCTTGGATTCAATGTATGGTCCATCCGTCATCACCCGCTTGCTGGTCGCGAGGCGCATATCGTTTTCAAGTGGATCACCTTGAATGAAGTTTCCGGTCTTCGTGAGTTCTTCGACCCACTTCACCATCACTTGAATTTCTTGTTGCATTTGTTCAGGTGTCAGCATTTCGGTGCGACGGAGGTCTTCCCGGATCAGGAGCATAAATCTTTTCATTGTCTTCGGGGTTAGCGGTTGTCGTAATAGGTATGGTCTTTTATCACTTTTCCTTTTTGAATAGTCAAGATGGTACAGATGGGCAGCTCGAACGCGCGGCCTTCGACTGTTCCGGTGGACACAAACTCGACCACGACTTGATCTCCATTTCCAAAAATGGTCCGGATCTCATCGTGGATGTCGGGCACGGAGCGATAGAATTCTGTCATCCCGACTTTGCCGATTTTCACGCCCTCGAACGAAGGGTCCATCATTTCGACTTGGTCGGCGTACAAATCCTCCATCTTTTGCCAGTCGTGGGCGTTGAAAGCTTCGAAAATCGATTGCGCAACGCGCAAGGCTTCCTCGTTCGATTTATTTTCCGGGGGCGAGCACCCGAAGAATAAGAGCAGGTAGCTCATGCAGAGATACTTTTTCATTGTTAATTTTTGACTATAGTACCGCTGTCGGGCTCTATATGGACAACAGGGTGTGATTTTTTTTAGAACAGATCAAGCTGATCCGTAGGTTCGGCTCGGCGTACCCGCTCGACACCAAAGTTTGAGACCGAGACGCCGAGCAAACGAATGTTCATGTCTTGGGGGTCGGTCTGCAACAAGAGTTGATGGGCCAACCGGGTTATTTCCTCCAAGTCATCGGTTCCTTCTTCAAGCGATTTACTTCTCGTGATCTGGCGGAAGTCGCTGTATTTGATCTTCACGGTGATGGTGCGGCCTTTGAGCCGATAGTTGTGGAGCCGGTCGTGCACCACGGAGGCCAGCTTATCAATTTCGTGGAGCATTTCCTTGGGGTCATTTAGATCTTGAGGGAATGTGTCTTCGGCACCCACCGATTTCGTTTCGCGGTCGGGAACAACCTCTCGGTCGTCGAGGCCCCGAACGATCTTGTAAAAGAAACGTCCACTCTTACCAAACCGCCGCATCAGTTCCGTCTCGGGAAGTTTCTTGAGGTCCGCGCCTGTGAGGATGCCCATCTTCTTCATTTTCTCGGCCGTTACCTTTCCGATACCATGAAACTTCGCAACCGGAAGCTGCTCCATGAACTTTTCGATTTTGGATGGACCGATGAATGTGAGCCCGTCGGGTTTGTGGAGGTCCGACGCGATCTTGGCAACAAACTTATTCACCGACACACCAGCCGAGGCGGTCAAATGTAACTCGTCTCGAATAGCGTTCTTGATCAACTTTGCTATCTCGATGGCCGACCCAATGTTTTGTTTGTCGTGGGTTACGTCGAGATAGGCTTCGTCAAGCGAAAGCGGTTCGATTAAATCTGTGTACCGATGGAAGATCGCGCGTAGGTGACGCGACACTTCCTTGTACGCATTGAATCGCGGGCGCAGAAAAATTGCGTGCTTGCATAGTTGTTGAGCCTTCTTGGAACTCATCGCGGAATGGATTCCAAATTTTCGAGCCTCGTAGCTCGCCGTTGCCACCACACCACCACGTCCTTCGGGAGAGCCGCCGACTACCACCGGTTTGCCGCGGTACTCCGGATGGTCGCGCTGTTCAATGGAAGCATAAAAGGCATCCATATCAATGTGTATGATTTTGCGCAAGGCCATGACCGAAATTTACTGGCATTTTTTTGTCCAACCCACTTGTCAAGTTTTCGATGGTAAGTCGACGGAAGTGTTATTTTTGTATCCGTGAGGAAGACATTTTCCAAGTTCGTGTGGGTTCTCTTGGCGGCAGCACTGCTGTTCAACCAAGTTGGAATCAACTTTCTCCACAATCGACACGATGCGCATGTCGAACTGACCGCGACACAGCAATCGACCACAGTGCTTGTCCCTCATGGCGACCACTGTCCCGTGTGTTCGCTTGAAACCCTTTTCGTGGGTATCCTCCCAGTTCAGTGCGAGCTCGCGTTCCCACCCGCGTTGTGCTGCTACGAAAGAAACTTCTCCGCTAAACCGGTCATAAGTTTCATTGCACTTGAGAAGGACCGAGGACCACCAACGGTTGCTTAATCTCCTCTCTTACTTATTCCATCAGTTAATTGACTGCCAACGCAGTTCAAGTGTTTCATTTCTTTAGCAATATTTTATGAAAGCAATCCATCATTTATTATCCTATACATTCCTTTTGGGAGCGATGATAACCCTGTCAAGCTGTGGGCCCGACGCGCCAAAGCAAGAAGACGTGCCGGAAGTTATCACGACAGCCAAGCTTACCTTCACGCCGGCTTCCGGGACGCCGATTGTCGTTACCGCGACTGATCCCGATGCCGATGGCGTCCAAAGCATCAAAGTAGACGGCCCAATCAACTTGTTGAAGAATACCGAATACATACTGTCGATCACGCTGTTAAATGAATTGGCAAAGCCCACCGACGACGCGTATGAAGTTTCGAAGGAGGTTCTGGCCGCGGGCGACGAGCACATGTTTTTCTTTAGTTGGACGAAGAACGGGTTCGCGAATCCATCAGGAGATGGCAACGTCGACTCGCGGAACGACCCGGTTCGCTACGTCGGTGGTACTGGCTCGCTCGACGGTGGTAACTTACCGTTGGGGTTGACGACCACGTGGTTGACCACAGATTTGGCTGTCGCTTCCGCTAATTTTCGTGTCCTATTGAAACATCAACCTGCGTTGAAATCGGCCACGTCGACGAGCAGCGATGGTGAGTCGGATCTCGATGTCACATTCGTGTTGAATGTCAACTAAACATGTGCGAGGGGAAAGGGCGACGTCTACTCAAGAGAGTTCTTTGCGATAGATGACCACGGCGGCGCCTTGTTCCCGCACGGCACCAATAGTGGCATTTATGTGGTCCATTTTTTCGCGATAGGGGGCAACCATACCCACGCGGCGGTTGAGCTGATCATCGGTCACGTTGGTATGGTTGTCCTTGATTCGGAAAACAAGCTGATGACGTTCGACACCAATCGTCAGCGTGATGCCGGTAGCTTTGCCTTTTGTCACACACTCAGACAAAATCTCGAAGGTAACTTGGAACAGCACCAATCGCTCAAGCGCCGTAAGTTCTGCGTTGGGTAATCGGTCGGGGGCCACGATCATGTAATTGATGCCCGTCTTTTGAAAGTAGGCCTGCGTTCGTTCGCGGAGAAAAGCAATGAAAACATCGACCATTCTATTGTTCGGGTCTAGCAACCACACCACATCGCTCATGCTCCTGGTCATCCACTCGCCGAGTTGCCGTATCTCGCGCGACTTGTCAACCAAGTCGACATGAAGCGCGTGTTCAATCTCGCCGGCCGCGAAAGCTAAGTCATTCAAATTTTGTGTGAGCAAGCCATTCACTTCTTGGGTGATGAGCTGAAAGTCTTCTTGTGCCTTCGCATTCCGAAGTCTCTCTGTCTCCAATTCTCGGGTAGCGACAGCTGTGCGTCGTTGAAAATAGAACACAAACAAGGTGAGGCTAATCACCAAAAAGATCAGGGCCGCTGCCACCGAGTAGAATGTTAGTTGGATGTCGTCGCGTTCGATTAGTCGAAGAAGTCGATCAGTACGTACCTGTGTGTGCTTGGCCTCGGCGGCTACCAAGTCGCGGTCTTTTTGTTCAAGGTCTCGACTATGCCGTTCTTCAAGCGAGTCGATGACCCGTTGTTGTTGGATTAACCTTAGCGAATCAAACGCGTCGTGCATGGCTTGCAGGCTGAGGCTCGCGTTGCGGTAGTCTTTCTGTGCATTGTAGAGAGCGGCCAACTGTCGGTTTGCACGACCGACTCCTTCCAAGTCATGGTTTTGCGTCGATCGGTCGAGCGCCTTTCGATAGAATTCGCGTGCAACGGAGCTTTTTTTAGCCATCATCGAGTAGTCGCCAAGCGCCAGTAAACATTGGATGGTACCACGCGTGTTCCTAATTTTTGTGTACCATTCTAGCGCCCGTTGTTGTGACGACACAGCATCTTTTAACTGAGTCGCCGCGGCTTGCGATACACCCATTCGGTACCAGGAGTCAGCGACACCCAAGCTGTCATTCAGTGCTTGGAAAGCCGTCGTCGCCTGGGTCAAAAAAAGTTGAGCGGTGTCGTATTCCTTGAGTTGCGTGGAGACGATTCCTCCCAGCAAGAACAAGTGCGCTTTTTCGTGGGGTGGTACCCCTGCTGTCTGGAGACCCGTTCGAATGATGGCGAGGGACTTCGCGCCGGTCGAATGACGGGCAGAGTCAAACCAGAGACCGGTGCGTGCAGACTGGCCAAAAGATGAAAACCCGATAGCCACCAGCAAGATGGCGACCATCGTTCCGAAGGTGTGATGATGCGAAGTTCTCACGGCCGTATCCATCCTCCATACGAAAGAACACGATCGGCCCTATTGTTCCAAGCGCGGATCGGAACACGGATGGCGGTCGTGAATATTATTGTGAACATGAATCCCCCTTTCTGGAATTGAATTACGTTATTTTCTAGATTGAGCCTCAGAAGTTCCATGTTTGTTGACGTTCGTTGTCCCGAAAATTTGACCCCCGCCGAGTTGGACGGTTACCTCGAAAAGGGGTGGTTTCGCATGGGTCAGACAGTTTTTACTACCAACTGGCTCAATTTCAAGGACACTTTTTACAGTGCCATCTGGTTGCGCCTGCGTTTGCGCGACTATATACCTGACAACACGCAAAAGAAACTGGCCCAACGCAATGGCAACTTCCATTTTGAGGTCCGTCCCGCATCGATCACACCGGAAAAAGAGGTGTTGTATCTCCGATACAAGCAGTCGGTACCCTTCGAGGGGTCAATGTCGTTGCAAGCATTGTTATTAGGAAACCACGAGCGGAACATTTTCAATTCCTACGAGGTGGCCATCTATGATGGTTCGAAACTCATCGGCATCGGGTTCTTCGACTTGGGGCAAAACAGCGCCATGGGGATATCGTCGGTCTACGATCCCGACTACAAGAAATACAGCTTAGGGAAATACCTCATCTACCGAAAGGTGCAATACTGCCTCGAGCAGGGGCTAGACTACTTCTATCCCGGATATTTTGTGCCGGGCTACCGGGCTTTCGACTATAAACTCAGCATGGGGACGCCAAACATCGAGTACTTGGAGTTGAGTACCGACCGGTGGCGCTCGCTAGCGGAGTTCTCGACCACACTCGTTCCCATCGACGTGATGCGCCGAAAGCTGATCGAGTTGCGACAATGGCTCATCAGGTGTTCGCTCGAGAGCGAGGTGTTGTTTTACGACTACTTCTACGCCAACCAGACCCCCGAGCTCAGTGGCGCGGAGCTATTCGATTACCCTTTGTTCCTGACCACATCGGCGCTGATGAACAGTTGGACCATGGTAACTTTTGATGTCCGCACAGACCATTTTCAAATGCTCAAGTGTTATCCGGTGCTGACGCCCCCTTCGCCCAGCCAGGTGCCGGGGTACTATTCCGAGTATGTGCTTAAGGCTGAAGACGTGGTGTACAGCACTCCCTCTATGAAAGAGATGGCCACGGCGGTGATCGCGGTCAATGCACCCAGCACCACCAACTAATCATTGTTATTGGATGCTGAGGCGCGACGGCGTGTCAACCCCGTTTACAATTGATTTGGAACCGATGGCGATCGCCCTAATCGCTGCCGCCATGTTGGCGATATCGAGTGTGCCCACTTCATCGTCGACTGTGTGATAATAGGGGTCCTTATCAATTTGATCCGTCGAGATGCTATGAGCAGGAACTCCCTTCGCTGCCAAGCGGGCGTTGTCCGATCGGAAGAAGAGGTGTTCCTCTGGATAGGGATCTGGTCGGAAGCTGAACTTGGTGCCCGCCACGTTTCGTTGTAGAATTTTCCCGAAGTCGCTCCGTTCAAAGCCGGTGATGAACGCTGTGTTCTGTCCCCATTTCGACGGCTTGCCAATCATTTCGATATTGAACATGGCAATGACAGACGTGGGATCAAGTTGTGTCGTGAAATACTGAGACCCGAAGCCACCAACCTCTTCGGCAGTAAACGCCACAAAGATGAGTGTGCGCGCATTATTGTTGAGTGCTTTGAAGTACTTCGCTAATGCGATTACTGCTGTGGTGCCCGAAGCGTCGTCGTCGGCACCATTCGCGATTGAGTCGCCCGACACCGGCGCAATCGTTCCGATGTGATCGTAATGCGCCGAGAAGATCACATATTCATCCGGTTTCTCCTTCCCGGGAAGCACCCCTACGATGTTGTGCATCTTTTGACTGGGATAGTCATCGGGCGTGAACTCTTGCCTGAAGTTTTTTAGACCACGCATCGGTTTCAACCCTATTTTTTTGAACTGGTGTTCGATATAGGTGCCGGCTTTCGCGATGTCGGTAGGCATCAACGCATTTCGACCGTTCATGTCGTCGCTGGCCAAACTGGCAACGATCCCGCGCACATAGTTCTCTGAAATAAGTTGCTCGACGTCTTGGGCAAAGCTGGCTGTAACGACTAGGGTGGACAGGCAGGTAAGGGTAAGAGTAAGGAAACGTGTCATGATGGGAGGTAAACGGTCAACCGCGGCTTCAAGTTGCCAGCGCCAAATTTACGCGGGTTTTCGATGGCCGGTAGTGGTCGAATTGAGCGCAACTGATATATTTTCTCTTTCTTTCAACCTACCTATATGAAGAACCGATTTTGGATGGGTGTAGCCCTTTCGTGTGCGCTCACCGCCGCTTTTGGCCAAGTCGAAAAAGTCGACACGGTGATGATTTCGAAGATCAAGAAAGAAGGCCTGGAGAGGTCGCAAGTGCTCGCCATCGCGGGACAACTGACGGATATGCACGGCCCCCGGCTCACGAATTCGCCGAACTATGTGAGCGCCGCGACGTATGCCAGAAATACGCTTTCGTCTTGGGGACTTAAGCAGGTAGCCTTCGATACCTGGGATGAGGAGTTCGGCCGTGGGTGGTCGTTGAAGAAGTTTCACCTGCAGTCGCTTGGCCCGATCCCGTTCCCTGTCATCGCACATCCAAAAGCTTGGACTTATGGTATCGCCGGCACGGCGCAAGTGGAAGCGGTATACTTCGAAGTTGAAAAACTCGCGGACCTAGATCAATACAAAGGTAAGCTGCAGGGAAAGATCGTGTTGATGGGCGCGCCCGTATCGGTGAAGCCTGGGTTCAAGCCCGACGCGTCACGTTTCAGTGACTCGAGCTTGCTCATAATGGCAAATGCGGCACTTCAAAATACACCCGACCGTCGACCGCAAGGGTCTGCGCAAGCGCAACAACTCACGTTTGCCAAATGGGATTTCTTAATGAAGGAGGGCGTGTTGGCGGTATTGGAACCGAGCCCCGCCGCACGGTTGGAAGATGGTACCGTGCTGGTTAGTTCGGTTACGTTGCCATACGCACCATCTGTTCCGATGGACCAACGCGTTCGTGCCGCCTCGGCGCAGGCTCCAAAGTCGCTGCCACAAGTGATCGTCGCCGACGAGCATTACAACAGAATGGTTCGACAAATGAAACAAGGACAGTCCGTGAAACTGGAGCTAGAGTTAGAAACCGAGTTTACGGCACCCGGACCCGGCTTCAACGTGATCGCGGAAATTGAGGGAACAGACTTGAAAGACCAAGTGGTGATGATCGGAGCACACCTCGATTCCTGGCATGCCGGTACCGGCGCCACCGACAACGCTTCAGGTTCTGCCGTCATGATGGAAGCCATGCGCATCATTCAATCATTGGGCGTGAAGCCGCGCCGTACCATCCGAATCGCGCTGTGGGGTGGTGAAGAGCAAGGACTGCTGGGGTCGCGCAACTACGTCAAGCGCACCTTCGGGCAGCGTCTCGACCGAACAGCGCCTTACGACTCGATCCGTCTAAAACCCGCAGCCGAAAAGTTCTCGGTATACTTCAACATGGATAATGGTACAGGCAAGTATCGAGGCGTATACTTACAAGGCAATGAGGCAGTGAGACCTATCTTCCGTGAATGGATGAAACCGTTCGAAAAAATGGGCGCGACCACACTAACCATCAGCAATACAGGAGCGACCGACCACGTGCCGTTCGATGCCATTGGGTTGCCGGGGTTCCAGTTCATCCAAGATCCAATCGAATATTCCACGCGTACACACCATACTAGCATGGACGTGTTCGATAAGCTTGTAGAGGCCGACCTCAAACACAACGCGGTAATGACTGCCGCCTTCGCGTGGCTGGCAGCAAATCGAGACCAAAGACTTCCCCGAAAGTAGTCGGTCAGAGTTTTTCCTTGTTAAGCTTGAGGGCATGTGCCCGCTTCGACAGATCAGTCGCTTGAAGTATTTTCATTTTCAAGAACGGGGGATAGGCCTGTTTCGAATGTAGAAACTTTGAGACGGCATCTGCGGCTGCCGCGCCCGAGTGATTTTCGAAAGTAGTCGTGAGCCATCGCTGGGGGAAGAAGATATCGCCCGTCAATTGAATTTCTTGCAACAACTCAAGCGATGGCATCAGGTACTTTTCCGATGATGATTCTCGGAGGGGGTGGTGCAGATTTCCAATAGCTTCCAGTACCCACGGCTCGTGTTCCCGTCGAGCTTCGTCCCGCAAAGACTCGAAGAATTCATCGCGCGTTTTCTCGTCACTACTTAATGAGGGAGCAATAAACTGTAGTTTTTCCTTTCGATCAGGGTTGTTGGTTTTCGCCAGTTGTTGGGTCAGTAACTCGTCAGCTTTAGTCGGAAGTTTAATGGCCAGTTCACTCATCAATGCAATTTGGTCGTCTTCCGATAAGATTAAGTCGGGCACCTTTTGTTGTCCACTCCAAATTTTTTCAAGTTTTGAAAGTGTCGGTGAGGATAATGCGACGCTACCCAGGGTTCGGAAGTATGACATTTTTACACCCTTCTCGGTGGAACTTTCCATCTGCGACCAAAGCATCTGTTCAATCTCTTCCTGTCGCGTCGCGCGCTGCTCGGGAGTCAACAGCAACCACCACACGCGTTCAAGTTGCCCTAATACTTGATCAACGACCAATGGATTTTGTTCGTCGAATAGCGCCTCTTCTAAGTAATCAAACATGAGCAACGGCGATGGACCGTCGCCGCGCAACATCGACTCCCAAATGTTTACTAAGGTGGATGCACGAAAAACCGGTGCGTCCCATTCACGGTAATGCTCGAAAAAGTAGCGAATGCTAGCTTCATCCATCGGAAAGTATCCATATCCAAACCCATCTGCATTGGGGAACTGTAAGGCAGCTTGTGTCATGACCGAATCGGTCGAAGTCAAGTCGTACGAGGAATCGAAGCGATGACTCTCGACAATCTCGAATATCTTGATTCGTTGATCCCACGATCGGTAAGAAACCGTATCTAGTTTTTGCGAGAGGTGTCGAGTGTAAACCCACGCACCCAAGCTGTCCTCTTCGCCGATGGGTGTGAGCGTTAGTCGATATTCGGGCATACCCGGTGTGTTGATCCACACATCACTCCATTTCTTGATGTCGAGCGGTGAGTGTTCGTCCATGATCGACACCAAGTCGTTCCAGACCGCGTTGCCAAACTTGAATTGGGCGAGGTAAGCTCCGAGACTTTCGCGCATGTCTTCTTCACCCATCATGCGTTCTAGGTGTCGCATAACGATGGGTGCTTTTTGGTAGATAATGGGTCCGTACAAGTTGCCCGCATTCTTCAGGTTGTCGAGTGGTTGTAGGATGGAATTGGCTCCTGGCGTTCGATCCACCGAGTAGGCAGACGGATAGTGTGCCAGGAAAAAACGCAGTTGATGATCGACCTCTGGAAACGAGGGTTGCACAATCTTGGCAGCCATGAAGTTGGCAAACACTTCCTTCATCCACACGTCGTTGAACCAGTCCATTGTGACAAGGTCGCCAAACCACATATGGGCGGTTTCGTGGGCAATCACACTCGCCCTCCCAAGTTTTCGGTTTACCGAGGCATTTTCGTCTAGAAACAGCGACGACTCGTTGTAAAAAATCGACCCCGGGTGTTCCATGCCCCCATATTGGAAAGAGGGAATCAACACGAAGTCAAATTTCCCGAAAGGATACTTGATTTGAGTATACGATTCTAGCCATGCCAACGATTGCCCGTGCAATCGGAAAATCTCGTCTACATTCTTTTGAACCTTGACGCTGTCGGTTTCGCGGTACAACATGGTCATTGCGCGCCCGTCGACTGTTTGCGTCGTGGCCTTAAACCTTCCTGCCGCGAAGGCGAACAAATAAGAGCTAATAGGTTGGGTTTTATCGAACTTGTGAACAGTTCGATCACCGGTCGTTTTCTCTGAGACCTTGGCGCCGTTCGATACCGCCTTCCACTCTGCTGGCGTTTCAAGTTCTAAAGTCCATGTCGCTTTCAGGTTGGGTTGATCGAACAATGGAAAGCAAGTGGAGGCTCGATCGGGTACAAACAAGGTGTAGAGGTACTCGTCGTTGCGGTTCAAGGACATGTCACCAGCCGTGAACATGATCGTAAGGGAGGTGTGGCCGGCGGTCAATCCACGGGGACCCGCCAGCAGATGGCCGTTTACGAGCTGGAAATCTACCGCTTGCGTTTTTTGTTGAACGGATGTCACCTGCGCGTTGGGTGGAGAAAAGTCGAGGACAACTGGGCCGTCGTCATCCGCTCGGTCAAAGTCGATCGTGATTTGCCCGACGATGGGATCTTTTTTTTGTGAAGGAATCTGCAAGCGCAAATCGTAGCTCAGGTTCGAGATGAGCTCCTTCCGAACTTCGTTCAGTGCGAATGAAACACCGGCTTCCGGAATTTCTGGTTTCGACGTGCAACACCACGACGCACACGCGACGATGATCAAGATCCAACTCCTCATGGTACTTATTTCTTAAAAACAATCTCTCCACCAAACATCGTCCACCAAACTTGCGTCGTGCGTAGAGAAGCGACGTCTACTTTCGTTACGTCGCGATCTAACAACACAAAGTCTGCCTGCTTACCCACTTCAATCGACCCAATTGTGGACTCTTTCATCATGACCCGAGCGGCATGGACGGTATAAGCATGCAACATATCCCAGCGGGTCATGCGTTCATCGGGTAAGAGCACACCCATTTTGCCTTCACGAGTTTCCGCAACAGCCATTGCCTCGAACGGATTGGCGGAAGTGACGGGCCAGTCGCTGGCGCCGGCGATTGTAGCACCTGCCTTCACCAACGACATGGCAGGGTACTGGTGCGACCACAGTGATTCATCGACGTAGGGATTGACCAACTCTAAGGTGTAGGTGTCGGCTGTTGCCCATAGCATTTGCAAAGATGCGATTACATTTAGCTCGCGGAGGCGCGGATAGTCTGACGGTTGCATCAGTTGCAGGTGTGTGATCGAGTGTGTGATGCCGGAATTTCCGTTCGCGCGGCGGGCCGCTTCGTATGCATTCAAGGCCTCTGTGGCGGCACGATCGCCTATGGCATGAACATGAACGAGTAGTTTTTCCCGGTCAGCGACAGTTACAAAGTTTTTGAACTTGTTTGGATCGAACATCAACGATCCACGTTGCCCAGAATTTTTATAGGGAAGGGAGATAGCGCCAGTTTGTGTCGGATACTCTAGAACACCGTCGGCGAAAATCTTGAAACCGATTACCTCCACGTCTCGGATGCCGCGAAACTGATCTTGCAGCTTTCGGATGACCGCGACCTGTTCGCCCGGATCGGCATTTCCGTTGGCAACGACCACGCCGCACACATGGGCTGAAAGTTTGTTTTCCTGCGCTAATTTTTTGTAGACGTTCAATTCGCTGTTGTGCTCGCCCTCGCTGATGTCGCCGGTAGAGGGGTCCAACCAAGCGGTGATGCCCAGGCTGTTGAGATGTTGAACACCTATCCACCCTGCATGATTGATATCAACTTTCGCCGAGGGTAATGCCGAGCGCACGTAGCCGAAGCCATCTTCCGATACCAGGCCGTTCGGGTTTCCCTTGGCGTCGACGCCAAAAAATGGCCGTTCGTGTTCCGGCAGATTTTGAAGAAACGTTTTATGAATATTGGCACGTTGTAACATCGCATGGTTCAACCAGGCGGTGTGACCGTCGGCACCGCGCAAGACCACAGGTTGCGTTTTGTACCTCGTGCTGTTGAACAGGGCATCCAACTCCGACATCTTCGCCCACGTGCCACTGTGAAACCCGCCGATGTAGAGAATGTCGCCCCGCATCCCTTTCCGTGTTTTCAAAGTAGTCGCGGCGAAGTCGGCAAGTTCATCTTTCGTGAGTAACACGTCGTTGAGCGTTGCAGACTCAAGGGTCTCGCCGCCGCTGATGACGTGGTTGTGGCTGTCGATCAATCCGGGCAAAAGAACGCCGCCGTGAAGGTCTACCATGGTAGCCTTCGAATTCACGTGGGTTTTCACGTCGGCGAGCGTGCCCACGGCCACGATCTTGTCACCACGAATCGCCACGGCCTCTACCGTTGGCCGATTCGCATCCATGGTATAAATCGTACCGTGATACAAGATCTTATCTTGAGCGTTGGCGGGAACGCCAGATTCGATCAATAACGACACCAGGGAAAGAATCCCATAACGCCTAATCTTTGCCATTACGATTGCGACTTGTTCCTCCAATAATAGTAGAAGGGAATGCCCGATGCAATCAAACCCAATCCCAGCAACGCTTCACGGGGCTTGCTGATGATGGTGATCGACACGAGGGTCACGCAGAAAATGATAAAGACGGCAGGGACGACTGGGTAGCCCCATACTCGATACGGACGTGGCGCATCTGGCATGCGGAAACGAAGCACAAACACGCCAACAGCTGTCGCGCCGTACACGATGAAGGAGGCGAACACGAGCATGTCTGTGAGTTGATCGAAGCTCCCGGACAACACCAAGATACTGGCAAAGACTGCTTGATAGATGATTGCGTTCGAAGGCGTGTTGTACTTGGGATGGATGTACGCCGCTCCGCGGAAAAACATTCCCTCTCTGGCCATCGCGTAGTACATGCGCGGTGGTGTCAGCAGCGTTGCGTTTGTAGAGCCAAAGGTTGTCAGCAGAATCACCAGCAACATGAATGTCATCCCGGCTTGACCTAAGAAATGTTCCACCACCATCACGGCGGCGATTGAATTGGTAGACTGTGTTGACTGAACGAGTGTATCAATCGGCAGCACGTAGAGATAGGTAAAATTGATGCTGCAGTAAATCAGCATGACAAACATGACCCCGGTGATCAGCGCCAAGGGAAGTGTCTTGTTGGCATTTTGTATTTCGCCGCCGAGGTATCCTACCGATGACCACCCCTCGTAAGCCCAGAATGCCGACAGCATGGCCATGAAAGTTACTTGGATAAAACCGCTCGACCACCAAGGTTGTGGAGTATAGCTCGCGGAAGGCGTGAAGAAGTTGTCCATACTGCCGCCGCCCATGGTGAGCCCCAATACGATTACGAGCAAGATGCTCCCCAAGACTGTGAGCGTCACCGCCCGGTTGAGTCCATCGCCAAACTTGAGGCCTACGTAACTGACGCCGGACAAGACGATGATCAGCAGGATAGTGAGAGCCTTTACGCCGAAATTGTCGAAGGGGGTGAAAATGCCAAAGACCTCGATCGAGGCGATGGGGTCGGGCAATTCCGGTAACGGGATGAGGGAGTTGAACGACATGGCAAACACATAGGCAACCGACGACGCAGCAGCCGAACGGATCGAAGTAAAGTTGGCCCAACCCACGAGAAAGGCGAAGAAGCGGTTATAGATCTTCTTGAAATAGGCGTACTCGCCACCCGCATCAGCCAGCATACCCGCGACTTCGGCATTGCTGAGGGCGCCACAGATGCTGATGAGGCCCGCTAGCACCCAACAAAGGATGACCAGCGACGGTGATCCCAAGTCTGCCGACATGGGCGCCACCTTTTTGTAGATGCCGGAACCGACCGTAGAGCTGACGACTAGCAGGAAAACAGAGAAGTATCCAAGCGAGCGAAGCAGTTGTCCCTGTTTCTCTTTCATAGGTTTTTCTAAAGATAAACCGACCGCTAACCAATCACAACAAATTTCAGAACGGTGTTTGGGACGCTGTCACCCAGAAATTTTAACGGAATATTTCCAAGATGTTGTCTCGGACCAACGGCTTCACGATGAAATCCGCGACATTCTTGTTGGTGTAGGAACGTTGTCGATCACGGTCGTCTACCGATGATGAAAGGATGAAAATCCGAATCATCTTTTTTGTGCGCTCAGGAAATTCGTTGAAGCGCTCGAGGAATTCCCAACCCGACATGACGGGCATGTTGAGATCGAGAAACAATACGGCGGGTCGTTCGCAGTTTTGTGTGACGTATTCATTGCGAATGAACTCAAAACCCTGCGCTGGATTGGTGAACGTTGTGATGTCGGTCGAAGGTCGCACCATCTCGATCGTCATCCGATTGATCGTGTTGTTGATCGGATCGTCGTCGATGGCGATCACCCGCGCGTCTTGTGTTTGATCTTTCATGCAATCCCCTTCACCCAAGGTACAAGTGTAAACATTGGACGATCGCCCAGGCGCTAAAATTATTTGGATTTTTGAGGCATTCGACTGATTTCCGTCATTTCGCTGTCCCCAGCCCTTTTTTTGATGACCGTGTTTACACGATCACTTTGGGATTTTTATGCAACATCCTGACGAATCTTACGCGCATAGTACCTAACGGGGTGACAGGCGCCACAAGTTTTGTAAATTATAGGTACTCCCATTCATTCTGAAAAATAAAACCGCGCGTATGGAAACGGGAAAAAAGCTCAAAATCCTAATGCTGGAAGACAACCCAGAGGATGCATTTCTCATCGAACGGGTGTTGCGTAAAGACAATATGGTATTCATCGTGGAGCGAGTGGATACGCGCACCGAGTTCGTGGAATCCATCGCTAGGTTCCGACCCGATGTTGTGTTGTCCGACCACGGACTTCCACAGTTCAACTCGCGCGAGGCGTTGAAGATTTGCATGAAAGAGCGAGCATCGGCACCCTTTATCCTAGTTACCGGTACGATGAGCGACGAGTCAGCAATCTCTTGCTTACGCGAAGGAGCCGATGATTACATCTTGAAAGGAAACCTGTCGCGCTTGCCCTCGGCAATACGCCGGGCGATAAAGGAACGTAGGTTGGAGAAACTTAAGCGCGAGGCGCGTTATGCGTTGCGTAAGCAGAACTCCGAGTTGGTCAAGGTGAATGCTGAACTCGATCAATTTGTCTATTCCGTTTCGCACAACTTACGCGGACCACTGGCGTCGGTGATGGGACTCTTGAACATTGCCAATACTGGGTTGGCCGACCCCAAGGAAATTAACTCGATGATCCGCGAATCAGTCAATCGGATGGATGCAATTTTGAAGGAGATCATCGACTATTCAAACAATGCACGCACCGACGTAGCGGCACAAGAGATCGACTGGAAGTCAATCATTCACGCCAGCATCGCCAAGCAAGCGGACCTACCCAACGCCCACTTGGTACAGATCGACTTGGATGAATCCAGCGCGAACTTTCCCTTCTATTCCGACCCCGTTAGGTTAGGTGTGATCTTCGATACACTACTTTCGAATTGTATTCAGTATGCCGACGCGCAGAAGGGGCCGAGGATAGATATACGCATCAACGTGACTTATGACGAGGCTGTCATCACGATCGCGGACAATGGTATTGGAATCAATTCAGGTCGCTTACCGAATGTATGCAACATGTTCTATCGTGCCACAGATCGGTCGCTGGGTGCAGGGCTTGGCCTTTACATCACACGCGACACCGTGAAGAAACTCGGCGGAGAAATCCAGATCAATTCGGTCGAACACCGCGGCACGTCGGTCGTGGTCACGATACCAGTTCGACCACGCGAACAAGACATTGATTGAGCATTTAGTTCCAAACAATTTGCCTTATCGACTTAGATACGATTTTACTCATTTCGTGAGCGACGTCCGAGTTTTTATCGATTTCATGTTGGACTCGTTCAAACGTCTCACGGTTGGGAAAAAATCTGATGCTAACCAACAAGTCGGGATCTTGAATCGAAGGAAGCCAAAAATCGTTGTTCCCCATTTCACCGATCCATAACTGCAAGTCTTTTACGCCACATTTCTTTTGCAACGATAAAAATTTGTGCGCGAACAACTCAATCAGTTCTGTTCTCTTTCCCGAGGTTTCATAGAAGTCGATCACGGCGATGCCTCTCTTTTTGATCCATTCCGAGCGTTTTATGGGCGAGACACTATCAATCTCCAATCCTCGGATGGTTAACGGTTTCAATAGGTAGATGTACTCAATGTTCGTGAGCATACTGTTGGTTTCATCCCGATGTTGTTTCCAGTATGCACTGTTGTAAAAGTCCTTCAGGAATTGGCTACGTGCCGGCATGTCGCTGAAGCCACGCATCCAGATGTAACTCGTGTCGCTTCCGTCGAGGTGAAATTGTTGAAGTACATAACCGCGTTGTGATTGCTGTTGTGGGATGATCACCGTCTCCATGAATCTTTGGAAACGATCTCTTTGACCCTTCACGACCGTATAGTTTCGGAGTTCGATGACATGCAAGTCTTCGTCCGGTGTCGCAGGTTGCGCGGTCGCCGCGGCTGCGGTGAGAAATAGGGTCATCATCAGCGGGAGTTTCATGGTTCTATGGTTCGATGGCGCAACTTCGTCACCAATTTCCGATGCGCAAATGTGTGGCCCATTTTGTCGTAAGTCTGTCTGAGAATGAAGGCGTTCTAACACTACGTTTGGTGCTTCTAATCACAGATCCGATGCGTATTCTCTTGATTTTGCCAATTTTAATATTTCTCAACTCAAACGCCGACGCCCTTACGATGCTCGACTCAGTCTCGACCCCGGTGCACTTGGGGCGGGCCCGAAATGTCGATATTCAGCACGTCAAGTTGGAACTCTCTGTCGATTGGAAATCGCAACAGCTGGTGGGACGAGCAACCATTTCGGCACGCATGCTGGAATCGGTGGAGGCAATTTCATTAGATGCTGCCATGCTAGAGATACAGTCCATCAAAGATGAGCGCGCCGCCAGCTTGTCTTTTCAATACGATGGCTCGGATCAAGACAATGCCCTGAAGATTTCACTTAGCAAGCGCGCCTCAGTCGGTGAGGTGATCACCCTCGTGATTGACTACCGAACTCGATGGGTGAATAAGATTGATCCGAATTTCTTGAGTGGGAGTACGGGAAAAGGTCCACGCTTTTCCGCACCCACCAAGAATGATCCACTGAAGCCCAAAGAAGTGTGGACCATGTCGGAGCCTCAATCAAATCGATATTGGTTTCCAAGTTATGATTCCCCCGGCGACTTGCGCACTACAGAAATGGTGATCACCGTCGAGAAGGGACTAGTAGCGCTCTCGAACGGTGAGCTCAAGGAGACCAAGGAGAATGGGGATGGAAGCCGAACTTTTCACTGGGTGATGGATACACCGTACGCCAATCATTTGACATCGCTTGCGATTGGACCTTACGTAGATGCCGCACAATCGTGGGCAGGAGTTACGTTGCATAGTTACGGATATCCGCACGAGGTGGAAGCCACACAGGCAAGCGTCGTTCGTTTGCCCGATATGATCCGTTTTTTTTCGGAGAAGACAGGTGTACGCTATCCGTTTTCACAGTATAGCCAGGTATTTGTCCAAGATCTGCCGTGGGGCTATGGAAGTGCTACGTTAGCGATGCAGAGTGAGAATATGGTTGACGACGCGGGTACCCATGATGACTTTCTTTATTTATGGGATGGCTTGGAAGCCGAGTCACTCGCGCGTCAGTGGTTTGCGGTGCATGTTCCCATTCGGGATTGGAAAGACATCTGGCTGGAAAAGGCATTTGCGCACTACTTCGATGGATTATATAGCGAGTACAAAAACGGAGTAGAGGAATTTCAAATGTGGCACCGATTGGGTGGTGACCTATCGACCTATCTGTGGGAGTGGAATTCGAACGTGCGCCACCCACTCGTCACCCGTGACTTTGCATCCGTGTACGAGTTCGTCACCTACGACAATCAACCATCCGGTAAAGGCGCCATGGTGCTACACATGCTTCGGCGTCACCTCGGCGACGAGCGGTGGTGGAGCGCAATCCGTTTATACCTGAAGAGGCAGGCGGGAACATCAACGACGACGGAAGACTTTCGTCATGCCATTGAAGACGCCACGGGCGAACCCATGGATTGGTTCTTTGATCAATGGGTGTATGGAATGGGACATCCAGTTTTTGAGATTGAAAAAAACTTTGATGCCAAGACTTCACAGCTGGCATTGACCGTTCGACAGGTTCAAAAGAGAGATAGCCTAGCGAAGCACCCGCAAGTAGAGTTCTTTCGCGGTTTCGTTGATGTCGAAATTGACAATGACATTCGCAGGGTGTGGATAGCCCCGACGTCGGTAAACAAGTTTACGTTCGCTGTCCAAGCAAATCCCAAGGTTGTCAATTTTGATCACGATGGAACTTGGATCAAAGAGTATACTTTCAAAAAGTCGACGCGCGAGTGGATGGATCAACTAGCCTTCAGCCGCGACATTGCGTCGAAACGAACGGCGATGACCGAACTCGCCAACGTAGCAAAGGAACCTTCAACTTCAAAAGAAGTTAGAGCCGACATTGAAGCGGCGCTAAGGAACGTGGCAGTCAGCCGCGCTTACTGGCGTGTTCGAACGCAGGCGTTGGGACAGTTGCAGGGCATTCTCGTTGGGTCGAATTCATCGCCCATAAAATTGGATGAGCCTACCCGTAAGATGCTCCTGTCTCTCATCCAGAATGAAAAATCTTGGTTGAAAGCTTCTGCGATCGGGTTTCTTGGCGCTACGCGCGACCCGAAGTACGCACCAATATATATAGAGGCACTGCGTGATGTGAGTGACCGCGTGGTCAACCAAGCGGCAGTCGCACTGGGGAGGTCGAAAAGTCCCAAGGCATTTGCCGCCCTTCAGGGTTTGCCCGCGCGACCGTCGTGGAAAAATCAAAGCCTGATGAGCGCACTCAATGGCCTGCGCGAGTTGAAAGATCCGCGCGGATACGACCTAGCCTACCACGCCTTGGAAGACTTGTCCCTCCACCGCTGGCGTTTACCGACACCTCCCGTGTGGGACCTGCGTGTATTTGCGGTAGAGACAATTGTGGCGTTGAATAAATCGAGCGACGCTTATGGGTTGCTGCAACAGAATTTCGAGCAAAGCCTGCAAGAAGATGATCTCGAAGGAATCTTCAACAATGCCTGGTTGCTGGTGAAGTTGGGTGACCGACGTGCCACCACGCAGTTGGACCTCCTAGCACACAAGTACAAGGACCAACCAGATTACTTGTCGGCTGTTGATCAGTTGCGAAGTCAATTGAAAGATTAGTGTCTACTTTACTCGCTGGATCTTATTGTTTTGCGGCTCTAAAAAGTGGGCAGGTTCTTCGATCAACATCGCGGCGGCGAGATTAACCAGCCAACTGGCGAGGACCGGGTAGCTGGATTTTTCTGCGGACCTGCGGCCGAGCATCGGCAGACACGTGAGATCTTCGTGGGTCCCCAGAAATCGGAATCTATTGTCGCCGAGTGCCTGTTCCGGTTGGCGCCCGACATATATATAATGCGTGGCGGTCGGATCGAGGCGACCATCACCGTTTGTTTCGGAGCCGTCCATTGAAATTATCAGTTGTACATCGGATCGGGCTTTCGTGAATAGGGCGGCGGCGACGCCACCCCAGCTATAGCCCATCACGCCGATTTTCGAGCGGAGGGGAATTCTCTTTGCCAGTACTTGGATCGCGAAAGCAGCATCGTTGGCTTGTTCTTGTGCATCTTCGATTTGGGTGCTCATGGAACCCGGATACCTTCCGGCCGATTGGATCGACGCGACCACGAATCCGGCGTGGGCAAGCCGCTCCATCAGCTGATAATTTTCAAAACCTGCCCCGTTGATGCCAGCGAAGTAAATGAGCAAGGGGAGAGCTCCATCGACCCGGGGCGCATCTCGATACGAAGCAGTGACTGTCGCGCCAAGCGATTCCGGCGAGTCGCACGACAAGGCTCGGCAAAAATAGTCCAGCAACTGATCTGAATATCCAACACTTTCAACTTGGTCGTTTGCGTGCTGAAGTTGGCGCTCTACGTCGACGAGAAGATCCTTAAGGGTGAGCGCTGTCTTTCCGGGATTCACCGAAGTGGCGGGATACCAGAGTTCGATAAGAATGGGTCGGTAGTGCAGGGAATCGTTGGGGTCAGTAAGCGGCTTGTACACGCGTGTTGAGTCGACGACGTGCAGGGCTTGAAACCCGGCAACATAATCGGCCGGCTTGGATTCGCATGCCAGGAGAACACACCCGAACACAATGATCACAAATCGGTACACGGCAACGCCCATGTTAGCAAGTTAACCGTCCTTTCGAGATTTGAGGATATGTCGGTAGTGGATCGTGGGGTGAAACTTTTGTACCTTCCGCTGAGATGTCGCAGATAGTTGTAATCGGTAGTTCCAATACGGATCTCATCACGAATGTTTCCCGTTTCCCAGGACCAGGAGAAACGATCACGGGAAAAGCCTTTATGCAGGCGATGGGTGGTAAAGGCGCAAATCAAGCCGTCGCCGCCAAGCGTCTGGGTGGTGATGTCATGTTTGTGACGTGCCTCGGCGCCGATTCGAATGGTCGTGCAACGTTGGAGTACTTCCGTGAGGTGGGACTCGACGTTTCGAAAGCCATCACGGTATCACATGCGCCTACAGGCACAGCCGTGATTTTGGTCAATGATGAGGGTGAAAACTGTATCGTGGTTACGCCGGGTGCTAACCATGAGTTGAAACCCGCGCATGTGCAAGCGATAGAGAGCGAGTTGGCTCGCGCCTCAATGGTGGTGTTGCAAATGGAAATACCGTACGAGACCGTGCGCGCATCCATCGAACTCGCCGCGAAGCACCATGTTCCTGTTTTGCTCAACGTAGCACCGGCACGGGAGGTAGATCCAACCGTGCTCAGGCAAGTGGATATTCTTGTGGTGAACGAGAACGAAATCGAGCGCGTGTCAGGACTCTCAATTGCCCAACATGGAGAAGAGTATTTAATCGATCAAGTTCTCCTGCGCGGACCCAAAACGGTGATATTGACATTGGGAAAAAAGGGGTGCTTGGCGAAAACGGCCAACGAACGAATCGTCGTGCCAGCATTCGAAGTGCAGGCCGTGGATACGACGGCAGCAGGCGATACGTTTTGTGGAGCCTTAGCCACGTGCTTGGCAGCCGGTCAAACCCTTCACGACTCGCTTCGATTTGCAACGGCGGCCTCCGCCATTTGTGTAACTAAGATGGGTGCGCAACCCTCTATACCATCGCGTGCTGAAACTCTCGCGTTTCTCGAACGAGCCTCTACAAACTCTTAACTTACCGGACTTATGTTCATTGTTGAAGACTATTCCCTTGCCGTCGTCTTTTGCATCATCACCATGTTGTGCTGGGGTTCCTGGGGAAACACCCAGAAGCTGGCAGGCAAGACCTGGAGGTATGAGTTGTTTTACTGGGACTATGTAATTGGGATTCTCTTGCTGTCGCTGGTGTTTGCTTTTACGTTGGGCAGTTCAGGTGATCAAGGGCGTCCATTCTTAGAAGACTTGGCGCAGGCTGAACGTAGTAATATCACAAGCGCCTTTGTGGGGGGTGTCATTTTCAATGCGGCCAACATTCTACTATCGACAGCGATTGCTATCGCGGGTATGTCGGTAGCGTTCCCTGTTGGAATAGGCATCGCGTTGGTGCTGGGCGTACTCGTCAACTATTTCGGATCGGCGAAAGGTAACCCAACGCTCCTTGCGGTAGGCGTCATCATGATTGCAATCGCCATCATTATTAATTCCATTGCGTACAAACGCACACAGGCCGGCGATCAAAAGGTTTCGTCAAAGGGACTGATCGTGTCCGTGATTGCTGGTGTGATGATGTCTTTTTTCTACCGGTTCATTGCGTCGTCCATGGATCTGGAGAATTTTCAAGCGCCGGCGGCTGGACTCATGACACCTTATACTGCTGTGGTTGTTTTTTCGCTCGGAATATTCGTCAGCAACTTCGTCTTCAATTCAATCCTTTTGAAACGTCCGATCAGCGGTGCACCGACCAGTTATGCCGAGTATTTCAAAGGGAGTTTCGCGACGCACATGGTTGGCGTGTTGGGTGGAATCATTTGGGGAATTGGGAATTCGTTGAACTTGATCGCGGCGGGTAAAGCCGGTGCCGCCGTGTCGTATGGTTTGGGACAAGGTGCTACGTTGGTTGCAGCGTTGTGGGGTGTCTTCGTATGGAAGGAATTTAAAGGTGGGAATGCGTCCGTGTCGAGGTTGTTGACAATCATGTTCTTCCTCTTCTTAGCCGGGATTGTGACCATCATCATTGCTGGAGCGTAGGTGCGATGCAGTGGACGAAAGCTTGTGTTTTCTTACTAATAGTGGTTGCTGGTTGTGGCACGCCAGCCCCGCCGGGTATGGTCTGGATTCCCGGTGGCAAATTCACGATGGGGTCCGACGACCCGCAGGCATATCGTCATGAGAAGCCTGCCCACTTAGTTTCCGTGAAGGGTTTTTGGATATCGACAACTGAAGTGACCAACCGGCAGTTCAAAGCGTTTGTCGACGCCACCGGCTACGTTACGCTTGCCGAGCGCAAGCCCACATGGGAAGAACTCGCGAAGAACTTACCTCCCGATACCCCACGCATACCCGATAGCCTGTTGCTGGCAGGGTCACTTGTGTTCACACCGCCTGCAGCACCGGTGCTTCTCGATGACTACGCGCAGTGGTGGACGTTCGTCGATGGTGCAAATTGGCAGCATCCGGCGGGCCCAGATAGCAACTTAGAAGGCAAGTGGGACCACCCAGTAGTTCACATCGCATACGAGGATGCCTTAGCCTATTGTCGCTGGGATGGAAGTAGGCTACCGACGGAAGCAGAATGGGAACTTGCGTCCCGTGGTGGGCTTGACAAGCAAAGGTTTAGCTGGGGTGATGACTTTGCTCCCGAGGGAAAGTGGATGGCGAATACTTATCAAGGAAGTTTTCCCGTTGCCGATACGCGCGACGATGGATTTACGAGCACCTCGCCCGTACGTTCGTTTCCACCCAATCGATATGGGCTCTACGATATGATTGGAAATGTGTGGGAGTGGACTTCAGACCTGTACCACGTCAACTATTTCAGTTCACTTTCAAACGAAGCTGTTGTACAAAATCCAACAGGACCTACAGAATCGTTTGACCCCAATGAGCCTTATGCCATGAAACGTGTTACCAAGGGTGGATCGTTTCTGTGCGCGTCAAACTATTGCTCCAACTATCGCCCCTCCGCACGCCAAGGTACAACCATCGACTCGGGCAGCTCACACCTCGGCTTCCGCGTCGCCCGTTAACCCTCGTCCCCTCGTCCTCTCGTCTATCGTCCCATCGTTTCCTCCTCACCCCTCATACCCACTCATCGTCTTAATTTTCCCATCCTTGTCGTAACTCAATTCCATGACTTTGATTGAACGGAGGTGAGTTTGGCCGCCGGAGAGAACACTGTCGTGATAGAATAGGTACCACTTGCCCTTTATCTCTACGATAGAATGATGGTTGGTCCAACCGACTACGGGTTTCAAGATGACGCCTTGGTAGGTAAATGGGCCGAGCGGGTTGTTGCTAGTAGCATAGCAAATGAAGTGCGTGTCGCCGGTAGAGTAGGAGAGATAGTATTTTCCTTGGTATTTATGCATCCACGCGGCTTCGAAGAAACGTCGGTCGTGGTCTTTACCTAGGATGGGCTTACCGTTTTGATCTACGATACTGATTTCCTTGACGGGGCCATCGAAGTGCAGCATATCTTTTGACATGAGTGCGACGCGCGGGCCGATAGCAGGTTGGTCATCCTTTTTTAAGTCTGTCTTTGAGCCATTTTTGTCGAAGGTGCCTGAAGCCCAACGTTGGAGCTGGCCACCCCAAATACCACCGAAATACATATAGGATTTCCCATCGTTGTCGGTAAAAACGGCGGGGTCGATGCTGTAGGAACCTTCGATAAAGTTCGGTTCTGCTTTGAAGGGACCCGTGGGCGACTTGCTGGTGGCGACTCCAATTCGGAAGATGTCTTGTTTATCTTTTGCAGGAAAGTAGAAGTAGTATGTTCCATTCTTGAAGGCAGCATCTGGGGCCCACATCTGGCGGCCTGCCCACGGAACATCTTTGATGTCGAGAGCAACCCCATGGTCGGTAATCTTGCCACCGATGGCGTCGAGCGAAAGCACGTGGTAGTCCTTCATGTCGAAGTGCCCACCCTCATCGTCCTGTGGTGTATTCGATTCGATGTCGTGGCTTGGATAGATGTAGATCTTGCCATTAAACACATGTGTCGAAGGATCGGCAGTGTAAATGGACTTGATCAGCGGTTCTGAAACGGGTTTCCCCAAGTTTTGAGCGAAGACTCCGCCGGCACCCACGAGCGCTGCGGTTACTACAAGGAGCGACTTTGATACAAGATTCATAAGAGTAGTGGATCTTCAACAAATCTGCTAAGACTAAGGGATATCCGGAACTCTGAATTCAATAATCTGTGCAACAAATGCAGGTTGCATAGCACGGGGACTCGTCTTTGGCCAGCCTTGACACCAGTTTGAACACGTTGTGAACAAGCACGTGGGTGCTACGCTTCGACCTTTCGGCCAACAAAAATTCAACCCTTTTATGATGAGAAGACTCTTCCTGTTCTTGATGGTCACCGTGCTAACGACGCCAGTTTGGGCACAAGGAGGCACCGCACCCACGCTTCGCCTGAACAAAATGGCATCGGTGAGCGAACGCGTCGGCATTACCGATGTCCGCATTGTTTACAATCGCCCGGCTGTAAATGGGCGTGAAGGAAAAATTTGGGGCGAAGTGGTTCACTACGGTTTCGAAGATCTGCACTACGGTACGAGCAAGGCTGCCCCGTGGCGTGCCGGAGCCGATGAAAACACCACGTTCGAGGTGAATACCCGCGTGATGATCGATGGCAAAACATTGCCCGCAGGAAAATATGGATTCTTCATCGCGATGGGGAAAGACAAAGCCACATTGGTGTTCTCCAAGAACAGCAACGCGTGGGGTAGTTTTTATTACAAGCCCGAAGACGACGCGCTCCGTGTGGAGGTGCCCGTTTTGTCAAACACCGAGAGTGTCGAGCGTTTGAAGTACGAGTTTTCTGATCAAAAGGATGACGCGGCAACCATTACCTTGTATTGGGAGAAGATCAAGATACCCTTTACTGTTTCGGTCGACCTTGTGCAAGAGCAAGTGGCGGCCTACCGCCGCGAGTTTGACAACGGAAACTTTTACGCTTACTGGCAAAAGATGCAGCAAGCCGCCAACTATTGCTTAGTGAAGAATGTAAACTTGGAAGAGGCCCTCACTTGGGCCGACCGGTCTATGAACACCTACTTCGGTGAGAAAAACTTCTTGACACTATCAACATATGCGGGGTTGCTGGAAAAATTGAATCAACCAACGAAGGCAGATTCCGTAATGAAGGCTGCTTTGCCCATGGCGACGATGCTCCAGCTACATACCTACGGCGTTTCCCTGATTCGAAGGAAGAAACCGAAAGAAGCGTTGGATGCTTTCAAGATGAACCACCAGAAGTTCCCGAAGGATATTTATACCCACCTAGGATTGATGTTTGGCTATGCTGCGACGGGCGATTCGAAGCAAGCGCTCAATTGGGCCGAAAAGACGCGCGCCCTCGCCGACGACTCCAACACGCGCGCTCTTATCGATAAGTGTGTGGCCGACATCAAGGCGGGAAAAGACTTGATTCGTTAGAATCCCCCGCTACCGACTTGCTACACCCGTCTTTCTTACATAGCTCGAACTGCGACGTCGCGTAGTTCGAGCTTTCGTGAGCGAAAAGACATGGTGGTGTAATTCAACAGATTACTTAGCCTTCAGCGAGAATGTAAAGACGGGTCGTTTGGCATGGTTGACGACATCTTCAGCGATGCTGCCGTTCAAGAGATGGCCAAGACCGGTCCTGCCGTGCGTCGACATCACAATCATGTCGGCATCGACGCTGTCCGCAAATCTGATAATCCCTTCTTCTTCCGATACCTCGTTATAAATGTTAATGGTGTAGCGGGGAAGTTTCAATTTTGTAGCAAACTCTTTTAATTTGGTCTGCGACGTCTTGTCGGGTAAGAACAGACCTGGTGTGTTGATGCGTACTAGGTGAACCGTTGCCTGATATGCCTCGATGATTTTCTTGAGCGCCGATGGCATTACCAAATCCTCGGCGCGCAAAGATGTCGCCCATGCGATATTCTTGAAATCGACAAACGCTTTCTTGGTGACCGCGATGACCGGGCAACCGGAACGACGCACAACTTTTTCAGTGTTTGTGCCGATGAGGACTTCCTCGTAACCCGAACTTCCACGGGTACCCATGACGACCAAGTCTGTTTTTTGCTCGGTGATCACGGTGTTCATTCCGTGGTAGGCGTCACCCAAGCGGAGCATCGTCTTAAATTTCAAACCGGCGGCGGTGAGATCGTCCTCGACCTTTGCCAAGTCTTTTTTTGCTTTTTGGATCATCCTCATGTTGAAGAGACGATCTTCCCAATCCCCGCTACCCGACGATTCCCCTTCCACATTGAAGGAGCCTTCGTCGACACTTTCGAGGACGTGTAATACGATGAGGGTGCTCCCAAATTGCCGGGCAAGGCCGATGGCGAGTTGGAGGGCATTCTTAGCTTCGGGGGAGAAGTCGGTGGGAACGAGAATCGTTTTCATGCTTTTGTAAATTCATTTTGTGGTACAACCAAAACGGGCGTCTGCAGTTGGTCCATCATTTCCATGAACCCTTCCTTGTTATTTGTCACGAGGCGCTTACTAATGATCAGCAAGCCAACTTTATTCTTTTTCGCGTAAGCGTAAATCCGATCGTTGAAGAATCCAACCTCCGGCCGGAAGTCCCAACTTACTTTTGAACCATCGAGCAAAGGACCGGCAATCTTCTTGAAGTTCTCGCTTGCCGCCAAGTCCATGTTCAGTTTCGTCTCCATAACGGTGGCGCCGTGATGGTCTAGTTGATTCAATCGATAAGGGTACAGTACCGTGAGAGCAGTCCCAAACTGGTCGGCCATAAAAATGGCAGACTTTAAAGCTTCCTTCGAAGCTTCCGAGAAGTCGATCACGCAAAGCACCGACGACTTCGTGAACCCTGGGATGGGCCTACTCGCATTCACAGTTAGCATTTCCCTTTCGTATAGCTACAAACCTAACGCAAAGCCTACGCTCACGTTCTGGGGATTCCTCAAGGAAAAACATGATTTTTGTCACCTTTTCCTCCGTACATTGCGATGAATGATTAACCCCTTTGAGTTATCGGTCGTTTCCAGCGAGGCTTTTCGCGAAATCTTCCAAAGCATGACGGAAGGTATCGTGGTGGTCGATCGGGAAGGTAAAATTCTCGTGGCCAATCCAATTGCCGAGGAGATGTTTGGGTATGACACCAACGAATTGACAGGGGTAGCACTTGAGAACCTCCTTCCAGAACACTATCGAGGCAAACATCTTTTTTATCGCGACCAGTTTAACAGCCGACCGATCCCACGCCGGATGGGCATGGGCCGCGACCTGACCGCCCTGCGGAAGGATGGAGTTGAGTTCCCAGTGGAAATCAGCCTAAGTTATTCCAAAGCCCAAGGGAATTTTATTGCAATCGCCTTTATCACCGACATCACCCAACGAAAGAAAGCCGAAGAGGCACTGAAGCTCGGGGAAGAACAGTTGATGATCTACGCGGCTGAGCTGGAGAAGAAAGTGGCCGCCAGAACCCAGGACTTGAACCTGTCCATCGCTCGACTGGAAACTGAAATCAACGAACGAAAGAAGGCGGAGGAGGAAGCTCGAAAAGCGTTGGAGCGTGAGCGCGAATTGAACGATCTGAAAACCAAGTTTGTCTCGATTGCCAGCCACGAGTTCCGCACACCCCTCAGTACGATCCTGAGTTCCATCTCGCTGATAGAGCAATACAACCAACGCGGTGAGAGTGAGAAGGTGAAGAAACACACGCAGCGTGTTCGTGCTTCGGTGAATCACTTAACCGGAATCTTGAACGACTTCCTTTCGCTTGGCAAACTGGAAGAAGGTAAGGTCGACGTCCAAGTCGAGAGCGTGGATTTCGCCGCCTTGGTCGAGGAGATCAAGGAAGAACTTAAAATGCAGTTAAAAGAGGGGCAGCAAATCCAAGTGGAATGCCTGCATGAAGGAAAGATCCATAGCGATGCGCGCATCCTCCGAAACATACTTTTGAATTTATTGTCTAACGCCAGTAAATACTCCAACGCCGGAAAGTCTATTTATGTAAAGACTTGCAACGGTAAGTCCGGCACCGTTGAGATAAGCATTCGGGATGAAGGAATTGGGATCCCGGATGAGGATAAGAAACATATGTTTGAACGTTTCTTTAGAGCCCACAATGCGGCCGATATCGCTGGAACTGGTCTTGGGCTCAACATCGTGCGCCGTTATGTAGAACTGCTGAAGGGCACGATTAGCTTTGAAAGCAAGTACCAAGTAGGTACCACATTTACCGTCACTATACCCGATACATTATGAAGAAGATTCTAGTTATCGAAGACAATGCAGGTATTCGTGAAAACACGCAGGAGATCCTCGCGTTGGCCAACTACGATGTGATTACAGCAGAAAATGGCAAAACAGGTGTCGACACTGCCCTTCGGGAGAAGCCCGATATGATCATCTGCGACATCATGATGCCCGAACTCGATGGTTACGGCGTTCTTCACATCTTATCCAAGAAGCCCGAAACCGCCGGTATTCCTTTCATCTTCGTTACGGCGAAGACAGAACGTGCCGATGTCCGGAAGGGCATGGAACTGGGTGCAGATGACTATCTCACCAAGCCTTTCGACGACACGGAGTTGCTCAACGCGATCGAAGCCCGGTTCAAAAAGAATGAGATCCGGACCAAGGACTATGCTTTTGGCGCCGAAGGCCTCGATGCCCTGATCCGGGATGCCCAGCGCGTACTAAACCTGAAGGAACTCTGCAAGGACAAGAAAGTAAAACAAGTCAAGAAGAAGTCGGAAGTCTTTGCCGAAGGCGATACGCCCCAGTCCGTATTTTTTGTGCATTCGGGCGAGATCAAAACCTTTAAGGCGCACCCCGAAGGCAAGGAGCTGATCACAAATCTTTACAAAAAGGACGACTTTTTTGGGTTTGAACCCATCCTCGAGAACACCGAATACCAAGAGTCGGCTGTCGCGTTGCAAGACTGCGAGGTAATCGTAATCCCCAAACACGATTTTCTGACACTATTATATAGTCAACCAGACGTGTCGGCGGCATTCATCTCGATGCTTTGCAAGAAAGTCACCGACAAGGAAAAGCAGTTGGTCAATCTCGCCTATAGTTCCGTTCGGCAGCGCACCGCCGAAGCGCTACTCAAGACCAGCGCGTTGAAGGGCGAAAAAGAGAAGATGAGTATCAGCCGCGAAGACCTTGCCCGCATGGTTGGTACGGCGTCGGAATCCGTGATTCGAATCTTGTCAGAATTTAAAGACGAGGGACTCATTGACATTGAGTCTGGCAAAATCACACTCAAGAGTCCAGCCAAGTTGGAGCAGGTAGTGCGGTGGAATTTCGCCCGCTAGGGGCCCAACCGCGTCGCAGCTTATTTCACACCGCAGATGGTGATCCCGTTTTCGTCGAAGGAATGGGCGTGTCCAGAATGTACGATGTACGCCCGGGCTACCAACAGAACACCCAACGAGATCAACATGATGGTTGTAGCCTTCTTGAAACTCAACTGAAAACGTACTAACCATTTGGTGAGCACCACGGTTAAGCCCAACATGACGGGAAACGTTGCTAAGCCGAAAACGAACATGTAGGCGAAGCCCGTCATGGGGTCGAGCGTAACGCAATAGGCAAGCGCTATGTACGTGAGCCCACAAGGCAGTAACCCGTTGAGCATTCCGAGTGCAAACAACGACGTGCGTGCTTTAGAGGCCAGCAGCTTGCTGAACTTGGCTTTAATCGCGATCACAAGTCTGTTGATGAGTCCGGTGAGTAAGGGAATGCGAACCCGGCTAACGCCAGCTACTCCGAAGACGATCAAAAGGACACCCAACAGTACCGACATCCAGTTTTGTAGCCAAGACAAGTCGATCAGCACACCGGCGATCCCTACGAAAGCGCCGAGAAGTCCATAGGTCGTTATCCTCCCGAAGTTATAGATCACCTTACTCATCGGTACTTTCGGTTGCGCCGAGGTAACAGCCATCACCAGTGGACTACACATACCTAGGCAGTGTAGGCTACCTGCGAGACCCAACGTGATGGCGGTGATCCACATTTTCGTTTCCTTTTTCCTTAACTAAATGATCACGACTTCTTCGAAGAAGTATTCCTTCGAATCCATTGTCCACTTGAGACGGGCCTTATACCTGCCAGGAGGTAAATCGCTGATGTCAAAGTCTTGTTCCGATCCCGCGGTGACGGGTACCGTGAAGTCCTTGTCGAAACTAGCGTTGGCGGGACAAAAGAGTTGCAGGGTACCTTCGCTCAGTTTGGGGAAGTCGATGAACGCGACTACCAGCTTTCCCTCCTTCACAGAGATGGCCGGCGGTTGCGAGAGTGCATGAGTGTTTTCCAAGCGGACCACTTGTTTGCCGTAGTCAAGTTCGTCTTGGTAGTATTCCTTTGAAACCAGGCTGATATCTTGGCGCACGCACACAGTAACCAGCGTTCCGATGAATCCTGCGAACAGGATGAAAGAAACAACGATCCATTTTCCCCAGCTCATATCTTTATTTTTTAGGGACCACGAATGGTCCGATGAATTTTACTTTCAGTTTCTCGATGCGACGATCACCATCGTACACACCCAAGTACACGGTTGTCGAGACATCTGGAAGTTCCGACTTAGGAATTTCGATGAAATAGACTGCCTTCAACAGACCTTCGGCAGGTACGACCAATGGTTTGCCATCGGGTTTCACCAAGCTCGCGTAAGCAGGAGACTCGACGCGGAGCTCCAATGGTTTGTCTTCGAAGGTTTTGTTCACAAACTCAACGTTGTACAAGTTCGTGATGATATTGCCTTCTTTGGTTTGGTAAAGTGTCCCGGGTACTTTCAGTACCGTCGTATCGACTTCAGCGCGTGTGATCAACAGGAAGCTCAAGAACGTGAGCAAAGCAACGAGCACCGTCGAGTACCCGATTATTCTGGGTGTGATCAATTTTTGGATTCCTTGCTTGATGCCATTATAGGAAGCAAAGCGGATCAAGCCTTTTGGTTTGCCGATTTTCACCATCACGTCGTCGCAAGCGTCGATACAAGCGGTGCAGTTGACGCACTCCAGTTGGGTGCCATTCCGAATGTCGATTCCGGTGGGACACACGTGGACGCAAAGCTTGCAGTCGATGCAATCCCCCTTCTTTACAACTGTTTCTGCCTCTGCTTGTTTCTTGATCTTTCCACGGGGCTCGCCTCGGAGCCAGTCATACGCAACTACGATCGAGTCTTTGACCAATAGAACACCCTGGAGTCGTCCGTACGGGCATACTGCAATACACGCTTGTTCGCGCAGGTAGGCAAATACCGCGTAGAAGATGGCAGTGAATCCAATCAACCCTAGGAATCCAGCGATATTTTCGGAAGGCGAATGACGAACGATTTCGAATACGCGTTCGTAGCCGATCAGGTACGCCATCGCGGTATGTGCAATCAAGATTGATATCAAGAGGAAGATCCCTTGCTTCGTGGTCTTCTTCCAGATTCGTGTAAAGTTCCAGGGACCGTTGTTGAGGCGACGCTGTTCGGCGGCATCACCTTCGATCAAGTATTCAATTTTCCGAAACACCATTTCCATGAACAGTGTTTGCGGACACATCCAGCCACACCAAATGCGACCGAAGGCCACGGTGAACAAGATGATGAACACGAAAAAAGTGATCAGGGTGAGCGCCAACAAGATGAAGTCTTGCGGCCAAAACGCTTGACCGAAGATGACAAATCGCCGCTCGAAGATGTTGAGGAGGAGCAGAGGCTGCCCGCCGATCCTAATGAAAGGACCGGCGAAAAGCAGCGTGAGCAGTACAATCGTTACAAAGATCCGAAGGCGGTGGTAGTAACCCGACGGTTTCTTCGGGTATACCCATAAGCGCTTGCCTTTTGCATCGACGGTAGCGATGGAATCGCGGAACTGTTCGTCGTATGCATATAGATCATTGGGGTTTTGAGCCGTTGCCACTGTTTTGTTTTGTTGTTAATTATTTAAAGCCTGAGGCTCGCCAGAGGCGGGGGCCTTCGTGCTATCCGTCGGAGCAGCGACCGGTTCGGGGCGGTACAACTGTCCTTGAGGTGCTTTAGGGTTGGCAGGTTTCGTGCCCTGCAAACTCATCACGTAGAAAGTTACGTCACGGACGTCTTCGGCACTCATGGCTTTACCCCATGCAGGCATTCCTTTTTCCACCACTCCTTTATTGATCGTGGCGAAGACATCTTTTACGCTACCCCCGTGCAACCAGTATTCGTCTGTCAGGTTTGGACCGATACCGTTACCACCGCCATCTTCGGCGTGGCACGAACGGCAGTTGTTTCCAACAAAAACCGACTTTCCTTTCGCGATGATCGCGGCATCAGGTGTATATACAAGTGTGTTTTCGTCGATTACCACAGCTGGACGCGAGGCCAGGAACGCGCGCTTTTTCTCATCCGCCGCTTTCACCTCGTTGGCATATTCGTCTCCCGAAAGGGGAAGCGATAGCGACACGTGGTAAGCGATGAGGTAGCCAGCGCCCCAAATGATGGTGAAATAGAACAGACCCGTCCACCACGGCGGTAAGTGGTTGTCCAACTCACGAATACCATCATAGCTGTGGCCCAAGTCGATATCTTGCTCTGACCCAACGGGTACTGCGGCGTTGAGGTCGTCCCAAATTTTCGACCACCACGATTCACGCTTCTTCACCGGGATACCGAGGCGCTGCGCGCGTTCTTCATCTGCGCGATGGACAACGAAGTTCAATACCTTCACGAGGTAGATCAACACGGCGATCACGAGTACAATGGTGACCGCGATGAAAGCCATGACGATGTAAAAGGGCAGCATCGGGCTATTGAAGGGGTCATCCCAAAAGCCAGCAGGCTTTGCTGCGTCTTGCGCGAAAGCTGCGGGAGCGAGAAAGAGAAGCACTGAAAGCAATGCAAGCACTTTACTTTTTACCTCACCTTTGTTTTCGTTTTCTTTCCTGTCGCAACAAGGGCAGTCTCCCTTGCACTTACATTCTTTTTTGTTCATACGCTCACCCTGTTTGGTGTGGCGGTCTTGGATTTTTTCACTGGTTTTCATTTCCCGGGTGCGTTAGGGGTGGACGTTTGATTGTCTTCCATGGGCAACTGTTTCATCTTTTGAATGAAGTCTTTGTTAGCCGTGAATACCCACCAAAGGAGTACGAGGAAGAACAAGAAGAAGATTACGAACGATACGACAGGCCAGATAGCCACATTGTCGATGCTCTGGAGAATGTTCTTGTACATGGTCTTAAGGTTGAGTGTTGTTTTGTGCGACCTTTTCTGCTTTGATGTCTTTGCCGAGGCGTTGTAGGTAGGCAATCAACGCAACGATTTCAGCATCCGGGGTTGTTTCAATGTTATCGGCTTTAAGCGAAGCCACAATCTTTTGAGCCTGTTTGTCCAAGTCGTCATTGGCGATGGATTCGTAGTCTTCCGGATAGGGTACGCCTATTTTTCGGAGCGCAGAGATTTTGCCAGCCGTCAAGCTCTTGTCGATCGATTGTCGTGTCAACCATTTGTATGCGGGCATGATCGATCCGGTAGATACGTCGCCAGGTGAGTACATGTGGTTGAAATGCCATGAGTCGGAGTACCTGCCGCCTACACGTTGTAGGTCTGGACCTGTACGTTTCGAACCCCACAAGAAAGGATGGTCGTAGACGTATTCACCCGCTTTCGAATAGTCGCCGTAGCGTTCTGTTTCTGAACGGAAGGGGCGAACCATTTGAGTGTGGCAGTTTACGCACCCTTCACGTATGTAGATATCGCGTCCGTGAACTTCGAGTGGTGTGTAAGGCGTAACACTTGCGATGGTCGGGATATTCGACTTGATTAAGAACGTGGGCACCATTTCGATGACACCACCAATCAAGATGGCGATGAGCGACAGTACGGTGAACAACAACGGCTTGTGTTCCAATACCCGGTGGTGCCATCCACCGCTTTTGGCCACGTACTCGGGCGCAAGGGGAGCTGCCTCTGCTGGTTCGTCTGCGATGAAGGAGCCAGCGCCTGCTGTCTTAATCAGGTTATAAGTCATGATGATTGCTCCCGTGAGATACAGGGCGCCGCCGGTAGCACGGAGCATGTGCAAGGGCAATACTTGAACGGTGGTTTCCAAAAAGTTCTTGTACACGAGGAAACCCTCCGGGTTGAATTCTTTCCACATCAAGCTTTGAACAACACCGGAAACGTACATGGGCAATGCATAGAAGATGATGCCCAGCGTTCCCAACCAGAAGTGCAGGTTCGCCAATTTGCTCGAGTAGAGTGTGGTGCCCCACATTTTGGGTACCACCCAATAAAGGATACCGAAGATGAGGAACCCGTTCCAGCCAAGGCCACCCACGTGCACGTGTGCGACGATCCAGTCGGTAAAGTGCGCAATTGCGTTTACGTTCTTCAATGAGAGCAGTGGTCCTTCTAGCGTGGCCATACCGTATGCCGTAACCGCCACCACCATGAACTTCAACACAGCATCTTCGCGCACACGATCCCATGCGCCGCGGAGGGTCATCAAACCGTTCAACATACCGCCCCAAGACGGTGCGATCAACATGATCGAGAATACCGTTCCGAGCGACTGCGCCCAGTCGGGAAGGGACGTATACAACAAGTGGTGAGGGCCAGCCCAGATGTAAATGAAGATCAACGACCAGAAGTGGATGATCGACAAACGATACGAGTACACGGGACGATTCGCGGCCTTCGGTAAGAAGTAGTACATCAATCCTAAGAATGGTGTGGTCAAGAAGAACGCAACTGCGTTATGGCCGTACCACCATTGAACCAAGGCATCTTGCACGCCCGCGTACCAGGAATAGCTTTTGAAAAACGTGACCGGCATCTCGAACGAGTTCACGATGTGGAGCACGGCTACCGTCACAAACGTGGCGATGTAGAACCAAATGGCAACATACATGTGGCGTTCACGACGTTTGATGATCGTGCCAATCATGTTGATACCGAATACCACCCACACCAGCGCGATGGCGATGTCGATCGGCCACTCCAATTCAGCATACTCTTTGGAAGTGGTGATACCCAAGGGCAACGTGATAGCCGCCGCGAGGATGATCAATTGCCAGCCCCAGAAGTGTATCCAGCTCAGCTTGTCGCTGAACATACGCGTCTTCAGGAGGCGCTGCATGGAATAATACACACCTCCAAACATCGCATTGCCCACGAAGGCAAAAATGATGGCGTTGGTGTGTAGTGGACGGATCCGTCCGAAAGTGGTGTACTGGAAATCGAAATTGAAAATCGGGTAGAACAGCTGGATCGCCGCTGTGAGGCCAACCAGCATCCCGACCAATCCGAAGATCACAGTCGCGATGATGAATGCTTTGACAATCTTGTTGTCGTAGCTGAATTTTTGCAGTTCCATTTGGATTTTGGGTCAGTATTACTGGCGGTAAAAGTATTGTGCCGTGTATGGGGTGAGACTGACTTCAGTTGTCTGTTCCTATGATGTTTGTCAGGATTTTGAGGGCCGCGAAGGCCTCAAATGGGTCTATTTGGGCACATCAGTCACCCTTTTTTGGTAACTTCACCGCCATGAAAACTTTCGTCAGCGACATTTCTAAGAAAGAGTTTCCAGCAGTCGATAAGGTGCCCGGAAAGATCGTGCGGAAGTCGATTTACGACTTGATTTGCCAGGACCATCCCCACTTTACAAAGACGTCGAATCTTGCGATCAGCGAACTCAACGCGTATCGGCAGAAATACATCGCGAACTACCTTGCCAAGGAAATAGGTGAATTGTCGACGCTGGAAGAGACCGTGCTGGGCGCCATGAAGTCGCGAAGTACGCTCGCCGACAAGATCGAGGATGCGGAGGAGAAGCTCACCTTTGGTCAAAAGCTGGCCGACGCGGTGGCTACGTTCGGAGGAAGTTGGTCGTTCATCGCGTCCTTCGGCGTTTTCATGCTCATTTGGATTAGTATCAACGTCTTTGTCCTCACCACCCATCCTTTCGACCCGTATCCATTTATCCTGTTAAACTTGCTGCTGTCGTGCCTGGCCGCCCTGCAAGCGCCGATCATTATGATGAGTCAGAACAGGCAGGAAGAAAAGGACCGCGCCCGCGCCAAGAAAGACTATATGATCAACTTAAAGTCGGAGTTGGAAATCCGAATGGTTCACGAAAAGCTAGATCACCTGATCATGCACCAACAACAGGAATTGATCGAAATCCAACGGATGCAGGTAGAAATGATGAACGAGATTATGGCTCGGATCAATAGTAAGCAAGAGTGAGCTCATTTCTCGCTCCTACCAGCCCCTGTTAACGAGTTGCTGCCAACAGGGTAGTATCTATGGGGTTTTGACCTTTTTTTCTTTTTTGTCTTCAAATAGCATCCGCACGGACGGCGTGTACGTGTCGTCGTACTGCCCACTCTTCATGTTCCACAGGAACAGCCCCAAGAATACGAGTGCGATGGTAAGGCTAATCGAAATCAATAATGCGATGATGATCATGGCTCAATCAATAAAATGTGCGTTCGAATTCGTAGCTGTGAAATCTTTCATAGGCGGCGCGCTCTAGGTCCTCGCGTTGGTTGGGATGTGCAATGGAGATCAACGCTTTCGCCCGCTGTTGCATATTCTTGCCATACAAATAGGCCACACCGTATTCCGTCACAATATAATGCGCGTGTGCTCTTGTTGTGACGACACCCGCACCGGGCTTGAGTGTTGCCACAATCTTAGACAATCCGCCGGCAGTCGTGGAGGGCAATGCGATAATGGGTTTACCACCTGTCGACAGGGCTGCGCCACGCATGAAGTCGATTTGGCCACCCACACCGGAGTATTGATAGGTTCCAATTGAATCTGAACAAACCTGACCGGTCAAGTCAACTTCCACAGCACTGTTGATTGCGGTAACTTTCGGGTTTTGCCGGATCACCGAGGTGTCGTTCACGTAGTCGATAGACAATACCGCCACCGATGGATTGTCGTCAACAAAGTCGTAGAGTTTGCGGCTTCCGAGAATGAACCCCGTTGCAATCTTGCCACGGTGTTTCTTTTTGAACTCATTGGTGATGACACCCTTTTCAATCAAGGGTAACACCCCGTCTGAGAACATTTCTGTGTGGACGCCAAGCCCACGGTGATCCTTCAAGCAGGCAAGCACCGCGTCTGGCACCGATCCAATTCCAGTCTGCAACGTGGCACCATCTTCAATTAAGGACGCCACGTTCATGCCGATCCGTTGAAATATTTCCGATTCAAGGTGTTCACCCACGACTTCAGGTAACTCCTGCTCGGCGTAAACTAGCGAGTTGAACTTGCTGATGTGCACCATGCTGTCGCCGTGGGTGCGAGGCATGCGCGGGTTCACCTGCGCGATCACATGCTTGGCGGTCTTGATCGCAGTTTGAGCGACATCGACGGAAACGCCCAAAGAGCAATACCCATGTCTATCGGGAGGGGATACTTGCACCAACGCAACGTCGAGGGGAAGTATGTTGTTCTTGAACAACGTGGGGATCTCGCTCAGAAAAATCGGAATGTAATCACCACGCCCTTCGTTCACCGCTTGTCGCACGCTGGCCGACACAAACAGTGAATTGATTCTAAAATGATCTCTGTATTCGGGATCGGCGAATGCCACGTCTCCCTGTAAGGAAATGCTCACGAGTTCGACATTCCAAAGCGAACTCGCGCGCTCTACCATCTTGTTGATCAAATAGTGGGGAGTAGCTGCGCCTCCGTGGATGAATACTCGGTGACCGGGTTTGATGGCTTTAATGGCTTCGTCTCCAGCGATGTAGGTGGGTGTCATAGCGATGAGGTTTTCATTTTTCTTTTTACAATGTAGTTGACAGCGAGGGTAGAGAAACCGACGACGCTCACGCTGCTGATTGGCATGAGGATCGCGGCCACCAATGGTGTTAAGTGTCCAGTGACTGCCACTGTCAACGCGATGGCATTGTACATGAACGAAATTCCGAAGGCGATTTTAAGAATGGCCGAAGATCTCTTGGCCAACAGGAGCAAACGATCGAGTTCTTGGAGTCTGTTCCCTTGTAGGATGCCGTCGCAACCAGGAGTAAAGAGTCCTGCGTCGTCGGTGACGGCGATACCTACATCGGCTTGCTTCAAGGCGCCGGCATCGTTGAGACCATCACCGATCATCAACACTTTCTTGCCACTCCGTTGCAAAGTTTGGATGTAATCCATCTTATCGCCCGGTTGCTGGTTGAATCTGAGTTCTGTGCTCTTAGGAAACAGGTGTCCCATCAGGTTTGCATCGCTGGTGTTGTCGCCCGACAACATTGCCGTGCATTTCAAGCCGAGGCGCGCCAACATTCCTTGTATGTTGTTTCGTAAGGAGACTTCGATCAGGAAATAACCCCGAACCTCATTGTCGACAGAGACAAAAACCGTTGAACCTGCTGCATGCACTTTGGGTGTGCTCACGAGATCGGCGGACCCGATTCGGTAATGTACACCGTCGACATCAGCTTCGATCCCTTTCCCGGGGAGTTCCCGAAAGTTGGCCACGGCGACCGCAGCTTGTTTTTTCAAGGATTTGCTGACAACAGCGCTGAGTGGATGCGTGGAATAACTGGTCAGTTGCCTGACGACACGCTGTTCGGACTCGCTCAGCCTTCCGACGAATGTAACTTTTGGGTCTTGCCCGTGCGTAACGGTTCCGGTCTTATCGAACACAACGGCGTCGATGACTGCGAGTCGTTCGATCACGTCTGCATTTTTGAGATAGAATTGGTTGCGACCAAATGCCCGGAGCATGCTTCCGTAGGTGAAAGGTGCGGCTAGTGCCAACGCACAGGGACATGCCACCATCAGCACGGAAGTGAGAACCAACCACATTTCGCCGGGTTGGTAGAAGTACCAATACACTGCTGTAACGGCAGCAATTCCCAACACCACCCAAGTGAAGATCCGTGCGGATCTGTCGATGATTTTCCGGTAGCGACTTTCGTGTTTTTTGCGAAACGCATCCTTGTTCCAAAGGCTGGTCAGGTGACTTTGGGAAGTCTCCTTGTCGACCACCATTTTCACAGGTTCGCCGAGTAACCGGCCGCCTGCATACAACAAATCGCCTGCGTGTGCTTTCACCGGCCTCGCTTCTCCGGTTACGAAACTATAGTCGATAAATGCGACTTGGTCGAGTAGAATACTGTCGGCCGGAATGATTTCTAGATTTCGAATATGAATTTGATCTCCTTTTTGGAGTTCATAAATCACCGTAGGCTGCAGTTCGTCGGCTACGATCTTTTGGACGGCGAGTGGGAAGTACGATTTGAAATCACGCTCGAAGGATAAGCTTTCGTAGGTCCGGTTTTGGAACCAACGACCTATTAGAAGAAAGAAGACCAAACCGGTGAAAGAGTCTAAGTAGCCGGGGCCGGTGGCGGTGATGATGTCGTAAGAACTTCGAAAAAATAAGGCGAGTAATCCAAGCGCGATGGGAACGTCGATGTTAATTTGTTTTTGCCCAAAGCTTTTCCACGCCGATGTGAAATAGTCTTGGGCGCTATACGCGATCACGGGTACCGCCAGAACAAGGTTCAACCAAGAGAATATCCGACCAAGGGAGGCGTCATTTGGGTTGAGCCCTAAATATTCGGGGAAGCTAAAGAGCATGACGTTACCAAACGCAAATCCAGCCACACCCAATTTGATGACCAAGGATAGATCACTATCCTTATCTTTTTTTTCTTTCGATTCTTCCTCAATCCTTGGGGCATACCCGAGCGCATCCAACTTGGATGCAAGAGCGGCTAGGTTGGTTTTCGACGGGTTGAACTCGATGGCCACCTCTTTTCGGTTGAAATTCACTTCGGACCGGAACACGCCGCCGTCGACTTTCTGAAGATTTTCCAACAGCCATATGCAGGAAGCGCAATGCACGTTCGGAACGGCGAATCGAACCCGCGCAAACTCAGCGGAATCGAATTCGACGAGCTTGCGCCGCACGGTCGGCTCGTTCAGGTAAGCATATTCTTGTTGGGTGGCCTTATCGGCTTGTACGCCCGGGTGGGCTTCTATGTTGTAATACTCGCACAGGTTGTTTTCGTTGATCAGTTCGAAGACAACCTTACAACCGTAACAACAAAATGCCTTGTCTTCGATCGAAAAAGTTTCATCGTCGCAAGGTTGTCCACAATGGTAGCACAGGAGTTTCTCCCGGGTTTTGACTAGTTGATTTTGAACGTCCATGTGGGGCACTTGATATGATTAACTACATCTTCGGCGATACTGCCGCTTGCAATGTGCGCGAGCCCTTTACGACCGTGTGTGGCCATCGCGACCATATCAGCCTTGTTGTCTTTCACGAAGTTGATAATGCCGTCGGCTTCTGAGATGTCGTTGTAGATGTTAACGGTCGCGTTCTTTAACATGAAACGCTTCACGAACTTTTCCAGCGAAGGTCGAATGTCTGAGTCACGCTTGAACGTGGCCGGCGTGTTCACGTACAATACGTGAAGTTTGGCATCGAAGAATGTCTGCAGTTCCTTCACCTTCATCGTTAACGCTTCTTGCGCCAAGTCTGGCTGTGTCGGAAATACGATGTTCTTGATTTGATCCGTGAACTTATGAACCGAGATCACGGGCACGCTGCTGTTCCGAACGATCTTCTCGGCGGTTGAACCCAGCGTGTATTCTTTAACTCCTGATGCACCCGTTGTGCCCGCAATAATGACGTCGGGCTTCTCTTTCTTAATCGTGTCCTTGAGCGTCGGCAGGAAACCCCCGAACACGACGAGGCGTTTCACTTTCACCTTGGCGCCTATGGATTTACTCTCAATTTTCTCAATTTCGCGCTCCGCACCCTGTTTCATGGATTTCATGAAGTCAGACTCGAACTGGGCGACCATGGAAGAGTTGTACAGGGACGGAAGTTCAATCGTGTTAAACAGGGTGAGCTCGCCCTGCGATTCTCTAGCAACATTTGCCGCAAACCTGACTGCTTCAATCGATGCTTCGGAGAAGTCAGTGGGAACTAGGATCTTTTTCATAGCCGTTTTATTTGTTTTCAAAAGTATCCCGACCCTTAAGGCCGCCCGCTGAGGCCCATCATCTGGGGACATGACATTTGTCAGGGTTGCCGCCTGGTCGGCACTGACAACGATCACCAATTCCGTTGACCTACCTCACGCCAGTTTCGGCGGGCCAACCGCACATTTGGGTATCCGAACCAGTCATGGCAACCCAGACGCTCTTTCGAAACCGGGTTTTATTGTGGTTTTCTCTGCCTGCGATTGTCCTCATCGCAGTATCGAGCCTCGTCGGGCTCCTAGCCCCAGAAGTGTATCGTGGCGCCACCCCGAATTGGAGCAGCCAAACCACAGGCCAAGATGCATTTGACTTATTCGTGCTCGTCCCGGTCTTATTCGTGGGTACGCTGTATGGGTTCCAAGGAAACCGGTTCGCAACCTTCATGTGGGTAGGAGCCATCGTCTACACGGTTTACACTTTCGCCATCTACGCTTTTGCTGTCTCTTTCAATTCTCTTTTCCTTGTGTATTGTGCGGTGTTGGGACTCTCTGCGTATAGCCTCATTTGGTTTTTCTCGGGCCATGATCACGAACGCAACACGCCAACTCGGTGGCACCGCATCGCGGGGTACTATCTAGTAATAATTGGCACCTTGTTTTACCTCCTCTGGTTGTCGGATGTGGTTCCAGCGTTGTGGGCGCGCCAAACACCGACATCGATTCAGGTCGCAGGCCTAATGACAAACCCCGTGCACGTCCTGGACCTTTCGCTATTTCTGCCAGCTATCCTGCTAACCGGGTGGAAGGCGTTACAGCAAGAAGACTCGGCGGGGGTGCTGGTACCTGGTCTATTGATGTTCCTGACCCTGATGGAAACTACCATTGCCGTCCTGACTATCGTGATGGCACAGGCCGGTGAAGGAGGTAGTTTCATTTTGGCAGCGATCATGCTGGCGTTTGCCGCATTCAGCTTGTTCCTGTTCATTTCAACGATTAGAAGCGACTTCTGAAACTTATTTACCGACATGTTATGGCCTCTAAAGAAATTCAAGACCTATTCGAACGCTATGAGCAGCACGCTCAGAAACTTGAGTATCGAAAGATCGCTCGCTTGTACGGTCGCAAACTGGTGAGCGCCGGGCCGTCGGGGGTGTCCTTCCATAGCAACCACCTGCTCGCACGCTGGAGATATGGAAAAGCAATGAAAGACTACTATACCAAGGCGGGACTCTCTTCCATCTCGCTCAATAGCATCGCCGAAGAGGAAGTCTCCAATCGATATTCGCTGGTAAAGGCCACTTGGACTGCCACCTTTATTGCCACCCATGAACAGCGTTTCACATTTCACATCACCTATATAGTGCACAAAATCAATAAGAGACTTGAAATAGTGATGTACATCGCTCACGAAGACGAAGCCAAGATCTTACAAGGATATGGAATAGTGCCGTAGTTGGTGGTAGATGGTTGGTGGTTGATAGTGGATGGTTGATGGTTGATAGAGTTCAAAGGGCGACCCTGGTTCATGGAGGACCCTACGAACAACCATCTACCGTCATCCATCAACCATCGTCTATCATCCAACCACCACCAACCATCATCCATCAGCCACGAACCACGAACCAACAACGATCAACCACGAACGTGACTTTTATCACGCTTTGTTGTCGTCATGGGCAGTAGCTTCACCATGTCAAACAAAAGCAACTATGAAAGCAACAAAACTCGGTGTTTGGCTCGACCATCACCACGCATATCTAACGCCATTTACCGACCCGATGACGACCACCACGCTGGAGGCGGAAGGTGTTCATAAAGGTAAGAGCGAGCACCTGAAGCACCACGCAGAGCAGAACGTGGAGAACCACTTCTATAAGAAGTTGTCGAACATTATTCGTGATTACGAATCTGTGGTATTGTTTGGTCCAAAAGAATCAAAGAATGAACTGTTCAATCGTCTTACTTCAGATCACAATTTCTCAAAGGTACGTCTCGAAGTGAAGCAGGCCGGCAAAATGACGGTGCAAGAACAACAGGCATTTGTAAAGACTCATTTTACGAAGTACGCGTAAACATTTTTCAATCATGGCACTAATAGCTCGTTTCGAAGATCTAACCATGTCGGATGTAGGCCGCGTGGGTGGCAAGAATGCATCCCTTGGCGAGTTGATTCATACGCTTTCGCCACAGGGTATCCACGTACCGACAGGCTTCGCCATTACAGTCGATGCGTTTCACGATTTCCTCGCACATAACGCCATCGCCAAATTGTTGCATGGCTACATCGATGAGCTGGATATTGCTACCCTGGGAAATCTCGCTGAGGTAGGTAGGAAGTGTCGGTGGTTGGTGATGGAATCGGATTTATCACCAAAGGTGAGATCGGCAATCGCGACAGCGTGGCAAGAATTGCGGTCACAGCAAGGTGAATCGATCTCCGTTGCTGTTCGCAGCAGTGCCACAGCGGAGGATTCGCCTTCGATGAGTTTTGCGGGACAACACGACTCGTTCTTGAATGTCACATCGTTGGATGGTCTTTACTTCGCGGTCAGAAAGTGCTATGCGTCGTTATTTAATGATCGCGCGATCAAGTATCGACTCGATCACCAGCTGACGACGAGTCAAGTCGCTTTGTCCGTAGGTGTTCAAGTGATGGTGCGTTCAGATAAGGGGAGTGCAGGAGTCGCGTTTACCCTCGATCCCGAATCGGGCAACCGAGAGCTAATTTATGTGACGGGTGCCTGGGGCCTCGGCGAGAGCGTCGTGCAGGGAGCCGTGACAACGGACGAGTTCTACTTCTTTAAAAGTGGCGTTCGGCAGGGGAATGACGCCCTCGTGTGGAAGCGACTCGCCTCCAAAGAGAAGATGATCGTGTACTCGAACGACCAAGCGTCGACCGAGATGGTTGACACGCCCATGATTTTGCGCGATCAATTCGTGTTAAACCCCCAAGATCTGAAGACACTGGCTACTTGGTGCCTTGCAATTGAAGACCATTATCAATTGCCGATGGACATCGAATGGGCGAAGGATGGAAGCACCGGCCAGTTGTATATCGTTCAGGCACGTCCAGAAACCATTCACGTAGCCGGGCGTAAGATGACACTAAAAGAGTATGCCCTAAGTACTCAGGCGGAACCTGTTGTGCGTGGACGAGCGGTGGGGCGTGGGATCGTGACGGGAAGGGTCACCATCGTTCGTTCTCTAGCCGATCGAGATAAGGTGAAAGATGGAGACATTTTGGTGGCCGACATTACCAATCCGGATTGGAACGCGCTCTTGCGAAAAGCAATTTGCATCGTCACGAATCAAGGCGGCCGCACCAGTCATGCGTCCATCATCGCGCGCGAGTTAGGTATTCCCGCAGTAGTTGGTACACTACACGCCACGAGCGTGTTGAAAGATGGCCAGACGATAACCGTTTCATGTGCCAGCGGGGAAGAAGGAAGGATCTACGATGGAAAACTCGACTGGGTCGAAAGCGAGATTGAGGCCGGAGCGGAGCCCACGCACACACAGCCTATGTTCATTCTGGCCGACCCGGAAAAAGCGACTACGCTATCGATGTATCCAAATGCTGGAGTTGGTTTGTTTAGAATGGAGTTTGCCATCAGCAACTACATCCAGATACACCCCATGGCATTGGCGAAGTTTCAGGAACTTCCAGCTGGAACGGAGAAGGATCAAATCACTGCGTTAACGCGCCACTACTCCGACAAAAAAGAATTCTTCGTCGATAAGTTAAGTTCGTCTATTGGATTGGTTGCCGCAGCGTTCTATCCCAAAGATGTGATCGTGCGCATGAGCGACTTCAAAACAAACGAATACGCGAAGTTGGTGGGCGGAAAGTTCTTCGAACCAAACGAAGAAAACCCGATGCTTGGATTTCGAGGCGCAAGTCGGTACTACAACGAACGATACAAAGATGGTTTCGGGTTGGAGTGCGCTGCCGTCCGGCGTGTGCGCGAGATATTTGGGCTCTCCAACGTCAAGGTGATGATCCCCTTTTGTCGCACCGTCAAGGAAGCCAATAAGGTACTCGCCACAATGAAGGAATTTGGACTCGAGCGAGGCAAGAACGGTTTGGAAGTGTATGTGATGGCTGAAATTCCGTCAAACATCTTGTTGGCGTCGGATTTTGCTGAGCTCTTCGATGGATTTTCAATCGGGTCAAACGACCTGACCCAACTGACCCTCGGGGTCGATCGTGATTCGGCAATCGTGAGTGACCTCTTCGCAGAGGACAACGAGGCGGTCACTGCCCTGATTCGACACCTGATCGTGACCGCCCACGACAAAGGAGTAAAGGTAGGCCTCTGCGGACAGGCGCCCAGCGATAACCCCGCCTTCGCCCACTTCTTAGTCAACTGTGGGATCGACTCCGTGTCATTCAATGCCGATGCCTTGATCCGAGGGATCCAAAACATCCAAGCAGCAGAGAGGGAACGCGTCGTATTTGCTTAAGTCGTCGGTTTGCGTTGGATCGGTTTTACTACCTCCAACCACAATACGCCGATTGCCCCGGCTCCCACGCTTAACAGCATGTAGCTGGCTGAGGGCAACGACAAACGGAAAAAGTGCGTGATCGGTGTCACGAAGAAGATCAGCAACGTGATTCCGATCGTGAGGCCCACGATCCAAAACAACAACGGGTTTTTATACGACATCGTCTTCCACACCGAATGCACAAATGAACGGTTCACCAGCGTCAAGAAGATGTTAGATGATACGAGGGTCGTGAATACCATGGTCCTCGTTTCATTTTCTGACATATGGCTGACGACGGCGAGTTGGTAAATTCCGAGTGTTGCACAGGTAATCACCAATCCCTGGACAATGCTAATGCTTAGTTCCTTCCAATTGAAGAACGTGGAACTAAATGGACGCGGCTTTTGCGTCATCGTGCCGGGTTCGATTGGTTCATTTTCATACACGATGGAGCAGGTAGGGCCCATGATCAATTCTAAGAATATTACATGCACAGGCGTAAACACGTTCGGATAGATCCAGCCCAGTGCGAGCGGGATAAACACTGTAAGGATGATCGGAATGTGAATCGAGATGATGTATTGAACCGCTTTCTTGAGGTTGCTGTAGATGCGGCGACCAATAGAGATTGCCTCGACCATGCTCTCGAGGTTGTCGGATGTCAATACAAGGGATGAGACTTCTTTGGCTACTTCCGAACCGCCTTGACCCATCGCGATGCCGATGTGTGCTGCTTTCAGTGCGGGGCCGTCGTTCACACCGTCGCCAGTCATCGCCACAACTTCGCCGTTGGCTTTGAGTGCTTTCAGAACCTTCAACTTAGCTTCTGGGTACATTCGAGTGAACAAGTTGGTGGTCCGCACCGCATGTTGAAGGTCGGTTTGCGACATGTCCATCACGCGTTTACCATCCAATTGATCGCCCGGTTGAAAGTTGATTTGACGGGCGATCGTCCGCGTGGTCGCTTCATTGTCGCCCGTGAGAATCTTGACGCCAATTCCCGCCTCGTAGAATCCAGAGAAAACCTGTGCGATGTTTTTCTTTGGCGGGTCATAGAATGCGACGAACCCCAGGAACTCGAACGGCAGGTCTTGTTGTCGATCAGGAAACTGATCACCTTGAAACGAGGAAATGGCCACACCGAGCACCCGAAATCCATCCGCCGTTAATGATTGCAGGGCAACTTCGGCTTGCGCGCGATCGATCTTCGAGACGGCCAAGATTGCTTCGGGCGCTCCTTTCGCGGCAATGATCTGAGTCCCAGCTGCATCTCGAAACACATGCGTCATCATAGGTGGTTGACCACCGAGCGGGTACTCGTGTACGAGTTCAAAATTCCCCCGCCGATCCGGTGCTGCAAATTTTGCGTAGGCGTCGTGAAGGGCTACCTCCATCGGGTCGAATGGGTCGGGTTCGCTCGCCCACATCGCAACCTCGACTACCCGATTCGTGTCGTTGTTTCCCCACGGGTGTACCTTGGCCAGCGACATCCTGTTTTCGGTGATGGTTCCCGTTTTGTCTAGGCAAATGACCGTCGCACTTCCTAGTGTCTCGACAGTGCCAGTGCGGCGCACGACGATTCCACGTTTCATCAACTTCCAGGCTCCAATCGCCATGAAGGTCGTGAAGGCGACGGGTATCTCTTCAGGCACAATGCTCATCCCCAATGCCAGCGCTTTGAGTAAACTATCGAGTGCATCGTGGGATATCAAGTAGTTCAGGCCCCAAACGATGGCAAGCACGACCAACCCCGTGTATGTAATTTTCTTTACGAAAGAGTCGATCTGAACTTCTAGCGGCGTCTTCTCCTTGCCGACGGCTTCGATGCTTTTCCCGATCTGCTCGATCCGCGTGGCGGCCCCCACCGATTCAACTCGAAAAACGGCAGACCCACTAGTCACTTGCGTTCCCTGATACAGCTTGAGATCCTCGTTCTCTTTCGTGACGGGCAAGGATTCGCCGGTGAGCAACGACTCGTTGACGGTAAAGTCGTTCGATCGAATGATCACACCGTCGGCCGGAATGGTCGTTCCCTCTTCTGCGATGACCAAGTCGCCAACGACAATATCGCCTTTTGGAATGGTCAGGGTCTGTCCCGACCGGATGACCTTCGCTTCGGGTTGAGTGATGTCGCGTAGTGCTTTCAAGGCCTTTCGGCTCCGAGAGTCTTGGAACACCGAGATGCTGTACACGACCGCGATCGCTCCGAGCATGAACAAGCCATGGCCCGTTTCCCCTGTGACGAAGTAGAGCAACGACGCCGCTACCAACAACAGGAGCATGGGATCGGCAAAGACTTCTTTGAACAGTTCGGCGAAGAATTTTTCCTTGACAACGACTTCGTTGCGACCGTGTCGGCGGCGCGATTCAGCGATTTCGTCGGCGCTCAGGCCGTGTGCATCTGGTGGGATGGAGTGATTCATGAAAATGACAAGAATTATTGGATCGACTGACGATAGTCATTCCGCGCCTGCCAACGGCGGCATACTTTGGTATCGCATAATCGATCGAAGTCCGACTGGAAAGATCGGGGTTTTTCCGGTCCCATTCATGGGGTTACAAGGCTGATCGATTACACCAGGGAACGACTTGTCGTCGAGCCCGACAAGCCAAAGGTGGAAGGCGGCATACGGTCGCCTTCTTGCATTTTATACCAGTTGACAAAAGTCAGTCAGCCCCGTGACTTGTGACAGCCCCCGCCAACGTGTTTGGAGGGTAATTCGACCCGTCGGAGGAGTTCCGACTAGTACTATGGCAAAGAGAATTCTTCTTATTGAAGACAACTACGAGATACGTGAAAACACTGGAGAAATTTTGAATCTGGCGGGCTACGAAGTGACCCTCGCGGAAAACGGGAGAGTCGGAGTCGACGCAGCCAACCGTGTGTCCCCCGACCTCATCATCTGCGATATCATGATGCCGGAGCTAGATGGCTACGCCGTGCTGCACGTGCTGTCTAAGCGCCCGGAAACAGCAGCGATTCCCTTTATTTTCTTGTCGGCGAAAGCCGAACGTTCAGATATTCGAAGGGGTATGGAACTTGGTGCCGACGATTACCTCACCAAGCCTTTCGATGAAACCGAGCTTCTCAACGCCATCGAAGCACGCCTGAGAAAGGTAGACATAAGACATAAAGACTACGTACAACTTCCCAACAGCCTCGACGAGTTTATTAGCGATGCTCGCAAAGCCTTGAACATTGCCCAGTTGGCGGAAGGAAAAAAGGTGCGCGTGGTCAAGAAAAAGATGCCCGTGTTTGCCGAGGGCGAGTATCCCGCCTCCGTTTACTTCGTTCGCAACGGTGAAATCAAAATGTACCGGTCCCATCAAGAAGGGAAAGAGTTGATTACCGACATTTACCGCCGTGGAGATTTTTTTGGCTACGAAGCGATACTCCAGAATCGTGATTACGAAGAATCTGCCGTCGCGCTCGAGGACTCCGAATTGGTCGCGATCCCGCGTCAGGATTTCATGACGTTGATGTTCAGTCATCCGGACGTCGCCGCCGCGTTCATCTCGTTTCTCTGTAAGCGGATCACTGAAAAGGAACAACACCTCTTGAGTCTTGCCTATAGCTCGATCCGCCAACGTACGGCCGACGCCTTGTTGAAGTTGAGTCAAGCAAATGGCGACCGACCCGCCATTAGCATTGCACGCGATGATATCGCGAAGATCGTCGGAACGGCACCGGAATCGGTTATCCGGGCACTGTCCGAGTTTCGAGGTGAGGGCCTGATCGAAACGGAGGGCACTCGTATAAAAATTCTGAATCCGACCAAACTTGAAAAGGTGGTTCGCTGGAACGTCGCCCGCTAACGGGTAGGTAAGGTCGGCGATCACGCCGGTTTCTTTGCCATCGTCCAGATAGGACACGACCCGTGGTTGACCACATCTTCCGAGATACTACCCATGAACAGGTGGGCGAGACCCTTGCGGGCGTGAGTGCCCATCGCAATCAAGTCGCCACCAATCTCTTTGGTGAATGAAAGAATCGCATCTTCCTCGTTGTAATCGTCTCTAATGTTGACCGTGTAATTGGATAAGTCGTAGTGTTTGGCAAAGTCTGCCAAAGCTGCTTGGCGATCTTCGGTGCGAGCCATTCGGATCGGGGTATTGACCACCAGGATATGCAACTTGGCGTTGAATAACAGTTGCAGTTCTTTAATCTTGTTCATCAACTCGTGTTGATTCCTTTCCAACGTGGTGGGAACGACGATGTTTTGAATGCTTGCCGTGAGCACCGCCTGACGGATCGCAATCACGGGAACGGGTGAAAAGCGAACAATCTTCTCCGTATTCGAACCAATCATATATTCCTTGAACCCGCTGGATCCGTTGGTACCCATTACCACCACATCGGCACGTAGGTTCTTGATCGCATTTTGAATCACCTGGGTCACCGATCCTTGACTCACATGCAGTGTGATCTTGTCTTGTCGTTTATGTCCCTTCTTCAATTCCACGAAGTTTTGTTCGGCGTCGCGTTGCAGGTCCAGCAGGAATCCAGGGTCGAAATAGGTTACTTCCGCGTAAGCGGTTTCATACATGAAAGGGAAATCGATCGCCTTTACCACCATCACCTCGGCGTCGGTGAGACCGGCGAGGTTGAGCGCGAAAGTGTAGGCTTCCTTCGCCGTGGGCGAAAAGTCGCAGGGCACCAAGATCCTTTTCATGTGAAGTATGTTTTAATGGTTTTCTTTCGTTGTTCGTTTCGACGCCGTTCCATACACGTAATCCCAGAGTGGCGACGTCACACCGAAATCTACTTCGCCGTCTTTGTAGTGGTGGAGTACGTGACTCCGCCACAACCCTTTCAGGAAATTCTTCGGGGGAGCATATGCGTGAACCATAAAGTGAACGGCCAGATACGCCGCGTATCCAGTGAGAAATCCAGCCAACAGCGAAAACGAGTAGTCGCCCAATATGCTACGAGCGATGATCAACAGCAATGTGGAGATCGTCACGCTGAGGAGGGGAGGCATTGCCAGCCGATCCGTGTCCTTTGGGTATTCGTGGTGAACACCGTGCATGATGTATTGAAATCGCGCGCGGCGTTGCGTGGTGATGGGGATGTGGAATAGAAAACGATGCACGTTGTATTCCACCCAGGTGAAGACAAATAGCCCTAGAAAATATAGCCCCGTGGTGAGGCCAACGCCGATGGAGGTCTTGGCCGTACTCCAAAAAAGGAGCGCTGCGGCATACAATAAAAAGACTGTTACGGGAACTGCGATGTGGGTGTGCGTCAGGCGCTCCAACCATGGAGTGTCAAACAGTCGTCCGGATCCCTTCAGTTTGAATTGCTTTTCCATATCCTGAGTTTTGATTTGACGCCATTCCAACGCGAAACTAGCGGTTCATGTTGCGGTGCCACCCTGACCAAAGTCAGATTCAAGGGCGACAATTGTCAATCTTCTTCAACAGTTGTCAATCAACGCCATGTCATGGACTGAGGATACGGCTTTAACATAAATCAACGCTTGAGTTGAGAATCGTCATAGCCCTTGTTCAGGAGCGTAAGTACAATTGTATCGCAACAACAAATGCGACTTCTATGAAAACGATTTTTGTTCCCACCGATTTTTCAAAATATGCCGTTAGCGCGTTGAAGATGGCAGGTGAAATTGCTGCCAAAACAGGTGCCAGTATCACGGTACACCATAACGTTCCCACTTTGACCAATTGGGAGGCGTTGAGCAAGTCTGATCGGGCCGACCATCCCGATGTTATTCAAAACACGGAAGAGGCGAAGACCAAGATGGACCGGCTTGTCGACAACTTGATTGGCCCGGGTGTCATTGTTCACTCCTTGGTCACCCATGGCATCACCGCCGACGAGATTGTTGAGAAGTCGAAGCTGGCCGAAGCAAGTTTGATCCTAATGGGATCCCACGGAGTGGAGGATGATAGGCGATTCATCGGATCCACTATTCAAAAGGTGATTCGAAATGCGGAGTGCCCGGTGTTGAACGTGAAGTCAGGGGCGCACCCAGCGTCGATCAAGAAAATCCTGTTCCCTTTTTCCTTTTCGGAGAACGTCGAACGTCCTTTCAGAGATGTCTTGGCGATCGCCCGCGAGTTCGAGGCAACGATCGAGTTGCTGTACATCAATACGCCGGCTAAGTTTACCAGCGCACAAGCGATCGAAGACAAAATGAATTCCTTTGCCAAGATGTATCCGTACCAAGAATTCACGATCGCCACATACGATCACACAGATCCAGTGCAGGGTATCTTGGAATATGTTCAAAAGAATCCGCCGGACATGATTGCCATGCTGGCCCACGATCGCAAACATAAGGCTGGCTACCTCATCGGAATGACTGAAACAGTCGTGTTCCACACTTCGGTGCCCGTCATGAGCTTGAATGAGAGGGCTTATAAGAAGGCGTTGGTTTAAGAGACGTTAGGCGTTACTCGTTGTTCGTTACGCGTGGGTGGAAGTTCCGAAGAGTGCTGGCATTGCACCAGAACTCACACCTAACGCGTAACGAACTAACTAAACGATTTCGCCTCGTAGGTGGAAGTTCCGATGAGCGCTTGCACTGCACCGAAACTCACACCTAACGGCTAACGAGTAACGAGTAACGCGTAACGAACTAACTAGACGATTTCGCCTCGTAGGTGGAAGTTCCGAAGAGTGCTTGCACTGCACCAGAACGCACACCAACGCCTAACGACTAACGAGTAACACCTAACGATCTACAACTTCTTCCTCAACGTACTCAACCCAAAAGGTAGGTACAGGGGACAGACGCCAACTAAGCTGGTGAGGATAAAGATTGCAGCAATGGCTCCAAGAATGAGTGCGAGGGTGCCGGAGATGACGCCGAAATACCACAAGGCCGCAATAACTACAGCAGCGGTGACACGAATGATCTTGTCGGTTTGACCCATGTTCTGTTTCATAAAATCGGTTTGTTTAGGTTTAATTATTTGAGTTTCGTTTTGTTGTAGGCGAGCAGTGGCACTTTCACTTCGAAAGCAATATTCCGCGTGACGCCCTTTCCGAAGATTTTTTCGTATGTATCCAGTTCGTGGGTGAACATCGCGAGCACATCCGGTTTTTGGTCTTCCACCATCTGGCTTACGCCGTCTTCGATACGAGCATTTTCAATTACTTCAAATTGAAGTTTGTCGTAGGCTGCCATCCTGCCGAGAATGGACTTGAGATTGCTGAAGTCGCGTTTTCCCGAGTGTCTCTCTGAGATGTGCACGATGGTAATCAGCGAGTCGAAGTTGCGGGCAAACGCAGCCAGAGCCTTCACCTCGTGGTCGAGGTTGGTCATACTGGTGGCATACACGATGTTTTGGATTCCTTTGAACGCGTACCCCGCCGGTATCGCGAGCACGGGCACAGAAGAGGCGTTGATCACCGAAGCGGCATTGCTTCCGACCAGCGTCTTTTTCAGACCCGAAGCGCCATGGGTCCCAATCACGATCAGATCGATACCTTGTTCTTTCACGAATTCTTCGATCACGTCTTGGGTGGGGTAACCCGACCGTTGGGTGTAGTTAAGATTGACGGGATGGCGGAAGTTTTCCAAGAACTCCTTGGCGTTTTCTTGTGCCGTTCGGATCATCTCGTCTTCGAGTTTCTTCCAGTTCATCAATTTGGTGGAAGAACTAGCTAGCGTCACGACATGCAAAAGCTCGATGGAAGCCCCCAGTTTGAGGGCGAGCTGTGCAGCATATTCGGCGGCATCGCGAGACACGGCCGAAAAATCGATGGGAACAAGTATTCTTTTCACAAGCGAGAGCTTACGATCGCGAAGAAAACGCAATTGCTCTCGATACTTTGTGCCCTAAGTCACAGACAGTAGTGACTTTCGTCAGGATGTTTCATCTACGCTCGAAAAGCCACCAAGATGGCCTTCGCTTACGCTCGGGCACGAGCCCATACTTCTTGATACTCTGTTCTTTGATGAAACTTACAGCCTCGTCGAGGGAGTCCGTGACGAGTATGAGACTTAAGTCTTCCTTGGAAATGGTGCCAGCGACACTCATTTTCTCGATGTGTGCGAGTAGGTCGTGGTGGTAGTCTTTACCCAGGATGATGATGGGAAACTGGTGAATCTTTTTTGTTTGGGTTAGTGTCAACGCTTCGAAGAGCTCGTCGAGGGTCCCAAACCCGCCGGGGACCACCACGAATCCAAAAGAGTACTTCACCAAGAGCGTCTTGCGCACGAAGAAGTATCGGATATTTACCCACTTGTCTAAATAAGGATTGGGGTTCTGTTCTTTCGGAAGCATGATGTTGCACCCGACCGAGCGCCCGCCCACTTCCTGCGCCCCGCGGTTGGCCGCTTCCATTAAACCCGGCCCACCTCCCGTCATGATGGTAAACCCAAGGCGCGCCACCTCGCTCGCCGCTTGGCGGGTCAGGTCATAGTAATGGTGCCCTTCTGCATATCGTGCCGATCCAAAGAAGGTAACGCATGGTCCAGCAAAGTGCAACGCTCGGAAGCCTCTAATGAAATCGAATACAACTCGGACAGTAAACTTAAACTCCTCCCACCTCGATTGAGGTCCTTTCAAAAACGCAATTTCTGACTTCGTCATACCTGCAAAACTAACGTTCTGAGACGAATCATCGGAGGGAGTGACTTTTGTCAGGCTCGTCCAACGGCAATTTTGATTGGTTTGGGCTTTCCCCGATCTCATGAAAGTCTTGGTCTATAGCAGCCATGCCTACGATCGGCCATCGTTACAGGCGGCCGCGACCGGTAAACACGAAATAACGTTCACCCATCGGCACCTCGGTGGTGATACCGTGTCGATGGCGAAAGGCTTCGAGGCCGTTGCGATCTTTACGTCCGATGATGCGTCGGCACCCATGCTGCAGAAACTCTCTGACCTCGGCGTGAAGTACGTGGCCCTGCGTTCTTCGGGGTATGATCATGTTGATCTATCCGAGGCGATGCGCCTAGGCATTCGGGTTGCCCACGTGCCCGAGTACTCTCCCTACGCAATTGCAGAACACGCCGTGGCCATGATGATGGCCGCTAACCGGAAGTTGCTTGAGGCCCATGCGCTGATCCAACTTCAAGACTTCCGCCTCGATTCGTTAACGGGTTTCGACGTCCACGGCAAAACCGTCGGTATCATCGGAACGGGTAAGATTGGGATCGCTTTCGCGTCTATCATGAAAGGATTCGGCACCACGCTATTGGCATTCGATCCAGTCCAGAATCCGGCGGCATCCAGGCTGGGAGTCAATTATGTGTCGCTAGACCAATTGCTCGAACAGTCGGACATAATTTCCATTCATTGTCCCTTGAATGCTTCCACACGACATCTGCTGGCCAAGGCACAGTTCGAAAAAATGAAGCGTGGCACCATGGTGATCAATACTTCTCGCGGTGGCGTCATTAAAACAACCGACCTCATCGAAGCCATCGAACGGGGAATCGTGAGCATGGCATGCCTTGATGTCTATGAAAATGAAAAGGGCTTGTTCTTTGAAGATCACCGACAAGATGTGTTGAAGGATCCTTTATTCGCGAGACTTCGTAGTTTGAAGAATGTACTAATCACAGGCCATCAAGCGTTCATGACCAATGAGGCGATCGCGGGAATCACGCGGGTTACCATGGCCAACTTAGACTATTGGCAACAAGGCTTGAAGTCGCCCAATGAATTGGAAGTAGAGATGTCGACTAAATTGACCGTGTAGCATGACGAGACTAAGTCAAATGTCGCGAATGAGGTCTGTCGGGATGATGGTGCAAGTCATCGTCTTTAGTGGAGTCATCTTATACTTCTCTCGAAGTGTGCTGGTGCCACTCGCGTATTCGACGTTGTTAGCATGCATCTTGTATCCAGTGTGTGTCTGGTTCGAGCGGAAAGGATTTAGTCGTGGTGCTTCTATAGGATTTTCGGTGGCTCTTGTCACCTTGGTTCTCGTCGCGTTCTTGGCGGTAGTCGTGGCGTTGGTGATAGGCTTTGCCGATGAATGGCCCGCGTTGCAGGGAAGGCTGGTAGCCGCGATCCAAAACATAAGTTCGGTCGTCGCCGAGAGTTTGGGCATATCCGCCGAAGAGCAAGGAGCTTATTGGTCGAAAGCCAGCGAGCAAGCACTCGGGAGTGCATGGACTGTGGCGAAAGGCGCTATCTCGATGTCGGCCACATCGGCGGTAATGGCAATACTCATACCCGTTTACACGAGCCTGATTTTGTTTTACCGCAAGCAATGGCTCGATGTCGTGGGGTTGGTCTTTCCAAAGTTAGGATTGGAAAGAGTGCGCGCGATTGCGGCGCTGACGATCGATACGTACTATAACTTCATCAAAGGGATGGTGGTGGTATACGTAGCGGTTGGCACGCTTAACTCTATTGGATTGTTTGCCTTGGGGGTTCCGCACGCATTACTATTTGGGTTCCTGGCATCTGTACTGACGATCATCCCGTACGTGGGAATCATGATTGGGTCGTTACTTCCCGTCGCCATGGCCTGGGCAGCACACGATTCCATCTGGTATCCTTTGGGTGTGGTCGGCGTATTCGCCTTCGTTCAGTACCTAGAGGCCAACGTAATCTTTCCGTTTGCGGTGAGCAGCCGCCTCAAAGTCAATACACTGGTCGTGCTGTTGGCAATTTTCATCGGGGGTATCTTATGGGGTGTCTCGGGTATGATTTTGTTCGTTCCTTTTGTTGGAATCTTGAAGCTCATCTCGGACCAAGTGGAAGGGATGAAGGCCGTGTCCGTGTTTCTTGGAATGGATGAGCCGCCCGGCCCTCCCGGACTAGAGCAAGTCCTCGAATCGCAGCAATCAAAATAACGCGTGAGGATTGTGCCAACCCGCGCAAATCTGTCGCGGTACTGAGCCTACATGATTCTTGTGACTTCCCACCGTGAAAGAACTATTTGTGAAACAAGAGTGTTATCTTACACTGTATGCATTGGATCGTCACGATATTGATTTCCCTGTTCGTAACCCAACCGAACGAGAAAGCGGAACTTGATTTAAACGCGTACGATTCGCTTAAGGGTGAGTCTTTACCCGACCGAGCGTTGTTTGAACGGAGTTGGTTGGGATTCCAGGCGCTGACCACCGGCGATCAGGTCGTGCGTCGAGACTTCTTGGCCATTATCGACTACCGTCTTCCCTCTACGGCCAAGCGTCTCTGGGTAATTGATACGCGTGAGATGAAGGTGGTGATGCATAGTTATGTAGCGCATGGCAAGAACAGTGGTGAGAATTTCGCCAACCGTTTTTCGAACACACACGAGTCACTTCAAAGCAGCCTGGGATTTTTCGTCACCGGCGAAGAGTATCGAGGTAAGCATGGCCGCTCATTGAAGCTGATCGGATTGGAGAAGGGAATCAACGATCAGGCGAGTAGTCGCGCCATTGTGATCCATGGTGCCGACTACGTAAGCGAACACTATATTCGAAACTACGGTCGCTTGGGCCGATCGTTCGGTTGTCCCGCCGTGCCACTGGAGTTGCACGATAAGCTCATCACCTTACTCGGTACGGGTTCCTGTCTTTTTATCTACTACCCCGACGCTCAGTATCTGTCCGTTTCTGGTCTAGGTTGTTGAGTGCCTCAACGATCGCCCGATCCCACCCATAAACATCCGGCCACACTTGCCATCCGTCGTCCGAGCGGGTGAGGGTGAAGTAAGTCGTGTGCACAGGCACCGGTTTCGTGACAGTTAAAACCACGGTCCTGCCAGTCTCGACTGAATCCCTTAGTGTCTGCTCCGTCCAATGGGACAACAATTTCACGGCAACGGAGAAAGGTTTTTCAATTCTTATGCATCCTGAACTCAACGCTCGGTTGGGTTGCGAGAATAACGCGTGCATGTTCGTATCGTGGATGTACACACCATGGCGGTTGGCAAACTGGAACTTCAACAGACCCAACGCGCTCCTTGCCCCGGCATCTTGTTTTATAGCATAGGGAAAGTTTTCAGAAGAAAGTGATGTCCAAGAAATCGAGTCAGGCGAGATCTCCAACCCATCGTGATCAATCAACCGTAAGCGGTTCTTCTTTAGGTATCCACGATCAGATTGGACGGCGGGCAACACGTCTTCTTTCAGAATTGTAGGTGGAACAACCCACTCGGGATTGATTACCACCGAACGAATCTGGCTGTTGATAATGGGTGTCTTCCGTTCAGGTCTTCCTACGACGGCCCTCATATTCATGATCAATGAGTCGTGGCTGTACCACATCAATTGAAATGAGGGGATATTGACCCAAATTCCATTGGTTGTGTTCATATCTGCTAGCCACCGAGCTTTTTCCATGTTCAATCGAACCATGGTCCTCATTTGTTCGGTGGAGTCATACGCCGTGGTGTCTCGCGTTGAGTTCAGATGGAGGAGTTCGGTCTTCAACTGGTGGTACAAGGGATGCCTAGGCGGCAGACTTTCGATAAAGCGGGCAACGTTGTGATCGTGCACGGCTTGCATGAGTTCAACAACGAAGTCATCCTCATAGAAATTAGGATCCCAATCGGCAGGAAAGAGCTGGGACCCTTGGAGCCGCCCGCGTTTAAGATGGTGGGCGAGTGCGAGGTAGGCATCCGTCATGTACACATCCTTGGCAACGATATCTTGCGGGTGGATGGGCAGCGTGGTGACTGCTTCAAACGCTGCAGGGTGGTAGTCGGCGGGTTGAAGACCATCGTCTGCGCAAACCGCCACCGCGTTTTTAAGTTCGGATATTGCTTGTGTCGAAGTCCAGATTACCCGGTAGCCCGAATGATGATAGGCGTCTTGCACCTCGTTCGGAAACCAAAGGCCTTCCGGTATTCGATCGAGATACTGGCGCACGAGGTAGGGCGAAACCTCTATCTCCTGCGAGAAAAGGTGCAGGGGTGCTAGGAGAGCCAGCAAAAGGAGGGCACGGTTGAGCATGTTCGTGTAGCAATTAGCAACCCGTGCCGCGAGCGTCTCCTGATGATTGTTGGTTTCGAAAACTGATAATCGTCAGTCGAGAACTAGTGTTCGAACCTGAGTTTTTTGAGTAATTCGTCGGCTTCAGGATTAGAAGAGACGCCGTAGCCGTTTACGATCAACCCGCGCTCGCCATGAGTGGATTCGATGGCATAGACAACGGCTTCGTCGTCGGGGTCGGTCGCCCCTTCAAATCGATGCAATTCGGTGATCTTGAATTCCTCGGGTGGAAGGCTATGCTGGTGGTGACTGGCCCGAATGCCGTCGATGTGTAGGTTAAAGTCGATTGTATAGCCACGTGCTTTCAACCCGGCAATGGCTTCTACGAGCGTGGCATAAGAAATCATAGGTATTGAAACGATGTTGAGTGAAAGATCGATCAATGATCTAAACGGTTCAACGACATCGCGCCAAACGGTTGTTATCCATACATTAACGGGCGCAGAAAGCGGTTTGAGCTTGACGACAATCACGGACCCCCGTGACATTTGTCATACCACCGGTTTCAAAATCAGGAGATATTCGATCATCGAAACCCACCGATAGCCATGAAAAAAATATTGGTTCCTTGCGATTTTTCCTACTCCGCCAAACAAGCCTATTCCTTTGCAATCGAGTTGGCCCTAAAGACTGGGGCGGAATTGCATGTACTCAGGGTAATTGACTTCCCATTTTCGTATGAGAGTGCGTATGCAAGCGGGCACTATTACCACGAAACAGAATTGCTGAAGCAACTACAGAATGAAGCGTCGAAAGACTTTGATGCGTTGAGAAAATCTACCAAGCCTTACGATCAAGTTCACTTTTCTTCGATCCAAGGGCCCATTGTACCCACAGTTCTTACCTACGTGGACAACCAACAAATTGACTTCGTAGTCATGGGCACGCAAGGCGTTTCCGGGATGAAAGAAGTATTGGTGGGGTCCAATACAGAAAAGATCGTACGCTTCTCGAAGGTACCCGTAATGGCTATTCCAAATCCGGTCGGCTTACATTCGATCAAGAACATCGTTGTACCGACGGATCTAGAGACCGTGACTGATTCCTACATCGAAAGACTGAAAGATTTGCAATCGATGTTCGACGCCAAACTTCACCTTCTCTTGGTGAGCACCAAGTATCGCCTTTTCCACAGTAATGAGTGGATGGCGAAGTTGGATGACTACGCGCGTGCGAATGGACTCTCGAATTATACACTCAATTTGGAGCGTAACGATGATCGCGAGGGTGGTATCATCTCGTTCGCACGGGAAATCGGAGCCGACATGATCGCGATGGCAACACACGGAAGGAAGGGACTGGCTCATTTGTTTTTGGGAAGCTTGGCTGAAGATGTGGTGAACCACGTGCAGTGTCCGGTGTGGACATATTCGATAAAACCGGATGTGGCGTCCAAGTCTTCAAATCGAGATGTGATGATGCTCGAGTTTTAATCTGTTTTCCTTAAGCTACTCTAAGTATGAAACGAATTTCAATTTTGGCGGCCCTACTGTTGATGGGGTGTGGGGTTAATAGCTCCATTTTTGTGAATCAGAACCAAGTGACGACGCAAGTGCAACTTTCGAGCGCCAACTATCGAGTGGTGGATCGAGTCAGTGGTTCCGCGGAAGTGGAATACATCTTGTTCGTGGGGGGAATGCGGCAGACCAAGGCGTATCAGAATGCCTATTTTGATATGGTGACGAAGGCCAATCTCGCCGGCGGAGCGAAGGCACTCGCGAATGTTGTGTCAGAAGAGCATGTGGGTGGTGTGCCCCCGTTTTATTACAAGCGGACCATTACGTTTAGCGCTCAAGTAATCGAATTCACCAAGTAAAGAAACATCCGTGTATACTGCCCTCTTGATCACCAACGTCTCTTTTTGCGTAGCGGTGTTTTTGGCCTGGTGGAAGCCTAATGTCGCGCGTTTCCTTTTTTTGATTTTGTTCTTTGGCGCGGCGGTGTTCAATGCCGCCAATGCCATTTTTCATCCTGAGAGTTATTGGGCTTTCGCCGACTTCGCATTATTTGATTTCTATCGCAATTTTATCCTCGGATTTTTCCACGACTATACCAGTGTGATCGTGTTGCTGATCGCGATGGCGCAAGCATTGATCGCGTTCGGGTTGGCATACGGAGGAGTGTGGTCAAGGCGTGCGTCTTGGGCCGGACTTCTATTTGGTCTTGTCATTGCGCCGCTCGGCGTCGGATCGGCATTCCCCGCCTCATTGTTGATGTCGATCGCCTTCTGGGTTTTATCGAACCATCCGTTCGAGGCAATCTTTAACGATTCTGAAAGCCATTTCCCGAACGTGTCGCATCCGTAGCTGATGAAAATCAGGCCTGCGGTTCTATCTCCGTCAGGATTGTCCAGCGCCCGCCCTTCTACCTTCGTCCTCGAAGTCAGGAAAACATGTGCTGATATGAAACTTGGAAGAAAATTGCTCGCCGCATTTGCCACCCTCGTGCTGGTGGTGGGAGGAATCATGATTGGCTACGTCGCCGTCTTCTCGATGGACAAGGGCCAATCGTTGTCCGTCAATGACTCGACTCTTTCGAAGCGTGTGTTGCTGGCGACCCAAGGCAGTAAGTTCAAGGACGAAGTGTTGAAAAGAGTTGTCGCCGACGTACAGGGTCTACCCGTTTACGTGCAAGTGATCGATGTATTCGACCTCCCGGCGGTACACCCTGAGGAATGGAACAACGTCATCGTATTTCATACATGGGAAGTGGGTGAACCACCGGCCGTGGTAACCGAGTTTGAAAAGCATTGTCCACACGACAAACTCTTCGACGTAACCACTTCCGGCGATGGACATTATCATTTGGAAGGTGTCGATGGCATCACCTCTGCCTCGGCACCCGTTGAAGCTGCCCGCGTATCCGGGGCTATTTCCCAAAGAATCAAAAGTACCCTCGAACCATGAAACACACAGAAATCAAAAAGGCTATCGTCGACGCTGGCATTCGCCGACAGGAATCGATTATCGAAGACTTTCGTGAACGCATCAAAGACATCCTGTCGAACGACGGCAATGTCAATGAAGAGGAATACGACAACCATCAACAGTCGTTCAAAGCCGAGAACATTTCAGAGGCAAATCTTTTGAGTGAGGAGTTGCAGTTCGCCAACAAGGAACTGGAAGAACTCCGAAAAATGGAAGGGCTCGACCGCGACGATCACCAATGCGTGGAGTATGGGTCAGTTGTCAAAACCGACAAGCGAACGTTCTTCGTATCGGCAAGTCTCGAAGAATTTGCCGCCGCGGGCTTGAACCTGTTCGGCCTTTCCGTACACACCCCCTTGTACAAGTCGATGAAAGGAAAAACAAAAGGGGAAATTTTTTCGCACGCAGGAATCAGTTACAAGATCGAGGAGATTTTCTGATGAGAACCACTTGGTTGATATTCGCCATCACCCTCGTCTCTTGGGCTTGCAGTCCAGAGATTACCGTAAAGACGGACTTTGACAAATCCGTGGAGGTGCATCGCTTGACTTACTATTCTTGGCTGGATCCCAAGGGAATCGAAGAGCGCAACAACCCGCTTCTCATCAACGAGTTAAGCGACCGTCGGATTCGCCAAGCAGTGGATGGCCAGCTCGCGAATAAGGGCTACGTCCAATCGGACAGCCTGGCGCAGGTGATTGTGCATTACCATATCGTGGTAGAAAATAAGACCGCGATCCGCACAGAACCATACGGGTATTTTTATACGCCTTACTGGATGCGCAATAATTCGGACGTGGTACGGTACCGAGAAGGCACGTTAGTCATCGATTTTATGGATACGCGCAGTTGCTCATTGATCTGGCGTGGGTGGGCCGTATCGATCTTGGATGACCAAGACATGATTACGGAAGAATTGATTCAAAAAGCAGTAAAGAAAATTTTCGAGGCCTTTCCGACGGCAGCTGCCAAGGAGGTGAAAATCTAATAGCTATGTTTGGAGAACTTACACAAGATCAAATCGACCAGATCCTCCACCAACAACTCGTGGGAAGAATCGCTATGATCAGTGGTGGCATACCATACGTGGTGCCCGTGTCGTATGCGTTCGACGGAAAGTCCCTCTATTTCCATTCTCGTGACGGTCGGAAGATTGAAGCGATGCGCAAGAACCCCAAGGTTTGTTTTGAGATCGATTCAATAGACCATCTTGACTCTTGGCGGAGCGTACTCGTGTTTGGCGACTTTGAAGAACTATCGGCGCCCAAGGATAAGGAAAGGGCGATGAAACTTCTTTCCGATAAACTCGATCCGTTACTGGTGACCAGTATCGTGCGTCAGCCCAAGGCGACGGATCCCGGTATCGTCGAGAAGAAACTGAATGCGATCTATTTTAGGATAACCATCCAAGAAAAGACTGGTCGCTTCCAAAAGTTGCTGCCAGCGAGTTAAATTAGGGAATGAATCCAACCTATTCGCTTGAGTTTCTCGGCGCCGCCGGAACCGTCACGGGATCGAAGCATCTGTTACGGACGCCACAGGCGGATTACCTCGTCGATTGCGGACTCTTTCAAGGTCTGAAGCCGTTGCGCCTCCGAAATAGGGAACCAATTCCAATCGATTTTTCGCGACTGAAGGCCGTGTTGCTGACACACGCGCATCTCGACCACTGTGGTGCTCTGCCGTTATTGTATCGACAAGGTTTTCGAGGACCCATCTATTGTACTGCTCCGACGCGCGATCTCACGGAAGTGATCTTGCGCGACAGTGCCCGCATCCAAGAGGAAGATGCCGCGATCGCCAATAAAAAGAAGTATACGAAGCATGAACCGGCGTTGCCTCTCTACACGGAAGAAGATGTAGAGAAAACACTACCATTGATTCGAGTCGTAAAAGACGACGATCGGACGCAGTTAGAACCCGGAACTTCGTTTGTGTTCCGACCGAACGGCCACATCCTTGGTTCCTGCTTTATTGAGTTGACGTGTCCTGCCGGTACCGTTACCTTTTCGGGAGACGTGGGCCGTCAAGAGTCGCCGTTGCTTCGAAAGCCGGTCGCCTTGTCGAAGACCGACTACTTGGTGATGGAAAGCACGTATGGCGACAGGCTCCACCCGGCAGTCGACACCTTGGATGAACTCGCCGATATTATTTTGGAGACCGTTCGCCGGAAGGGTAACGTTTTGATACCCAGTTTTGCGGTGGGACGTGCGCAGGAGTTGATGCACATGGTGAACGAGTTAAAGAAGTTGAATCGAATCCCAGACTTGCCGGTGTATATGGATAGCCCCATGGGCGCCAACGCGACCGAGATCTTTCGTCGCTATCCATCGTGGCACAAGCTTTCGTCGGCGGATTGTGTCTCGCTCTTCGAAAAAGTGACGATGATCACGAACTTCGAAGATACGATTGGGGTGATTGAGACGCCCACGCCGAAGATTGTCATAGCAGCAAGCGGAATGCTGACCGGCGGCCGAGTGCTGTACTATCTTGAGAAGTACATCGAGAGCAAGAAGAACACGATTTTGTTCACCGGGTATCAATCGGAAGGTACGCGTGGTCGTTCATTGCTACAAGGTGCTCATGAGATCAAGATGCATGGCACGTATTATCCGGTGCAAGCGAAGGTTGCCACGCTGTCGGCGATGTCGGGTCATGGCGATCAGCATGAGATGATCGAATGGTTGTCCACGCTGCCGGAGCCGCCCAAGCAAGTGTTCTTGGTCCACGGGGAAGATGCGGCCCGCGAAGCCTTTCGCGTGAAGCTCGAAGCTACCTTTGGCTGGAGTGTCATGGCGCCTTCCATGCTCGAGCAGGTGAGCTTGTGGGCCTAAGCCTCCAGAAAAACAGGGTTTTTACTATATTTGATTTCGCCCAGATACTTGGGTCGAAGTCATGAAGGTCCGGTTGCTGCTTATTTTTTTGTGTGTTTTCGTGGCGCAGGCGACGATGGCAGCACCCGTGCGCAATTCCGCCTCGAAAGTAAAGCAAGAACGCTCTTTTGAGCCGCTCACATTCAAGACCCCCTTGCCCGCACCGCCGAAAGACGAAGGTGGTATGGGACCTTCGCTCAGATCGAAAGATGCTACGCAACAGCCCGCACTGGGTATGGGTGCCGCGCTGCTGGCCGTTGTCATTTCGTTCGTCAACAACAATGATCACACACCGCCCGATGATGGTGGGTTGTCTCCAAGCCTTTATTATTATTCGATTCTCTTCGGGGCGATCATCTCGCCCAACGCACCGTAGTTGAATTTTCTTTTCGTTGATTTTTCAGCACCTGTCGTGGGTGTTGTGTTTCCTGTTTTTAACACGAGAGAAAATTCTATTTCATGGAACCTTTTATCATTTTCGTTTTTGTCATCGGGTACCTTCTCATTGCCCTAGAACATCCCATTAAAATCAACAAGACTGCGACGGCGCTCGTCACGGGCGTATTGTGCTGGACTCTTTTTGCGTGGATGTTTCCGAATGATTCTTTTGCCCAATCCAGTCACTATGTATCCTTCTTGCAGGGTTTTTCTGGTGACGTTGATTCTGAGTCTATTTACCGTTTGTTTATCAAGTCGGAGTTGTCGCATCATCTCGGTCAGGTCTCTGAGATACTTTTCTTTTTGATGGGCGCGATGACCATCGTCGAGTTGGTCGATGCACACCAAGGGTTTCGACTTATCACAGACGCAATCAAGACCACGGACATTCGCAAGCTGCTGTGGATCGTGTGCTGGTTGGCGTTCTTTTTGTCGGCGGTGCTCGACAATTTGACGACATCGATCGTAATGGTATCCCTGACGCGCAAGCTTGTGCACGAACGCGATCGGCGATTGTTCTTTGCAGGTATGATCATCATAGCGGCGAATGCCGGCGGGGCGTGGTCCCCGATTGGAGATGTCACCACCACGATGTTGTGGATCGGTGGTCAGATCTCCGCGGGGGCGATCGTCAAGAATACGATCCTACCCAGCACCGTGTGCTTGTTGGTGCCGTTGGTGTATCTAAGTTTCAAATTAAAGGGGACGCTGCAACCGGCGTCGACGACGGAGGTGCTGGGGAAGATCTCGCCTGGGTCGAAGGTGATGTTCTTCGTGGGCATCAGTGCTCTCATCTTCGTTCCGATTTTCAAAACGGTGACACATCTGCCGCCATACCTGGGGATGTTGTTGGGTTTAGGCGTGGTGTGGATCGTATCGGAGTGGGTGAATCCCGAGGTGGATGAATCTGAACGTAAGAAGCTGTCGGCGTCGCATGCCTTATCGCGAATTGATGTGTCCAGCATTCTATTTTTCATGGGTATCTTATTGGCGGTGGGAGCGCTGGAGTCGATGCAGACGTTGCACCACTTTGCAAGTTGGTTGAGCACCAGTTTGGGTGACAACCGAGTGATCATCTCGTTGATCGGGATGGTGTCGGCGATTGTCGACAACGTGCCGTTGGTCGCGGCGTGTATGGGCATGTATTCCGTCGACGCCTACCCGATGGATCACATGATTTGGGAATACCTCGCCTACTGTGCCGGTACGGGTGGAAGCTTATTGGTAATTGGTTCGGCGGCGGGCGTAGCGGTGATGGGCATGGAAAAACTCGACTTCATCTGGTATCTGAAGAAGATCAGCCTGCTCGCGTTGATCGGGTACATCGGCGGTGCGGCCGTGTATCTCGCGATTCATGCGTTCGCTTAGGGATTTCTTGCTTCGAGTGAGATTTCCCCCACTTGAGGGTTGACGGCACGCGCGATAGGCTGATCGCTTTGAAAGCTGCTGTCGCCCATGAGTGAGTCGGCTTGGGGTCCCGCATTTTCTGGGACTTCCAAGCGAATGGCGATGTTGAGACTGGCGAGCTTGCCATCGTCCCACGAGGCATAGCCGCCGTAGTCCCATCCGAAGCCAGCGAATGAAAAAGGTTTCCCATTCATTTCTTCCAGCGCGGTGAGGGGTGTGCCGATGCCGATCCCATTCTGTGTTTTCCATTCGGAGCCCTGTGTGTTCACTTTCACGGTGGACAGACCAGAGAACGAGGTGGTGTCGGACCACGTGAACTCGACTTGGTTGCTTGTGTTGCCGAAGAGCACGGTGGCGGTGTAGACGCATTCACCTTCAGGGCAGTAACGCCTTTCGCGTCCGATGTAACTCTGACCAAATACTTGCGCCAGTTCTGCTTCGGACTTGAAGTGCAGGAGGCTATCCAACGCGATGGTTTTTGCGATGGACGCGTCGATGACGACAGGCGTGGTGTTGCCTTGTTCGGTGCGGGGTGTGCACGCGACAACTATCAACGCAACGAATGCGAGGCGGAGGTAAGTTTTCAGGATGCGACTAGTTATTGTGTGGGTGGTTGCTTGCGGCGGAGCACGAGGCTGTCGGCGGGATACTTATTCTTGAGGGTATCCATCTGTGCTTGAGCCCAGGCGGTGATGGTGGCGCGTTGTTCGTCGCTGAGGTTGGCTTCGGGGTGGAGGCCCAGCCACGTATAAGATGGCAGCGGCATTTCTTTTTCTTTCACCGTCTCGATGATTTCCTCGAGTTTATGGTTTTGCACGGCGAGGCGACGGGTGGTGAACGTCGAGAAGTTGAGTTCGCGACGGCCTTCGTCGACGTGGTGCGACAACCACCAGTCGATGGGTTGGAGTTTGGAGTACCACGGGTAGGTAGTTTTGTTGCTGTGGCAGTCGTTGCAGGCGCCGTCGAGGATTACTTGCACATTTTCGGGCACGTTGTAGGCGGTGGTGATGTCGTGGCTCGCGTCGTCGGACACGGTTTTATCGGGATGAAAGAACTGGATGATGACGAGGACGGCGAGTAAGCCGATAAGGATCTTCTTGACCATGGCGGTTAGGATTTGAAAGGTGGAAATCTAGGAGAATTTAGGGATTTGGCCCAAAGGGGGGTGATAAACTAGGCAGTTGGGCCGAATGGCTCGACCGTTGGGGTGGTGTGGGGTGATGATTTTTGGTGATTTGGGAGGGTTTGGAGTACGCGGGGAGTTGTGAAACTTGTTATTTTTGCGTCCTTCCTTTCGGGGAAGGGTGGTTCTAGATACAATATATATTGTGTCTAGCATCCAACGGGGTGTAGCACAGCCCGGCTAGTGCGCTACGTTCGGGACGTAGAGGTCGGAGGTTCGAATCCTCTCACCCCGACAGAACGATAAAGCCTTCCGCATGGCGGTGGGCTTTTTTGTTTTGAAGCGCGGCGAGAGCCTCGATCGCCAGCGTGGAATGACAAAAAAGACCGATGTGAGCGACAGCGAACAAAGGCTTAATCGTTCTAGGCCACCCCAAACAAGGATCACGTTTCGTAATCCTCTCACCCCGACTTCGCCCGCCGAGTCCGTAAGACGTAGGCGGGCGGTTTTGTTTCTTATCTCTTTTCACTGCGTAGAAAAGCTCATCAAGGGCTCCGTCGGGGCAAAGCCCGACTTCGTTTTTCAAACAAACGAGCAGCTTTTTCAAACTGTAGATGTTTTTGTGAAAAGAAGAGTTGACGCGAGTGCCTGGGATATGTCGCGCGAATGTCTCTCCGGCACTCGATCCGATGTAAAGCAGTTCAATGCGTATCTCGACAGGATTAGAACCGACCTCACAAATATCTACACCGAGCTTCGAAATCAACGAAAGCTGGTCACTGCGGAGGCAATCAAGAATTTTTATTGCGGAATTTCCCAAACCGAACACACTTTACTTGGCTTGATCGATTACCGTAACAATCATTTGAAGTCGAAGCTGGAATGGGGAACGATGAAGAATTTTGAAACGACTCAGAAATACATTCAAAGATTCTTAAACGAAATCATTCGGCGTCAGGATATGCCCTTGTCTCAACTGACTTATAGCTTTTTGGTTGACTTTGAGTTGTATCTAAAGCGAGCGAAAGCAAACAAGCATGATAGTCGACCTTGTGGACATAACACGATCTTGAAACACATCGAACGACTTCGCAAGATGATTGGTGTTGCTTTGAGAAACGAATGGATCGATAAGGACCCGTTTATAAAGTTCCAGGCGAGGTTTATCAGGAAGGAGAGGCATTTCCTTTCACTGGAAGATTTGAAGGCAATAGAGGTGAAAGAATTCGCTGTGGAGAGATTGGGTTATTTCAGAGATCTTTTCGTGTTCAGTTGCTACACTGGTTTAGCATATAATGAAGTGATGACGTTGAAGGCCGAGAATATCTGTAAGGGAATTGACGGCGATTGGTGGATAATGATGACGAGGAAGAAAACAAATCTACCAGTGAGGGTGCCTTTGCTGCCAAAGGCGATGGTTTTGATTGAAAAGTATAAGCGATTTGGGTTTGACACGCTATTCCCTTCGATGTCGAACCAGAAGTTGAATGCTTATCTGAAAGAGATCGCGGATGTTTGTGGTGTTGCGAAGCATTTAACTTTTCATTTGGCAAGGCATACGTTTGCCACGACAGTGACCATTGACCAATGGTGTGCCGATTGAGACGGTTTCAAAGATGCTGGGGCATACGTCGATCAGGACGATGCAGATTTATGCGAAGGTGGTGGAGAGGAACGTGAGCGAGGATACGAGAATCTTGAGAGAAAAGTTGACTACCCAGTGATCGGCCCTGCTGGGTCATGCCTCGCAATAGCGAGACTGTCTGAACTATGTACGCACTGTGACTTCAACATCGACTTCATTTTCAACCCTGATCATCTCATAAATGTTAATGTCAGCATTCAGCACTTCAAAACTGACGACTATTGAATAGGGCACGCGCTCAGAGAGGTCTTTATTCCAGCCCTTGTGACCAACGACCGCTATGCTTAGTTCAGAAGGCAAGGAATGGCTTGGCAAAATGCACCAGGATTTCTGCAACGTACTGTCCTGGCGTCGCAAACCCTCTATTCTACTCCAATCCTTTCTTTCTCTTATAACCCAAGGAATCGAGTTCTGATCATCCACTTCCGTTTCATCGACGTCTTCTGACAGGTTTTGCACTATTCGTCCACAGAAGTGATCGTGCGTTTCGTTAAGTTTTGATGAATGCCAGTCAAGCCATGTTGATAAATATGACTGGGTTCGCCGCCGCGTTCGTCTCGGTTGAGCCATATAAGATAACGTGACTTCCACCAATACCTCGTATTCCGTTGCTGGGCCGCGCAATGCGGTTGGGACTCTTACTGCATAGACATTTGCTCTTTTCGGAGATATAAAGCCGCTATTCGTCAGAGTGACTCGTGTCTCCGAGTTATTAATAGCCCTTCCAGCGTTGGGAATGCCATAGCCGAAATGCCTCATCAAGGTCAGTGTTGGATTTCGAAATGCGGTACCGGGTAACCGCGCTGATTGCACTAGTAGGGCCCGATATAAATTGACGTGTTGATCTGGAAATGCGGCCTGTAACTGAGCGACAATGTGGGATACTTTCGGCGCTGCATACGAAGTTCCAACTGCGTCTCTTCCGATCGCACTCCCTGTATGTAATGTTGAACGAACTAATTCTGGACAAACAACTGGTATTAATGAAAGGTTGGGATTTTGAACTCGCTCGCGAATAAAATCACCTCCATATTCCACTACATCAGGCTTAACCATTCCCCATAAACCGATTCCCGTTCGAGAGAATGACGACGGTTCATCCGCGTGTCCAAACGATATCCTATCTATATCTTGGAAATGTTCGATACAGACCGATCCTACCGTCAACGCAAAACAACTCTGTCCCGGGTTTGCGATGCGACTGCTGTCCTCCCACAAATAGTCAGGATAATTCAAATTATTTATTAGATGTTGTCTAATTCCCGGATAGTTGATCGTACCATTACTCTTGAAGAGGTTGCCTGCTGATGTGACAAACAAAATGTTGCGTTCAAACATAAGTTTGTCGATTGTGGCAGCCCATTGCGACATATGAACGGTCCGACAAGCTACGTGAGAGTTGATGGATAGATTGAAAACTCTCGTCTCTCCAAACTGAGAAACGATTTGAGTCATCAATCGTGGAGGAAAAAGGGCTTCTGACAAAACCCCTATCGGTCCAGAAAGAACTCGCGCATTCTGTATAAAGAAAGGCAATTGGTATTGTCCAGTTCGTGGAATTGCGCCGGGATATAAAATTGCACCAGCAACTCTCGTTCCATGCCCACCGTTTACGACCGAATCTGCCGTTCCAGTATCCGCAGGGATAAATGACATTGAACCTGGTGCCATCGCAGGGGCTAACAAGCGATGACCCTCTTGAATGCCGCTATCAATAACACAAACTGTTGGGGCGTCATTATGAGGCGCGACCAATTCTGGATTTACCTCCGTGGCCTCGCCGTTCTCGGTTTCAGCTAATGTGTATGGATCATATTCAATGATTTCAAATATAAATGGGTAATTGAAAACAATGTCCTTTAGTCCTTTCCCTGAGATTTTAATCCTCGTATTGAAACTGTCTTCAAAATCAATGTACCCTGAAATAAATTCTCCATTATATGATCTAACCAAACGCTCCAACTTGTCTTGACGATCCCGGGCCATGTCGTCTCGGGTCGTTTCTTGGTTGCGCATTTTTTCGATCCACCTATCATATCGTCTTTGAAAATGCTCATCCGTTTCATCATCTTTCTTCTCAGGTTGATCAGCTATCTTAACGTAACACGCAATTCCGACATCAATAACATACGATTGATCTTCTTCAATTGATTCCCATTTTTCCTGTAGCTCTTGAGAGAGAATTTGATCAACCCTCCATTGAATTCCATCGTTGATCTGCCAAAGTTCAGCGGCCTTGTTTGATCTGCTGGCCTCATTAATAAATCTTTCAATTTTATTTCTGAGCGAGTCAAAGTCTTGCGATGCTGCCCCGATAATAAATCCAGAATCTTCCTCTGAAATAATCTCAATACCGAAGCCTTTTAAAGACTCTACGTCAAATGTGTTTGGATCAACTTGAAGGAAAACGGGAATTATTTCTGGATAAGGGAAATCGGGAGATTGGAGCTCAGCTTTTGTGGCAACATATTGACGCCAGTTTGCAACTAATCTTTCCACATTTGATATTAGCGCCGCGCCGTGAGCTTGCCTATTATCTAGATTTGCTCTCGTTGTTGCGCTAATCCTCCGTCCTTGGCCTCTTCTTGATTTATAAAGGCCATCAATCTCACTTCTGAGCTGGAGATGTGGAAATTCTGGCATTTTTATTTCCTATGAAGATTTTCATTAAGGGTCTGGAGTATATGACTCATGTCCACGATCTTCTCGCCTTTTATGACAGCCATCTTCGCTGCATCTTTCGCGGCTTTCACGACCAGAGCAGCTGACATTCCTTCCATCTTACGGGTGACCTCATCCCAATTAAAATCATTCGAAACCTGAACGGCACTAAGACTTTTTTTGAGCAAGCGCCTTATCTCCTCTAAACCTGGCTTGGGAATCTCAACTATGTCATCAAATCTTCGGAAAAGCGCATGGTCAATTGAGCCTTCTAAGTTCGTCGTAGCAACCAGAATACCAGGGGCCTCATAATCTTCTAAAAGATTTAAAAGGATATTAACAATCCGATGCATCTCTCCAACTTCGTTGATTGAAGTTCTCGATTTAGCTATAAAATCAAATTCATCGAGTAGAAGTACGCACGGATAATGTCGAATTGACTCGAACATCTTCTTTAGATTACTGGCAGACTCACCCAAGTATGATGATATAATTGCTTCAAACCTGACTTTTAGGAACGGTAAGCCAATATTCCACGCGATTCTTTCGGCGCTCATACTCTTGCCGCAACCCGGAGATCCGAAGAATAGAACTTTTTGTCGCGGCTTAAGTCCAAAGTGTGATAGTCGTTCCCGAGCAACGTATTCCTTTTCGATTCTGACAATCTTTTGTTCAACTTCCCTGGGTAGTACCATTTCATGGCGGAGATCTTCGCGTTCGACTGTTGAGGCAAGTGGAACATTGTTCCTTTTATCTGTCGGAATATTGATCCCTTCAGGCAGCAGCGTTTTGAGTTCTTTCGTGAAGCTTTGATGACCTTTAATATTTGTATGAAGAATTGCCTTCAGTCTTTCGGCGAGTTTGCCGTGACCTTTTTGACGCTCATCATCAATTATTTTCTCAGCGATCTTGACGATGTCGTCACTGCGATCTCCTTCAATCGCCCTGAAAAGTCTTATCATTAAATCTTGATTCATCTCGATCTTTTTAACGCCTTTCCGTAACGACAATTTTCTATAAATATAAGTTTGGCATGTTGTAGAATCCGAGGCAAAAGCATAAAAAGTACAGTTTGTTCGAGGCGCTAGAAACCCGTTTTGTGGTTTCGGCAAGATGTACGAATGCTGCCGCATTCGTACATAAGAGTTTCGAAACGAAATGAGAATGGCCTCGGAACTCGGCCATGTCAAAGTGTTTAATTCTAATCATGACCATGCCAAATATATCCACAAATATAATTAAATGTAAGTACTTTTGACCATGATTTTGAAAAAGACACCTGTTAGTGCGTTGGACCTAATTTCAAATAATGGCGGTTTCATTCAAACCAAACAGGCATTGAAATTTGGAATTCACCAGCGCACTCTTCAAAAACTCGTCACTCAGAATCGTCTCGAGAAAATCTCCCGAGGAATATACCGGATCCCAGATACGCCTTTGGCAAATCCCGACTTCTTCACTGTTGCCACGAGAATTCCTCAGGGAGTGATTTGTCTTGTATCAGCTCTCTCCTTCTATCAACTCACAACGCAAATTCCACACGCTGTTCACTTGGCCTTGGATCGTCGAGCTGAAACTCCGCGCCTTGATTGGCCTCAACTTTCAGTTCACCGATTTTCGGGAAGGGCGTATCACGACGGAATTGAAGTTCATGAAATTGACGGCGTGCATGTTAAGATCTATTGTCCAGAAAAGACGCTGGCAGATTGCTTTAAGTTTCGTAACAAACTGGGAATGGACGTAGTACTTGAGGCACTCAAATTGTATTGCTCTAAACAAAAACGTAAGTTAAAAGACGTGTACCAGTTTGCTGAGATATGTCGCGTCAAAAAGGCGATCCATCCATACTTAGAAGTCTTAGCATAGCGGAATCATCTTGTTCTGGCTTAATGCCAGGCGGCGTCTATCATGTGAGATGTTGAAATATGGATAACTCGATGAACCTGCGCGTCTGGACAGGATGTAATGAGTTATCCACATTCCAACATCAATAACTACAACCACAAATTGCAGGAATTGAGACGGCGAGCTTTTTTGAAAACTTACAATTTTAGGTTATCTTTCAAATGAGCCCATTCCGTCGTCATCATTGTGAGACGGATGGGTTTTTTATTTTCCTTTATGGCAGAGCGATATAAGCTGTTTGACGAAATTTTAAGCTTGAGCGAATCTCAAGACTGGGATATTGCAAGAATGGAATGGGAACTCACGGGAATCACCATCGAGCAGAATGAAACCTGTCTCTGCGGCCACCACCCCATAAGTGAACTCTGTCATATTAGGAACGTTGAGAACGGAACTACAACATTTGTCGGGAACCACTGCATAAACAAGTTTCGTGAGGATTTAGAAATGAGCGCGGTGTTTAACGCCGTCAAAAAAGTAAAAAAGAATCCAACCGCTAGCCTAAGTTCAAAAGCCGTCGAATATTTCCGAGAGAGAGGCTGGCTGAACGACTGGGAATTTAAATTTTACTTAGATGTGTTTAGGAGAAGAACTAAAATGTCAGAAAAGCAATGGATGCACAAACAACGTATAAATGAAAAGATACTTTCCAAGATTTATCGAAAGAGCCGAAGAGCTTAAGTTTTAAAAACAGATTGAAATGAATATGTATCTCGAATTCCCCTTATAAGAAATTTAGGTTAATCAGATATGGTAGACATCGACGATAACAACTTCGCATTAGTTCGTAAGAATTTGAATACGTTCAGCATTCTGATCTTAATTCTGGCGTTTACAAATGCAAAGATTGACGTCGCAAGTTTCTTAGGCGTTCAAATACAATTAAACGGTCAAAAGTTCTACATAGCACTGTTCATCATCTATTCTTATTTGACGTGGCGATATCTCACCAAACTTCCATTGCGTGGCGGTTTTTGGAATGACTTTACCGGATACTACCTCGCTTCTTATGGCGGCGATAACAAGGATAAGTTATTTTCTAAACACCGGGCTGGCTTTGTGACAGATCCAAAAGAGCACATCCAGATAATCGAGCAGGGTGAGTATAGCAGTTTATTGACGATGAATGCGCATCGTCTTGGAAATAGAGACCTTCTGCACCTCAGGCTTGTCGCGACTTTTTACATTACCAAAGAGATCGAAGGGATGAGACCAGGCAACAATCTTTCGGCTCAATGTGACATTGTGGTGGCTCGAACGACATTTATCCGGAGACTGTTGATCTTTTGTTTGAAGTATGACAAGTTTGGCGACTATCTGTTTCCGATAATTCCAATCGGAATTAATTTCATGTTTTTTGTTACGAAATCAACGTGGCAGGGAAGCCTGCAGAGTTTGATCGCCTAGAAAGTACGACTTATGTATCCAAAATTGAACTAGAGCCATTGAAATCAAACTAACAAAAGACGACCTTTCTACGATTTTAACGGCGTTGCAATACTCAAAATACAATATTGAGAATTATCAGAAACCCCCTTCTTACGAAGACAAACTCCAAAGATTTGAAGAGGTAAATAACGCGATCGAAAAAGTTAGGCTCCTCTTGAAAGAGTCCTAGACTCAGACGGTAAAGGAAAACTCGTATATCTTACCGCATGAAGCGACCTTTGTTTTTCTTCCACCAGTTTCGAATAACCTGTTCAGCCAATGAATCAGCCTGTTTTTGAATAGCACCATCTTCCAGTCGCCTCACACAATTTTCAATTCTCTCCAGATTCTCATTTGAGATCCAACTCGAAAACCGAATCCTCAACTTATTCTTACCAATCCTTTCAATAAGCATTGATCAAATTTAATCGAATTTGATTTCTCCGATTAGAACTCCATCTTTACATCAAGCACTACGGACTACCCAATGCCCTATCCGTGACCTCCGTTCTCTCAACACTCGAAATCATTAGAAATAAATAAGATTTAATAGGTGCAGACTCATCCTCTCACCCCGACAGAACGATAAAGCCTTCCGCATGGCGGTGGGCTTTTTTGTTTTGAAGCGCGGCGATCGATTCGATTGCCAGCACGGAAGGACAAGGCGGACAGTGTGCGTGACAGTGAACAAAGGCTTGCTCGTTCTGGGCCACGCGAAAGAAGGATCTCGTTTCGTAGTCCTCTTTGTGAATCTCATTAGAATTGAGTTTTGTAGAGTCCTCATCAAGGATTAAATTCAAGTTCCGTAGGATAATCGACTACTTTACATCAATCGTTCGGCGTGATTGAGTACAAATCAGCGGCAGATTTGCTCGTAATCCATGGAATTGCAAAAGACGAAGCGATGATAACTGTAACTTTTGTTTCGATCGCGTTTGTAAGGAAATTATTACCGCAGGTAAAGTGGCCGACGTCCTACATCGTTGCTCAAGGTGAGCATAGAATCGAGAAGCCTTTCTCGGATAACCACCGATATGTCATCATTGAAAACGAAACCAATGCGTACTGGAATTACAATCTTAAGAAGGAAATTGTTCTGAACGTGGCCGGTCGAAGCAAAGAGTTCAACGTGATAAACAAATTGCTTCTGCAAGGCGGTCGACTTGAATTTGTTCGCCTCTCGAAGACCGTGGTTATCTGCTAAACTTCAGCAAATAGTGGAATATCTATACACTGCAACTGAAACTTATGGCCCCGACTCGGACGCGGATGGCTCTTCGTGGACGAAGTACATTGAGTTTAGCAAACTCACGCACCTGACAGAATTGGTTTCGTTGGATGGAATATTGAATGGTGTAGTCTTTGAACCGGACCGCGGAGATCCGGGCGACTGGAAATTTATGGTAGTCGACGATGTCTATGAAACTGGTCTATTTAATTCACTGGATTATGTTCTCAATCATATCAAAGGCAAAACAAAGTTCAATCTGCTGACAGTAGTCAGAGAGCCAAATTCCAAATGTGAGGAAATAAACGTCGATGGCTTTGAGTTCGTCGGTTATGACTTGATCGATAAAGGCTACTCGACAAGTGCGCTTGCAAATTGCGGAGGCTTTGATGAGACTTTCAAGCCATCGGAGCTAAATCGATACGGTCTAATCGACAAGTTTGGAAAAGCTTATGACATTCGTAGTAGGTTAATTGTCAACAACCCCGAAGAGCATCACGCGAATTGCTACGTATTGGCGATTTGGCGGCACAAGTCGATCGGTCGCAATAAATAGTTTCGTGTTGGTGATCAAATTCCGTTCATGCTAGGTGCCGCGTTCCTTGACTCAGAGTGTTTAAGAGGGGGAAAGTTGCTTTCTGGAAGATTCCGATCTTTAAATTGTATCCAACAAATATCTGGACATCTATCGGCAATGAATTGTGAGACAGCCACAAGATGTAAATAACGAATTCAGTGCTGTGATTCTTTTTTAGTAAATGAGAAAGTTGGTCTCATGTAGATTGGGACATGAGTTTCATGCGAACCTTGAGTTCCCCCAGTCTATTTAGCGGCCCCCTTCACACTATTCTTATTCAGCATCTTCAGAAAAAAGCCTGGGAGGAAGCGTGAGCCGATGCGTAAGACTTTGACAAGACCTACGGCGACTTCGAGGCGGTTCGATTCGAAGGCTTCCATACATGCGGTGGCGACAATGTCTGCCGAGATGCCTTTGTTTGTCTGTCCGCGGCGATCGCGGGCGCCTTTGTCCAAATCCGTGTCCACGATAGGGGGAAGCACTTCGAAAACCCGGACACTCGTGCCTTCGAGCTGTTTCCGTAACGAGATGGAGAAAGAATGCATCGCCGCCTTCGTAGCGGAATAGACGGGCACGATCACCAGCGGGACAAAACCCAGTCCCGAAGAAACATTGACCACCGCACTCTCTTTCTGGGTCATGAGATGGGGAGTAAAGAGTGCCGTAAGGTGGAAGGTAGCTTCTAGGTTGATCCCCGTTTCGCTATCGCCAGCCATGAAACTGGCTTCCCCTTCGCGAAAGTCGATCTCACGCTGGATGCCAGCGTTGTTGATCAAGATGTTGATGTTGGGATGGTTCTCGATACAGAACCGGTACAGCGACCTCCGTTCTTCGAGTTTCCCTACGTCGCATTGCCGCACCACCAACTGGGGTAACGATTTTTTCGCCTGTTCCAGCTTTTCTTGGCGCCGTCCGCAGACGATGACGGTGTTGCCCTTGGCGATGAATTGTTTCGCCAGCTCCAAGCCGATGCCTGTGGCTCCTCCCGTGATGAGGATTGTGTTACCCGTAGTTTTCATGATGACTAAAATTACGACCCATACCCCGTCTGAAACACGCCGGTCTTCGAAATGTTTCGCAAGAGCCTTCAATCCTTTAGAGGGTGGAGCGTGAAGGGCTTCGAACTCTGTCGAATCAAGAGCTCGCGATCTAGTAGCCTGCCGCCAGATTTGTCAGAAACGCAAGCGCATCGTTTTGCGTGGGCAGGTAATGGGCGGAGCAGGAGTTCGAATCGTAACCCACCCGCAGCGTGAAGGAGTTTCCGTGGATCATATCAAACACCTCTTCTTCGTCCTTGCCGCCACCGATGACCAAGATGAAGGAATACGGTCCATGCGCTTTCAACCAAGACAAGATGGCCTTGCTCTTGGTGATTGCTGGCGCGTAGAAGATGATGGAATCATTCCTTTCTGTTAGCGGTACTTCGTGCAGCGACGATAACGTCCTGAACGCGGCCGAAAGTTGTCGGTGGTCGTTTTCGGCTAGGTCGATGCCGAACCACCATCGAATCGAGAAGTGCTTTTCTTCCACACGTGAACCTGGGTAGTTCTCTGCTAGCGTCGACAAGGCCTGGAAGATGGGGCCCTTCCACGCAAGTGGGTCGTCGCTCATGATCTCCCACAGCGCCCCCGGCCGACGGATGAAACCTCCATTTTCGGCGATGGCAATCACGCGCGGTTCCCGCACGAGCATGGACATGTCCCACGGCGTGTGACTGCTGGTCACGATCACGCGGGCACCAGGTTCGAGCGACAAATGGCTCAGAAGAGCGTCAACATTCACGTGAGCTGGATTGTCCTGAACCGCGAGTACGGTGTCGAAGTTCAGGATCAACAACTTAGTTTCGGCAGCCCGGTACGCTGCCGATACTTCGTGTTCGTTTAAGCGTTTCATCATTCATCATGGATTGGTTACCGACCCACTTTGGCTTTTGAGTTTGCTAGAGCGGCGTCCGGCGTCTCTTCCACTTGTCGATCCATATCTAGTACAACCGGTGCAGCAATGAAAATCGATGAATAAGTTCCGACCAAGATGCCCACGAAGAGTGCGAACGAGAACCCGCGCAGCACTTCGCCTCCAAACGCGAAGAGCACGGCCACGACAAACAAGGTTGTCCCGGACGTGATCAGCGTTCTGCCTAACGTGATGTTCAGCGCGTCATTGAAGATCTGCGTGCGGTCGGTCTTAGCCCCAAAGGAGAGTTGCTCCCGGATGCGATCATAAATGATTACGGTGTCGTTGATGGAGTAACCGATGATGGTTAAGAGCGCCGCCACAAAGACTTGGTCGATTTCAAACGCGAAGCCCATCGCCGTTGCAATACCGAATGCAGCAAACACGAACAACGCGTCGTGGATGGTGGCGATGATGGCACCCGTGCTGTATTGCCACTTGTGGAATCGGAACAACAGGTACAAGAAGATTCCAAGTAAAGACAGCAAGCTTGCTTTGAGGGCGGAGTTCTTGATGTCGTCGGCGACCGTGGCACCCACCTTTGAAGAACTCGAGATAGCAAAATGTCCTTCGTCGACGCCGGTATCGTGATCAGAATACGATAGCCCGGTAAAGGAACTGACACCCCGGACGAGCGCTTGTTGAACCTTCGCGTCGGCTTCATCGGTTTCGTCGTCGATCAGATACGAGGTCGTTACCTTAAGGACATTGTTCGCTCCGTAATTCTTCACTTCCGTGCCGTTGTTTTCAAACGCGGAGGCCAACGCCACCCGCATGTCGGTCGCGACGATAGGCTTATCGAACGTGACCACGTACGAGCGCCCGCCTTTGAAATCCACGCCGAAGTTCAACCCTTGAATGACAATCACACTGAACCCGATTGCAATAAACACGAGTGAGATCGCGTAGGTAATTTTTCGTTTGGCGATAAAGTCGAAGTGTCGAACGCGTTCAAATCGTCTTGAGAAAGCGGTTGAGAAGGAGACCCTAGATTCATCGCCATTTCGCACCATCCGCTCAATCACCACGCGAGAAATGTATACAGCCGAGAAGAAAGAGGTCGCGATACCCACCATCAAGGTGATGGCAAAGCCCCGCAAGGGACCCTGACCCAAGATGAAGAGAGATAGCGCGGTAAGGAAGGTGGTGAGGTTAGAATCAAAGATCGACGCAAAGGCCCTTTGGTATCCTTTTTCGATGGCGTCGCGCAAACGCCGTCCCGAGCGAAGTTCTTCTCGGATGCGTTCGAAGATCAGTACGTTCGCATCCACCGACATACCCATGGTTAAAACGATGCCCGCGATACCCGGTAGTGTCAGTGCGGCGTTGAGTTGGGCTAGTATTCCAAGGATAAAGAAGATGTTGAAGAGTAAGGCGATGGTCGACACCAATCCACCCTTCGAGTAATATGCGATCATGAACAACACCACGACGGCAAGTCCACACGCCATCGAAATGAGTCCCTGTTCCTGCGCGGTTTGACCCAGCGTCGGACCTACGATCGCCTCTTCCACAATCCGCGTCGGAGCCGGGAGCGATCCCGCCTTCAACACATTTGCCAAGTCTTTCGCTTCTTCGGTTGTAAAGGATCCCGTGATTTGCGAATTGCCATTGGGGATTTCACCTTGCACGGTCGGCGCGGTGTAGACATAATTGTCTAACACGATTGCGATCCTTCCCTTGGGATCCATGCTCGCGGCAGAGGCAGTTATCTTTGCCCATTGACGTGCACCTTCTCTGTTCATGCTCATCGAAACTGCAGGGCGCGCGAAACGATCGTAGTCCAGACGCGCATCGGTAATGACGTCACCATCCAACAAGGGTTTGCCGGTGCGACCATAATTGTAAAAGTTGAGTTGCAGATCTTCGATGCCGGGCGTGACCGATGGATTGGGTTTCACATCCCAGAAGTATCCTACTGTCTTGGGGAAAATGGCTTGCACGTCGGGCCTAGCTAAGATCCTATTGATCTCACTGGTATCCTTTACGTCGTAAAAGAAGGGTGTGTCGGCGCTGCTGAACCGGAACAATGGGGACAATATGTTGTTCAACGAGGAGTCCGATTCTTGCGTCAACGCGCGCGTCAGGTCGCTGTCGGCTAGGCTATCTACTTTGGTCGAGTCCGCTGACATTTTTAAGGCGCTGGGTTCCTCGAACGTGGGCTTTTGGGCCGACTGCTCCCGTAATAGTAACGAATTGATAGCCGTTAAAGCGTTGGCCAATTTGGGCTCGTTCGGTTCCAAGACTTCCCAGAACTCAAGGTGGGCGACACCCTGTAAGAGTTTGCGAACACGTTGTGGATTGTCGGCACCGGGAATCTCGATCTGAATACCTGCGGTCCCCTGCAACCTTTGGATGTTCGGTTGCGACGTCCCAAATTGATCGATTCGAGTTTTCAGGATCGTGAACGATCGATCCGTCGCCGCTTCAATCTCATTCTTTAGAAATGCCTTGACTTGCTGGTCATCGGCACCCACACTCAGGCGTCCCCGTGTATCAATCGAGGAAAAAAGTGTTGATAGTGGTTGGCCCGGGTTTTCCTCTTGGAAGACGGTGTAAAACAGGTCAACGAAGTCTTGCTGGCTCTCCTTCTGAAGTTGCCGTGCCTTTTTCAAAGCTGACAAGATTTTCGCATCGTGTTTGTTGGGGGCAAGACCCAACACAATATCGGCAGGTGAAATTTCGAGCACCACCTGCATGCCACCTTGTAAATCGAGACCCAAGCTGAGCTCATTCTCCTTGACATCTTTGTAGGTGTATTCTTTGCCCAGTAAATCGTACACGGGCTTGCTCCACATGGAGTCTAGATAACCTTGCTTTTTGGAAAGATTGACCGTGCCATTTGCGTCGGTCGCGAATGAGATGGCATCGGCTTGCACCTTCCGGGCGACGAAGGTGAACGATAAATAGTATAAGCACAGTAGTGTGATAACAGTCGAAAGAATGACGACAAATCCCTTATTACGCATCGCGAAACATTTTTGAATGAAAATTGAGAAAATGGAAACTTGACACCCGTTGAAGAATCGGGGTCCGTCCAGCTAAAGAAATGAAAGGCGAGCGCTAGGGCGCGTTAGGTGAGATGATCGTCCGCAAAAAGACCTTCCGTAAGTCGGTGGCAAGCGGTCCATCCGGCTTCCCGATAGAAGAGCGGGGTTCCTCGTGACTAAAGAGGGCAATCACAACAGCGAACGTGAGTGGCGTAATCGTTGTGACTTGCCCATTATTGATCAACACTTCAGGCGATGAGAGAGAAGGTATGGGTCGTTGTTTGTCCTGGCGGTCGTCATCCGTCGAAGGTAGTTCGGCGTTGGATGAATCGACCGACAGCACTGTCGCGAAGCACTTCTCTTGCGTTTGTTCTATGCCGCTTACGTGATTGATTTGTATCGCTATTCGGTTACACGCCTGAACCGAGAACGACAGCAACATTCCAGCAATGAGGGCAATATATAGATGGCATAGACGCATAACGCGAGGCCGAATTCACCAATTTCTCAGTTCAATTCCTAGGTCAGAGCATTAGATATTAATTAAACAAGCTACTACTCAGCTTGAAATTGCGTAAACGTAGGCTTTGACTGTAGCAACATCTAAACCTAACCAAACGCAATTCGAGGAACATCTAGCCAATCATCGAAAGCCTGTGCCGCCTTTACTTGGGCGTTCACTTCATCCGTAGGCCGGATAGAAAGCACGGGAACTCCGGTCTGGTTGATCACTTCGTCCGGGTAGGCAACAGCAAAGAAGTCCCAACCGTTGGTACTGGTGGTAGTGGTAATCACAATTAAGTCTGGTTTCTCTTCGTTGGCGATGTCCAATACGCGCTCAACAACGCTGTCGCACGCGTAGTACTTCACATCACAACTGATATTGTCACTCTTGTACTTTTCGTGAAGCCCCTGAATTGTTTCTTCAATTTCATCTTGATCGGTTTCAGATGATTGGTCGATCATCCCCGTCAACAACACGGAGGCCTGTTCTCGTTGGATGATAGGACGAACGAAATCGTACTTTTCATCCGAAAAGGATTGTGCACGAACTGGAAAGAGAATCTTTCGGAAGTCGATCCGTCGATCGTTCGCAGGTACCGTCAATACTGGCACAGGACTGCTCTTAGCAATCAGGTAAGCCGTCGAACCGACCAGTAATTGATTGATGCTGCTGGCACCGTGCGATCCGATCACAACCAAGTCCGATTCGCTGCGAAAGGCCTCTTGGCAGATTGCCTCCGCCGGATGTCCCGTCAAGATCCTCAACGATACACGTAGTCTTTGCGAATGACGAACCTGCGTAGCCAAAACGCCGAGCCTCTCTTCAGCCGCCCGCGTGAGTTCAGGAAGTAGCGACACAGCCGTCAGCCCACCGACAGGAGAATACAAGAACCGTGTGTTTTCAATCACGTGAACCAACGTCAAGGTTGCGTCGTGCTTCCGGCATAAAGCCGTCGCCGTTTGCAAAGCGTTGATCGAAACGTGTGAAAAATCAACCGCTACCAAAACCTGTTCTATGCTGTACTCTTTCATCCTCCCAAACACTTATTCGTGACACATCACTCAGACCATGCAAAACTGGCCCGTTTGGTTTAATAATCACCCATCTGCTTTCATATCTAACTTCCATTTATTTGAGAGTTAATCTCTGATTAATCTCAGTTTAATCTTCATTGACATAACCGCTTGCACTGTTTATATAATATCTCGATTAAAAATGCCTGTCTCAACGTTTAATCGTGCCTGAGTGGGCGATCTTTCAATTAGATTGTGCGCGGTACGTGTTTATCAGATAAAAGCAGATTTGTCGAGCTCATGAAGGTTTTGGTAATTGAAGATGAACAACAAGTCGCTTCGTTCATTAAGCAAGGACTTGAAGAACATTCGATCGTAGTGGAGGTGGCATACGATGGGCCTATTGGCAAGCGCTTGGCTTTGAGTCGAGAGTATGACGTTGTCTTGCTTGACATAGTCATTCCGGGCGTCAACGGGTTTGAGGTTTGTCGCCATTTAAAATTGGAGAAGCCGTCCCTCCCGATCCTGATGTTGACCACGTTGAGTACGACCGAAGACAAAGTGGAGGGGTTTGAATCGGGAGCTGACGATTACCTGTTGAAGCCCTTTGAGTTTGCGGAATTGATTGCCAGAATCCGTGCACTCGCGAGACGCCCGTCGATGGGCGGCACTTCCTACAATAATATCCTTCGATTCGAAGATCTCCGGTTGGACACGGAGAAAAAAGTGGCACGAAGGGCGGGAAAGGTCATCAAGTTGGCAGCCAAGGAGTTCAAGTTGCTTGAATTCTTCATGCAGAACCCGGGGCGGGTAATCTCCAGGGCTGAGCTCGCGGAGCGGGTGTGGGACTTGAAGTTCGAGACCGGAACCAACGTGGTGGAAGTATACATCAACATGTTGCGCAACAAGATTGATCGCGACTTCGAACCGAAATTGATTCAGACGCGGATTGGCCTTGGCTATTCGCTCAGCAAAGACTGATGAACATTAGAACGCGCCTCTCGCTCATCTTTTTCTCGATCGTCATTTTGGTGCTCGCCCTCGCAGCCGTCGCCATCTACTATTTTGCCGAGACAAACCGCGAAGTCGAGTTTAACCGCCGCCTCAAAAACAGGGCGCTTAACACGGCCAGGGTCGTGACAGAAGTCAAAGAACTCAACGTGGACCTTCAACGAAGACTCGAGGAAGACGATCCTGCCAGTCTCCCCGACCAGTACATTGTCATGATCGATTCTTTGGGACGGGAGGTATACCGATCTACGGGTCCCGATCAGCTGCCGATCGATCCCACACTAACCCGAAAGATTCGTCAACAAAAGGAGTTGTATTTTAACAACAACCGGCGCGACGTCGTGGGCTTCGTCTATTCGACACCGACCGGTGATTATACCGTCCTTGCTACGGCGTGGGATCAGTTTGGGAACAAATCGATCGCTACGCTGAGGACTATTTTGCTTTTCATCTTTCTGGTGGGCGTTCTCTTCGTCTCGGGCATCAGTTGGTTTTATGCGGGTCGGGTTCTCAATCCGATTTCCAGAATCATTACGGAGGTGAGCACGATCACCGAGGGAAATTTGAGTCGGCGTCTTGAAGAAGGGCGGGGGAGAGATGAACTCGCGCAACTGGCGCGCACATTTAACGACATGCTCTCACGCTTGCAGACCTCGTTTATTTCTCAGAAGAGCTTTATCGCGAACGCGTCGCACGAAATCAAAACGCCGATCACTATCATGTCGGGCGAGATTGAAGTAGCCCTGTTGCAAGATCGTGAGCGAGATTATTACACGCGGATCCTGCGATCGGTGCTCACGGGATTGAGGCGCCTCAACACGTTGTCGACGCAGCTCCTACTCCTGGCCGAAAGCGCCAATCCAAATTCACAACGCCGGCTCGCCAGGTATAGACTAGATGATATTTTGTGGGAAATCAAGGAGTGGATCCATCGGGCGTATCCCAGTTATGAAGTGGAAATCCATTTTGACTTAGACGTGAATCCCGAAGCATTTAGCCTCATGGGCGACGAACCTTTGATGAGGGCCGCGATCTTGAACTTGATCGACAACGGGTGCAAGTACTCACCCGACCACCGTGTATCGGTCGTGGTCAATACCAAGTTTCCAAACTTGATCACGCTCCTGTTCATCAACGCCGGGACGATTGATCACGGAGAGATTAGAAACATCTTCAATCCATTCTACCGCACGATGTCCAGTCATCAAGAGAGAGGCTTTGGTGTGGGCCTTTCCTTAGCGCAAAATGTAGTGCGGCTTCACAAAGGTTCACTCTACGTGAGTTCGGCAGAAGGGGTAACGCAGTTTACCCTCCAGCTTCCTACCGACATGGATCAAAACTCGGGGACACCTCTCCAGCCGCCACCCAACGCTTTATAAAGAAGTGCTCCGTTCCTTAGCTGCTTTCTCTTTAGGTCGGAGAGTTCTAGTTCCACTTCCAACAGGCGTCTCTGTGCGGTGATAACTTCGAGGTAGGTAGCATACCCAACGCTGAATAAGTCGTTGGAACTCATGAAGGCCCTTCGTTGTACATTCGCCTCCGCTTGCTTTAACTGTACTTGCTGCCGCAAGTTGTAGGCGTTATTCAGTACGCCATACACTTCGTAGTAAGCGTTCAAAAGGGTTTGTTGGTACTCGGTAAGCGCGATGATTTGGTGTGTCTTTGCTTGGTCATACATCGCCCAGATTTGCTTCCGCTGCAAGATCGGAGCTGCAAAGCCCGAACCGATGCTGAAGGCGGCCGCCCCCGGTAGGTTAAAAAGTTTGGTGAGCTTAAGCGATGACAAGCCGGCGGCACCGGTCAACCTCAGGGATGGATAGAATGCCGCACGTGCAGCCATGGCGTCGGCGTTTGACGCTTGGACCCTGAGTTCCATTTCGCGCACATCGGGTCGATTGAAAAGGAGTTCATCAGGATTGCCTGCAGCTGTGTCGGTGGCGTGAATATAGCTGTCCATCGAGCTCCTTTGAATAGGTTCCGGGTAGCGGCCAAGGAGTCGGTTCATATTCGTTTCTGCCATTAAGATCTGTTGCTGAACTTCGACCAATAGTGTTTGGGTGTGCAACAACTGCGATTCAAATTGGTCGACGGCGAGTTGGTTTACTTTACCGCCGTCTTTTTGAATGCGCACGAGTTCCAACGCGAGTTCTTGCAACTCGATGTTTTCTGAAAGCACTTGCTTACGCTGATCCAAACCCATGAGGTCGTAGTAGGCGCTGGCTACTTCGTAGACCACCATACTGGTTGCTGCATATTGAACTTCTTTGGTAGCAAGGTATTTTGCTACCGCCGATTGCTTACGCGCGGTGAGTTTTCCCCACAAGTTGGCCTCCCACGCGAACGAGATCCCCCCGAATATTTCTGGGTATGGATTGGGAAGTTTCATGTCGGCGGGGAGCGTTTCCGACCGGTTTGTATCGTCGTTCCCAATCCCGTTCATCGTGTACTGACCAAATTTCTCCAACGATGTTTTTACACCTCCTTGGAAAGTGGGTAGAAATCCAGCCTGTGCGATCGATAGACTCGATGATGCAAGGGCAATCCGCTGAGTGACGATCTTACGCCCTAAGTTGTTCTTGATACCTTCATCGATTAATGCGGGGAGTAAGTCGTCACGATAAAATTCTTGCCATGGTTGATTCGCCATGTTGGACGTATCCGGTGACGCGGTGGTTGAATACGATGCCGGTAGGTTCGGCGCGGTCTTGACTGCCGTGGTAGGAATCTTGCACGACCCTGCGCCCAACCCGACAAGGGCAATGATAACCGCGGTTATGCGCGGAGAGAATCGCTCCGAGATCGACTGAAAGATCACATATAAGCCGGGGACCAGGAAGACACCGACCGTGGTGCCGATGAACATACCTCCGGCTGCGGCCATTCCGATTGAGCGGTTCCCAATTTCGCCGGCACCACTGGCGAGACACAAGGGAATCATGCCGGCGACGAAAGCAAAGGATGTCATTAAGATCGGTCTTAGGCGTGAACTGGCACCATCGATCGCAGATTGCATAATCGAGTACTTCATCTTCCGTCGTTGGATGGCGAACTCCACAATGAGGATAGCGTTCTTCCCCAGTAGACCGATGAGCATGATCAGGGCTATCTGGGCATAAACGTTGTTATCAAGTCCGGCTACCCACAAGAATAGGTATGAACCCGCAATACCTGCGGGTAGCGACAACACGACCACGAAGGGGAGCAAGTAGCTTTCATACTGGGCTGCCAAAAGCAGGAACACGAAGAATAAGCAAATCGAGAAGATGGTGATAGCTTCGCCTCCCGACTTAATTTCTTCACGCGATACGCCGGTCCATTCAAACGAATAACCAAGGGGCAGCACGTCCTCGGCGGCTTCTTCCGTGGCACGGATGGCGTCGCCAGTGCTGTAGCCCGGCGCGGGTTCTCCGTTGATCAGCGCCGACGTAAACATGTTATAACGTGTCAATTGCTCCGGTCCAAAAGTCCGTTCAAGCGTCATGAAACTTGAAATGGGTATCATCTCGTCGCGATCGTTCTTCACGTAGAGCTTCAAAATGTCTTGGGGTTTGCTTCGGAAGGAAGGTGCCGTTTGCACCATCACTTTGTACATCTGTCCAAACCGGATGAAGTTCGACGCATAAAAGCTGCCGACCATCGTTTGGAGTGCGTCCATGGTGTTCCTTACCGTGACACCGAGTTGGGTAGCCTTGTCGAAGTCGACGGCTAACAAATATTGTGGGAAGTTCGGGTTGAAGTTGGTGAACGAGTTTTGAATTTCGGGACGGGCGTTGAGCGCGTCAATGAATTGTTCGGTCACGCTCGCTGTGTTAAGGAATGAGACGTTGGTTCGATCTTGCAGGCGAAGTTCGAATCCGCTTGCGTTTCCGAACCCAGGAATGGCAGGTGGTGCAAAGTATTGAATTTCGGCATCGTGAAAGGAAAGACTCTTGTCGGTTAAGTAGTCGATAATCCGATCGACACTTTCCGCTCGATCGTTCCAATGTTTCAAGCTGATCATGGCCATTCCGAACGAAGATCCTGCCGACTCGTTCAACAAGCTATACCCGGCGAGGGTAGAAATGGATTCTACGTCTTGATGGGCAAATCCAATTTCGGCTACGCTCTCGAGCACGCCCTGTGTTCTTTCCACGGTGGCACCTGCCGGTAGCGTCACGTTTACATAGATCATCCCTTGGTCTTCCGTGGGAATGAATGCGGTCGGTAAAATGTTGTTCATGACCACGACGGCCCCCGTGAGTAGGGCAATCGACGCGAAGATCAATCCACGTCGACGCGAAAACTGCGAGACACCGTGCCTGTAGGATGTTTCCAGCCTCGTATAGTGATGGTTGAAGCCTCGGAAAAACCTACCCATGATCCCTTTCCCGCCGTGTGATAGATCTTGTTTCTTGAGCAATAGCGCGCATAACGCCGGTGACAGCGTCAATGCGTTGACACCGGAAATAACAATGGCAATGGCGAGCGTCAATGAAAACTGTCTGTAGAATACACCGATCGGTCCGGTCATAAAACCAACCGGGAGGAATACGGCCGACATCACCAGCGTGATCGCGATAATGGGACCCCCGATTTCTTTGATTGACGCGATGGAAGCATCTAGGGGCTCGAGATTTTCCGTATGCATCTTGACGTGAACAGCTTCTACGACGACGATGGCGTTGTCAACCACGATCCCAATCGCCAACACCAGTGCGAACAACGTTAATAGGTTGATCGAGAATCCAAACAAGCTCATGAAAAAGAAGGTACCGACCAGCGAGACGGGTACGGCGATCGCCGGGATGAGGGTCGAGCGCCAGTCTTGTAGGAAAATGAAGACCACCACCGACACAAGGATGAATGCTTCGATCAGTGTTCGGACGACTTCGTCGATGGAAGTATCTAGGAAACGGGACACATCGTACGAAATATTATAATCCATTCCGCTGGGGAAGAAGCTGAATTTGAGTTCTTCCATTCGGAGCTTGATTTTTTGAATCACTTCCCGCGCATTGGACCCCGGACGTTGTTTGATCATAATGGACGCCGACGGCGATCGATCCGTGGTCGAGATCATGTCGTAGTCAAGGGATCCAAATTCCACGGTGGCGATGTCCTTCACGCGAAGTATGGAACCGTCGCTCTTGGATTTCACCGCGATATTGAGATACTGTTGCTCTTCATTGAATTTTCCCGTGTAGCGCAAGACGTATTGCAGGAGTTGCGCGTCTTGATCGGAGCTTATTCCGGTTGCCCCAGGAGCGGCCTCGATGTTTTGGTTTCTGATCGCCTCCGTGACGTCCTGGGCGGATATTCCGTAGGCTGCCATGCGATCGGGCTTCAGCCATACACGCATGGCGTAGTCGCGGGCGCCCATAATCTCAACGAAACCCACACCGTTGATGCGTTTGAGTTCGTGAAGAATGTTAATGTCGGTGAAGTTGTAAATGAATTTTTCGTCGTGGAGCGAATCGCTGCTCACGATGTTGAGGTACATGAGCATGCTGTTGACTTCCTTTTCCGTGATCACGCCTGCTTTGATAACTTCTTCGGGCAATTCGTCAAGCACGCTGGTCACGCGGTTTTGCACGTTGACGGTGGCGAGGTCTGCATCCGTCCCGGATTCGAAGAACACGGTGATGAGGGTGATCCCGTTGTTGCTGCAAACCGACGACATGTACGTCATGCCGGGAACGCCGTTGATGGCTCGCTCTAAAGGCGTAGCAACCGTTTTGGCACAAACTTCTGAATTGGCGCCCGTGTAGTTGGCCGTCACCGTGACCGAAGGGGGTTCGATCGACGGAAACTGCGTGATGGGTAGGGTTCTAAGAGATAGTAAACCCATGAACGTAAGCAATACTGAGATCACCGTCGATAGCGTCGGTCGTTTGATGAATACTTCGAACATGGTTACCGCAGTTGACTAGTGAATTGGATCGTGTCGGCCCGTGGGGATGGCTTTGGGGCAACGAGCATGCCATCGCGTAGTTGTTGAATTCCTTCTAGGACAACCCTGTCGCCATTTTTAAGCCCGGTGGTGATAAAGCAGTTCTTGTACCGTTCGATCGTTGTGATGTTCTTGGATCTCACCTTATTGTCGCGGTCCAAAACGTATACGTAGTACTTGTCCTGAATCGTGAACGTGCATTGTTGCGGTATGAGGAGCGCGTTGTTCCAGTTGCGGTCGATGATGACCTTACCGGTAGAACCATGTTTGATGAGCTTGTCTGGGTTCTTGAAACGCGCGCGAAAGGCAATGGAGCCGGTGGACTTATCAAAGTCTCCTTCTACAGTTTCGATAAAGCCTTGTTGAGGATAGTTCGATCCATCGGCAAGGACGAGTCGCACGGGCTGCTGGGTGATTTTTCGGCGGGCATTGTTGCCGCTGGTCTTTAGGTATTGTAAGTATTCTGTTTCCGACACGCGAAAGTAGACGTACACTTCATCGATGTTGGAAAGTGACGTCAGCAACGACCCCGTATTGATGAGGCTGCCGTGCTTGAACGGAATGCGGTCAATGATTCCATGGAACGGCGCTTTGATGTAGGTGTAACTAAGATTGATCTTCGCATTCTCGAGCACTGACTTCGCCTCGAGAACACCCGACTCGGCGGCTTCGCGCTGGGCGGTGGCAACTTCGAGTTCCGTGGCGGAAATGACTTTTTTCTTCACCATCAAGGCGGTGCGGTCAGCTTCCAAGGTTTTTGTCTTGGCTTCGGCGATGGCGCGACGGAGATTTGCTTCGGCCCGCGTCACCGTTTCTCGGTATTCGTTCGCGCTCAGTCGAAACAAAGGCTGTCCTTTCTTGACCCACTGCCCTTCATCGACCATGATTTCTTCTAGGTATCCTTGAACCCGTGCCCGGATTTCCACGAATTGGACGGCGCTTATTTCGCAAATGTATTCTTGCGGTACCGACACGTTCTGCGATGCGAGCGTCAAGACACCGAGCTCGACGGGTTTCTTTGAATCGGAAGGCTTATCAGATTGGCGGCAGGAAAGAAGGAACGTAAACAAAGCGAGAAAAATGCAGCAATATCTCATGGACGGCATGTAAGGTGAAAACGAAGAATGCTTGCAAAAATCTAACCCTCGGGATGTGATTGTGTGCCGCTGCTATTGATTTACACTGAATTTGTAGTTGAGTTAATTTCGATTTTATCGCGGTTTAATTTCAGTTCGATTGGTGTTCGAGTTGTTTTGATTTTTGACTTTGGTCGCGTGGTTCATGCGTGAAACCGACCTTCTTATCTCCATTTATAAACAATCTAACATCAACTTAATCGTGATTTTAACCTTCATAGCGTATTTGCCAGCATGTTCACCGAGCAAGTGAATATGAATAGGGTGTAGTAATCTGGTCTGGACAACGACGGCGCGTGTTGACAAACTGTGTAATCAACGCGAGCGCATTAGGTGTGTCTGTTTTGGAATTATCGGTTGGTTTTCAGCGTAATGCCGAAGAAGCGCGTTGTCCGACCAGATACCCTGTTTACTTAATGAGCTAACTGCCTTAACTGCTGTCGATAGAAACCTGTATCGATTGAAGCCTCGCTGCTTCCGCCCTTGGGAAGCAGCCTTTTAAACCTTAAAATGAGAGATTACCTTCCTCCAAAAAGGGACTAATCGTCGTCGTGATGATCTTCCCAATCCCAACTGAAGAGATTTAACTCAAAGACAACGCCGCGCGACAGTTCGCGGTTCGGGAACGGGAGTAAAGCCGCCACACATACCTGCGCACGTTTTCCGACATCGTACACGAAGCCGAAAGTAGAAACGGATTTCTTGTGATCCCCGGAAACAAAGTCACCCATCAGCATGAAATCGTCGGTGACTTCGATTTCATACCCACACATCCAACCCGCCGAGTTACTCGGTCCACCCACGTAGATGCCGTTGGTCACGTACGGGCCAACAACAATGTGAGCTTTCGGCGAAGCATACCATTTCAAGGTTGAATATGTGAAGTGCGCCACTGACAAACGATTCAACCTATTCGTTACGTTCGGGCCTGCTTGCGTACCCACATTGAGAAGCAGTTTTTCGTTCAGCTTGAACTGCTTTTGTAACGTGGCCATTAGAAATGGGTACAAGGGAGTACGCGTATTCACGTCATTGAGTCCAACGAGACTGCTGTCCTCAAGGAACCTAATCGGTATATCGACCAGGTTCACTCCCATGTCCCACCCCTTTCCCAAACCAAAGACCAAGTGCGATTTAGACTCGTAGTCTTTTAGCGAGTAGCTATTTATCTGATGTTGATAGAACAACTTCGACTTCGGCGTAATGTCGCCGGACGGTATGTTGAACAAGTTTTGCTGAGCCTTACTCTCTACCGCGACTACCAGTAGCGCGAGGGAGACAACGAAAGTCAAGTGTTTCACAAAGTCAATCGATCAATTTTGGTACAATGGAAACACTCGTGGTCAGTATCTGTTGACATACCGAAAATGAAGAGTTCTAGATACATCGTGTTCATTTAGTTCAATTGTTTACGATCGTCGGTCTCCTCGGAAGAAGGCGACGACCGCGGATCCAGTTTTTCAAGTCCGCGATTTCATGTTGCTTTAGCCAGCCAAGAGACTTACGGTATTCTTTGATGAACAGGGTTTTGTCGAAGCTGACTTTCTCCAAAATCATTTTTACATATTCAAGCATGGTCGTTTTCATAACCTGTGTGTTCATGTGGAAAGACTGTAAAACGAGGGAGATACTTTCTTTGAAAGCACATGCTGGGGAATGACATGCATTAAGTGTACGCCTTCGATGCCCATGAAGGCACCGTTGTCAGTCCCAGCCTGGAAAGGGTTAAATCAATAGCTTGCGAAGCTCGATGACGAGATCGCGATCGGTGTGCAAAGGAGCCGGGGTAGGCGATTCGTCGATGGCCTCTACCCGAAAGAATTCACCCCGTGTAGTAGTCGGGATGCGTAGATTGAGCCTACGACTTTCGAAGTGTACGTAGGTCTTGATCGACAACTCGATGTTTTCTTCTTTTTCGGAGGTACCGATTTCCTTAGCGTCGACGAGGTTCGGGGTCAACAGCAACAGCGAAAACAGTAGAACGAGAGTCCTACCGACGAAGCCAAAAACGCTGATATGTGGAACTTGGACGACAGCCATCACGCAACTATACAAACGAACGGACACACTGCCAAAAGGTTCTCCGCCCACAGTCGGTTGCCGTTCATGTATCGACGGCCCGATTGAAGACTCAATCACTCCAAGTGGCTGATTTAGAGGGGTACAAGTTGGGGCCTCATAAGTTTATCTTATGAATGATATAAGTAAATCAAATGAAAGCCACCCTGACTGGTTGCGCTTGGTTAATGTCGCCGAAACGGGAGCGTTTGAAGAATGGAGACCGGTTCTGTGGCAAACCGCATCGCTGTACCCTCGCGGTCAACGATCGTTCGATTTTGGGATGATTATTCTGACCGGACTTGTCCAAATGACCTATTTCGATTGTGTTATTCGATTGACATAATGTTGGCAGACCATTTGTCATACGGAAATGGAACAAATGGATGTGCTTTACATGAGAAGAAGCGATCTCGGAGAATTTGAAGAACTGGTTTTGCTGGCGGTGGCGGTTCTTACGCCCGAAGCCTACAGTGTCGCGATCGCGGAGGAGTTAGAACAACAAACGCGAAAGACCATTAGTACGGGCGCCGTGCATGCTGCCTTGCAACGTCTCGAAAACAAGGGGCTCGTGACTTCTCATATGGGCGAAGCGACGAATGAGAGGGGCGGTCGTCGGAAGCGTTTGTACCGCGTGAGTGTTGCTGGAAGTCGCATTCTTCATGAAGCGCGAGAGGTGCGCGAGGGTCTCTGGAGTCGAATTGCACCGAGAGCAATTCCTAAGATAAAACCGACGTGACCATGCATTCCACAAAACCTGGCGGTACACCACCTCGGTGGCTTGATAGGCTCGTCGAGCGATTCTGCGACCCGGAACTCTTGGAACAGGTGCTCGGGGACTTGCACGAAAGGTATTACTTACAACTGGCCAAGTATGGAGAACCAAAGACGCGTTGGCGTTATGCGATCGAAGTCTTTTCCTACTTGCGCCAAACGATGCTCACGCGTCGATCCACGCAGAAAAACCGTACGATGATGACAGATATGATGTTGAACTACATGAAAGTAGCCCGTCGATCAATTTATCGGAATAAAACGTATTCCTTGATTAACGTGCTAGGGTTAGCGCTTGGAATTGGGTGTGCCATGCTCATTTTCTCGGTTGTTAAGTTTCATTTGAGTTTCGATTCTTTTCATCCGCAACGAGATCGTCTCTACCGAATCGTCACAGAGTTTCATCAAGACGGGATTACGCTCGATGCCAATGTACCCCAGCCCTTGGGTGCGGCCTTTAGAAATGATTTCGCGTTGGCAGATCAAGTCGCACGCATATATAGTAGGAACGAGGCCCTCATTTCCGTTCACGGAGAAAACGGCGACTTGAAGGTCGAGGAAGACATAGCTTTCGTAGAGCCCGAGTTCTTTGAGATGTTTAATTTTCCCATCGCCGTCGGGAGTTCACCTGCGGTCCTTAAAGATCCCAATACGGCGTTGATCACCAAGAGCATGGCAACGAGGCTCTTTGGGGATCAAGACCCGATCAATCGATTGGTAAAAGTTGACAATCTGTTGGAGTTCAAAGTGATGGGTATTCTAGCAGACCTTCCACCCAACACCGACCGACACGACGAAATCTATCTTTCTTATTCTAATCTGAAGGATTACAACCCATGGCTGGCCGGTGAAAGTTGGCCCGGGATATCTGGTGGCATGAATTGCTTTACCTTACTGAAGACGGGGACTACTCTTGCAGAAGTGGACACTGCACTGAGTAAGATATCGACCCGTTACTATAATCAACGAGATGCCAGCATCTATCGATTTAGACTTCAACCCATTTGGGATGTGCACCTCAACCCGCAGTTGGGTGGAGCCATATCTAGGAAGAGCCTTTGGGTCATGTCGTTGGTTGCTTTTATACTCGTGGTTACGGCTTGTCTAAATTTCATCAGCCTGGCAACCGCGATGGCGATGGGTAGATCTTCGGAGGTGGGTGTTCGCAAGGCGTTAGGGAGTCAACGGGGGCAATTGTTTTGGCAGTTTATGACCGAGACCGCAGCGATTACGCTGATAGCCCTAGTCCTTGCCGTGGTCTTCGCCCAACTTACACTCCCCTTCGTCAATCAACTCTTGAACCTTAGGATTGACCTAGGTCTCGCCACTGGGGAATTCTTCGTTTTTGTACTCGCAATCTTCTTACTTGTCACCTTCTTAGCGGGATCGTATCCAGGGGTAGTGGTCTCTAGATTTAAGACGGCCTTGGCGCTCAAAGGGAAGATTGCCGCGAGTAGAATCGGCGGCTTTTCCCTGCAACGGGCCATGGTGGTGGTTCAATTCGCTATTTCGATGCTATTGATCATCAGTACCCTCGTGATTGGTGACCAAATGCAATACGCAAGTAAAGCAGATATGGGCTTTGACAAGGATGCAGTCGTCATGTTGTCTATACCGAACAATTCAAAATCGAACGTCGATGCCTTCGGTGTAGAATTATCTCGAATCTCGGGTGTGGAAGGGGTATCGTTTTGCAGCCGGCCACCTGCATCTACCAATTGGGCAACGGTTGGCGTTCGTTACGACAACCGCCAAGAGAATGAACCATTTGATATCACCGTGAAGGCGGGCGATCACCAGTACTTATCGACTTTTGGGTTGCAACTAGTTGCCGGACGCAATCTCGAACCTTCGGACACCGTGCGCGAGTTTCTTCTAAACGAAACCGCCGTGGCACGTTTTGGACTCACCTCTGCCGATGATGTCTTAGGAAAAAAGATAAGAGTAGGTCTCAATAACAGTGTCGGAACCGTAGTCGGAGTGGTGAAGGATTTTCATCACGCATCTTTCCATGAACAAGTGGCGCCGGTGTGCATCACGAGCGCGAACAAATGGTATGGCATGTGCGCAGTCAAAGTCAATTCGATGACCTTGACTGCTACCCTGCAAGCAGTTGAGACGCAATGGAAGAAGGTTTTCCCAGACCATATATACACCGCTACCTTCCTCGACGATCAAATTGCGCGCTTTTACGAAGCTGACCAAATGGTGCTGTCGCTCAGCAGGTCGTTTGCCGCCATCGCCATCGTGATTGGTTGCTTGGGATTGTATGGTCTCGTTTCGTTCATGGTCGTCCAAAAGACAAAGGAAGTGGGCGTTCGCAAGGTGCTGGGTGCAAACGTGCCCAGTATTCTATGGCTATTTGGAAAGGAGTTTTTGCAGCTCATTCTCGTCGCGTTCGCCATTGCCGCTCCATTGGGGTGGTGGGCGATGGATCATTGGCTCCAGAATTTTTCATTTCGAATTGAACTTAGTCCGTTCATATTTCTGGCGGCGATCGGAGTGACAGTGATAGTAGCCATTACCTCCATTGGATACCTGTCGCTGCGTTCTGCGCTGGCTAACCCGGTCGACAGCCTCCGAGATGAATAAGGGCTTGTGTCCCTACGAACCACCTATCACTCTTCAGTCCCCGCAGGAACGGCCAGCAGAATAATGGGCCGTTGCGGCTAAACGTGTGCACGTACGCTAGCCAGGACCGCCCGTTTTCATTATATTGGACAGTACTCCTGAACCTATCCTTTACCTATCCAATAGCTATGGCCAAGTATTCAATCAATGTAAATGGCAAGAACCATGAAGTCGATGTCATGGAAGACATGCCCCTGCTCTGGGTGTTGCGCGACATCATCGCCCTTACCGGTACCAAGTATGGATGCGGCAAGGGCCTTTGTGGGGCATGCACCGTGCACCTCAACGGCAATGCAATTCGTTCATGCAGCTTTCCAATTTCGGCCGTAGGGGAAGGAAAGATCACAACCATCGAAGGGTTGGCTGAAGCTGGCGACCATCCACTTCAATTGGCTTGGAAAGAACTCATCGTCCCACAATGTGGCTATTGCCAAACGGGACAGATTATGAACGCGGCCGCCCTTCTATCCAAGAGCCCGCATCCTTCAGACGACGAAATTGAACAAGCGATGCAAGGAAACCTGTGCCGTTGTGGCACCTACAATCGCATCAAGTCGGCCATCCAAAAAGCAGCTTCCGTCTAACGCTTCCATCCCACGATCATGAAATCACTCATTGAAAAAAATAGCCAAGACGTTTCGACGCAACTTTTCAAAGTTTCGAGACGGGACTTCTTAAAGATTGGTGGTGCCGTTACTGGCGGACTGGTTCTAGGCGTGAGCTTTATCGGGTGCGACGATAAGAATAAGAAAGTAACCTACTGGGCCCCGAACGTGTACTTGAGCATCGGGTCCGACAACGCCGTGAAGATTATTGCACACCGGTCCGAGATGGGGCAGGGTATTCGTACGTCGCTGCCGATGGTGGTCGCAGACGAACTCGGAGCCGACTGGAGTCTCGTCCAAATTGTGCAAGCCGAAGGCGACGAAAAGAAATACAATAACCAGAATACAGACGGTTCGTTTTCCGTCCGGATGTTCTACAAGCCCATGCGCGAAGCAGGTGCTACGGCCAAGTTGCTCTTAATACGTGCGGCAGCACAGAAGTGGGGCGTACCCGTCGAGGAATGTGATACGAACAAAAACGAAGTGATTCACAGTGGTTCTGGTAAACGAATCACGTTTGGTGAACTCGCCGAGACCGCGAGCACCTTGCCCATGCCGACTGCCGACGAAGTCAAGTTAAAGGACAGAAGTAAGTTTCAGTTAATTGGGAAAGAAACACCGATCGTAGACCTCAATGATATCGTCACCGGGAAAGCCACCTTTGGAATCGATGCCACCGTGGCTGGTATGAAGATCGCGATCATCAAACGATCGCCTGTGGTGGGCGGGTCGGTTAAGTCTTTCGACGACACGAAGGCCAAAGCTGTGCCCGGCGTGGTAAAAGTGATAGCGATAAAGGGTGCTGGCTTACCTGCAACTCTGAACAAACCACTTGCCGGCGTTGCGGTAATCGCCGACAATACATGGGCAGCTATGAAGGGTCGCGACATGCTGGAGATTGAATGGGACTTGGGACCCAATGCTTCCTATGATTCCGAACAGCAGATCGCGGAACTGACAAAGGCCGTTGCCAAGAAGGGAACTGTGCGCCGCAATCGCGGTGACTTTGCCAAGGCCCGTGCATCGGCGAAGAAAGTAATCGAGCACACGTACATAGCCCCCCATTTGGCGCATGCCACGATGGAAACCCCGTGCGCGTTGGCTGTTGTGACCGGCGATCAATGCGAGATATGGGCGTGTACGCAAAACCCACAAGGCGCCCGCGAGGTCGTAGCCGAAGTGTTAGGCTTCAAACTCGAGAATGTGAAAATGAACATCACCTTGTTGGGTGGTGGATTCGGTAGAAAGTCCAAACCCGACTTCATCGTAGAGGCAGCCGTGCTTGCCAAGGAAGCCGGCGTCCCGGTGAAAGTGATTTGGACACGCGAAGATGATATCCGTCACGATTACTTTCACTCGTTGAGTGTACAACGCGTTGTCGCGACGATAGATAAAGACAACAAGCTTTCGGGATGGAACCACCATATCGCCTATCCATCGATCTCGGCGACAGTCGTGCAAGAAGTGGTACAACCGGATGATGGAGAGCTAGGGCTTGGCGCGACCGACTTCCCGTACAACGTGCCTGCGATCCAGATCGAAACCCATGATGCCAAGGCACACTTACGCGTGGGTTGGTTGCGATCGGTACGAAACATCCCACAAGTATTTGCCATCGGCACTATGCTGGACGAAGTGGCGGAAGCCCGAGGTGTCGACCCCATTGCGAACGCATTGGAGTTGCTGGGCGAGGACCGCAACCTCACGTTTAGCGAGGAGATGGTGAACGGCAAGTATTCCAACTACGGAGAAGACATCGCAGTCTATCCTTGGGAAGTTGCCAGGATGAAAGGAGTCATCGAACGAGTCGCAAAGGAGTCGGGTTGGGGCAAACAGATGCCGAAGGGCTCGGGTCTAGGGTTTGCAGCGCACAAAAGTTTCCTCACATATGTGGCATGCGTAGTTGAAGTTCAAGTGGGTGCTGATAACAAGATTGTTATTCCCAATGTATACTATGCGGTCGATTGTGGTACCGCTGTGAACGTTGACCGGATCAAGTCACAGTTCGAAGGTGGCGCCCAGTTCTCGGCGAGCCTTGCGTTGAAAAGTACGATCACGTTGAAAAATGGTGAAGTGGAGCAAAACAATTTCGACGGGTACCAGATCATTCGGATGTCCGAGTCGCCGAAGAACATCCATGTTCACATCATCGACAGCGAGACGAAGCCTACGGGAGTGGGAGAACCGCCCGTCCCGCCGTTTACACCCGCGCTGTGCAACGCCATCTATGCCGCCATCGGAAAAAGAGTGTATACGTTACCGATTAAGTTGGTTTAACCCACCATCCACCATCAACCACCCACCACCAACCATCCACTAACGATCCCCTAACGATCCACCAACCTCAAAACTTCCTCCAGGCTAACTCCCTTCTTGTTCAAGAAGATGTCGTTGTGGAAGAAGTCTAGTTTCTTGAGTAGGTAGCCAAGGGTGTTAATTTCCGTGGGCGTCAAGTTTCCGACCACGATCTTCGACACTTTACCCATTTCGGGTAACACGCGCATGAGTTCCATTCTTCCTTTGTCGGTGATGGCCACCCGCACACTTCGTTTATCGGCGTCGTCGGCAAATTCGGCGATCATCCCCTGGGCCACCAATCGCTTGATCACTTCTACACCCGAAGTCTTTTCCATCACTTGTTTGGTGATCAACTCGGTTTTGGTCAGACTATGAAAAGTAATGAGTGTGATCAGGAAGGCGAACTCGTCGGCGGTTTGGATGGGGCTCTCATGTAAGGCTTTTTTGATATAGCCTTTTGCATACCGGAACATCAGCGTAATGAGAATCGAAATGTCACTATTGTTGTCCACCCTCACTTGGTGTACCTCTTCGACGCGTTCACCCTCCACTTTTCGCATCGCGATTTGTTCCACGCCGGCCTGGGCGTTCAGGTAGCCGACAAACTCCTGCAACGTGTAGGGTACACCGGCCCGCTGCTCGTCGAACCGCGAGAGATGCTGGATCACTTCTATTAGTACGTCTTTGTTCATTTCCAGGCCCAAAAGTAGATAAATGATACGAAAACATTAAACAATTCTTGATAATAATACGTTATCGTATTTAATTTGTTGTCATAAAAGGGGGATCGTACAAAAAATGGAAGTTGTAGCCAGTCTTTTGGGGGCTTCGAAGGAGTACAAAACCGGCGACACGGTGATCACCGCGCTTCAGCCCACGACGTGCGAATTCAAGAAGAACGAGTTGACTTTAATAATAGGGCCGTCGGGGTCGGGGAAGACCACACTCTTGTCGTTGGTCGGGTGTGTGATTTTTCCTACCGCCGGGGAGGTAACAGTTGCCGGCAAGCGTGTGAACGGATTGGGGCAGAAGGAGTTGGCACACGTGCGCCTGGAGAACATAGGCTTCGTCTTTCAAAGCTTTAATCTCTTGGCTCCTCTGAATGCGTTGGAAAATGTGATGCAGCCGCTTTTGTTGATGGGGCTGACTCGGCGCGCGGCTCGGGCGCGATCGGAGGAGGCACTCCAAAAAGTAAACATGACAGATCGTATGATGAACCTCCCCAAAATGTTGAGTGGAGGTCAACAACAGCGTGTGGCCATCGCACGCGCGCTGGTGACCAATCCCTCGCTGATGCTTTGCGACGAGCCCACGGCAGCGCTCGACACCAAGAGTGTGGCCATCGTGATGCAAGAGCTAAAGATACTTGCGACGTCGGGTAAGGCGGTAGCGGTTGTGACGCATGACCTGCGGCTGAAGCAATTCGCTGACAGGATCATCTACGTGAACAACGGTATTGCATCCGATACTCCGACCGAAGATGAATCATTTCACTTGTCATAGAATTCAATACATACAACTCATTCCGGTCATTTAAAATGATCAAACCCATGAAACAAAGTATAGTCATTCTGTTGTCTCTCGCATTCTTACTTGGCTGTAGTAAAAGTGAGCAGGAGACCGCCGCTAACGAAACACCCGCGTCCACGTCTAATCCGGAGCCTTCGATCGTCGTCGCCGTCGGCAAAGTAGAACCTGAAAATCAAATCGTAGGTCTTTCGGCGCCAACGGGAGGGATTGTGCAGGCGGTAGCCAAAAGCGATGGGGATGAAGTGCGCCAAGGCGACCTATTGGCCCAACTCGACGATGAAATAGAGCGAAGCCGCGTGAACGAGATCCGCCTACAGGCACAGTCCCAACGCGCTCAGATAGAGGTGGAGACACTTCAATTGAACGAGGCGTCGATTAACCTTGAGAATAAGAGTCAGCTATTGGCGCGCACGAAGCGATTGTTCGAGACGGGGGCGGAGACCAAGCAAGTGCTCGACGATTTAACAACCGAAACAAAAGTGTTGGAGTCAACTGTAGCCAGGTGGAAAGCGAGTGTGCAACTGGCGACTGGTAAGCTGAACGAATTGTTGGCGCAGTTGAAGACCGCTGACATCGAAGCGCAGAAAAAGCAGTTTAGGGCTCCTTCCGACGGGATCGTTTTGGACATGCAGCTTTCGAAAGGTGAGTCTGTCGCGCAGTATGCAACCTACGCCGAGTTCGCACCAAACGGTCGGCTAGTCGTTAGGGCCGAGGTGGATGAATTGTTCAGCGACCGCGTCAAAGAAGGTCAGAAAGTGGACATCGTGTTCACGGGTAGCGATCGGGTGTTGGCCACCGGCGAGATATCGATGGTGTCGCCTTACCTCAAGAAGAAGTCATTACTCTCCGAAAAAGCCAGTGATCAAGAAGATCGGCGTGTGCGGGAAATCCGAGTGGCCTTGAAGGAGCCCGGCGCGTTGCTGATCAATTCAAAAGTTGAGTGCATCATAAAACTCTAAGGTATGTTTCAAACCGCATTCAAGTTTATCCGGTACGACAAGTCGAAGAGTATTGGCGTGGTAACTGGAATTGTGATCAGTATTTTCCTCATTGGCCAACAGATCGGCATCCTTGGTTTCCTCACGGGATTGATGGGCGGGTTGATTGAGAATTCTAGAAAAGAGGTGGGACAGATTTGGGTGATCGATAACATCACGCGAAATGCCAACGAACTGGCGCAACTCGACGAGCGACTGGTGCGTGAGATTCGAAGCGTTGAAGGTGTCGAGAATACGTATGCCATCGTCGCCACGAATGGCATGGTGCGTTTTGCCAACGGTAAGACCGCGGCGGTGTTGCTGGTCGGTAGTGAGGCGCCCTTGTTTGTGGGGGGGCCGAATGATAGCAAAGTCTTTCAAGGCTCCCTCGACGACTTGGTTCAAGATGGCGCAGTGTCGGCCGAGTTCTTCGACGAAAAAACGTTCGACAATTCCGTCGCTCTCGGAAGTAGGGTGGAGATCAATGGGAAAGAGGCCTTCATTCGGATGCAAACAAAGAATGCACGCGGGTTCGCTGGCGCGTTCTTTTACACCACTCTGAGCAAGGCCAGGTTTTATGGCAACTTCCCGGAGAACAAAGTAAGCGCCGTTGCTGTCAAAGTGAAACCTGGGTATCCAGTGGCTGACGTGGTAGAAAGGATCAATGCCACGATTTATGGTGTGAAAGCCTGGGATGCCGTTGAATTGCAGAACGCGACGATTAGTTTCATCACGATCTCTTCCAATATTGGAACGAGCGTTGGGTCGTTGGTCGTGTTTGCTATCATCAGTGGTTTCTTCATCATTGGCTTGACGCTTTATTCCTCGGCACTCGATCGCATTAAAGATTATGGTACCCTCAAAGCAATCGGAGCGACCAATTCATACGTTCGCAACTTGATTTTACTCCAATCATTCCTATTCGCATTGTTGGGATTTGCCCTTGCATTTGCGTTGCTCACGGGTTTCAAGAAGGGCGTCGAGAATGCCGGGCTTGTCATCCACTACTCGGTTACTGAAATCGTTGGGCTCTTTCTGATCACATTGTTCATTTCAGTGGGCGGGTCGTTTTTCGCGATTCGGAAGATTAACAGTGTAGAACCAGCTTCTGTGTTCAGAGGCTAATTGAAGAAAATATGAAGACGTATCTTTTTATCACCTTGTTCTGTTTCGTTCAACTGGCGAGCGCGCAAATCACGCTCAAGGAATGTATCGAAGGAGGGCTTGCCAATAAGGCCAACATTCAGTCGGCAAAGACGGATGTCTTACTATCAAACCTCAAGGTGCTGGAGTCGAAAGCGAAGTATTTGCCCCAGTTGACGTTGGCATACGAGTATCGGTACAACGCCATCATCGCGTCGCAGATTGTACCGGTGGGTCAGTTCAACCCAGTTCCAACGTCCGAGACCCGGTCCATCCAGTTCGGAACAAAGTGGCAACAGAATACAGGCGTCACTTTATACCAACCAATCTTTGACCTCATGATCCAAGGTCGATTGAAAGAGAGCAAGTTGAATGAGAAACTTGCGCAGATTGATCTTGCTTCTACGGAGAAAGAACTGAAGTTTGAAATCGCCAAGACCTATACGCGCGCGTTGGCGTTTGGTTTTGAAGTAGAGCAAACGGCGGCCGACACGGCGAGGACGTATCAATCCCTGCAAGCCATCCTATCCAAGTTTCGGGAGGGAAAAGTGCTGAAGACCGAGTTGAACAATGCGAAGATCAACCATCAAAACAACCTATCAGCGTACCGAGCTGCTGCCGCCGACAACACCAACGAACGTATTTACCTGCACTATTTGACAGGCCTTTCACTCGAGCGCTTGCTCGACGGGCCACTGGCGGCAATCCCAGCGGAGTGGGTAGCAACCTCGAGCGATTCGGACCTGAGACTCGACTCAATCAGTGAGTATCAAAAGTTTGCCGCCCGGGAGCAACTCCTGCAACAACAGATGAAGACAGAGCGCAAGAAGTATACACCCACACTTGGTTTGCAAGGGTATGTGGGTGCAAACCAGTTCAGCAATAGCTTTGATCCATTCCTAGGCAACTCTTGGTTTGGGAATAGCTATGTTGGTGTGTCCGTGAGGCTACCCTTGTTCCAGACAGACAAGTCAGCGAACGCGTCGAAGCAACTTCAAGCACAGGTCGTGAAGTTGCAAAGTGAACGAAACGACTGGAAGGCATTGCGCGAGCGGGAATTGATGAAAGCGACTTTGGACGTTCAACGACTTGCGGAGGATTTGCAGGCGCTGCAAGAAAACCTAGATCTAATGCAGGAGAACGTGAAGCTGTACCGTGAAAGATTGGAAGCTGGTCAATTTGCTGCGAGCGACTTGAATCTCCAAGAAGCGGACCTCCAAAAACTTTCTTCCCAGTTGAAGAAGACCCGCGAACAACTGAACGGAGCTTTAATCGAGCGACTTCACATCAGCGGCAATCTTGAATCGAAGCTGAATGAACTGTAGGTAAGTTCAGCGTCTAGACCGATCACTTCAAGTTAATCTTTACGTTCGGAGCATCCACGTTTTCGTGCATGGTGTGTGAATCTGGAAGTCGGAGCGTGACGGTGTGCGTTTTTCCTCCCACCAATGAAATGGGTGACAGCGTGAGTTGGTAGACTTTCGCTGGCGTGCGTGGGAGGAGTCCCAGCTTAATTTCCTTTCCAAATCGATTGAAGTATTTTACCAGTATCTGGTTTTCACCAGTAGTTAGAGGCAGGACCACTGTCGTTAGTTTCGATGGATCGCGGTCGTTGTTGTTGATCACGAAGCGTTCTTTTCCATTGAGGTGAATGGATACCCCGTCGTTGGTGGGTAATTGAACGAGAATCTCTGCGGGTTTGTCGACGCTCACAGTTTGATACCAATACCAATTTGCAAATTCTTCCGCAGGCTTGGTGTACAGATCTTGATTGGACCATTGTGGTATCGACTCCCAAGATCTTCTGCCCCAAGGTTTTTGTAAATCCACTTTTCCGGCATCGCCGTGGCGCGACCCAATCAACCCTTTCAGTTCACCGACCACATGGACCGGGCCCCATTTTATCTTTGATGACGGCAATTCTTGGGGCATGCCATTGTCGAGGACAACCGGATAATTGGAACCGTCCACTTGTAAGATCAACGTATGGTTCTTTTCTTCATCGGAGTAGGTGATCACCGGGGTGACTGTTTTTTTTGTCGTCAGGATGTTCCATTCGTATCGAACCGTTCTACGGTAGGAACCGTAATAGTCGATTCCTGAGAAGCTATAGTGATGGGTAGCATTGTAACTTGACAAGGACAGGGTTGACGTCAGCGGAAGTGCAGGAGGGGGGGGCACCGAGATTTCGCCGTCAAATTCTAACGCCACCACGCGAACGGGCGATTCTTTCAAAAGGCTGTTGGGAAGTTGCATCGTCACACGGTCACCTTGTTGTTGAAAAATCAAACGCTCGGTGGGCGCATCTACCAAGTAGGCGCTTTTCAGTTTAGTGTTGATGCCTGTCACCGGTAGTTGAAGGTTGGCCGGCAGTTCCCAGACGTGGAAAAAGGCTTTGTTTCCCTTAAAGGTGATTTCTCCGAAGCTCGAGCGTGGAACCCGCAACGATTGAGTTCCATACAGCGCTTCGCCATTGACTCGAAGCCAGCTACCCATTTTCGTGAGGACATTTTTTTCAAATTCGGTCACTTCACCGGTCCCGGTCGGACCTATGTTCAATAGATAATTTCCACCACGGGTTACAGTTTTCACCAACGACAATAGTTTTTCGTTGGCCTTCTCTTCTACGGGAACGTGTTTTTGCCAAGACCGGTAGCCCCAAGTTTCGTCGTACATCGATGCTGGCACCTGCCAGGGCGTGGCGATGGCGTAATCGGGATACTCATTGTCTCCCATCACACAGAAGTCGCCTTGGTCGTTTCCAATGCGGCCGCTAATGAGGCAGTTGGGTTGCAATTCTTTTACCAGCGACTTCAGTTCTGCGCTCTGTTGCAGGGTTTGCGAACCCATGTCGAACCAAAGTTCAGAGATAGGGCCATAGTTGGTCAGCAGCTCGCGGAGTTGACGTTTGCTAAAAGCGTGGTGTTCCGGTGTGATAAAGTCGGCATTGTGGCTCGAGGTCGGGTACGCCTGTGGGTAGTGCCAGTCGATAATCGAGTAATAGAGGCCGAAGTTCAGCCCATATCGGCGGCAAGCATCCGACAATTCTTTCACGACATCGCGCCGAAAAGGTGTTCCATCTACGATGTTGAAGCGCGTCGTTTCGGTCTTAAACATGCAAAAGCCGTCGTGGTGCTTAGAGGTAATGACGATAGACCGCATGCCGGCGCGCTTGGCGAGAGATGCTATGGAGTCGGCATTCCATTTCGAGGGATTGAAACGCTCTGTTACTTTTTCGTATTCGTCGCTGAAGATATGGCCGTGAGATTGGATTTGTTCCGAATAGCCGACGGTCACATTTTGTCCCCGCCATACGCCTCCTAGTTCCGAGTAAGCACCGAAATGAATGAACATCGAGAACTTGTTGTCCTGCCATTGTTGAAGGTGCGTCTCTTGTGCGCGGCAGAGGGCAAAAGAAAGAACGAGTGTAAGGGTGTAGAGAACGGTTCGCATGGACAGCATACGGATGGTCATTACTTAGTTGGACTTTTCTTGAACGGTAGCGGTGTAGCGGGTCTAAATTCGATTAAGCCTTTCTCTTTGATGGTTGCTTCCACCTCTTCGAGTTTGGATGGGACGAAGGCGCTCAAGTTCTCCACACCATCGTCTGTCACCAGCGCTACATCTTCGATGCGTACATAGAGCTTCTCGTCATGGATCCAAATCATGGGATCGATGGTGAAGATCATCCCGGGCTGAAGTTTTCCACCACGAATGTTTCCCACGTCGTGAACGGCCATCCCAACCGGATGTTGAAAGTGACCTCGAAAGGTTAGCCCTTCTTGGACGGCTTTCAGGTGCGAGGGCTTCACAAACTTCTTACCGACCAAGTATTTCGTCATATCGGCAGCAGCCCCATCGAGCACTTCGTCTGCCGTTGCGCCAGGCTTGATGTACCGGAACAACGCGTCGCGGTAGGCGACAATAAAATTATAGAGCTCTTTTTGCTCGGCGTTGAAAGTTCCGTTGACGGGCCAGATTCGTGTTACATCGCTCGTGTAGTACCTGTAGTCCGGCGCATAGTCCATCAACACGAGGTCGCCATCGTTGAGGACATCGGTCTTATGGAAATAGTGACCCATATAAGCGTTGGAGCCACCCCCGATGATAGATGGGTAGCCATCACCCCGGGCGCCATGAAGGTAGAAGACATATTTTGCGGCGGCATCGAGTTGGTACTCATACACGCCGGGTTGCGTTGAGCGCATCGCTTCGATGATGCCCATGCCTGCAATCTGCGTGGCCTTTCGGATGAGGTCAATTTCTCGCTCACTTTTGACAAGTCGCATCCCGTCCAGTAACGGAGAGATGTCGCGAATCTCGAATTGTGGCACCCGGTTGCGCAGCTTGGTTATCAGCTCCGCCTGGCGCGTAGGTTGACCATCCCACGGATCGGAGGAGATTCTTGCCTGACCATATAAGAGCTCATCGCGGCTGTCATTTCCAATTTCGGTTGGACTGAATTCTGTGTAGAGTGTGGGTGCTGGAGGGCGGATCAATCCAGTCGCGATAAGATCGGCCGAGAGAAATTCAATACCCTTTACCGCATCAATGCCGGTGAGTTGCTTCACCAACTCGTGGTCTTCGGCCGAGAGCACCTTCCCTTGGCTGCGTTCCATGCCTTCGTCGCGGTGGGGTAAGTAAATGGTAGATTGTTTCGACTTGCCGTTCATCAGTAAGTAGGCATGTGCACTTTCAAGGCCGGTCAGGTAGTAAAAAGTATTGGATTGCCGGAAGACGCTGAACCCAGGAATTCCGGCAGCACCTTGAATCAGCGCGACGGCATTGGTTCCGATGCCAGACATCACCCGAGCGCGGCGGTCCGCAAACTCTTCTTTGGGAAAATCGACCTGGTGGTGATGATTGTCTTGGGCAAAGCCGATGCCTGCCGTCCACACAAGTATAAAAGGCAAAAGGAATCTTTTCATGATTTCGAGGTTCAGGTCGATAAAGTTATTTGGAATTTAGAACTAAGAATTCGGAATTTGGAAATTAGTGCGGGTTTTGATCGAAGTTTTTTGCCTCCTCAATTCTCAATTCTTAATTCTAAATTCTAAATTCTGAATTCATGTTTCTCCTCACCCAAGCCATCCGCAGTATGATCGAAGTGACCGATGCGGAGCTAGCTTCATTCCTCAAACTGTGCGCGACGAAGACGTTTAAGAGTAAGGAGGTTTTGAGTAAGCAGGGACGGGTGGCGGAAGAGGTCTTTTTCATCAACAGCGGAATTACGCGCAGCCTTATTTTCGATCGCGCGGGTGAGGAACACACAATCCATTTTTCGTTGGAGCACCAGTTCATTTGCGACTACACGAGTTTCATCACACAAGCCCCGGCGTTAAACAGTATCCAAGCCATCGAAGAAACGGAAGTTGTCGTGATGCCCCGCAAGGCGATCGACTGGGGGTATCGACATTTCAAACAAGGGGATCGCATGGGGCGTCTGATCGCCGAATACTATTTCGTGTACTTCGATCAACGGCTAAAGAATGAGTATGTCTTGACTCCAGCGGAACGGTACGCGCAGATTTCGAAGGTTTTTCCCAATATTCATAACCGCGTGCCACAGCATATGATTGCCTCATACTTAGGCATTTCACCCATTCACCTAAGCCGACTCAAGAAAGGACAGCGAAAGAAGTAGGCCGCCCCATTTCCCCGACCCGAAAACGTAAACAAATGTTAACGAGCGCAGGCGGTCGGATCACCCATCTTTGCCTTCGACAAAACAAAGATGATGAGATATCTATTGATGTTCGTAGCGACCTGCTGGTTGGGTGCACTTCACGCTCAGACCGGAACAGTCGTGATCAAAATTAAAGGCGTAGACACCAAGCTTGGAGGTGAAGTGACGGCCGGATTGTTTACGAAAGACAATTTCCCAGTCGTTGGAAAAAGCTCCTATGGAAGTGTCGCGGAAGCGAGTGCGGCAACCGTGGAGATCACGTTGATTCAAGTGACGCCCGGCGACTATGGTGTGGCGGCTTTCCACGACATCGATCGCGACAAAAAGCTGAAAACGACCTGGGTGGGGTTACCAAAGGAGCCCATCGGGTTTTCGAATGACGCGCGAATTGTGCTGGGGCCACCATCCTTCGATGATGCTCGGATCACGGTAAAACCAAATGAAAAATTAGTGATAACTATTACCCTTCGTTAAATGGCAAAAGGAACGATTTTGATCACCGGCGCATCTTCCGGGATTGGCTACCAGATGGCGCTCCAATTGGCGGCCGAGAAGTATGACTTGATTCTGGTGGCACGCCGATCCGACAAGCTCGAAACCTTGCGGTCGGAAGTTGAAAAGTTGGGCGTTCGTGCTTGGTCGATCACCAAAGATTTGGCGAATCCCAGCGAGGCGGAGGAGTTATTCCACGAAATCAAAACACAACGACTGCAAGTGGATATGTTGGTCAACAATGCTGGAACGGGCCTGTATGGTGAGTTTGTGCAAACCAATCTGGAGGAGGAGACGCGCATGATCAACCTGAACGTGACGACGTTGGTCGTGCTAACGAAACTCTTTGCGCGCGACATGGTAATGCGTGGAAATGGAAGGATCTTGAATGTGGCTTCGCTGCTTTCTTTTTTGCCCTTTCCGTACTATTCAGTGTACTCCGCGACCAAAGCATTTGTCCTAGCGTTTTCGGAGACAGTAGCTGCCGAATTGGAAGGCACTGGCGTAAACGTGTTGACCCTATGCCCGGGGCCAGTGGATACCAGGTTTAATACCGAAGAGATGTGGCGCACGAATGCCTATCGCGCCAACAAACCCGTTGCGCCGGCTGAAGTCGCTCGCGAAGGTGTTCAACTTTTACTTCGCGGGAAAGGCAAGAAGATCGTCGGGTTCAACAACTGGTTCATCTCGAATTTGCCGCGGATTACGCCAGATTTTATCATGATGAAAATAAAGAAACACCTAGCCAGTCCTAGTAAGGACGCGAGAAAGTGACCTAGGGCTCAACCTTCGGTTTTGCTCAAGATGGTCAACAGCTTCTTGTTAAAGTCGCCGGTTTCATTCCCCAGTGGTCTGAAAAACTCCGCGTCGAACTTTTCAACCGTCTTCACGGCCTGTTTCACGAGTTTCTTTCCCTCGTCTGTAAGGGCTACCGTCTTCGCGCGGGTGTCGCGACTGTGCTCGTGTCGCTCGATGAGTTTTTTTTCCTGAAGGGTTCGAAGCACCGTCGACGTCGTCATCGGGTCAATCTTCGTGTGCGACGAGAGCAATACCTGTGTCACCTCGTTTTCATGGAGTGAGAGCCAATGGATACTCGCCATCAATACATACTGCGAATGTGTGATGTCATATTTTTCCAGCGCTTTCCGGAGCGCCCGCTGCCACAAGCTGGTAACTTGCCACAGCAGGAACCCGGGACTGTCGTCGGCCTTTTCGAAACTGAAGGTATTGTCCGAAGATTTCATAGACGTTTGGCGTACGCAATTTGATGCAAGGTCTCTTCCGGGAGCCCATTCGCGATTCCTTCCGCCACGATCTTCTTCCACAAGAATCCTAACGGACCTTCCACTTTCATGGTGGTAGATATTTTCAGCCCTTCCGAGGTTTCTTCAAAAGTATGCTCCCCGTACATCTTGGCCAAGGGAAAACGAGTGAGGTCTACAAACTTCTTGTTTTCGACCACTTCGATCAACTCGATCTTTACCTTCGGTCCCTTCTTGGGTTTCAAGAAAAAGACATTCCCTTTCTCAAAGCGTCCGTCCATGCGCGCATACTCGATTTCATCGTCCCAATGATGCCATTCGTTCACATTGGCAAATAGTTTCCATAGTTGCTCTTTGGTCACTTCCGTGGTGACCGTCGTGTGTGTTTTGCTCCACATATCGGTGTTTGTTAAATAATATGTACAAATATAATATGCGTACATATGAAAAACAAGACAAATACTCCAAGATTTAACATTTAAGATTTAACATTTAGGATTTAGGATTTAGGGTAGATAATGGGCATTCAGATTTCTACGCTCACGTTTCCCTTCTTATGCCCTGCGTCTACATACCGGTGGGCTTCGACTATTTGGTCGAGTGTGTAGCGGCGATCGATTACCGGACGTAGGTGACTTCCTTCGATCAGGGTTTTTAGAAAATTCAGGTCAGGCGCCGATTCGTCGATAGCGCCCAGTAAAATCTTCTGGCGTCGGGAGACGATCGCCTTCAATGCCTGCAGTGAATCGCGGACGCCAGCGGCGCCCAATATCAATGTCCCGCCGCGCTTAACGGCACCTAGGCGATTGGCGAACGTGTCTTTATTGACCGTGTCGAACACCACGTCGTATGTCTCTCCAAGTTTTGAGTAGTCGTCGTTTTTGTAGTCGATCACCCTTTTCGCTCCCAGTGATCTAACCAATTCTATGTTCGAAGAACTGCACACCGCCGTCACTTCTGCGCCGAAGTATACCGCCAGTTGTACGGCTGCTGTTCCGACGGCACCGGATGCGCCGAGCACCAAGATCTGTTGACCCTTTTTTAGGTTGGCTTTGCGTAGAAAGTGCAACGCCGTCGTAGCGCCGAAGGGAATCGTCGCAGCCTCGGCATGTGTCAGCGAAGTCGGCTTCAACGCGATCGTAGCATTTTCTGGCAGCACTTTATACGCGGCGTAAGCGCCGAACGACATACCGGTGGAGCCGAATACCTCGTCGCCCACTTTGAACAAGTGAACTTGGCTGCCGATTTCTTCAACGACTCCCGAGAAGACGCCGCCTAGAACCCCGCGTCGTGGTTTGTTGAGACCAAAGAATAATCTAACTGCGAAGGGGTCGGCGCGGCGAATTCGACAGTCGCCGGAGTTGACCGCCGTGGCGATGACCCTGACCTTGATCTCATCCTCGCCTACGCTTGGGACCGGCACCTGCTGGAGGGACAATACTTCTGGCGCGCCGTAACCGGTACAAACCGCGGCTTTCATGGTGGAGTTTTGTTCTTGTTTCATGCTCCAAAACTACCGCCGCGCTCAACCTGAGTCATTGACTTTGGTTAAGAACTACGGAATGTCGTTTAGTTGAAAATCGCGCTTTTTCCCTTCAAGGTGTGTTTGCTTTTGGGGTGACAGCGTCGGGAAGAAGTTGAGCCGCGTCAGAGATTCAATCTCATCGACCGTCGTTACAAAATCAAAGAAGCCTTTGGTGGGGTCTGGTTGTTGTGGGAACTTAAATGCCACGGCTTTCACGGTGGACCCGTAGCCACGATGGTACGCCACGATGCAAAAAAAACTTGTCGGGATCGCGATACCGGAAGGAAGCCGTTGCGGTGGATTTGTCTCGAAGATCGGTCCGCTTATAATATAGAGGTCGTGAACTTCCTTTCCCTGAGTGTCATCTTGGGCAAGCTTCTCCCGGATTTCTGTCTCCAACTTGGCCCAGATCTTCTGGTTGAGTTCGGGCCTTTGAGGTGTGATGTTCGACATGAGAAAAGTTTCGAGCTGCGCCATTTGCCCATATTGTTCGAGTACACCGGCATTTGGGGCCATGTGGCCTCGGTCGAATCCAGAGCCGTTGTAGTCTTCGTGTTTCACCTTGGCCAACGTGCGTTGGTCGGTTTTGAATTCGAACGGACGTTCCCAGGTGAAATTCTTCGACGACTGTTCATCATATTTCCCCTTCATGTTTCCGTACCTGTATACCGTCCAAACAGGATTCTTCAAGGCGTTGGAATACCCGGTGATAAAGGCGGTGTTATAGAGAATCTGGAGGTTCTCGTTTAGACTATCGGCGGCCGGTAACCCACCATACGTGAGCAAGTCGATTTTCTGAAGGTCTTGAGCACGTAATTGGTGAGAAAACGTAACGATGAGGCATAAGAAAGCCAAGGTTTTCATGTCGCTGTTTTTTGTTGGGGCTCTTCGGTCAAAATTACGCTCTTCCACTCTATTGTGCGTGTACGGTTGAAAAATTCGCTACATCAGGCTCCAACGTCGCTGGTCATGTCGACCGAAATTGCTTTCGATTTCTCTAATAGTTATATTGGCTTGAGCCCAATGCATGAGATACATGCATCGGGCTTTTTTTATTTGGTCCGTAATTCTCAATCCAATCAAGCAAACATGGCAAACAGCAATCCGATCAAAAAAAGCGAACCCGATTCTTATTCGGACTTTGAAATTCCGGCGGAGCATGCGGCGAAGAAACTCTCTATTTCAACGGAGACCACTTTAGACAAAACCGGCTGGCAGTTAGACCTCCTGCATTCGCTGGTAGCGAAAGGGAAATCACTCAATCCACCTGCTGGCGACCTTGACCAAGTGGAACTTGGAACATGTTCAGACCTCGCTGATAAGAAGATGCGTCTTGCTTCTACTATTTCTAGAATCAAGGACACGGGTAGTAATCCGCCGCCGGGTGCGTCGTACAAGCTTACGTTTTTTATTGATGATGAGGAATTGGAATCCTTTTCCATCAAAGCGAGTGGAACCATCGACCGACTTTTCACGAAAATTAAATTCGTTATCAAATGAGACGACTGATTTCAATCTCCATCATGAGCCTCGTGGTATTCCGCGTAGCCGGACAGGACATCAGCGATGCGATCAAGAGTCTGCAAGTCAACTCTTCGCCTGCCTTTGTCATTCTAGGTGTAGAGCCGGAAAATATCCAGCGACCAAATTCACCGTCGGAGTTTGTGGCGAACGTGCAGTCCGCGACGGTGAACAACACCCTGGCGACCAACTTTGCCATGGAAACCACTCCTTACTGGTGGGGACGCAAAGACGCCGACCGGTTTGATCCTCTGGACTACCTAACAAGCAGAGGCAAAGACGACTATTTAAAGAAGGTCTTGCAGAGTGTTACTTTTTCTTTTGCTACGTCTCCGACAGATAGTATGGTGATCGGTTCGTTGAAGCCGGGTACTGGACTTGGACTAGGTTTTCGAATTCAATTGTTCACGGGTCATCTTAGCACGCGGGTAGAGCGGGGTCTCACGGCTTGGTACCAGTTGACGCGTGCTACCCTCCTCTTCGATAACTTGATCGGGGAATTGGAAGGCGACGCCGACATTGGTGATATCGAAGATTGGGCAGATGAACAGATCCAAGCCAACCCAGAGCTAAGCCGAATGCCCGAGTCGATGCAGGAACTGTTAAAAGAAAGATTCCTGAAGGCGGTTCCGGCAAATCCGACAAAGGCAGACATTCCAAAGATCAGAAAAGGAGTGAATTCCTTTGTCGCGAAAGCGAGCAAGAACCTAGTTGATGTAAACAACTACCAACTTCCCCTGACGAGGGAAGGATTTATGCTTGAGTTTGCCGGCGCAAGTGCTCGGATTGCTAGCAACCTGGAATGGAATGACATGGTCTTGGCAAAACGTGCCTTTTGGCTCACGCCATCCTATCGCTTCAATGTGAATGAAAAACAAAATGGCATCGATATTATAGACTTGATGGCCGTGGCTCGTTGGACATCTAACGTCGACTTGGTGGATGCCAGCGACTATTTGGATGCCGGTGGCAAGATTCAATACATCCATGAGCGCTGGAGCGTAGCTTACGAAGCCATTTATAGATACGCGACGAAAAAACCGGAGAACGTAGAGAAGGCTTACACCTACCGCACTGGACTTACGTTCACATATAAACTCAACGACCTAGTGACTTTTAAAGTGACGGGCGGTCGGAAGTTCAACGGGAATACACTCGAGTATGATGAACCTCAGCGCATGTTCATCGTTGGGGGTTTCAACTTCGGAATCTCCAAACTACAAGAGAGGGGAGGCTAGTTTTTCGGGATAACCAAGTTTGAGGAAGCATCGCCGGCGAGTTTTGTATCTTCACCTAGGCTAAACTTAAATCGGTCATGCGGGTTGCGAAGTTGTTACTCTACGGCGTTGCTTCTATCATCCTATTGCTTTGCGTTGTGGCGCTTGTTTTTGCTTATTGGCCTGTTGAGTGGAGGATACAAAACAAGGGGATATCTCCCGAACGAGCGGCGGCGATGCGAGCCACTTTCGACGGCCCACATGAGATGTTTAAGGCGAGCGATGGTGAGACTATCTTCTTGCGTCGTTGGAATCCGGATACCGTCGTCGAGGCAAAAAGGGACATTGCCATACTGGTTTTCCATGGATTCACCGCCTATAGCGGGCCATACAAAATGGCCGGTGAACCATTTGCCGCTGCGGGTTATACTACCTTTGGAATCGACTACCGCGGTCATGGTCTTTCGGGGGGCAACCGCGGCGATAGTCCCAGTGCTGAGCAATGGATCGCCGACTTGGCCGAGGCCGTCCGAGAGGTTAAACGCCACGGGTTTTCGAGAGTAGTGGTGTTGGGCCACAGTCTCGGCGTCGCGGCGGCGATTTGTGCTGCCAATGCTGTTCCCGAAGAAATCTCGGCCTTGGTTTTACTCTCGGGAGCTTACGAGAGCCGTCCCGGAATCTCGAAACCACCTTCCGTTTTTCAACAAGTACGAATCGTGTCGAGTGCGATTTTTCGCCCTTCGTTTCGGGCGGTCGAATATTACCGAGATGGAATGACCGTAACCGAGGACAGCTTGTTTAACTTTCGTTACACGCCGCGATTTGTGTTGATGCTGGATGTGAAAAAGCTTCGTGTACCAGAAGCTCTGAAAGCTCCGGTCCTCGTGGCCGTCGGCGACCAAGATGAGTTGTTCTCCGTGGAGAAAGTACAAGAGTTTTACGACTTGATCCCTGCCACCAATAAGGAGCTGATGGTGATGCCCCATACGACTCATGCGAAAATTCCCACCGAGAGTTGGGAGGCAGTGGCTACCTGGGTAGATCGTGTCCTCACTCAATAGGTGATGGCCCGAAATATCCTGCTTATGTGACTCAAATCACTTACGGCGCCTGCACGGTGGCCTACCTTTGAATCACTTAATCAGACAATTATGAGCCAATTACATGCCACTGCACCTTTCGAAGATATCGGCAGCGTTGCCTTTCAACAACGAATAAGCACCGCCGTGAATTTCACCCTTCTAGACGTCAGAACCCGTGAAGAGTTTGAAGAGGGCCACATACCCGGCGCCGTCAACCTCGACCTTCTCGACGGTTCACTAGAAGAGGAACTTGCATCGCTCGACAAGGAAAAAACCTATTTCGTGTATTGCCGAAGTGGTGGCCGAAGCAGTCACGCGTGCTTAATCATGAGCAACGAAGGATTCAAGGTTGTCAACTTGGCTGGCGGTTTCATGTACTGGGACGGCGACGTGGCTTAACATTATTTCGTAGCAAACAATCAAATATTCAAACGATGACTCGACTTACATTCTTCACTTTTCTTTTGATAGTTTTTGTTGGCACTCGTCTATATGCTCAGACACAAGCGCAGGTGCTGGACGCCGCTGAGTTCCAAGCAAAGATCGCTGCTACGCCAGACAAGGTGGTGTTAGATGTCCGCACGGCTCCCGAGTATGGTCAGGGTCACTTACCCGGTGCGGTGATGGTAGACTACAACCGAAGTGACTTCAAACAAAATGTTTTGAAAATGGATAAGAATAAACCCGTCTTCGTCTATTGTGCGGCGGGAGCGAGGAGTAAGAATGCTGCCAAACTACTGGTCGACTTGGGTTTCAAATCGGTTTTCGACCTACGCGATGGTCTTCATGCTTGGAAATCAGCTGGTCTTCCAATTGTGAAATAGTAATCGATTTATCTTTTACGCATTTTGGTCTTTCAAGCTTTCATCGTTGGGGTCATTACCAGTTTCATTGGTTCTATCCCTCCGGGAACGCTCAACCTTCTTGTTCTCCAACTCGGCCTGCAGAACAAGATCAAAGCGGCCCTCCGTTTTGCGCTGGCTGTCGCGATTGTAGAGTATCCTTATGCGTGGATTGCTGTTGCCTTTGAAGGCTGGGTGACCGATTCCCCGATCGTGCAAGCAAACTTTAGACTCTTGGCTGCCTCGGTAATGGTTATCTTGGGCTTACTCGGACTCTGGACTGCGCGAAAGCCAACCCCCGCAACCGTAAAGGTGCAAGAGAGTGGATTTGTGAGGGGGCTTGTCCTCAGTTTACTGAACCCCCAAGCGATCCCTTGGTGGATAGGGATGACTGCCTACTTGAAAGCGCAAGGCTGGATTTCACTAGACACTACTGTGCGCCTGCACGCTTACGTCCTGGGAACATCGGTTGGTGCGCTCTGTCTTCTGGTACTCGTAGCATTTGGAGCCCAACGTTTGTCGCGAGTCGTCGAACAGAGTCGGACACTCGCGATCCTTCCCAGTGTTATATTATTGATACTTGGCGTAGTGGGGTTTATTTCGTTGTACTTTCGGTGATAAGGCTGAACCCTAGGCCTACCTCGGTTGTTTCACATATATATAATTATGGAAAAGGTGGCTAATCCAGGCGACCACATTCGCCGGCGCGTAGCAGAAAAGAGAAAAGTTTCTCGTGCTCAGGAAGGCATAGGTAAGTTGTTTTTGTTGGTCGGGGGCTTGATTTTCCTGAGCCTTCTGGCGATGTCTACTCGTTTTCTAGATGGTGTTGTGTCGGCGCCGGCTATCCTTAAGTTGACGGTGCTGGTACTGATAGTAATGTTAATCATCCTCTGGCGTGCCCGGAAAGTTGTGCACGATGGGGACATGCCTATTGCCGCGGCACTTGTGTGGACATCTGCGTTGGTCGGCGGCCTGACGCTCCTGATGCTCATGACGGGTATCTTCGAATGGATCGATGAATTGCGTCGATTGCCTCGACTCGCTTCCGCAGGGCTCACGACATTTCTCGTCGTTTTTTCGATTGCCTACATCATTGGTATCGCGTCACTAGCGTCTATCTCGACCAAGTTGCGTACGTACCAGATGCATTCCTTGAACATGGGTCCACTCAATAGAGCGATGTACTACTGGGGAATCATCTTCGCGATACAAGTGTTGATGGTAATTGTATTTTGATTATGGACCCCAAATTTTGGAACGACCGCTATCAAGCGACACCGTCGGTGTATGGAACAGAGCCTAATCTGTATTTCTCCCAACAACTTCGGAAGCTCAAACCCGGAAAGCTGCTTTTGCCCGCCGAAGGCGAAGGGCGAAATGCCATCTACGCAGCGTCGCTGGGTTGGGACGTTCATGCTTTTGACTTCAGTGAGGTAGGGCGGCAAAAGGCACTGCAACGCGCGGCTGAATCCCACTTGACCATCCAGTACGCCATCGAAGACATGGCGGTTGTGAAACTTCCTTCGAATGCGTTCGATGTGGTTGGATTGATTTACGTCCACCTCGCCGAGCCCATTCGCCAATCATTCTTCCGTAAATGCGTGGATGCCCTCAAACCCGGTGGCACTCTTATCCTTGAAGGATTCGAGTTAGCCCAACTCAACAACCAGACAGGCGGTCCTAGAGATATCGGGATGTTGTATTCAGTAGAACTTACTAGGTCACTTTTTCCTGATCTCGAGGTAGAGTACCTGGCGGCCGAGCACCTTGTTTTGAAAGAAGGTCCCTTTCATGATGGCCCTTCAGATGTAGTGAGAATGGTCGCGAAGAAACCTCGTTAGTTCTAACAGACCTCCAACCGTATCGGCGGTGAAAGATTGTACTTCGACGAGAGGAAGTTATTCTTTTGTCATGCAGGCTCTGCCCTACTCGACAGCTTCTCGCATGAGTCGTTCGGCTAAGAATAAATGTGACTTTTCGTCAAATCGAGCGAGATCTTCATCGCTTTGAATGGATTCTTGAACGAGTCGGAGGAAGGTCTCCCGCTCGCGAAACACCCACGACAAGTAGCGTCGCGTGAGCGGAAAAATCGAAGCGTTTGGAGATTCGCTGAAGTAATACTTCGTCACCGTTCGCGACAGACCCGGTGACACCGCGATTTCGTAGCTCTGAGAATAGACGAAGAATTCAGTTGTATCCAAGATGCGGTATTCATCACGCGCATAGACGCGATAGTCTTGCCCGCAATCGCGGAACCCAAAAACAGCTCCTTTGCGGAACACGTGTTTGGTCGTGGCTGTCTTCACTGATATCCGTGGTCGTCCGAAGGCATGGATGTGTGCATGATGCGAGCCGCAGGGAAAGCCGAACGAAAGTCGGTGAGCTTCAAAGTCACGCGCGGTCAAGTAGATACCGCTGCTGTCGCTCGTTGCACGGTGGGTAGCAAGCACTTGTCCCAACGCTGGTGTACCGAGCAGTGACCACCCGAGCAAGTTCATGGCAAGAAAGAACTTGGCGTCTTTGAGTCTCACGGTTACAGGGTTTTGGTAGCCATGACCACATGTATCTTCTGGGCGTCCCGCACTTCATCAGAAGCTTTTTGCAAGATGGTATCGCCAGGCTTAAGTTGGCCAAATACCTCAACCCACTGCCCTTGCGTTTGACCTTTTTCCACGTCAACCCACTTTGCTTGCCCGCCATGCGTGACACGAATGACAAAACTGCGTTCCATGTTGGTGACAACAGAAGAGGACGGCACCACCAACGAGGCATTGGGCCGTCGAATCGGAATCACGGCATGGGTATACATGCCGGGCAGGAGCTGTCCCGTCGAATTTTGAATTTCTACTTCAATCAATTCCGACCTTGTGGCAGCAGCTACATTGCGGGCCATGCGCGTGATCCGACCTGAGAACATCTTGCCAGGGAAGCTTTCGACACTGAATTGAACAGTATTACCGATGTTCAGTTCCGCAAGATACTTTTCGGGCACTGGGATATGAAGGCGAAGTTTGCCCAGGTTCTTCAACTTGAGAATCGGCGTTGCATTCTTTTCGCCTGGCCCGACGAAAGCACCGGGTGCGAGCGCACGTTCGGTGATGACGCCATCGAAAGGTGCGACGATACGCAGGTAATCGGCGAGACTCTTGACTGACTTTAACTTGGATTTCGAGGCTGCAAAACCGAGACTGTCCGATAGCGCTGTGGTGCGGGCTAGATCCATATCGAAAGCGGATACCGCTCCAGGAGTTTTTGCTGCTTGCATCAGTCGATGAAACTTTGCCTTCGAGTTGAGAAACATGGCTTCTTTACTCTGAACTTCCGAGACAGCTGCTTCAAGTTGACTCTCCAATTCCGGCGCCTCCAGTTCTACCAGAAGCTGGCCCGCTTTTACGTCGTCGCCAATGTCTACGTAGATCTTTTGGATGTATCCATTAATCTTGGCATTCAACGCCGTTTCATAAAATCCCTCCAACTCTCCAGGGAGAAACAGCTCCGACTTTAGCCTTTCGTCCACCACCGCGGTGGCTTCATAGGGTGCTTCAGCCTCTTCCACTTTCTTTTGACGGTGGTCGCAGGAGACGACAGCGATAGCAAGTAATAAGGCACTGAAATGAAACTTCATAACTCTTTATGTTTTTAGGGCCGAACTTTGGGATCTTGATCGAAGTGCACGCTGCTCCAGTCGTTAGGGTCGAGCGACACGGACTTGACAGTTGACCTCGATTGTACGTAGGCGAATACAACGGGCAGGATGAGCAATGCAGCGATGGTGGAAGCGATCAACCCACCAATGACTGCTCGCCCAAGTGGAGAAGTTTGTTCTCCACCTTCACTTAAGCCACTCGCCATAGGTAACATACCCACGATCATCGCGATGGAGGTCATGAGAATGGGTCGTAACCTTGATGCGCCAGCTACTTTCGCTGCTTGTTGTGCATCGTTCGATTCTCGCCGCACAGATTCAGCATACGTCACGAGGAGGACGGCATTGGCGACAGACACGCCCACCGACATGATAATGCCCATGTAGGACTGCAGGTTTAAGGTTTCGCCTGTGATGAACAAGGTTGTTAAAGCCCCCGCGAGCACAGCCGGAACCGTCACAAGCACCACGAGTGACACCTTGAATGATTGATAGTTAGCAGCGAGTAGCAAGAAGATGACGGTGATGGCAAGAAGCAGTCCAGACTGAAGACTGCTCAACGTTTCATCTAGTAGCCGCACGAGCCCTTTCAACTGTACGCTCATCCCCAACGGAGGTGTTCCTGCTTCCTTGATAGCTTCTGTTACTGCTGCTGCAGCTCGTCCCAAGTCGGTTTGATATACATTGGCTGAAACGGTTACAATTCTACGCGGTCCAACGCGATCATATTCAGCTGGCATGTGTGTGGAGGTGATGTGGGCGACGTCGGTGAGGGTTGGCCGCATTTGACCTCCGACCATCGGTATGTTTTCGATGTCCTTGATTGATTTCATTTGATACTCGGGTACCTGTACTTGTACTTGGTATGCGAATCCTTTGTCGATATCCAACCAAAGGTTTTTGGCAATAAAGCGACTAGAGGATGTGGCCGTCACGAGTGATTTAGCAATTTCACTGGGACTCAGCCCCAATTGGGCGGCACGTTCTCGATCAATTTCGATGTCAAGTGTTGGATATTGCAGCGGTTGATTGATTCGAATGTCCCTAAGAAAATCAATCTTATGAAGCTCGGTCTGTACCTTGCTTGCGAAAGTGGCGGCTTCGTCAATGTCTTTGCTCGCGACGATCACTTCGATAGGCGTGTTTGCGCCTTGGCTCATGATCTTGTCGGTGAGTTCGATAGGTTCGAATGAAATCGTGAACGTGGGCATGTGGCGCTCCACTCCCTGCCGGATCTCATCCTTCAGTTGATCTAAGTTGTCTACCCGGTAAGACTCACCCAAGTTTACTTGTAGAATCGCCTCATGAGGACCACTGTTGAAGATGTACAACGCATTCGTGCCGTAGCTCGACGGCGTCATCCCCACAAATGCCGAAGTGATGTCGACATTCTCTTTGCCGACGATAGAGGAAATGATTCCAATGCATTTGATGACGGCTTCTTCGGTGCGCTCAATTCTCAACCCATCTTTTCCCACCAGGCGGAGTTGGAACTGGCGTCCATGTTGAATTTTTGGTAAAAGATCTTTGCCGATTGTCATGCCGATCCCCACGAGGATGAGGATGCAGATTGCGAGGTAGCTCATGATCACTACTTTCTTTCTCTGGAGTAAATGGTCTAAGATGGCGACGTAACGATTCTTAAATTTCTCAAATCGTGAAGTGGGAGCGATCTTTTCTGCATGCGCGTGACTCATAGGCTCCATCTCGGGGTTGTGGTGTGTGTCCTTTAGCCACCAATTGGCGACGACAGGCACGAACGTTTGCGACAGGATGTACGATGCGATCATGGCGAAACCCACCGAAAGGGAGAGAGGTAGAAACATACCTTTGGGGATTCCGCTCATGAGGATCGCAGGCGCGAAGACGGCCAAGATGCAAAGGGTAATCAGCAACAGCGAGAAAGACACCTCTTGCGAGGCATCATAAATGGCGCGCGCTTTCGACTTGCCCATTTCGAGATGCTGGTGAATGTTTTCAATTACGACCGTGGCTTGATCCACTAGGATTCCTATGGCTAGGGCCAAACCAGAGAGTGTCATGATGTTAATGGTTTGACCGGCCATGCTTAGCGCTAACACTGCCGCAAAAATGGAAATCGGAATGGTGCAGATAACGATAAGTGAACTTCGGAAGTCGCCAAGGAAGAGCAATACCATCAAGCCCGTCAATAAGGCGCCAATTGCTCCCTCAGTACCGAGACTCTCAACCGACTGAAGTACATACACCGACTGATCGAACTCGTATGAAAGCTGAATGTAACTTGGCAATAGCGACTGCATCTCGGGAATCCTGTTCTTGAGCGCCGTCACCACGCTCATGGTCGATGCATCTGCCGTCTTCGTGACAGGTATGTAAACGCTACGCTTGCCGTTAACCAACGCATACCCAACGGTGACATCGGATGCATCTTCAACGGTTGCCACGTCGCGAAGAAATACTGTGGGCCCATTGCCACGATGGAGGGGAATATTCAGAAACTCGGACACTTCTCGAATCACCGTGTTGTTAGGTGTCATCATCGTGAAATCACCAATCCGAACGTTACCAGCTGGCGAAATCTGATTGTTTTCCACCACCGCATTGACGATATCTTCGGGGGTGAGTTGATAGCTTGTCATCAGTTGAGGATCAACTTTAATGACTACGGTTCGTTCATTGCCCCCGAAGGGCGGTGGTGCCGAAGCACCGGGTATTTGCGAAAACAGAGGCCGAATCCGTGTGGACGCTAGGTCTTGCATTTCACTGAGACCCGCAGACGTGCTGGAGAAAACCAATTGCCCTACCGGCAGACTTGAGGCATCGAAACGCACAACGGTGGGAGGCACGGTGCCCGGCGGCATGTAACTCATCACGCGATTTACTTGGTTGGCAACTTCACCGGAGACCTGTGCCATATTCACGTCTTCATAGAAAGTGCACTTTACTAGGCATAAACCTTGAACGTTTTTAACCTCGATGTCTTTGATGCCTGTGACATACAGTAACTGGTTCTGGTATCGAGTGGCGATGAATCCTTCCATTTGTCGTGGATCCATACCTCCGTACGGTTGTGCGATGTAGATCGTCGGCAGATTAAGCTTTGGAAAAATATCGATGGGTATTGACACTAACGCGAGGAAGGAGAAGATCACCAACCCTAACACCGCAACGATAATCGCGATGGGTTTTTGGAGAGAGAACGATATCATTTTATTTGAAGTTGTCGGTGAAGACGGTGAGGTCGCCGGTGGCGCCGGCATACTGGAGTATCGCTTGCCAGACATTCCCTTGGGCGAGGGTGGCGTCTACTTCTGCACGGTTGAGGAGGGCGTATGTTTGAGTGAGTTCTAGAACGGTTGCGAGTCCGGCATCATATCTGGCTTTCGCTTGTGCATAAGCGTCGCGTGCTGCCTGCAGTTGGATGGGCGTCTGTTGCAAAGCAGCTAAAGCCGCCCTGTATCGGAGTTTACTCTTTTCCCATTCGGTTTGAACCGCCAGGTTTTCTTCATTGTAATACTCGTGGGCCATCCGAGCGATAGATTGCTGTGCATGTGCCTCTTCCCGCGTTCGGAAAATGGAAGTGACATTCCAAATCGTGCTCACGCCAACCATATAGTTGAAGGCACGCAATGGAATTCCTGCCGAAAGAGACTTGTTGTAAACGAATGTTCCGTCGTCTAACAGTTTATCAGAGATTCCCGAACCGCGACCCCAGCCTGATACCAACAACGAAATAGAAGGGAGTTCTCGCCGCCGAATGGCGAAAACCCTTTGCTCGTTTAAGCTGGCCACACTCTTTGCTAATCGCAGTCTAGGGTTCTCTCCATAAGTATCGTGTAGGGGCAAATCGAATAATATTCTATGAGCAAACACTGTGGTATCGAGCGCGATCTCTTCGCTGCCGCCTAGCGCCAAAAGTTCCTTTAACAAAAGGTTCTCTTCCTGCGCAATTCGCTGGGCTTCTAGAAATTGAAGGCTTGCTTTAGAGTACTCTGCATTGACGAGGGAGCTATCGACACCCGGCCTCAATCCAGCTTTGACATATGAGGCGGTAACATCGCGAAGGGATTTGACTCTCGCCAAGTTCGCTTGTTGACTTCGAAGCATGTTTTTGAGCATGAGATCCACCAAGTAGGTGTCGCAGACCCGCACCACATGTTGGAAGACTTGATTTTGGTAATCGGCATCGGCGCTGGTGAGCGATGCACGAGCTACGTCCAAACCGGCTTTGTATTTTCCAAAGTTGAAGAATTTCCAGTTCACCAACCCGGTGACAAAACTCGACCAAACTGCATCGCTGGTATAACCATTCACTTTGATACCACCGGAAACAGGGATCGCCGTTCCTTCGTTGGGAAAAAAAGTGCCGCGCAATTGGTTCGAGGTGGCATCAACAATTTGCCCTTGCACAATGAAACTTGGTAGGTATACCGTTTTCGCCGCAGCGAACTCGAATTCCCTAGCTTCTTTTTCAGCAATTTTCCGCTTGATAGCGGGATAGTTCTGTTTTGCGATTTCAATTGCCTCTGGGAGAGTCAGCGTTTCGCGACTCGATTGGGCAATGCAATGATTAAAGTTAAAATTCGCACTCATTAACAAGAGCGCGATCAAGAACCGGCACGTCCGACACATGGATCTACTACTTTGAAGACGCGGGTAAATCTATCGGCCGATTCTGTAGCGATCCTCAGCGAGTAAACTCTATCTCGATGTTGTGGTAGCCATTCTCGTAAGTATAACGAATGGGAAATTGGTAGGTGTCGCAGATCGCTTTCACAATCGGTAAACCAAGTCCAAGAGAGGTCGATTTCTTATTCGCTTTTTCAAACCGCCGAAAAAAATGGGTTGGATCACCCTGCGGAAGCTCACCTGAGTTCGAAATTAAAAGACGCTTAAGTTCTAAATCGATCTCTATCATACCACCCTGAACGTTGTGTTTGATGGCGTTCACCACAAGGTTCTCCAGCAAAATCTCGGCGAGGTAGGGATTCATGTCGAAGACAACCTCATCTACACTTCGATAGTTGATACGGATTCCCTTCATCTGGATCAGTTCTTCGAAGCCATTCATCAGGGAGTTCAATAGCGAACGAATCGAAACACGCTCCACCACGTGAAATTGGCGATTCTCGATCCTAGAGAGTATGAGCAACGCCTCATTCAGCTTCGAAAGTCGATTTGCCGCCAGCGACGCACGGCTAATCGATTGCATTTGCACTTCCGTCAACTCTGGTAACTGCATCAGTTCCTCTAGCTTGTTCCGGATCACGGCAAGCGGGGTCTGCATCTCGTGCGAGGCATTTTCGATAAACTCTTTCTGAGAATTAAACTCGTGGTTGATAATCGCGGACATCTTTTCAATGCTACTCGCCAGTTCATTAAACTCAGTGGTGTTGGTCCTAGCAAACTGCAGCACCTCACCCCGCTCTAGTCGATATGCGTTGATCCGGTCTAGGATGGCATAAAACGGTCGCCAAAGTTGCCTGGAAAGTTGATTGTTCAGGAACGTCAAGAGTGCCACCAAACCAATAAACAAAACAATGACTAGTACGATGGCGCCTTCAACTAGGTACGATTGCTCCACCAGCGCCCGACGAATTCGTACGCGGTAACTCTGACCATGAGACGTCACGCCGAAGGCCAACTGACGATACCGAACCTCTTTTTGTTCCACATGGTCGAATAGTACGGTGTCGGATATCACTTCTTCATCGGAAATAGGACCTGCTACGCGTTCGAAACTGAGTGTGTTGGCGGAATAACGTTGGTAACTCACCAAACTGTCCGATTCCGCCATTTGTGCGATCACGTAATGCTGACGCTCATGTAACTTTAGGTTTAGGTCAGCGTCGATGATTCGTTGGAATAAATACAGAAACAGGACGCCACCTAAGCAAAATACGATCAGGTAAACACTGAGCGAATAAAGGCTCGTTCTGTTGAGAAGTTTCAAGGGTTAGCAAATTTGTAGCCAGCACCGTAAACCGTTTGAATGTAGTCCGAGGCACCGTGGTCGATTAGCTTCTTGCGCAGGTTGCTGATGTGGTTGTAAATGAAATCGTACGAATTGTGAGAATCGATATAGTCGCCCCATAGATGTTCCGCGATGGATTCCTTTGTGAGTACCCGCGACGTGTTCGAGATAAAGAAGATCAGTAAATCCAGTTCCTTTTTTGTTAGCGTAATGGATCGCGAACCCACGTACGCTTCAAAAGTCTCGGGGATCACCTTGATTTCGTTGAAGACGATCTCTTTGCTGCCATGAAACTTACGACGGCGGAGAATAGATTTGATCCTCGCGTTTAGTTCCGACAAGTGAAACGGTTTCGTCAAATAGTCGTCGGCTCCCACATCCAAGCCGAGTACTTTGTCTTGCAAAGAGTTGCGCGCGGAAATGATAATGATGCCCGTGTCGGGCGAAGTCGATTTCAGTTTTTCAACAAGCTTGATCCCGTTGCCGTCGGGTAAACCAATGTCGGCCACCACGCAATCATATTGATACATGATGATCCGTTCAAAACCCTCGCGAAACGTCGATGCCCCTTCGCATACATGCCCCTCCGCATGAAGGTATTTTTTTGCAGTAGTGAGCAGCTCCGCTTCGTCTTCAATGATCAAAATCTTCATTTCCCACGCTCCTTAATGACAATTTCAATAATAATGCACAATCCTCAGGAAAATCTCAATTCGGTTTATGTGGGCGGGGAGGTGGTTGGTGGTGGGTGGTGGATGGATGTAAGCGGGCGATCATTCGCGATTCTTTTTCCACCCCACTTTGCTTTCTATTTCAAATGAAGGTGACGGTCACTCTAAATTGTACTAATTTCACAGGTCCGCCCTCAAACCTCGGACGACCTTATGAGAAGAATCGCTATTTGGTGTGCCTATCTTTTGACTATCACGGCTGGTTTCGCACAAGAGATCATTCCCGCTCCGGTCCAGTTTCAAAAAGGATCAGGTACGTTTGTGATCCAATCCAACACAGTAATTATTGCGGCTGCGCGGCCAGAGCTGCGGAAGGTGGCATCCTACCTCGCCAGTCAGTTGGCCCCCGCAACGGGTTATCAATTGAATGTCGCGGAAAGCGGTGGCGCAGGAATTCACCTCGTGTTGAATGCGACCCCCGATGTCAAACTTGGGAAAGAAGGTTATAGCCTCGTGTCAACACCCGAGCGTGTCACCATTCAAGCGAACCAGGCGGCGGGTTTATTTTATGGTGTGCAGTCCCTGTTGCAGTTGTTGCCAGCCGAGATTGTCAGCCATTCGAAGAAAGAGCAAACTTGGTCAATTCCGGTGGTGTCAGTTGTTGACTTCCCCCGCTTTGGTTGGCGTGGGATCATGCTCGACGTGAGTCGTCATTTTTTCACCAAGCAGGAGGTGAAAGACTACATCGACCAGATGGCGCGCTATAAGTATAATGTGCTGCACTGGCATTTGACCGACGACGAAGGCTGGCGCATCGAGATCAAGAGCTATCCAAAGTTGACGGAGGTAGGAGCGTGGCGTGTTCCCCGCACCGGGACGTTTGGAAGCCACACACCTGCGAAAGCAGGTGAGGCGCCGACCGAAGGAGGTTTCTACACACAAGATGATATTCGCGAAGTGGTACAATATGCCGCCGAGCGGTTTATTCAAATCATGCCTGAAGTCGATGTGCCAGGCCATAGTATGGCTGCGGTTGCCGCGTATCCAGAACTTAGCGTCACGAAAGATCCAAACACCAAGGTGAACCCCGGCAGTAGTTTTTCGAAATGGTTCGGCGCTGGAAAATTCGAAATGTATATCGACAATACATTGAACCCAACCGACGAAAAGGTGTACCAGTTCCTAGACAAAGTGTTCGGTGAGATCGCGCCCTTATTCCCATTTGAATACATCCACATGGGTGGCGACGAATGTTATAAGGGCTATTGGGAGCGTGATGCGACCGTGCAAGCGTTCATGAAGAAGAACAGCATCAAGAATGGCGAAGAGCTGCAGGCTTACTTTAACAAGCGCGTGTATAAGATTGTGACCGATAAGAAAAAGAAACTCATTGGCTGGGACGAAATCCTCGAAGGCGGAATTGCACCCGGCGCCGCCGTGATGAGTTGGCGGGGTGTGAAAGGTGGGATCGAAGCTTCCAGTAAGAAACATCAAGTGGTGATGACACCCGCACCGATTTATTACTTAGACATGCGGCAGGGTGACGCCCTGTTTGAGCCGCCCGTCTATAACGAGGCCCGCCTCAAGAATGTGTACGCCTTCGATATCTTGCCTGACGGAGTAGACTCCACCTACGTGTTGGGTGGACAAGGAAATTTGTGGACCGAACAAATCGCAACAACGGCCCACCTTCAGTACATGACGTATCCCAGGGCTTTTGCTATCGCCGAAACACTTTGGGCGCCGAAGGGCCGAAAGAACTGGGAAAATTTCGCTAGTCGCGTGGAGCAACACTTTGTCCGTTTCGATCAAGCCGGCATCAACTATGCCACCAGTATGTATGATCCCAGCTTCGAAGTGAAGAGGAACGCGAATAAAGTGCTGGAGGTAACACTCACGTCCGAGGTCCCCGGGCTCACAATTTATTATACAATCGACAATTCAATCCCCAACCAGTATTCTCCACGGTACGAGAAAACAATTGTCTTCACAGAAGATGTAGACATGTTGCGTCTGGTTACGTACCGCGATGGTAAGCAAGTGGGGAGACTGTTTTCAATTAAGACCGAAGATTTGGAGAAAAAAGTGAAGCGTTAGCAGGAGTTGACTCGTTGACTGTTCCTATTAGATGCGATCCCATAAGAACGATCTTTAGTCTTAAATGAGCTTTCGTTTCCTTAGGTCGCGCATGATGATTCCGTGAATCGGTTTGATCCGAAAAGGGATATTGAATTCAGTGGCCCCAAAGGTTACCCGTGTCTTGCCGTTGAAGTGAAAGTTATAATGCAACGCCCACCCGTCGACATCATAGAAGGTTCGGTTCGTGTCGAGATGGTGGATCCAAGATTTTTTGAAGGCCCGAGTCAAAGCCAACTGCGTGCTGTCGTCGAGTTGATAGTGTGTTGAGGAGTCTGCCAAACAAAAATTGATGGGTTGAAATTCGACGTGACCTGTTGAAGCGTACGACCATTTGAATTGAGGGCAATGGCCAAAGCAACTGGAAGCGTTTAATTGAATCTTCTCCAGCTCGAGCGAATCTACTTCTTCCAGGTTTCGTGAATAGTACACCCGGGTACGGCCGTCTTGAACAAGTTTGAGTGTATCGGCTGTGGCTTGGCGAATAATCCAATACCCTCGATCATCCGTCATCGCATCAAACGCGACGGTATCGCCTTTTTGTTTGTATGGTGCCAATACCTCATACCACCCGTCTCTGATTAGGTACGCGGTGTCTCGTTGAAATGAAGTTCCGATCGCCATACCCATTCCAATCGATGTTTCCTCGGCAACCATCCAGTCTCCTTCGATGTCCGATGCTTTTGGAACTGGCTTTTCGCAGGCCATCGCGGCGCACGCGAGGGTTACTACGGAAACGATCATTCGACTTTGTCCTTCGCGCATATTGTTGACCTTGATGCAGCCTTAATCCCGTGTCGTTTCATTCGTCACTTCTTTAAAGGTGGACGAAAGGTGCGTTTTTTAGGTTAATCGGCTATAAATTTGCCGGAACGGTGACTTTTGTCACAGGGGGCGAAATTCGTTAGAGCGACATTTGACGCAAATCGACCCGTGAAAAAGCCGGATGGCGATTAGAAGGGCTCGTTTTTTCGAGCAATCACTTCTTTTGCGTCCAGACCCGACACTTATGAGAGAGAATATGAGAGTGACGGTATCAATTGGATTGTTCCTGTTGGCCGTCGTCGTTATTGGTTCCTGCGTACACGAAATACCCGCACCGTTGGAAAGTAGCGGTGGCACTACGGGCGGAGGATCATTGGGTGGAGGAACCAATGGAGGATCGCTTGGATGTAGCGCTGATTCAGTGTACTTCGAGCAGCAGGTCCTGCCCCTCGTCACTTCCTTGTGCGGAAAGGTGGGTTGCCACGGAACCAATCAACACCACGAGTTCCAACTTATCTTCACGTCAAAGTCGCAGAGCTTTAGCGCCATATCCAGCCGGTTTTCTTCGACGAATCGCCTGGCGAAAGCCCTCAATGAAATGGCCGGTCAACGCGTCAGCGGATATACACCACCCACGTCCGACCAACTTGCCATTCTTCAGAAGTGGATTGCGCAGGGCAAGAAGAACAACTCTTGCAACGGCTGCGATGCCACCCAATTTGCTTTTGCCGCGAATGTCGCTCCGCTGTTCAAATTCTATTGTGCCGGTTGTCATCCCGCGCCGGGTAGTGCCTCTACGCCAAACTTGTCGTCATTGGCAGCCATTCAGGCGGAGCTAAAGAACAATCCTGGCCGGCTCCTGGGCTCGATTCAATGGACGGCGCCTTACAATACCTCTACGACGAAGATGCCCCAAGGCAGCAATCAACTTTCGCAATGTGAGTTGGATGTGATTCGAAAATGGGTGGAAGCAGGAGCCCCGAACAACTAATCATCCGCGTGTCCATGCGAGCTTTCCTCCGCTACTTCATTTTAATTGTCACTGTTTCGGCCGTGGTAGAAGGGTGTTACTATGATAAAGAGGAAACGCTTTATGGAGCGTCCCTCAACTGTGCGACGGTAAGCTATACCTACTCTGCGGAGGTGGGTCCCATCGTTGCTCAATACTGCGCGACGTCGGGTTGCCACGATGCGAACACACATGCCGGCAACGTTACGCTCACCAATTTCGCGGAGGCCTCTGCCAGTCTAGCCCGTATCAACCAACGTGTGGTCATCGACAGGACGATGCCGCCCAGTGAAAGACTTACTTCCGATCAGATCTCCACCATCCGTTGTTGGATTGCCAATGGAGCTCCGCAATAATAGTTAGTGTACATGAAAAAATGGATCTTCATCTTTCTCGCGATCGTGCTGGTCGGTTTCGCTTTTGGCGCGTACCTGTTCTTTCAGGCGCCTACCGACGTGCGCGGCGAAGACCCGGACTTTCAACTCTCCGCAACCGAGTTGGTGGAGCGTTATGCAGATGAGGACGGTGCCAACCAACTTTACCTGGGAAAGGTCCTAGCTGTGACCGGCACCGTTGCTTCCGTGTCGCAAGAGAACGGAAACTGGACGGTCTTCCTTGAAACGGGAGACCCGATCAGCGGCGTCACCTGTAGTTGCTATCCGGAAGAAGGTGAGTCGGTCAAACAACTTCATGTCGGCGACAAAGTCACCATGAAAGGTGAATGCACAGGCAAACTCATGGATATTGTCCTTAATCATTGTTCTATCGTCAAATAACTTCATTAAGCGTATGAAAGCCCTTACCCTAGTGGCCCTCTTTTTTGTTGCTGGAAACACCATCGCGCAAAGTCGAATCTTTACGAAGAATGGAACGATCTCTTTTTCTGCGGGAACAGCCGTGGAAGATATCGATGGCGTGAATAAGTCCGTGATGAGCGTCGTTGACATTGCCACCGGTCAAATTGAGTTCGCGGCCCTGATGAAGGGATTCGAGTTTAAAAGAGCGTTGATGCAGGATCACTTTAACGAGAACTATGTAGAGAGCGAGAAGTTTCCAAAGGCGGTGTTTAAGGGGCAAGTAGTGGACATCGCGAGTGTGAAGTTTTCCCAAGATGGAACATACCCCGTCAAGGTGAAGGGGATACTTGAGATGCACGGGGTCAAGAAAGAAATTGAAGTGACAGCTTCCTTTATGGTCAAGTCTGGAGCCATCACGGGTACTTGTGATTTTACGGTACTCATGGCCGACTACAACATCGCGATACCCGGCGCGGTGGCCGACAAGATTTCGCCCACCGTGAAGATCCACACCCTATGCGCGTACAAACCACTCTGACCGTGAAAGCTACGTCGCTATTGTTGTGGCTGTGCATGATCGTAAGCCTGCCCACCTTGGGTCAAGACCTGTTGGATTTGATCGAAGAGAAAGATCCCGAGAAGAAAGAGTTCGTCTCGAATGCCTTTAAGTCTACTCGGGTAATCAACACGCACTCCACTGAGTTTCTCGGTGCCGGGGTATTGGATGTCCGTATCCTTCACAGGTTTGGATTGGTCAATGGCGGTGTCAACAATCTCTTCGGCCTCGATCAGGCCAACATGCGACTGGGCTTCGACTATGGAGTCACCAAGAGAATCATGATCGGTGTCGGTAGAAGTAATTTAAACCGTGAACTTGATGGGTTTGTCAAGTACCGACTTCTCTGGCAGGCAACTGGGCGGTGGGCGTCGCCCGTCTCCGTGGTCTTGATTGCAGGGTCTACCCTGAACACCATGCCCGAAGATCCCACGCGCGTCAATTTCTTCTCGTCGCGTTTGGCGTACTACTACCAACTCGCTATTTCTCGCAAATTTGGCGAGCGCCTCACCTTGCAGTTGACGCCGGGCGTCGTTCATTACAATCTGGTGGCAGCGGCGACTGATTTCAACGACATTCCCGCGGTTGGCTTTGGGGGTCGCCTGAAGTTATCGAAACGAGTATCGATTAACTGGGATTATCAATACATCAATTCCTACTTCTTACCGTCTACCTATCAAAGCTATGCGGGTATCGGGTTCGATATCGAGACCGGCGGACACGTGTTTCAACTTCACTTTACCAATAGCGTCGGGATGAACGAACGCGCATTCATCACGCGCACCACCGAGCAACTTTGGAAAGGAGACGTCAGGTTTGGATTCAATCTTTCGCGCGTCTTCACAGTTGTTAAAAAGAAGTAGCAATCCCTGCTTCCGAGATTGTAGTCGGGAGTAAAACTACATCAGTTAAGGGACGACTTGTTGTACCGCGCACGGTAAGCCAGTGGCGACATACCCGTCATTCGTCTGAAAACCTCGCGGAAAGCTTTCATATCAGAGTACCCCACGGCATACATTACTTCGTGAATAGTCTTCCGCGTGTTTTCGAGAGCTTTCTTCGCCGATTCCACCCGAACTCTTTGGGAGTATTCCACCGGTGTATTTCCCGTCGCTTTAATGAAGCGGCGATCGAAGTTGCGTCTCCCGACCGAGAATTTTGACGACAACGTTTCGATCGAGATTTTCTCCGACGCATGATTTTCAATATATGCCTGAGCCTTTCTCACCATTTCGTCGGTGTGATTCTTTTGGCCCTGGAAGATGATGAATTCAGCCTGCGCTTGTCGATCCATGTCGATTTGGAAGACTTTTGAACAGTAGATGGCCGTGTCGCGATCGTAGTGCTTTTCGACTAAATAGAGAATCAAGTTGAGGAACGAATATGCACCTCCATTGGTGTAAATGCCGTCTTCATCCGTGATGAGCTTGTCGGTTTGTAGCCTCACCGTGGGAAACATCAAGCGAAACGGAGCGGCGGCAGCCCAATGCGTCGAACAGTTTTTTCCTTCTAGTAACCCAGTAGATGCAAGAAGAAAGGCGCCGGTACAAATGCTGGCGACTTCGGCTCCGCGTTTCCGCTGAAGTTTGATCCAGTCGATCATCGGTCGGTTTTCCTTCACCGCCACGTCGAAATTGTGATTAAGAGAAGGTATTACAATCAGATCCGTTTTTCTGATTTGCGATATGTTTATGTCTGGCTGCGCTAAGAACAAACCACGATGAAACTTGACGCTTTTGGATAGACCCGCCAACTCGATTTTGAACACCGTTCGTTTGCCTTTCGACGCATGGTACTCATTCGCTCTTGAGAATATTTTGTAGGCGCCGACGATGCTGCTTAGGTTGTTGTCGCCGTTGGGTACCAAGATCGTGAGATGTTTCATAGTCAAATTTGTAAAAAAGAAATCGAGAAAATGGGCATTTGTCCAAATAGCCCCTTTAGAATGTCTAGTTGGCACCCCTTCTAAGGAACGGCGCCCGTTTAGTTTTGCTTGATGGATTCGAATCCGATGGTCTCGGACGTTGGCAATAGCGGTAAGCGTTTTAAAATATTCGACCCCGAATGGGTCTTCACGGAAGAAATAAACCAAATCTATAATTCTTCATGGAAAAAGATGATTTCAAGGTTTCAGTCATGGTAAACCAAAAAGTTGAAGTAGCCTTCGATCGTTTGAATGACGTGCAGGCGTGGTGGACGAAAGACCTAGTGGGTGGAACCAACAAGTTTGGCGATGAGTTCCAGGTGAGATTCGGCGACGTTCACTATTCGAAGCAGAGACTTGTGGAGATAGTCCGCCCGACACGTGTCACTTGGCTGGTGGTCGAGAGCAAGTTGTCGTTTATTTCAGATCAACAAGAATGGAATAACACGCGTATTCGTTTTGAATTGACCCCCAACGGGGATCAGACGCAACTTCAGTTCACCCACGAAGGCTTAAAGTCTGACGTAGAGTGTTTTTCCGCATGTTCCGATGCGTGGACTGGCTATATCCGCGGTGCACTAAAAAAATGGATGGAGCAGTAGGTTCTTCGGGAAGGAGATGCTATCGGCTTCAAGGAATGCATTCGTCGCTTTCGGAAGTCTGACCGCGCCGAATGGACCAGCAGTCGTCGTACACAGAACAATAGCAAATTTCGAGGTCCCAATCATGTTTGCGGACAGCGCTGTCGAGTGCGATGGCGTCTTGGATATTTGAGATACCTAAGAACGTGATTTGATCGCCTGCCGCGAGCACGCGCCCTTGCACGGTTTCAAAGTTTCGTTGGACTGGCCGACCTAAGAGTATCTTGAGCACACTGTCGATTTGTTTCTCGGCATAGTATTTTCCATCTAGGCGTATTTCGCTTTTCATGACGCGGGCGGGGCCAATTCCCTTATTGGCGACGTTGAGCGCAAGACCGGTAGAGCCGGTGGATGTCACCACCTCCAGATGAGGCCAGGCAGACGCTAGCATCTGCTTGTTCATAATCCGGGCTTGAAAAATATACACAATCATGGTGAGGATGCCGATCACAACGGCTACGGAAGCCACGATTAACTCGGCATTCCAACGGGTAGGGGATTTCATGCAATAAGGGTGTGGCGGAAGATAGGGATTGGGTGGATTTTTTTCAAAACCCGTTGCAGCAAAACCGTAACCCCTTTTCACATGCGTGCCGAAATCCAACAGAGGATTTTAGCCCTTTCATCTGACGTGAGTGGCGTAGCGCTGCTCGGCGGCATGGCCCCCGCCTGAATTTGGGTCCACACGTCGAAGCGGTTGTTGGTAAATTCCGCAGGAGTGGTAAGTGAGGGTATTGAACTGTTGGCATGGACATGACAACCGGAACTAGCGCACTTGGTTTGCACGATAGCCGTGATGGCATCATAATTCAACGGTACCTTGGGGTCACACTCGAACGCCGGCGCGACTGCATGGTCGTTGACACAAGCGACTAACAATACCACTAAGAAAAAGCAGGCTCGAACCATAATCGGCGCGAGTCTAAATATCTTGGAAGAATCAATTCGTCCAACATGCGTAACAGTTTGTTAACATGAATTGCCCCCAACGTTTTCGAATCGAGGTTGCTTAAGGAAAAATTAATTTTTGAGTCGACGTGTCGGTCACACTTTCCCTTTAAGCATTCGGCCGGCTACTTCCATCCCGCCACGAATGAGTGTCGCCTTCGACGCGTGATTCGAAACATGGCACCGCGCGGCCGGAACACGCCCGGCCTCGCGACATACTTTCTTTAGTTCTTGGATGAGAAAACTGCCGACGCCGCGGCGGCGCGCGTCTCCTTTCACCTCCATGTATAAGTCAGCAAAAGGGAAGTTGTAATGGAGGAGGAACCCACCGGTACCGACGACGACACCATTTTGTTCCACTACATGCGACCCTTCGGGCTCTGATTGATGCTCGAAGGTGAGCTCATCTTGTCTCCGTTTTCGAAAGGTGGCACCCGCGATGGAGAGCTGTGTGGTGGGGCCATCTTTGAATAAGAAGATTTCTGATTCCACATGGTGAGTCAACTCGTGAAGAACTGACGTGAGCACTGGCTCGTTGCTTTGACTTTCGATCCATTCAATTTGGACGTGGGTCATCAACTCACGACAAACTTCTAACGCTCGATCTCGAGAGTCGGGGAGGAGGTAAAACTCGAATAAGGTATTGCGTTCCTCGATCTTTTCGTTTCCCTTAACAGAAGCATAACCAATGGGTTGATTCTTTTCGAGAATCAGGTAGCTGTCGGACCACCCACGTTCATGGACGGCATTGTACCTGATCTGAAAGTGATTCTCCGAGAGGAATAGCTTCCGCAGCGAAAGTATTTCTGAAAGTGCGACGCGGCGGATGGTGGCCATATAAGAACTCTTCGTTTTGCGAGCGTGAGATAGAACCTATCTCAAAGTTATCGATACAAAATGATTAACTTATAGGGTGACCAACCCAGCTAGTAAAATGATCTCTCGCTTTTTGCTTGGCGTCCTGATGGGCGCTGGTTTAGTACTCACCTCGTGTTCGCCCTCCGGTCGTGACACAACTGCCGATGGTGCCGTGGATAGCGTGACACAAGCCCACACCGGTTTCTGCCTGTATAAGGAGGTCAGCGTCCGGGAAACGCCCGGCGATCGGGGCAAATACCTTGCGACGCTTTACTTATCGGAAGAGATGACGCCCACGGGAGACACGGCCTCTGGGATTTCGGGCAACCAAAAAGTGAACTACACCAAAGTGCGGCTTTCCAACGGCGTCGAGGGTTGGGTGAAATCGGAATTAGTGGCCGTGGATGCCCAGGCCGGAGCGGTAACCGATGAGGTCCCAGTGTATGAAAGGCCAGACATTTCCACGGCAGTAGGCAAGAGTTTTCACGAATTGGATGTTGTTGCCACTCGTCCCGCCTCCGACGGGTGGGTCACCATCGTGGGAATTCCCGAAGGCGAGAGTTGGTTCGTATCGGGGTTCGCACGTCCAGACAATGTCAGTTCGGAGCCTGTCGATGTGAAGTTTGCCGCAATCACCAAGCGTGCCGCTCTCTCCGCTCCCGGCGATAGTGCACAGATGTATCGCATGCTGGCGGAGGGTGTGGAGTATAAAAGCTCGTTGTTTTATGAACGGATTTTCCCCCCGGTACGGGTTCCGGAGAATGGATATGCCGATGGATTTGCACCTGGCGAAACGATGCGCGACGATGCCTTTAGTTTTACGAGTTTCGATCAAACCGTTTCGGCGCCGAATGGCATCGCATTCGATAACCATCAAGTGACGTTTGGGACAGACCGCACGGGAGCGCAGATGAAAGCAGGTGTCTTCGATGGGAGGTCTTCCTATCTAAGTGCGCCGATCCCCGAGATTGCCGATAACATTTCAATTGAGTTCTGGGTCAAGTCAAACGGCGTGGCGAAAGAGCAAACGTTGATCGGTTTTGGAAATAATTGCGACTCTGGCTTCTCCCTGTTAATCGATGCGCAAGGTACGTTGCAGGTTTTGTGTGGAGGAGTTGCGAACAACGTCACGGAATCGACTTACCAACTACCAACCGGTCAATGGGTGAAAGTGATGGTGACGGTAGAAGGAAAACAGTTTATCCTCTATGCGAATGGAAAGATTATCAGCTTTGGTCAAAGCGAGCACAACGTGCCCACGACTGCTTTCACTGTGGGTGCTGGAAGTGGTTGCAATGGCACGTCGATCGGAGGCTTTTTCTCGGGCCAAATTGATGACTTGTTCGTGTACGACCGGATCATCAACGCAGCAGAAGCTTCGGTCCGCCCGCGCTAAAGAATTCGTACCTTTAATCATACGATTTGGACTAACAAAAACAAACCAAGATGCTGATCGAAACGCTGCGCAAACTGTTCAACCGCGACCTCGCCAAACTTCGCAAAGAAGTAGAGCAATATCGAGAAGAATCAAACCTTTGGAAGATTGAACACGCCATTGCGAATTCAGGTGGAAACTTGGTACTACACCTCGTTGGAAATCTGAAGACGTACGTGGGGAAAGAGTTGGGAGGTATCGAGTATGTCCGCAACCGTGACCTTGAGTTTTCGCAAAAGAATGTCCCGCGTGCCGACCTGCTGCGCATGATCGACGAAACCATGGAAGCGGTGGACAAGACGCTCGAAAAACTTCCCGAGTCCGAACTACCGAAACAATACCCGCTGAAAGTGTTCGAGTACACGACTTCAACAGAATACTTCTTGGTGCACTTAGCTTCACACTTGGGTTACCACCTTGGGCAGGTTAACTACCACCGTCGGTTACTCGACCGGTAATTTGGTGGGTGGTGGGTGGTTGATGGTTGATAGTTGATAGTGAATAGTTAATGGTGCAAGTTGCTCGCCACCCAATTCTCAATTCTCAATCCTCAATTCTGAATTCTTAATAGTTGTTGAATTATGGCAAAGACTGCCGAGTAGGAGGGGCGCCGTAGAAAACAGTTCGGAGCAAAAAAAACGGCAACCCTGAAATGGTGTTGTTCTTCCGATCTTCAACTAACTTCCAGCCATAAACTCTGTTATGTCGAACAATCTGATTAAGCTCTTTCTCAGGCTTGCACTTGCTGCTAGTTTCTTGTCTGCCGTAGCCGACCGTTTTGGATGGTGGGGCGAAGGATACTCGGTTTGGGGAAATTGGGGAAATTTTATCGAGTACACCAAGCTGATTAATCCTTGGTTTCCCGAAAGCATGATCGGTGTACTCGGGGCGATTGCCACGGGGGCGGAGGTGCTCCTCGCTGTGTGTCTCTTGGCTGGGTTTAAAACGGAATGGGCAGCAAAAGCCAGCGCCATATTGTTGTTGATATTCGGATTGTCGATGACGTTTTCTACCGGCGTGAAAGGTGCGCTCGATTACTCGGTATTTAGTGCTGCCGCAGGCGCATTAGCGTTGAGTCAAATGAAATCCAAGTTTCTGGAAGTTGATAGCGTCCTGTAACAGAAGAGACAACTGATAGTCGATGATGGACAAACCAAGTTGAGTTGTTCCCATGACGGGCCGGGAAGAAGTTTGGATCAAGGCGGGCTACGAGACGGTCGCTCAATTGGGCGAAAGCGGCCTCAAGGTGGAGCAACTGGCAAAGGACGTTGCCATAAGCAAGTCGTCATTTTATCATCATTTTGCTGACTTGGATGTTTTTGTCGACCAATTATTGTCATATCATGTTCAGCGGGCCGAGGTGATCGCCCTGAAGGAGCGGCAAGCCAAGACCATTAATCCCGAATTGATTGACATACTTGTTGAACATAAGATTGACTTGTTGTTTAATCGATACCTCCGTATTCACGCCAACAACGCAAGCTACCACCGGGCACTCAAGAAAGTCGACCAATTGATGGGTGTAGACTTTGTCAATCTTTGGATTCGTGACCTAAAGCTTCAGATTTCTAAGCAGCAAGTTGAAGGCCTCTACGAGCTGGCATTGAAGAATTTCTTTCTTGAAATTAATCCCGATAACCTGAACCGGGTGTGGTTGGTGCAATACTTTGAAAATCTACGGCGGATTACTCAAAATTTACATAAGCCATTAGACGGTCACGTCTAAAATAATGATGACGAAGCGCCTAACATGGCGAAAAATCATCTTTTATGAACAATAGCTTTTTATTGAAAGTCCTGTTGACGGTGCAGGCGGTAGGACTTCTCGTGTACACCCTGATCGCGTTCCAAACCGAGGGTTTTGATTTGTTTAGTGTGTTCGTGAGGAACATCTTGTCATTGACTTGGTCGGGACAATTCAACCTTGATTTTTCGTGTTACCTGTTACTCTCGGGATTGTGGATTATGTGGCGCGATCGATTTTCCGTACAGGCTATTTTTATCGGTGTCGCTGCGATGATCGTCGGGATCATGCTTTTTGCACCCTATGTCCTTCAACTCCTGATGAAGGAGAACGGAGACGTAAAGCGCTTACTTGCAGGAAACAGGTAGCCGGTTAAATCTTGTCGAACTCTTTTTTAGGTTCAGTTTCACTGAAATCGACGGGCGAGGTTTGAATAGTCTCAAAACAACATTAACTTTTTTGACGTATTAAGTTCCTGCACAAGTACCGAGCGGTTGAGCAGGTACTGGCTCAGAATGTTAATCTTATCATTATACGTATGGCGCCCGTTGCTGAATGTCGACTTGTTTCCGTTTCCAAATTGGCTGAACTTGTCAATAATGCTGAAGTGAAAGTTGAGAAAAAGCTGTTTACATCAAAGCGGATCGATAGTTATCCCGCTTTTCTGGAAGCCCACTCAAAACTCGTTCAGGTATCCGAAAACCCGGGGTATATCTTTGCGGAGTTAGCTGTGTTCCTAACGGAGAGCAAAGGAATCGCCCTGATCAAAGGAAACTACAATGATGTGGCCAATGCCATCAGTGCTCGCCGGGCAAACAGCGTGATGATTTTCACTTTTGAACATCGTCAGGCGTATGTGGACCGACTAAACCCGGACCAGTTTACAGTCGAAGAGCTAATTGAGTTTAACAAAGAATTTTCTGGAAATGAGGACCCAGCATTGGCGGAGGTTCAACTCGAGGGTATTCGCGCATTGCGATTTTACCTCCAACAAATTAACAATGAAACGGAGGTTGCTTTGCTGAGCATTGGCTAAGGTATGAAGCTATTCAAAGAAGTTCTAGAAAATATGAACCTTACCGCGAGTAGGCTGGCCATTACCGTTTTCAGTGGACTCCTTTTATTTTCAGGTTGCGACCGAGGAAAGGACCGCCGCGAAAGTTCGTCCGAGCGCGTATGGACGTTTACATACCTGAAAGCCGTTAACGATCAACGACCAGACCTGAAAGAATTTATTGAACGAAACTGGTTTGCAATGGACAGTGTGGCAGTTGCTCAAGGACTTTTGGGAAGGTACGATCTGTATGAAAATGTAAGCCGCGATTCCGCAGACTGGGACTTTATCGTTGCCGTGGAGTATCTAACCAATAATGGGTATGAAGGAATCGCCACAGAATTTGAAGTGATACGGGCCAAGCATCAGGCAGTGAAAATACACGGATTGGGGATGGCTGAACTTGGAAGGATTGTCCGATCGGAGACCGTCTCAAAAAATACTTACTAGCGGCTGACATTTTTTGACCAGCAAGAAGCAAACATTCCATCGCCCGCGGTGTTAAGTGCTGTCAAGTCAGCCATGAAAGTTACGATCTCCAAGTTTCCACGTGGTGGAATGCACTACATTTTGGTAAACGATAAGTCGGCACAGGGATTCATCGATGCCGGTGAGAAAACTGGGACTTGTTGAAGGAGACACAGCCAATGCAACCTTTCGCCGGGATCGAACACAATTGCAGTTCGATTTTCCAAAGGAGCTTCGAGAGGTCTTGAATACCGATGTGAAAGCAAAAGCTGTGTTCGAACAGCTCACGCCCGGTGGTAAACGATCGTTGTGCTACTTGGTAAGTCAAGTGAAATCGATCGATAAACGGGTTGAACGGTCGCTGAAAATTGCAGATCGTCTGAAAATCGGGAAAACGTCGGCACGCGACATACTGAAATAGTGTTCACCTCAAGCTTAGTGTGATTTCTTCCAGCGTACTGCTAAATTGGGTCGTGTCGCAATGACGTCGACGAAGAAGCGGTATTTCTGATTTGACACGGATGTTTTTTTATCAATCAATTTTGAACGTGTGGAAGTTTGTTACTCGGGTCACCAGAGTCATTAGTCGAAAATGGCTTTCTGTGCTGGCGTTGGCTTTTGGCTCCCTGTCAAGTTTTGCCCAGGTGTTCGAGATCCAAGGCCGCATTGAGACAGGTGATACGCCCGTTGAAATGGTGTTTGTGCACCTTGAACGAGATACCGTTCAGGTCGGTATGGTGGGACTCAACCGTACAGGAAATTTTAAGTTTGTCAACGTGGCCGCTGGAACTTATCGAATTGTGATTCGGCAGTTCGGGGAGCGAGATGCTGTAACAAATGGCGTGGTTGTGAAGCGAGATACGCTAATCGAGAAGGCATTTCCGTACCCGCCTCCCTGCATGTTTTCATCTGAGCGGCATCCGAGATGTCTCAATGGACACAAGGACAAGATTATCCCGATAGTGTACGGCCTTCCAAATGAAAAACTGCTGACAAGGGCCAAGAAAGGAAAGGTTCGATTGGCCGGGTGCCTAGTTACGTCGTGTGACCCTAGGTTTTGGTGTACCCTACATCAAATAGAGTTGTAGCTCCGGATCTCCAAATGCAAAATCGAAGAAGCATTCTTGCTATCGTTGGAAGCGCAAGCCCCCGTTCATCGAATGAAAGGTTGGTTCATTTGGTCGCTCGTCACGGTGGATACGACTTCGATTTTTTGTTTGCGCCCGACTTAAAGTCGCTGCCGCACTTCGACCCAGAGCGTTCTGACGTTAACCCGCCTCAAGAGGTTGTAGATCTTCGCAATAGTATCCAACACGCCGAGGGCGTTCTGATCTGTACCCCCGAGTACATTTTCAGCATCCCGAGCGGACTTAAAAACCTACTAGAATGGTGTGTGGCGACTACCGTGTTCTCCGATAAGCCAGTCGCCGTCATTACTGCCTCGGCGGATGGGAAATGCGGACACGACGAACTGGTGTTGATTTTGAAGACGTTGAATGCTCGGGTGAAACCAGAAGCCTCGTGGCTTGTTTCCGGCATTCGTGGAAAATTGAACGACCACGGTGAGTTGATGGACAGTCGTACACAAGGGGAGTTTGCAAAGTTCATGGTAGCCTTTAAAGAACTCGTAGCCGGTGTGCGCGGTGAGCAGGGCGAAAGCAAGGAGGTCACTCAATAGAAGCCATGAATCGGTTGTTTGCCGACATCGATTACTTAAGGGGCGGCAACAGCCGTCAACGCGCTGCATTTCGAGTCTTGACGGAAAATGGTATCCTCACTAAACTGAAGGCGTTCGACCCGATCCTGGTTGGGACAGTACCCATTGAAGTCGACACAGAGAAAAGTGATCTAGACATTATCTGCTCATTCACCGACCGGAAGAGTTTCAAAACCAAGTTAGAACGGGAGTTTAGCGCCGCTGGCGGATTCACGATCCACGAAGCGACCAGTGTGCAACCACCAGCGATCGTAGGTAATTTTTCTGTCGGCGGTTTTGAGGTCGAGATATTCGGTCAGCCCATGCCCACCCAGATGCAACTTGGGTATCGCCACCTGGTGATAGAGTACCATTTGCTCCGTGAGTACGGCGATCCCTTGCGCCAACGTGTCGTGCAACTAAAGCGCGAGGGGCAAAAGACTGAGCCCGCATTTGCTATTGCGCTCGGGCTTACAGGAAACCCGTACGAAGAGCTGTTGAAGTTTGAAGTCATCGCACCGGATTGAAGGCCTGTTGACCCGTCATAAAGACTTCGACGTTTGAGTATAGTCTATTTTTGTTTTGAAAGATGCTAACTTCGCTTTTATGCTGACGGAGATACACCCAAAATTGCCGATGCGCGACAAAAAGACCACGCGCGATTTCTACGTGAACAAATTGAAGTTTCAGCCTTTCGGGGAGCGCGAATATGAAGACTACCTGATGGTGTCGCGCGACGGGATCCAAATCCACTTCTTTTCTTTCAAAGACCTCGATCCAAAAGAGAACTATGGCCAGGTCTACATCAGGACCAGCGACATTGATGCCCTGTATCAGTCATTTTTAAAGGATAAGGTAGCGATCCATCCGAATGGCCACTTGGAAACAAAACCCTGGGGACAAAAAGAGTTTTCCATTCTAGACCCGGACAACAACCTATTGACTTTCGGACAAGGAGCCACGAATCAATAGACCACGATCGAAGAGTTCACGGAATTCGGTCGAGTTCAAACTGTGAACTGGTGCTCCTTTTTCCCATCTTGACGGAAAACCATAAAGCCTTACAGAATGAGACGAACACTGACATTATTGGCCTTGGTATCGATGCAAGTGGCGTTGTCCTCTTGCGGAACCCAGAAGGAAGACCCGAAGGTACTCGAGCAGGTGTTGACGGAGTATTTCGAAGGAATCAAGTCGCGCGATCTGTCCAAGTTGAATGCCCTCACGACCGATGATTTCGTGCTGTTCGAAAATGGAAAAATTTGGACAAATGATAGCCTTGTTCGAGAGAATCCGAAGATCGGAAAAGTTAAAAGGGACTGGACGTTTGACTTCCTGAAAGTAGAGGCAGATCAAGAGATCGGAAACATGATTTACTACAACCACGGCCACTTCGTCGTCAACGACACCATCCAGCGCAAGATCGAATGGCTAGAAAGTGCAAGCTTTCGAAAGGTGAACGGCGAGTGGAAACTCAACTTCCTGCATTCCACCGTTCGTCAACCCTGACGCGTAGATTAAACATGGATTGCAAAATAACAAAGTGAGCGAAGTTTATCTCATTAGCGGGCTTGGAGCCGACCGACGCGTATTTGATTTTCTCGATTTTTCCGGTTTCGTTGTTCACCATGTCGAATGGATACAGCCTCAACCAAACGAGTCGCTTTCGAGTTATGCAGCGCGTTTGAAGGATCAAATTCGGTCGTCAAACCCAATCATCGTAGGAGTGTCTTTTGGTGGAATGTTGGCAATAGAGATTGGAAAACACCTGAGCACAAAAAAGATAATCCTAATTTCCTCAGCACGGACTTACTTGCAGATACCCTGGTATTTTCGAATGTTTGGGCGGTTAGGTGTGAATAGATTAATTCCTACTCGTGTTCTTAAAGTGCACAACGAAATAACCGACTGGTTCTTCGGCGTAACAGCTCAAGATCACCGCAGGCAACTCCACGACATCCTCTTGAGTGCTGACTTGGTTTTTCTACGATGGGCGTTGGGGAGTATCTTAACTTGGAGGAATGTCGTCATTCTATCGAATGTAGTTCAAATTCATGGTTCCAGAGATCGTCTTTTGCCAGTCACGTCAGTTGACTTTTGCGTTGATGGAGGTGGCCATCTAATGGTGATTACCCATGCGCCTGAGATTAGCCGGATCATTCGGCAACAATTGAACTAGGTTTGGAAACTTAGCACTTGTGTTGTAACTTTTATCATCATTCCGGGGATGGGAAATCGTCCCATTAAGAAAAAAGACATATGAATTACTTCAATTTGTTTCTGGGACTAGCCTTTGTGGCAGTGTTTTTTTGGCTGTTGTGGAGAAACGCGGAACGAAAAGGTTTTGTCAATGCGCTTTTTCGAATTGATACGATCATCGGCCTCGGGGCTGGTATTTACCTCGTCACTACGTCGGTTGCATCAATTGTCGGTGGGTAGTTCCGCTCGAAGAAATTCTAAGTTGCTCAAGTCATGCGAAGTATTTGTTTCCTACTACTGGTATTCATTGGTCATAAGGCTGTGGCTCAGTCGCCCTCTTCAGAGGAGTTTAAGAAGTACACAGGCGACGGTTTCGAATTAATGTACCCGCAATCTTGGGAACTTAACACAAGCAAGCAGTATGGAGCGGCCGTAATCCTGTTCGCCCCGGTTGAAGGAAGTTCAGACAAGTTTCGCGAGAACGTGAATGTGCTGATCCAAGACCTGACTGGACAACAGATTGATTTGGCAAAGTACAAGGCTATCACCGACCAGCAATTCAGTAATCTCGGCCCAGCAATCGAGGTCGCCGAATCTGTGGTCGTGAATTCAACCAAGGGTCATGTCTACCGCGCGAAGTATAAACTGAAGCAAGGCGATTTTTTGATGCAGTTAATGGCTGAATGCTACATCAAAGACGAAAAAGCTTATCTCATTACTTTCACCGCCGAGGTCAGTCAATTCGAGAAGTACGCAGAATACTGCAAGAAAATTCTTGATTCTTTCCGGGTCTCCAAATGAAGGGTCCCCTTCAACTATTTTAACCCGCATTTTTAAACTGAAGGCACTTAAGGCTCTTGCCACTGGTGTGTGGCTCACGCGGAGTTATTAATAACCTAGTGTCTTGCTATTCCAATAATGGCCGTCAAAACGATCTCGAATAGATTTTGTTTAGCATTAAAATATAGTTAGAACGAAGTAAGGATTGGATTAGAGTCTTCAATCAAGTTTCATTTTTTGTTCAAATACTGTGTTTCTACAAGTCGGTCTTTTGTATCAAGGCGCAGCAATGATGATACTGTTCATCTCATGGGTTGCAACAGGCGCTATCAAAGACGAATTTGTGCTGCTGATGCATCGTGTAAATCGTGCACCGCGATTGATGCCAAGTAACTGGAAGCGAATCGAGAAAAGGTATTAGATCAGATGAAAACACAGAAGGAGATTTTTGAATCTTCAGAGGCGGACAAGTGGTTTCAACGAAATCAGGTGTCTTACGTAAGCGCAAAGAATGAGAAGGGGCCGATCATCGATTGCCTGAAGGAAATTCAGATTGTTCCTAGGAAGGTATTGGAAATAGGATGTTCCAATGGAACCAGGTTGAATGGATTTTTCCAAACATTCGGTGCTGATTGCTATGGCATCGATCCATCTAAGCAGGCGATTGAGAGTGGTTCCGCCGAATACCCGAACCTGAAATTGAAAGTTGGCACGGCCGACACACTACCCTTTGCGGAGCGTTCATTTGACCTAATCGTGTTTGGTTTTTGCCTTTACCTCTGCGATCGGCAAGACTTGTTCAAAATTGCGTATGAGGCGGACAGATGTCTAGCGGATAACGGGTCCATGGTGGTGATGGATTTCCTTCCCCCGTTTCCCTATCGAAATTCCTACACGCACGCAGAAGGGGTCAATAGCTACAAGATGGATTATTCGAAGATGTTTAGCTGGAACCCAACTTACTACGAGATTTATTCGAAGGTTTTTACCCACTCAGGTTTCGAGCAGCGATCGGTTCCAGATGAACGCGTGGGTATCACGATCCTATCTAAGAACCACGCCGCCGCCTATCCGCTTGAGCCTTTCAAGAAGGTATAAACTGGGATTGGTTTTCCGTAGACCCCGTTGAAGTGTCGGAATAATCCAACAAATCCGACAGCCCAAAACACCATCGCCATAATCACGAGGACCGATCCGGTCATGTTATGACGACCGCTCTCCATCCAAAAAAAAGTGGAGGTGGTGGTAATGAGCTGCCCGATGACAAGGCAAGTACTTTCGAAGCGGTCGTCTTGGGTACTTGTTTTCATAATTTTGATCTTTGCGCTATTTTTCGTTGCTACCCATAAGCATGTCCCGCTCGAGGGCGTATGAATTTCACTAACTTTAATGGTATGCGACCCGTTACCCTCATCGCCGCGATCACCTTGGTTGCTGTAGCTGCCCAAGTCCGTGCCCAAGAAATCAATGTCGATTCTGTTGAACAGGTCTTAGCTAAGACAACATCCGACACTGCGAGGTTACACATCCTCGATTTCCTTTCTGGGGTTTTACCCGACGGCGAGTGGCAACGGTACAATGATCAGATGCTGGCAGAAGCCGAAAGGGCATTGGCGACCGCGGCTCCCGAAGAACGACACCTTTACGTGGGATACCTTGCTTCGGCGTACAACAACCAAGGCATTGATCTCAAGTACCAGGGCCGTACCGCCGAGGCTATGGTGTTAGGCGAAAAGGCTCTTGGCTTATTCCGAGAGCTAGGCGATTCGGTCAACATTGCGAACGCATGTTACAATGTAGGACGCCTCTATAACTCTCAGGGACAAATCGACAAGGCCTTGTCGTTGCTTCATGAGAGTCTGAAGCTGTATGAGGCGATAAAGAACTATGAATCCGAGGTATTTAATCTAAATATCATCGGGAACATTTATAAAGACCAGCGCGAACTGGAAAAGGCAGAAGAGTATCATCAAGCGGGCGTCAAACTTTCGATCGCCCACAACCTCAAACAACCTCTGGCATTCTCCTACAGTTGTCTAGCCCAAGTTTATGCGGAGCAAAAGCGTTATGATTTGGCCATGGAGAATTTCCAAAAGCAAGTCGAAATGTACAGCGAGTTGGGAGTCACCCAAGACATCGCTTCCGGTCATCACAACCTAGCAGGTATTTTGCGAAGTAAGGGGGACTTAAAGAAGGCGGCGGAGAGTTATCAGACTGCATTGGATCTCTTTCGCCAAATTAACGACACCAATGGCGAGTCCAAAGCCCTAATTGGCCTCGGTCAAACCTATGTTCAGATGAAAGACTATTCACGTGCCGAAAAGTGTCTTACGGGTGGACTGGCCCTTGGACAGAAACTCGGTTATCCGAAAGACATTCACATGGCGGCAGACGGACTCTATCAAATCTATAAAGCCCAGCATCGGGTGGATTTAGCGCTAGAAATGCTTGAGCTTTCAAAGAAGATGTCCGACAGCATCCAGAATGCGAACACGAACCGCGCCGCCCTTCGGAGTCAGTTTAAGTATGAGTATGAGAAGCGCGCAATTGCCGACAGCGTACGGGCCGCGAGCCAACAACAAGTGCTACATGCCGAAATCAGTCAAGCGCGCACACAACGGTACTTGTTAATCTCCTCGATCGCCTTACTAGTAACGGCTGCCGGCTTTGTCTTGTATCGCGTACGACTCAAACAGAAAATAGCTGATTTGAATTTTAGAAATAAAGTCGCCAGTGACCTTCATGACGACGTTGGCTCTGCTTTGAGTAGTATCTCCATCTTTAGCGAAGTAGCGCGCCAGAAGCTGGGAGATCCAACCGAGAGCGCGCGGCCAGCCATCGAAAAGATTGGGGATATAAGTCGGTCCGTCTTAGAGGATATGAGCGACATCGTGTGGGCGATCAGCCCCAACAATGATTCGGTCGGGACGCTCAAAGAACGCATGGAAACATTTGGACGGTCCTTGCTCACCGAGTTAGGAATCGATTTCCGCTTACAAATCGACGATCGAATTGCCGACCTGAAACTGGGAATGGAGTTGCGGAAGAACTTGTACCTCATTTATAAAGAGGGGCTGAATAATGCGGTTAAATATTCGAATGCCAGCCGCATCGACGTGTCCTTAGAGGTTGTCGGAAAGGAAATACGATTGCATATAGCCGACAACGGCGTGGGGTTCGAGGAAGATTTGGCCAAAAAGGGCAACGGGTTGAAGAACATGAGGCAACGTGCACGGGAAATAGGCGCCATGTTCGAGATCAAGTCACAAGTGAACCGAGGTACTCAATTAGACTTGCTGTTAAAAACTACCTGATTTGGTAGTTGAGCCTCCATCATTTGTGGTATAAACTTGGGGATTGAGCCGAGCTAGAAACAAATGGTGATGATAAGGGAGTTGGAATCAACCCAACCAAACGGGATTGAAATGGATAATATCCGGGTAATGATTGTTGATGACCACAAGGGTATCCGTCAGGGGTTGCAACAACTGATTGGCAATACCCCCGGTTTTTTTATTGCCGGTTCCTATGCCGATTGTGAGGATATCGTCAAGCGTGTTGAACAAGATCAACCCGATGTGATTTTGATGGATATCCAGATGCCTGGTGTCAATGGCATCGACGCTGTGCGGATGATTCACCACCGTTTTCCACAGGTCAAGATTGTGATGCAAACCGTGTTTGACGATGACGACAAGGTTTTTGCAGCGATTTGTGCTGGGGCGTCGGGTTATCTACTCAAAAAGAGTGAACCACTTCGGTATCTGCAAGCCGTTCGTGAAGCCTACGAGGGCGGAGCCCCGATGGCGCCGGGAATCGCCAATCGAGTGCTGAGATTGTTTCGTGAGATGGGGACACCTCCAGTCGGTTACGAACCACTTTCCGATCGTGAGAAAGAGATACTGCAGCATTTGGTCAAAGGGCTGAGCTATAAGCAAATTGCCGCGGACTGTTCGATCACCTACGATACCGTGCGGTTCCATATGAAGAATATCTATTCGAAGCTTCACGTCAGTTCGATGACCGAGGCAGTGGCAAAGGCCATTCGCGAGAAGCTGGTGTAACTACTCAATTTGGTAGTTGATCGCCCTTTCTGCATGACTAACCTTTAGGTGTTCAATCACCCGAAGAGTCATGAAAAAAACACTGTTTTATTTTATTATAGGTTCACTCTCGTTGCTAGAAGCATGCAAGGGTAGTTCCGATCCTGCGCCCGACCCGCAAACGGCACAGTTGAAACTCTTGTCGAAGACTTGGAAAGCCAGCGATGTCACGCGCGATGGGGTCGCACAACCTGGATACGGCAGCTTCGGCCTTACGATCCTTGGAACTGCTGGCGCTACCAATTTTGGGTACACCACGAGCGGACGACCGCCAAAGAGTCCCTGGCTGGGGTCTGGTACTTGGAACTTCGGCACTCCCATGGAGTCGACCATCGTGCGCGACAAAGGCGGCGCCAACGAGCTAACGTTGACTTACACTGTTTCGGATACCCAACTTCAACTGAAGTTTCAGTTCACCGGCGCCGGATTCGATGGAAGCCGTGTTAAAAACTTGGACGGACAGTGGACCTTCAATTTTGTAGCCCAGTAATGGCAAGGGCTACCACGTTTGGTAGTTGACGCCCGCGTACCCTCTCTCCAACTTTCATCCAACAAACATCCTATGAAAAGACTCTTACTCATCCTGATCCTCGCTTTTCCTGTGGCTAGCCGAGCGCAGTCACTCGCGACGTGGGTCGTCGGCGGTGGTGGAAACTTCCTCACGGCCGCAAATGGATCGCTGTCGATCACAGTTGGCCAGCCGGTCGTCGCCGACTACTCATCGACAAGCAATCGCCTTCATGTCGGTTTCCAAGTCGGATACGTGGCGAGTACCGTAACCGGCCTAGAGGAGGAAATTCCAATGTCGGTTTTCCCAAACCCAGTTGTCCGACAGCTACACGTTCAGACCGACTTAAAGGCAGACGACTTTCATTTTCAGTTGCTCGATTTGCAAGGCCGCGAACTAACGGTCGCGCATGAGCGCAACTCGGAAGGTGCTATCATCGATCTCAGTTCGTTGTCACCCGCTGTGTACATACTTCGAGTTCAAGATAAACAAGGACGTAGCCGACATGCGGTAATCGTCAAAACCAATTGATCAAACACAAACCCTATGAAAAATAGTATTTTACTTATCTGGTTGTTCTTTTGTGTTGTGCTGGTAGCACAGGCACAAGTTCCGACCGCATTTACGTACCAGGCGGTCGCCCGCGATGCCTCGGGAAACCTTACCGCAAACAAAACCATCGGTCTGCGCCTCTCAGTTTTGGATGGCGCCACACCCGTGTACACCGAAACACATGTGACACAAACCAACGCCTACGGCATGTTCTCCGTGAACGTAGGTACCGGCGCAGCGGTGACTGGCACTTTTGCAGGAATTGGATGGACGGCAGGCAATCCTAAGTCTTTGAAAACGGAAATCGATTTCAATGGCGGTACAACCTATACAGACATGGGGACCACACCCTTTGCGACCGTCCCTTATGCATTGGTCGCAAACTCGGTGTCGAACATGACCTTATCCAAACTGTCGGATGTGTCAACGACATCGCCTACCAACAATCAAGTGTTGCAATGGAACGGTTCGCAATGGACTCCAGCCACACTTCCCACCAGCACGATCACTACCTCCAACGCGTTGGCCGGAAGCGGTACGGTGGCCAGTCCACTGACGATCGCTCCTCAAGGTGCTACCAGTGGACAGGTGTTGCAATGGAACGGTAGCCAATGGTCGCCGGCCACGCTCACAACAGGTGGTGCGGGTGACAACTGGGGAACTCAATTTGCATTTACAAACGTAACGCTATCAGGCAATGGAACAAATGCGTTGCCATTGGGTCTGGCCCAACAAGGAGCACTAAACGGCGAGACACTGATTTGGAACGGATCACTCTGGACACCTGGCCGCCCTTCCATTTCGACAGATGGTACCTTTACCGGTAATGGCACGCCTTCATTGCCTTTGAAATTGGGTCAACAAGGAGCGGCCGTGGGTGATGTGTTGCGTTGGAACGGATCCAATTGGTTGCCCGGACAAGGAGTTACGCTTCCGTACAATCAATCGTTGTCTCGCGATGGAACTGTTTTCGCGGTGACGAACACCAGCACAACCTCGTTAGCCAACGCCATTGCCGGCGTCAACATGAGTGGGTCGTCGGTAGGTTCGGGCATTCAAGGGTATCACAATGGCGGAGGCACAGGCGTGTTGGGAATGTCGAACACGGGCACCGCCATTTATGGAGAGGCGATCTCTTCCGCTGGCTTCGCTGGAAGATTTGTGGGCAATGTATCGGTGCTCGGTGGAACACTGACGGTAGGTGGGGCGCAAGTACGCAAGTCATCGGAAGTGTATTTGTTTGATCAGACCACCAATGTTGCTATTCAAGATGCGACATTGACTCCGGTGCCGGGCTTGAACGCGATGGCGTTCTCGGTAGAGGCGTCGGCGAGCGCCACCACGCCAGCCAAGGTTCGCCTTACCGTAAACATCCCGGTGTTATCGACAACCAGTGCGGCTTCGGCAGGGGAGGCATTTCAAATCCAGTTGGTGATCAAGCAAGGCGCCACAGTCGTTAAGCAGTTGGTGATGATTGACTATATCCGTACCAATTCGGCGCGTACTCTAAGTTATACGATGCACCATAAGATTACGACACCGGGAAGCTACACCGCAGTCGTTCAATTTCAGAAAGCGGATGCCACAAGTCTAAAAGACATCAACGTGAGTGGCGGACAAGTGCAGATTGACGTAGCGCATTAAGGGTTGATGGTTGATGGTTGGTGGTTGGTAGTTGGTGGTTGGTAGTTGACGGTTGATAGTTGATGGTTGGTGGTTGATAGTCCTTCTCCGATCGCAGCTCTCACCCATTGCCGAATTGGTGCACGCTTCGAACGAAGCACGACCATCCACCACCATCCATCCACCAACAACTAACTTTATCTTTCGCAGCGGGGTCTCCGGTTTCCGGGACCCCGCGTGTTTTGGCAAAGGCTCTTTCTTGTAGATATATTGTTCAAATAACGCAGAGTCCTCGCGGCGAGAGACTCTGCTGCGAAGACGTTGGTTCAAGTTCTTGTTATCTTAGTGGCGTGGAATACCCAATAGCCAACGCCCATTACCCAATTGGTGAACGCTTCGAACGAAGCACGACCATCCACCAACTACCCACTAACTCTTCGGTCGAAAGCGGGCGATGAACACGTTTTGGTTTTGAAGGACCGGACTTAGTATTGGATATTGGTTGTTTGTTGACGGTTGATGGTCCTTCTCCGATCGCAGCTCTCACCCATTGTCGAATTGGTGTGCGTGTCAAACGAAGCACAACCATCCACCACCATCCATCCACCAACAACTAACTTTATCTTTCGCAGCGGGGGTCTCCGGTCTCCGGGACCCCGCGTCTCTTGAAGTCTATTGTCTGAATAACGCAGAGTCCTCGCGGCGAGAGACTCTGCTGCGAAGCCGTTGGTTCGAGTTCTTATTACCTTAATGGTGTGGAATACCCAATAGCCAACACCCATTACCCAATTGGCGAGCGTGTCGAACGAAGTACGACCACCCACCACCATCCATCTTACTTCCTCCATCGATCTCATAACATCACCCCCAAGGCTGTCAGTAGGAGTACGAAAACCACGATGGCGCCTTGGTTGAGGCGCTGTGATTCCAGCAGTAGTTCACGCTGAAGCTCCGGTGACATTTTGGTGTGGTTCACGAAAGGTACCGACGGCCCTCTTGACTCCTTTTTCTCAAAAGGCTTGTGCTCTTCTTTCCCCAGTAATGATCGATTGTACTTAGCGCTGTCTGCCCCCTGTTTGAGAAATCCGCCACCTAGCATTGTCTTTTTCGTCTTGTTCACGAATCAATCCTACGATTGGGGCATGGGTAACACCCTCTTTTCAAAGGGATGCCTTTTTGGACTCAATTTTCAACTTTTTGGGGGGTAGAAATGCGAAAAATCAACTTTACAAGAATCAGAAACTTTCGAAATTGGAAGGTCTCAAAGTATGCAGTACGACTTTATCATTATTGGCGCCGGGTCTTCGGGTTGTGTGATCGCCAACCGGCTCTCGGCAAATCCCCAGCACCGAGTTTTACTTATTGAGGCGGGGCCCAGAGATACGAAACTAGAGATCCACATCCCGGGTGCTTACACCATGTTGAACGGATCGAAGGTAGACTGGTCTTTTTGGACTGAGCCGCAGACCCACGTCAACAATAGGAGGATCTATATTCCCCGTGGAAAAACGTTGGGGGGAAGCAGTAGCACCAATGCCATGGCTTATGTGCGGGGAAACCGGCGCGATTACGATGAATGGGCTTCTTTAGGCAACGGCGGCTGGAGTTATGACGAGGTGCTCCCGTATTTCATCAAGAGCGAACGTCATGAGTCTCTGGGTGCCCCGTATCACGGACAGTCCGGGGAACTGTATGTGTCGACGGCAAAGGAGCCAACACCGATTGGCGAAGCTTTCGTAGAAGCATGCGCGCTACAAGGTATACGCACCAATCCGGACTACAATGGCGAGGAGCAACTCGGCGCTAGTATGCTTCATTTCAATATCAAGAACCAGCAAAGATTTAGCGCCGCCGATGCGTTCTTGAAACCGATTCACGATCGTCCCAACTTAACGGTAAAAGTTGGGTGCCGCGTAGAGCGCATCGTGGTGGAGAAGGGCCGTGCCCGTGGTGTGCAGGTACGAGATTCATCGAACCGTTTGTCGACTATAGCGTGTGAACGCGAAGTGATTCTGTCTGCGGGCGCCATTCAGTCACCTCAGCTCTTGATGTTGAGCGGCATTGGTCATCGCGACGAGCTAAAGACCCACGGCATCAACTCCATTCATCACCTTTCTGGTGTGGGGAAAAATCTTCAAGACCACGTGTGGAGTGGCGTTTCGGGTTGGACCAACATTCCGACCGGCAACTCATTGTTGCGACCGTGGAAGATGGTGTCGACGTTGCTGCAACACTTGATTTGGAAAAAGGGTCCCTTGAGCAACAGTCCTTTGGAAGCCAACGCATTCCTGCGCTCGAACGACGCGCTCGAACGACCCGATATCCAGTTTCACTTAGCACCGATTGGAATTGCACCAGATTATTCAACCGACATCTACCATTGGAAAACATTTCCAAAGCGCGATGGATTTGGGATCTTAACCGTGTTGATTCGTCCAGAGAGTCGCGGCTACGTAGGCTTGCGAAGCGCGAATCCAGCAGACGCGCCACTGATTCAACCTAATTTGCTTTCCGATCGTCGAGATGTGGAGGTATTGGTTGCGGCGGTGCGAAGGGCAATCGCTGTCGCCGAGTCGTCGCCCATGAAGCGTTATGCGCCTGCGGGAGTTGTGTTCCCATCGAAACCATTTTCCGACGAATCGATCAAAGACCACATCCGGCGAAGCCTAGAGACTTTGTATCACCCGGTCGGAACTTGTAAGATGGGGCACGACGAAGACGCTGTCGTCGACGAGCAACTGCGGGTGCGAGGACTTGAAGGCCTTCGGATAGCCGATGCATCGATCATGCCGACCATCGTCTCAGGTAACACGCACGCCGCCTGTGTCATGATCGGCGAGCGCGCGTCGGAATGGCTTCTCGCTTAGTTCGAGCTTGTTACCCCTTACTCCGCCCGCAGCGACGTTGCCGGATTCGACCGGGCCACGCGAATGGCTTGGATGCTCACCGCCACAAATGTGATCACAAGCGTAAACATCGTCGCCAATATGAACACGCCGGGGCCGCGCTTGACTTTAAACGCGAATCGGTCAAGCCAACCATCTACAAACGGGATCACCACAGGAATGGCGATGGCGGCCGCAATGAGCACCAATAAGATAAACCGCCGATTGACCATTAAGTTGAGATTAGCGACACTCGCCCCCAAGACCTTTCTAATTCCAAATTCCTTGGTTCGCTGCTCAACAGTATAAGACACCAGGCCATACAACCCGAGACAGGCGATCATGATACTAATGCCTGCAAATGTCATTACGGTGGTAAATAGTTTCTGCTCCGCTACGTAGTTGGATGCCAACGCCTGGTCCACAAAAGTATAGCGGAACGGGTATCGAGGTTCATAGGTCTTCCATTGCTCTTCTAAGTAGGAGATGATCGGCGCCGGGTTGCCCGCGAAGCGAATGGACATCCTACTTTGATTGCGGCCCGATATCCACATGAGTAGCGGCTCCACCTCCCGGTGCAACGAGCGGAAGTTGAAATCCTTGATCACACCAATCACCGGGGCTGCTGGAGACTCTGGATTGAACTTGATCGTTTTTGCCAGCGGGTTGTCCCACTTAAGGCGACGCATCAACGCCTCATTGATGATAAAGGATCCTGAATCGGAAGCGGATCCCTTCTCAAAAAAATGCCCAGAAGCCATCGAGAGTCCATACGTGGCGGCGAAGTTACCATCGACTGGAAACATTCGAACTTCAATTTCATCAGGATTGAATCCCTCCGGTATTACGTACGTCGAAGCAGTCCCTTCGCCAATGTTGCTCCTAGCAGTCGACACGCTCACGACCCCGGGTTGGGTATTGAGGCCATTGACCAGAACGTCCTTATGGGCGACCACATCATCTGTTAAGTTGACAAGCATGACGTGTTCCTTATCAAAACCGAGGTCTTTGTTCAGCACATATTGCACTTGGTCTCGAATGAGTAACGTTCCCGCAATCATTGTGATGGAAATAGCAAATTGGAAGACAATCAGCACTTGTCGAGGAATGCTTCCCGAGCTGCGGTTGAAGCTCGTGCCTCGCAGAACTGCTGCCGGCTGAAATGACGACACCACGAATGCTGGATACAACCCGGAAATGCCTCCGACGAGAACGGTGATCGCGACAAGTCCGGCAATGATGCGCGGATCAAACAGAAGACTAAATGTGAGCGTTTTTCCCGCGAGGTTGTTGAAGATTGGTATGGCCATGTAGAGGAGGCCTATTGCCACGAAGGTTGAGAACAGGGTGAGGAGGATCGATTCGCCCATGAATTGCGCGACGAGCTGACGGCGTGCCGCACCCATCGACTTACGCATGCCAACTTCCCTTGCACGACGCGTCGCCTTCGACGTAGCTATGTTGATGTAATTGATGCACGCGATCAGCAAGATGAACCCGGCGATCATCCCAAAAAGATTGACATACTGTTGATTTCCACTCCGTCCAAGTTCGGCACCCATCATATCTGCGGAATGCAAATACACGTCGGTAAATGGTTGAATGTATAGCTTGTACTTGTCGACCCGCGTGGGGAGATGGTCTGCCATAAACTTGTCCAACTTAGAGGACAGGGAAGTAGAAGAAGTCGGTTGATCGAGTAATAAGTAAGTGGTAATACCTTGAGCGATCCAGTTGTTCATCCATTCTTGTGGGGTGGCTCCTTGCTGGGGATTTGTTGTCGACCAAGACATCAGGCCCTGAAACTGCATGTGGGAGTTGCGCGGTGGATCGGCGACGATTCCCGTCACGTCGAAGGTCTTTCCATCGAAGCCAGTCACCGACCTGCCAACGGGATCTAAGTCACCAAAGATGCTCTTCGCGAGCGACTGAGTGAGGACCAGCGACTGAGGTTTGTCTAAAACGGTACGGGCATCACCGCGCAACAAGTTGAAGTCGAACACCTCAAAATAAGTGCTGTCGGCGAAAGCGAGCTGAGCTGATGGTACAACGAAGTTTCTCCCTTCGAAAGACACAACTACCTCGTCGAACCAAGGTAGGAATCGAACGGCCTTTTCGACTTCAGGAAATTCTTCGACCATCGTCGGACCCATCATACCCGACGTCTCGTAGGTAAGCATGGTGCTTCCGTCTGGCATGTTGTTGATCTTGTTGAGCCTCACGATACGGTCCCTTTTCGAGTGAAAATTGTCGAAGGATTGCTCGTCGAGGGCGAATAGCAGTGCCAGCACGCTCGCCATGATGCCGACAGCTAGTCCGATGATGTTGATAGAGGTGTGAAGTTTGTTGCGGCGGAAATTGCGCGCGGCGGTCGTTAGGTAACTTTGGATCATATCAGGGTTGACGGAAGTGGTCAAAGAGCGGTAATCGCGTCAAAAGCCGATGGTTTCACACCAGGACCCGATATTTTTCAAGAATCGAGAAAATTACCGCAAAAGGGAGGAAGAGACAGGCTTATTTGAACCCAGGCGCGTCGAGTTTCTTCGAAATTCTAAACACGGCGTTGATCAACCCCACGTGGCTGTAGGTTTGGGGATAGTTTCCCCACTGCGAGCCATCGAGACCCACGTCTTCGCTGAAGATGTTGAGACTATTGGCGAAAGAAAGAATGTTATCGAGAGTTTTCGTGGCATCGTCGATCCGACCTACACAAGCCAAAGCGTCTACATACCAAAAGGCACACACCAAGAAAGTGGCCTCCGGTTTTCCGAAATCGTCTTGGTGCACATAGCGATAGAACAAGCCTTGATCGGTTTTCAGGAGCGATTCCAGTGCTTTCAAGTGTGTCTTTGCTTTTTCCGAAGCTGGGTCTAGGTAGCCCATCGTAATAAGCTTCAATGTACTGGCGTCGAGGTATTCGGCGCCGACCGCCTGGGTGTAGACACGCCGCTGGACATCGTAGCAACTCTCAATTTTTTGTGCCGCTACCTTGGCAAGCTGCTCGGCACGCGTGGTCAACTCGAGATCTCCCGTATGCCGACCAAGCTTGGCAGCCGCCTTAGCACCGGCCCAATGAAATAGAAGCGTGTACGTGTGAATTTGTTTCACGTTCCGAAACTCCCAAAGTCCAGCGTCGGGTTCTTCCATGGTTTTTTCTATCCAGAAGAGCAGTCGATCCGCCAACAACTTGTAAGATCCTCGACCCGAAATGGAAAGCCTGCGATCCGTGTATAGTGGCAATAGCCCCACCAATACTTGACCGTATACATCATTTTGAACTTGCTGGCTAGCTTTGTTTCCCACACGCACCGGCTGATTGCCGAGGTAGCCTTCAAGCTCAAGATGGATTTCCTCGAGGTCCTTATGACCCGTCACGGTATATAAAGGCTGCATACGTCCCGATTCTCGCATCAGGACATTCTGGATGTACTCAAAGTATTTTTCCAACTCATCGAAGTGCCCAAGTTCGTTGAAGGCCTTTAAAGTATAGTATGAGTCGCGGAACCAGCAATAGCGATAGTCCCACGTGCGTGAACTCATGTGGTGCTCGGGTAAGCTCGTGGTTCCTGACGCGATGATGCCACCGGTATCTTCATATTGATGTAGCTTCAGCACCAAGGCCGACCGTATCACCAAGTCTTGATAGATGTCAGGCACATAGGTGCTTTTGATCCAAGTTTGCCAACAGCGAACGGTTTGGTTGATAAATTCTTCTGCCGTCGACTTCAGGGGGGCTTCTAAGGCTTCCCCAAACGTGAGGACCAAGTATTGATTGTGAAGCAAGACGAAGGGCTGCGACTCCGTGATCTGCGATAGCGAGACGTCGGTCGTGAGACGAAGTTGAGATGAGTATCCTTCGAATCGAATGTGGTTGCTGGCGCGAATAATTTCGGGTTGGCGCGCGCCGTAGTCATCCATCGGTTGACACACAACTTTGATGACGGGGTTTCCACTCAATAGTTCAATTTTTCTAACCAACATCAACGGTCGAAAGGTGCGCTCGTATTGGTAAAAACGCGGAGCACAATCAATCACGCGGAAGCGACCCTGTGAAGATTCGAACTCCGTGCACAACACGTTAGTATTCGGAATGTAATACTGCTTTGACTGGAATTCGCCGACCGGTGTAATGCTGAATTCGCCTCCTCGCTTGCTATCGAGTAGCGATCCAAAGACAAAAGAGGAATCGAACTTGGGCCAGCAAAGCCATTTAATCGATGCGTGTCCGTCGATGTAGGCAAGGTAGGAGCAGTTCCCTACAATGCCCATGTTGTATTGGTGGTGTTTCATGTTGTCAATCCTTGCAGGAGTCGAATGGCATCTCGTTGAGATCTTACATTGAATCCCGCAGCGCTAATGCCGTATCCCACTTTCACCGTGACTGCCTTTCCCTTCAACACATTGAAAGTATCTTCGTCTGTCTTGTCGTCGCCGATAGCCATGATAAAGTCGGATGGAAACCATTCGACGAATCGTGCGGTAGCGATCCCCTTATCGATTCCCGCCGCTCGTACTTCTATCACTTTGTTGCCATCCAGTACATTGATGTTGGCATTCCGAACAAGGTGGTGCAGGTTGTCAAGCAACTCGCGCGACCTCATGAAGCCCATTTCGTGATCGACTCCCCGGTAGTGCCATGCAATTGTGTGGTCCTTCTCTTCGATGAAAGCGCCGGGACTACGTTTGGTATAGAGTTCGAACGTCGAACGAATAAGACCCTTCCACGATGTGTCTAAGTCGGTATAGTGTTGCCAACTCTCGTTTTTTAGCTTGTAGCTAGCCCCATGTTCGGCAACTAGGTGAAGGGGAAGGTGACCGAGCCATTGTTCGAGTACTTCGAAATTGCGACCGCTGATGATCACGACCTCCGTGCCTGGTATTTCCGCTAGGCGGCGCAGGAGTTCTATTAGTTGAACACTCGGACGTGCTTGGATAGGAATGGTTTCGAAAGGGGCGAGTGTCCCATCGTAGTCCAGTAAGAGAAGTCTCCGTTCGGCTTGCGAGAATTCGGACCTGATCTGGTGTGTTGCCGCATCGTCGATTAATCGAATACCGAGTTCGCCTTGACGTCGCTTCACTTCACGCAGTTCTTCAAAGAAGTTGGCTACCCACCGGACCACGTCATTGTCGCGAATACGCTTTTGCATGGCAGTCATCGCCGTGGTCTGGTCTCTCTCCGGTAGGTTGAGTGCCGCTTGTATCTTCAGTGCCATTTCCGTCCGATCGGTCGGATTCACGAGCATCGCTTCCCCCAGTTCGTTGGCGGCCCCGGCAAGTTCACTTAGAATGAGTACCCCCTTGGCGTCGCGTCGACTGGCCACGTATTCTTTGGCAACGAGGTTCATGCCATCGCGCAGCGGCGTGATGAGTGCCACGTCCGCAACCTGGTACAAGGCGGAGAGTTCATCAAATCCGAGCTGGTTGTATCGATAGATAATGGGCTGCCATTCCAACGTAGAGTAGGTTCCGTTGATTCGACTCACCTGTTCTTCGATCATCTTTCGACGTTCGTTGTATTTTGAAACGATCTGACGAGAAGGAACGACCACCATAATGAATACGACCTTACCGCGCCATTCCGGGAACAGTTCGAGAAACTTTGAAAATCCTGCAAGCCGGTGGGTAACGCCCTTTGTGTAGTCTAGACGATCAACAGAAAAGATAATCTTCCCATTTCCAAAGCGCTCTCTAACCGATTGCTTCTGTGCTTCGACCAATGGCAACGTGTCGGCTGTGTAGAATTTTTCGAAGTCGATTCCAATCGGGAAAAGGTCTGCTTTGACCAATCCCTTTTCGGTAAAAATCTCCCGGAAGCGATGATCGTAACCCGATACCATGCTCATGGTCTTGAGGAAGTAGTGGAGGTACTCGCTTGTGTGAAACCCGACTAGGTCTGCACCTAGTAAACCAGAAACGATCTTCTTTTTCCACTCCCTGGGTAAAAGACGGAATATCTCGTAAGAAGGAAATGGAATGTGTAAGAAAAATCCAATGGTTACCTCGGGGATGCGATCGCGGACCATGCCCGGTAGCAGCATCAATTGGTAGTCGTGGATCCAAACGGTGTCGCCCGGTTGGATGATCTCCAATAGTTTGTTGCAAAATATTTGATTCACTTCTTCATAAGCGTCGAACGCATCTTCCCGGTATTCAGCGTAACTAGGAAAGTAATGAAACAGCGGCCATATCGTCGCATTGCAGAAACCGTTATAGTACTTGCTGAATATTGTGTCGTCGATGAAAATCGGCGTCACTTCATATGAAGAAGAGAGATTGCCTGTCGCTTTGGCTTTATTCCATTTGCTTTCAGCAAAATCGGCAGCACCTATCCAGATGTGTTTCGAGTACGAACGGTCTTGGTGTTTTTCGAAGTAACTCTTCAGCGCACTCACTAAGCCTCCGTCACTTTCGGTGAAAACGGTGCGCCCATCTCGTTTGACCGTCTTGAGGGGTAGGCGATTCGAAACAACAATTAATCTTCCATGGTTTTCGGTAGTCATCATCCGGTGCTACCAACAAAAGACGCACCGATGCGTGATATTTCTGCCTTAAGATGATGATAAAACAATTAGAATTCGGCAACGGTCGAAATCATGTCTCAGTTGAGAAATAGCCATCCGGAGAGTTGAAGCGATCGTGGGATGTTTTCCTCATTTTGAGTATCCTTCGCCATGGTTTTTACAAGGATGAATGCAACTCAAGTCTTTAAGCGAAAGCTGTAAATCTGAGTTTTGAGTTCCTACCTCATTTTTTCAAAAACGCCGCTACTTCTGCGGGATGATCCGTGTTGATGATATCTATCGATAGTTCTATATACCTTTTCCATGCGTCCGGTGAATCGGGCGACGCCCAAAACCTAACAGGTTTACCTTTTTGGTGAACTTCTTCAATGACGCGGTGTAGCTTTGTTTCATCTTTTGCCGACAATTCTCCCTTACCCTTCCAAGACGACCAGTCTTTAAAACTGCTGCTGATTAAAGTAATTCGATCTAGTTGGTCCTGCGTGTAGTCAATGCCCGGTCGTCCGTCGAAGTAAATGAACGTTGGAAAGCCTGACCATTCTTGCGGTGGTGGGTAATTCCCGCTGATGGTGGTTCTAAACGAAGCGTGCGTCGTAAGCTCTGGAAACTGTTGTAGTTTTTCTACGAGCGACTGGAGTGTCGGTGTTCCTTTTGTTTTGAGGTCAACCATCAGGACTAGTTTTCGGTTTAACTTTCCTTGCTTAGCCAGTTCTGCTATTGGTTGTAAGTACATCGCCTCGATCGTTTTCGACGTTTGTAGTTCTGCTAGCGTGTGGCCCACCAATAATTGACCGTCTTTCAGAAAGACGTCGCACTCAATGTAAACAGCCCCAATTTCGAATGCGCCATAAAGGGGACGTTTGGAATGGTAGTCGTTGTGCGAAAAAATGTCCTGTGCCTTAGCGATTGAACTTAGGCTCAGTACAAGCAAAACGGGGAGCGAGAATTGTGTCAGTGAACGCATGTCAGGCGGGAATGAGAACTTAAATTTAATAGAAACGAAACACCCTTTTTTTCTATCTGGGTGTCTTTCAGCGTTACTTCCCGAAAAGTCTGTGGTGAAGAGCTTAAAGAAGAAGGAGATTCGAGAGGTGGCCGCAACCGCGATTCACGGATTGCTGGCACGGTTGGAGTTACCTCTTTCTGGAAAACTCAGACGCATGGCGAAAGAAGTTTCGAAAGTACTGGCGAAGGAGATAGTCGCAGAACAGAAGCGGCAAGCTCGACGGGAATCCGTACGTTCCTTCCACGCTACTCGTGATCGAGATTGAGTTTTCGTTTGATGAGCTGACGTTCGTGCTCCGATCGTGCAAGTTGATAAGCTTGACGTAAGTGATTAGCCGCTTTTGGGGGATCCACTTGTCGATAAAGTTCTCCCAGCAAGGTGTGGTAGAAGTGATTGTTTTGGAGATCGAGCTTCAGCGCTTGGCGAATGCCTTCTTCGGGACCATGCACCCGCGAGAGGGCGTATGTTCTGTTCAACGCCGCAATCGGTGAATACTCTAGTTGCAGCAAAAGATTGTAGAACCAAAGAATCTGGGACCACTTTTCCTTTGAATCCGTTTTAACAGTATGCCAATAGGCAATGTTAGCTTCTAGGTGGTATTTAGACAGCTGTTCACCATGCGCCGAAGCGCGTAAGAAGTAAACGCCTTTCGAAATAAGCGCTTGGTCCCAAAGTCGCTCGTCTTGCTCGTCGTAGAGCACGATGATTCCTTCACCCGACCTAGCGGCGAAGCGCGAGGCGTGGAAACACATCAAGGCCAGAAGTGCGAAAACTTTGGGTTGAGCAGTTGGTTGAAATTCGGTCAACAAGTGAGCAAGTCGCATGGCCTCGAGACAGAATTCTTCGCGGACCGCGTTGTTGTGACTTTCCGAATAATAGCCTTCGCTAAACAGCAGGTAGATGGTTCGAAGCACCGGCTCGAGCCGTGTCTGAAGAGCGTCGCCAGAGGGAAGGTCCATCGATACCTGTTCACGGTGTAAGACATCGCGTGCACGCATCAGTCGTTTAGCAATGGCTTCGCGATTGGAAAGAAGCGCTGTGGCGATTTCCTCGATGCCAAAACCGCAGAGCGTACGAAGGGCAAGTCCAATCTGCGATTCCACGGGGATGGCTGGATGACACACGACAAACAGCATTTTCAGTTGGCTGTCGTGAATGTTGTCCTCCGAAAAGTCTAACTCGAGTGTATGGTCATTCGGTAGTTCAGGTCGTACCCGGTGATCAAAAGTCTGTTTCCGCAAGAGGGCATTTTTCGTTTTATTCTTGGCAACGGTATACAGCCACCCCACAGGATTTTCTGGAATTCCCTTGAACGGCCACGTCTCTAACGCTACGGCGAACGTCTCACCCACAATGTCCTCCGCCATTTGGATGTGGGCGAGGCCATATTTCTTGCAGAGCACAGCCGTGATTTTGCTGTGCTCTGTTCGAAAAAGATGTGGAATCAGTTCTTGATGTGCCAAGGGACACCGTGTTCGGATCGTTAGTTGTGGCCGATACGCCGTACTTCGACGGTATTACCTTCGCCCATCAGCACAGGGCTCCCTTTCGCAAATTCGACCGCTTCGTCAATGGTTTCCGCACGGACCACAATGTATCCGCCGAGTGTTTCTTTGATGTCGCCGAAGGGCCCGTTTGTCACCGTGCCAGAATGGTGCACTACCTTGGCCCCGTCCATCGGCAAACCGTTGCCGCCGACATACTTGTTTTGGGCCGCGATGCCTCCGATCCAATCCATGGTTTGTTTCATCCAGGCTTGCATCTGTTCCGGTGAGGCAATCTTGGACCCGTCTTCGTGACGAAAAATAAGCATGTACTCGTTCATAGTCTTTCGTTTTAAATGGTGAAGTCTTCTTTCTTACATGTCCATGACAATTTCAGTGCGTCGTTATGGACAACGATGTATAAGAAAATTTCCACCTCACGAGCCGAGGTCAAAGGTAAGATTTATCGGTCGACAGAATAATGGAGGCACATGACACCAGAGTCAAATCGATGGGTGTTGAGCAGCGTCAGATTTGCACGCTTTTCGAGGGGAGCGAAAAGGGGAATACCTGCGCCAAGAATCACCGGGTTCACGAAAAGCCAGTATTCATCAACAAGTCCCAACATCGCCAACGATCGACCCGCACCCGGACTACCAAAGATCAAAATCTCTTTCCCAGGTTTATTCTTTAACGCCTGAATCTCTCCGGCAAGGTTACTTCCGATCACATGAACCTTCTTTTCCGGTATCGACTGCATGGTCCGTGACAAGACATACTTATCTATCTTCATGTACCATGCGCTGTGCTCAAGGTCGTGTTTCGACGGATTCGGTTGGTTTGCCGCTGTCGGCCAATAGCCGTCCATCATCAGCCAGGTGTTGCGACCGTATAGTGCGCAGTCCGATTGATGGGTGCGGTCACTGGCGAAATCAAAAAGTTCTTCGTTCACTTTGATCCAGTCCATCTCTCCGTTAGGTCCACCCACGAATCCATCTAAAGACACGTGCATGAATTGAACAATTTTTCTCATGGCTCTTTTTGATCTGATTTGTTTTATCGCTTTTAGGTCGTCTTCAACGATGCCGCTTCGGTCGCTTGCTTACCCGTGACTTCGGCGTGGGTGCTTGTAGTTCATCCAGGTAGGTTTGAAGTGAGTCAAAACGTTGCTCCCAAATTTTTCGATACTGCGCCACCCAGTCGCTCACCTCGTCGAGCCGATTGATTTTGGCTTCACAATAGCGCTCGCGGCCCTGCTGCCGAATCTCGACCAATCCACACTGCACGAGAATCTTCATGTGTTTCGAAATGGCAGGTCGACTGATGTCGAAGTTTTCCGCGACTCCATTCAAAGTGTGGTTTTTCTTCGCGAGAAGACCCAAAATAGCCCGCCGGTTGGGGTCGGCAATAGCTTGAAATACGTCGCGCCTCGTCTCCATATTGAGTAACTATATGGTTACAAATATAAAGGAAACCAAGTGGTTACCAAATGAAGTGCGTTGTTTTTTGGATTGAGGTCGCCAATCCTTTAATTCTGAACTCTCAACTCAAAATTCTGAACGGTTTTTCCGGCGCGTATTACAAGCTTGAACTCTTTGGAGTTTGACTGAACGGGGGCGGAGTATCTTCCCAACGCCGCGGGTACGACGCCAATTTTCGTGTACACATCGCGCTCGCCACGCCCGAAGCGGTTGGTGGGAGATAACCAAATCTCCACATCGGCCTTAGTATCCGATAGGTTTCTCCATTCGACGATCAGTTTGTTGTTTTCCAGTTTCGCTTTCGCGTGATCAAAACCGAGCGGTCCCGTCAATGATGTGCCGTCCAACTCGAATTGGATTTCCAATGGAATCTGGATGCCTAGATGTCGAATAATCGTGGGTAGTATGTCGACAGCTGCCGGGCGGTTCTTGAATCGATCATTGAGATCGCGGGCGTTCGTCACGATCCAGGTGAGCCTTTCCCGGTCGGATTGACCACCGTGGTTTTTTCCAGTAGCGGCGTCGCGACCGTGGTCCGTCGTGACGACCAAAAGCCAGTCTTCGTTCATCGATTGTTGCCGAAGTTGGATTGCCTCCCAGATCCTTCCGATTTGTTGGTCGGCCGCAAGGATGGCATCGTGAAACTGCGGACTATCTCCATAGCGATGCCCCATGTCGTCTGTATACTCTAGGTATACCCACGATAGTTCAGGGCCGTTTTCGCGTATGTACCGGGCAGCATCGTTGGCGACGGCTTCATCAATCGCTTTAATGTGCGACGCTTGCTTGTCGTGTGGGAAGCGTATGGTGTCTAACTCAAGTCCGTCGAACGCGTAATCCATTTGAAGATTGTCCGTCGCGTCAAGTCCCTCGCCGATCAATTTTGTTCGATTGTCGGTCCACGTAGAGAACACGGCCGTGGAAAGACTGGGTCGATGGTTTTTCGCCATTCGGAACATTGTCCAATAATGGTAATTCGGGTCGTCGATGTCGTTGTCGACTACGTGATGTTTGTTCCCCCATACGCCCGTGATCACGTTGTTGTATCCGGGGGCCGAAATGGTCGGCGTTTCGTTGTAGGTGCCTCTATCACCGCCGGTGTAGGCAAGAGCAAAGCCGCCGTGCTTCGCGACGTCCATGAGATGTGGCGGCTGCATCTTCTCGATGACGTCTCCTGGGATCCCGTCGATGATCACCAAGACAGCCTTGGGTTTTTTGGCTTGCGCGATGGCGGTCCCGGAAAGGAGGACGAGCAGCAAAAGAACTACGATTCGCATATTGATTGGTCTTAAGATCGCAAAATCTATCGTTTTCATCATGCGAAGATCAACCAAACATCATCGCGCTGTTAAAAAATCTCGTGGTCAAACTCTTTGTGTAGGGGTAACACAATAGAAATCCTGTTATTTTTATTTCAATAACATCACATGCTCGCGCTTTTTGGATTCTTAACAATTGCCGTCTTCTTGGTGGCCATCATCTCGAAAAAGGTATCGGTGATGACGGCATTGGTGGTGGTCCCCTTGGTTTTTGGACTCCTCGCCGGTATCGGTGTCGTGGAACTCTCACAAATGATGCTGGGGGGAATTAAGCAAGTTGCGCCCACGGGCATCTTGTTGGTGTTCGCCGTTTTGTACTTCGCCGTCATGCTAGACGCTGGCTTATTCGATCCCGTGGTGGCGTGGATTATCCGGAGCGTGAAGGGCGATCCATTGAAAGTGGTGATGGGAACCTCCGTATTGGCGATGATTGTCCACCTCGATGGCGACGGCACGGCCACTTTCATGATCGTGATTTCTGCCATGTTGCCCATTTATCGCGAACTCGGAATGAGCCGCTTGGTGCTGTCGGGTATCGTCGCGTTGTCTGTTGGACCGTTGCACTTGGTACCTTGGTCGGGAACGTCTGCACGCGCCATCGGCACGCTCAATGCCACGGCTTCGGAAATTTTCAACCCAAATGTGCCTGCCATTCTTGGGGGTATAGCCTGGGTTTTATTTGTCGCTTATTGGCTTGGTCGCGGTGAACGCAAAAGACTGGGGGTCGTTCATCTTCAGTACGACCATCATGAATCCCTTTCGGCGGACCAGAAAAGTTTTCGGCGTCCTAAGTTAATTGTCATCAACGCCCTGATGACGGTCTCTTTAGTCGTTACCCTGATGGCCGGTTGGGTACCGGCTCCAGTTTTGTTTGTCATTGCCAGTAGCCTCGCGCTGTTGATCAACTATCCAAATCTCAAGGATCAACAGAAAGTCCTACGTTCGCATGGTGCTAACATATTTTTGGTGTCAAGCATGGTATTCGCGGCTGGTATTTTCTCAGGAATACTCACGGGTACGAAGATGATCGACGCGATGGCCACTTCGTTGGTGTCGTTGGTACCGGAACAGCACGCGAATTGGCTACCTACGCTGACGGCCCTGACGAGTATGCCAGCTAGTCTATTGTTTACACCCGACGCTTATTATTTTGGTGTCGTGCCGGTACTGGCCGAAGCTGCCCGCCATTACGCCATCGATCCGTTGCAGATCGGTCGCGCGGCCCTGCTTGGTCAGATGACGGTCGGATTCCCACTCAGCCCGCTCACCGCATCTACCTTTTTGCTCGTGGGGCTCTGTGATGTCGAGCTGGGTGATCATCAGAAGTTTGTCTTCAAATGGGCGATGGGTACGACCCTCGTGATGACAATCGTGGCATTGCTCACTGGATCGATTCAGATATGAAAAAGAAAATTCGAATTGGTTGTGGAGCAGGATTCTCTGGCGATCGCCTCGATCCGTCAATTGTATTGCTTGAAAAAGGACAGCTCGACTACTTGGTGCTGGAATGCCTGGCAGAGCGCACCATCGCACTCGCGCAAAAACGGAAGCGGCAAGACCCGAACCTTGGCTACGATCCTTTGCTCGAACGCCGAATGGACTCCCTTCTCGATTTGCTGGTTCACCATCGCGTCAAGTTGATTACAAACATGGGAGCGGCCAATCCCCTGGCTGCAGCGGAGAAGATAACGCAACTAGCGCGTTCGAAGAACCTTAAGTTGCGCGTGGCCGCGGTGACAGGCGACGATGTCCTGCATCTCATCGATCCCAACACCGAGGCAATGGAAACGGGTAAACCGCTGCGCGAATCAGGCACGATTGTCTCGGCCAATGCGTACTTGGGTGTTGAAGGCATATTGTCGGCGATCGCAACGGGAGCCGATGTCATCGTTACCGGACGAGTGGCGGATCCATCTTTATTTTTGGCACCGATGATCCACGAGTTTGGTTGGAGGCAAGACGACTTTGCCTTGATGGGACAAGGAACGGTGATAGGTCACTTGATGGAGTGTGCGGGACACATTACGGGTGGGTACTTTGCTCACCCGGGCGTAAAAGATGTGCCTGGGCTGGCGAACTTAGGTCATCCGTTGGTGGAGGTTTCTTCCAATGGGTTGGGTATTGTGTCGAAACCCGAAGGCACGGGCGGTGTTGTCAACTTAGCGACCGCCCGCGAGCAGCTGTTGTATGAAGTGGTGAATCCGCACCAGTACTTTACGCCCGATGTCGTGGCCGACTTCACCGGTGTGCAGCTGAGGCAGGAAACGAACGATCGAGTCGCCGCATTTGGAGGTACTGGAACTTCGCGTCCGGATACCTACAAAGTGAGTGTGGGTTACCACGCGCATTGGTTGGGCGAAGGCGAGATTTCGTATGGCGGTCGAGATGCCGTTGCCCGTGCGAGACTCGCGGGTGACATTATTCGTGAGCGCCTCTCGAAGAAACTAACCGACGTTCGAATCGATTTGATCGGTCAAAATTCTTTGCACGGCGAAACGCTTGCGTCTTATAGTGCTCCGTATGAAGTGCGACTCCGTGTGGCGGCCAAAGCACCTGATGCCGCGTCGGCGAATTGGGTGGGCGAAGAGGTTGAAGCCCTATACACCAACGGCCCGGCGGGCGGCGGCGGTGTGCGCAAATATTCGAACGAGGTGTTGGGGATCGTGTCCGTGTTGTTGCAGCGCAACCAAGTCAATGTACACGTAACCACCTTTGAATCATGAAACTATATGAGATTGCCCACAGCCGCGCGGGCGACAAAGGAAATACCCTCACGTTGTCGTTGATTCCGTTCGACGACAAAGACTACGAAAGGCTGAAAGAAAAGGTAACAGCGGACAAGGTCCGTCAACACCTGGCCGATGTGGTGAAAGGTGATGTAGTCCGTTATGAGATGCCCAACATTTGTTCGCTGTTGTTTGTGTGTCAGCAAGCCCTCGGCGGAGGTGTTACGACTAGCCTTGCCCTCGACGCGCATGGCAAGACCCTTAGCTATGCGTTGTTGGAAATGGATATCTAAATCGTCTCCTCGCCCGTTTTTCACTAGAGGATTCTTATTAGTATGGGCGTCTATCTAATTTGAGACGAATTCATGGCTATGAGAGGCTCCTGCCAAATGAGTTACACGAAGTGACCATCGATCCTTCACGTGTGGTCAATCTCAGCGGGTACGCGACGCTCATTTGATTCGCGAAAGCCAAGAGCGAAAACGACCGTCACAACAACGGCGAAGATGAGCGGGATCATCCAGAACTGTCGCCATTGATCGGCAGTTGACGTGTCGCCTTCCATGATGTGGTTGAAAAGCTGGCCACCTGCGATAGTCCCGAGTCCTTGGCCGAGGCCATACGAGATCATGACGAAGAGGCCTTGGCCCTGTGCTCGGATTGCCGGAGTCGCTCGCGAGTCGATGTACACCTGACCCGCCACATATACGAAGTCGTAGCATGCGCCGTGCAATAAGATTGCGATCATCATCATCCATTCGATTGAATTGGGTGCTGAAAGGGTAAACAGCAGGTAGCGTAGCGACCATGCGACCAAACCGATGAGCAACACCCGCCCGATGCCAAATCGTTTAAAGAACCAAGGTAGACTCACGAGAAAGATCAGCTCGGACATTTGACCAAATGTCATTTTGAAAGCCGGATCTGTTATGCCCGCTTGACGGAGGAATACTGGGACATAGGGAAAGTAGATGGCAAAAGGTACACTGATGAGCAACAGACCAGCGACGAAGACCAAGAAAGATCTTGAGTAAAGGTGCCGAAAGGCGTCTACGCCGATGACGTCGCGAATCGATAGTGCCTTTCCCTTCGAACGTGGTGGAATATTGGGAAGTGTGAAGCTGTAGAGTCCCATCGCGACGCCCGCTGCGCCTGCTATGTACATGGGCATCGCGGTAACGTCTCCCTGGAGAAGTCGACTCACCAGTATTCCAGCAACAATCCAACCCACCGTTCCGAACAATCTCACACGCGGAAAGTCCTTTTCCTTGTCGTGAACGAGGTGGAAGGCCGTGGCCGACGCGAGACTCACTGTCGGCATATAACAGAGCATGTGGATGAAAACACAAGTGAGGAAAATTGCGCCGGAAGATTCACCTAACCAGGGAGCACAAAAAATGGCAACCCCACTGATGATGTGCATGATGCCCATGACTTTTTGCAGGGCGAAGAAACGGTCTGCCACCATCCCGATGAAGAAAGCGGCGACCACCGAACCGATTGGACTAGCCAAGTAAGCGAGGTAGATGAGGTCACCCATCCCGTGTGCCTTCATGAAATTTCCACCCGTTGCGTACCATGCTCCCCAAATGAAGAATTGGAGAAACATCATGAGGAAAAGGGGAATTGGGAGCTTTGCGTTCAGGGGCTGCCGTGGTGTTGTGGTTGAATCTAGTATTAACTCTTTTTGATCTACGCCCTAAATCTTAAATCCTAAATCCTAAATCCCAAATTCTAGACTCTGACCTTCGTCTTCTCCAACAGCCCCTTCATGAAATTCATGGCCATGACAGTAGCTTTATCCACTTCTTCCACGCCAGCAATCTTATGGTTTTTGATGAGGGGTAGGCAATACTCGGATACGAGGTATCCGTCGTAGCCAATGTATTGAAGTTCTTCGAAGAATGTTTCGTAGTTGATGCGACCACCGTGGGTAGGGGCGGGCTCTTGTTCGATCTCGCCGTCTTCGTTTTCACGGAAGTTCCAAGCTCCGTAATGGGTGTAGGCAATATGGTTCGCGCACGCTCTCACGGCTTCACGCACGTAGTCGGATTTCTGGCGGTCGAAGAACAGCGGTACGTCGAGACACAACTTGATATTCTTTCGGTCTAGTTCGTTGAGCATGGCAAGGGGGTCTTCGTACCCTGGCCGGAGGACGGGAGCATGATTTTGTAACAAAAGCGTGATGCCCATATCTGCGGCCCAGTCGGCAACCTCACGGATGCCATGAAGGGCGCGATTCCATATCCTTAGGTCGGACGCGTTGAGGGGTTTGAAGTAGTTGCCTCGGTCGTAAGGTGCATACGCCGCAATTGCTTCGACGTCGTTGATAATCCCGGGCCAAGCGGCAAAGACTTTTACTTGGTTGATGCCGAGATCGCGGGCGAGGTCGAGTGTTAGCCTCATCATCGCCAAGTTGTTTTCCCGGGCTTCCATGTGGTCGCCGCAGAAGTCGCTCATGCTTTCGAGGGCGCATAATGCGATACCCTCGTTGGCTGCTACGGCACGAATGCGATCTCGCTGTTTTTTTGATAAGTCTATGGGCGACGCCACCGGCCGCTTAGTCTCTATCGCGAGCGCATCGAACCCGAGCGATTTAGCTTTGAGAACCTGTTCCTCAATCGACATCGGCTTCCCCGAATAAAACAGCCCCGCATACGTGACAGACAACAACGCGAATTTCATAACCTTCTGTGTTTTGATTGAGAAATTTACACAATTTTCATCCCCCTCGTCCAATCGTCCCCTCATCCAATCCTCCCCTCATTCCCTCACTTGCTCAAAGTAATATACCCCATTTTTATTCCCGATTGCAAAGTCGAGTAAACCATCCCCATTGATATCCTCCGCTTCGAAGTTGATCCCAACACCAGAGTTGTCGTCGATGAGATGGCGCACCCAAACTGGTTTTCCCTTCCCGTCTTTCAAAAGCTCGAACCAGTATACAACTGCGTCTTCCATTCCCCCGGGTCCGTGACCTTGATGAGAGAAGAACCGTTTACCAGTAATGAGGTCGGGGAGTCCGTCGTTGTTCACATCTTTCAAAACCATGCTGTGCAGTTCCGAGAAAGTACTGTCGATCACGTGGCGCACGAATGAGATGTTGCCGTTGTCGCGTACTTGCTCGTGCCACCAGAGCCCGTAGTTGTGGGCGGAGCCACTGATCACGTCGGTGTCGCCGTCATTGTCGAAGTCGAACGGTAGCATTTGAGAACATGCGTAGCCGAGGTTCGTTTCGTGGAACTTCCAACTCGTAGCTTTCATATCCTTGGGGGCTTCCCACCAGCCTCCGATGATCATGACGTCTTTGATGCCGTCGCCGTTGATGTCGCCCCAGCCGAGTCCATGGGAGAACATACCCACACCTTTCGCCTTTGGCTCGCTGATTGGGTGCCGGGTCCAACTCACTTTTTTAGATTTTGTAGCGTAGCTCCACCAATTCATCTGACCCGTTTTCTCGTTTCCAAAGACGAGATCTTTCTTGCCGTCGCGATCAATGTCCACCATCATAGGCGACTCGTTAGATGCCACGGAGTCGACTAAGTATCGCTTCCACAGGGTTTCGACACCGGCAGGATTCTCGAGCCAATAGACTTCCTTGCCGGGAAAGTCGAAGCAAATGAAGTCTACCCAGCCATCCTCGTTGATATCGGCTGTGAAGTTCAAAAAGGAATCGGCATACCCTTTCGTGTAATCGAACTTCTTGTGTTTCCAGATGTCATGCGCTTTCCAATCCGGTGCTTCGAACCATCGAGCACCTGCCACGATATCTAGTTTGCCATCCTTGTTGATATCGGCGATGGTCGAACCTTCCGTATAGAACTCGTCCCAGATGTGCACTTTCTTGAACTTGACTTGATTGCCGGGTATTTGCCCCTTCACGGAAGCAACAGACACAACAGCTATCAAAACAAAAAGGGATATTGATTTCATATGATCGACCCTCCTTACAGGTTTAATAAGTAATGAATAAGGTGATTGAACTCTTTCTCCGAAATGGTGTTCTCGAACGAATCGGGCATCAGGGTGAATTTCGATGCCTTTAGTTCTGCCACATCTTGGTTGGCGACAGTAAACTCTTTGCCCGTGATGTCGGCGAACACCTTCGTCTTACCTTCTTCGCGACGGAGTAGGCCGCTTTTTACGGTGCCGTCTTTCATTTGGATCGTGTACGTCTTGAATGCCTGCGACACGTTTCGGTTTGGATCCAGTATTTTTTCTATTAGTCCACGAGCGCCAGTCTTACTAATTCCATCCAGTTGTGGTCCAACGCCCAACTGACCTCCGAGCTTATGACACACACCACAGTTCTGTTGGAAAACGAGAGCACCCGAGTCCAGGTTTAGATGCTGACGATCGAGCATCTCAAATGCCGCTAGCCTTTGAGTGATCAGTTTTTGTTTTTCTTCGCGAATAGGACCAAGGTCGGCGATAAGCCCATTCAACTCATCTTGTTGTTTCTTGGAAGCTTTCGAGAGCATGAGTTCTTGCACACGAGGCTGCGCCAGGATGCGTGGCATGATCAGTCCGGCTTTCACTTTTTTCAAAACGATGTCCTTACCGGCCGACGTCGTCGCGAGTGCGGTCACAAACGCGTCTTGAAGGCCAACTGGGATTGAAGTGACTTCGTCCAAAGTTTTATTCACGGTGCTTCCCGGAAACTCGCCCATGACGGCGGTGATGCGTCGTCTGTATTCAATGAGCGAATCATTTTGAATGATCGTGCCACCGAGCGGAGCGTTTTTGTCTAGATTTATTTTCAAGAGTGAACGCAACGCCGCACTTCGAATCGTCATCCCAATCTTGTTCCCGGTTTCTAAGAATAGTTTCAATTCCGGCTCCAGCGATGCCACGCGGTAGTCGCCAGCGATATCGATCGCCACACGTTGGTGAAGTACTTTTTCGTCCGAATCCGTTAGGTCGGACCCGGGGTATTTCTGGAAGATCTCAGAGGCGAGGGCAGGGGCCCACTTTGAGAACACCTTGACATCCGTTTTGTCGCCACGTTGGGCAATGCCCTCGAGCATGCCTTTGAAAATGAGCGAACGTTGATTGACGTCTAACGCTGTGTTGCCCAACGCGCTTTCGATGACCTTCGGTAGTTCGCCCGTCGGAGTGAATCTCGCAATCTGACGGTATGCCGCGGGCACGCGTTCTGCCGGTAGTTGCGAATGCGCCATATAATTCGCCAAGAATTTAGCTCCGTCCGCCAACGGTACGTCGACCATCACACCGGCCATGAGACTGGCATCTTGTTCAGACCATGTCTTGGCGACGGCTTCATGGAGCACATCTTCGTGGCGGAGGATGTTACGCATCACCAAACGACCGGTGTAGAACAAGTGATTGTCGAACTCGCCGTTTGTTCGATGCAGTACGTCCAAGGCAGCTTCCAACGAAGTGAGTGAGGGATACTTCATTAAGAGTTCGGTTGCCACCCGTCGAACGTGGGGACTGTTGTCGGTCAGCGCTTTCGTGACAAATGAATAATATGCTGGGTCCGCCTCCTTTTCAACGAGCACCCGCAGACCGTGGATGCGCACCAATGAATCTGGACTTTCCAAGCTTGATTTTAGTTGTTCATCGTCGAGCCCTCCCAGCCGATACAAGGCCCACATCGCATGTACGTATTGACGAGGCGTGGTCTTCATGTTTGTCAAAGTTGCCTTCAGGGGATCGATGGCCGCCGCGCCCACGCGATCGGTAAGTTGATCGGTGGCCAAGGTGCGCGTGGGTAAGTTGTCGGCATCCAGTTTCGCGATCAACGCTTCGATCGAGGCCTCGGTGAGATCAATCTTTTCATTCTTCTTTCCTTTATAGGTGATGCGCCAGATGCGTCCCCGTTGCTTGTCGCGTTTGGGATGGTCAAGCGGCACCTCGTAGTGACCGATGATGGCGTTGTAAAAATCCGCCACATACAATGCTCCATCGGGCCCTAACTTGACGTTCACGGGACGAAACCACGGATCTTCACTTTTGATAAAGTCGATTTCGGAAGTACCGACGGGCGACGAACCTTTCCATGTGGCTGAGTATCGATGTACACGCGAGTTCACCACGTCGCCGATGAAAAAGTTGCCTCGGAACTCCTCGGGAAATTGAACGTCCGCATACTGTGTGATGCCACACAAGGCGGTCGCCTCGTCCACGAGTGGTTTCATGTCGGGACCGAAACCCATAATCGGCACCTTCCCAAAATGAGGATAGTCACCACCACGAATCAATTGATACAGCGGCGAACTGTGGCTATCGGTCGAATACACGTAGCCAAATGCGTCGAACACCAAGCCGAAAGGGTTCACTTGTCCAAACGTTAATTGTTCTACTCGGCTGCCATCCATTTTGAACCGGAAGGTGTTCCCAGACACGAGCGTAATGGTATCACCATCTGCACCTGCAAACTTCGACCGATTTGTAAACCCGTGGCACGCGTGTACCCAACCGTCGTACCCACGGATGAAGTTGCTCACCATCCCGTGTGTGTCTTGGTATCCGAATGGTCCAAGCATTTTGTGTTGTCCATCAACGACGTCGTCGTGATTGCTGTCGGTAAATTGATAAACGTTCGGTACGCTGAATGTAATAGGGCCATTGGTTGTGGGAAGTACTCCAATGGGGATATTTAGCGTGTCACTGACCACGGTAAACTTGTCTGCTTTGCCGTCGTAGTCGGTATCTTCTACGATCGTGAGTTTGTCTGTCGACTTCAATCCGCTGGCCGTCGGGAAGGGATATTCGAAGGATTGAGTTACCCACATTCGCCCCTTGGCATCGAAGGTCATGTTCATTGGCTTGTCGATATCTGGTTCAGAAGCGAACAGGGTAATTTCGAATCCTTCGGGAACGATGAAGCCTGCACGTTCTTCTTCCGGTGTTCGCGGATCCGTCGGCCTAATGTTTTCGGCAAAAGGTCCACCTTTCGTCTTGCTGTCGTCGCGGGGCGCGGCGGGTTTGCATTGCCAGGCGACTACGGCTAGGATGAGCACGATCGCGCCGTAGCCGAGGCGCCCACGGGTAAGTCTTTTCATGGTTTAGGGGTCTTAGTCAAATATGATGGTACCCCTAGAAAGATACCTACATTTTTTTGCCTAATTCTGACTGTTTTTTGGGCTTCGCTTTCGGGGCTTATGGACAACCTACCGACGAGAAAGGTGGGCCCGAGAGATTTCATTGCCGGAACTAAAAGCCCATTCCTTGCCGCTTGCAAGCTCACTTATCACCCTCGACCACAAATAATGAAGCCAATGAGGTGGGTGCCTACCGCACCACGGCTTCCTCGCGGTTATACTTGTTTCGATACTGCAAGGGCGACAATCCCGTGAGTTTCCGGAACGTCGTGCGAAACGCCTTGATGTCGGTATAACCAACTTTGTACATTACTTCCGTGACATTCTCGCCTACCGCACCACGGCTTCCTCGCGGTTATACTTGTTTCGATACTGCAAGGGCGACAATCCCGTGAGTTTCCGGAACGTCGTGCGAAACGCCTTGATGTCGGTATAACCAACTTTGTACATTACTTCCGTGACATTCTCGCGCGATGTTTCCAAGCTCATCTTGGCAGCTTCAATCTTCACGCGCTGAATGTACTCGACCAATGTGTTCGACGTGGCCTTCTTGAATCGTCTTTCAAGATTGCGACGCCCTAACGCAAACATCGATGCAATCTGATCGACCGTGATCCGATCTTGAAAATTGGCTTCAATGTATTCTTGCGCCTTCCGAATAGGTTCGTCTTCATGATCCTTCTGTCCAGAAAAAATCATAAATGGCGACTGTGTTTCGCGATCAATTTCTATAGCAAACACTTTCGCACAAAGAATCGACATTTGACGCCCTACGTATTTCTCAATTAAGTAAAGAATCAAGTTGAGATAGGAGTACGCTCCGCCACTAGAATAGATTCCCTTCTCATCCGTGATCACCCGCTCCGAACTCAAACGAACGTTGGGAAACATATTGCGGAAATCATTCTCCGCCAACCAGTGCGTAGCACATTTCTTTCCCTCCAAAAGTCCAGTCGACGCAAGTAAAAACGCACCCATGCATAAGCTGGCGATTTCAGCACCCATCTCATGTTGCTTGGTAATCCAAGGAATGAAGCTTTTGTTCAATTCAAGACCAGACTTGATGTCACCATCCAAAGCAGGAATCACCACCAAATCAGTTGTTGCAACATCTTGCAGCAGTGCATCGCTGTGGATGGTATAGCGACCACCCGCAACGGGTGTTTCATGACCCAAACCGACCAGTTGAACGCGAAAAGGAGGCTCAGCTCCTTGTGCAACAAAAAACTGGTTGACTTGCGTGAAGAGTTGTCGAGGGCCTTCGATACTACCCAGTATCGCACCCTTCGGGACTAGGATAGAGATCGTTTTCATCAGGCGCCAAATCTACAAAACGGTCTGTCGGAATCAACCCCTTACTATGGCGGAATCACACCCTTATGTGATGATAGGTCGATTCTAATTTTGCAACGGTATGAAGAAGGAAGTCTGTTTCATTCATAACGGTATCGTGTATTCCCTAACCCATTTCCTTGACTCTTGTATTTTCTTGCTTTGCCCGTTCCCCCACCAGTCAATTCTAACCTGCACGTACCTGTCAGGTGCGGTTGTATGGTCTACTAGCGACCGATGCGAGTTCCGAGGCGGGTTACCGGAGGGCGCTCAACGCATGAATCACTTGTCCCAACCGGTATGATTGAAGTTTTTAAGACGGACGTCGTTGACTGCCACCACGCACAGGAAATCGTCAGGCTTTTGCACGACCGTTTTCTCGGCTACCGAATCAACTTCGATTTGGATGACTGTGATCACGTGCTGCGGGTGGAATCCAATTGCGCGATTGCCTTGGAAGAGCTGAAGGATTTCCTCGTGATGTGCGGCGTCTCCGCGGAGGAGCTGCCCGGTTGAACAGATGGCTTAACACTTCCTTAACGTTCGCGGCACATTGGCATAAATCGGTTTTCGTTGCTTCGGGTCCAGATGATGGATCGCGAAACAGCCTACTACCGCCGGAAATTTAACACAGCGTTGGAGCCAATTAAGGTTATGTTGGTCAATAAGAAGAGGACCCTCACATTGGCCACGTGGATCACGTTCGTAAATAAGACAAAGTCCAGCATCCTCACTCGGCCAAACGAATACCTGGGCAACAACCTGCCGCCAGCCGAGAAAACCACTGAAATAATTGATTCACTGTTCAGCGAGTTCTTGAGAAGAGAAGCATAACTCAGAATTTAGAATTAGGAGTTCGGAATTCGGAATTAAGAATTACGACTTCATATTTCTATTTCCATCATTCTAAATTCTACATTCATCATTCTAAATTCAATTCTTTTGAATCATGACAGAACTTGAGCAGTATGTCCACGGGTATTTCGGTGTGAAAAAAGAAGATGCCGCCGTCATCAGTTCGTTTTTCAACTCTACCTCCCTTAAGAAAGGCGACTTCTTCCTCAAAAGCGGGAAAATGAGCGAAAGACTGGGGTTCATCCAGTCGGGGATTGTCCGAGAATTCGTCGACGTCGATGGCAACGAAGTGACTAAGTGGATTTCGACCAAGGGATATTTTTCTGTCGACCTCGCGAGTTTTGTATTCAAGAAACCCGCCCGTTGGAATATTCAAGCTTTGACCGACTGCGAACTGTTCGTCATTGAAAAGGAGGATTACCGACGAATCCGAGAGTTCGTGCCGCGTTGGGACGAGTTGGAGAAGCTCTTTATAGCCAAGTGTTTCATCGTCCTAGAGGATCGAATCGTTCAACACCTTTCGTTGAGTGCCGAAGAGAGGTACCATCAATTATTTGCGTTCAACCGTGGGCTCTTCAACACCGTTCCACTCCAATATTTGGCTTCGATGCTGGGAATCACCCCGGAAACGCTTAGCCGACTAAGAAAGAAATCGACCCCCTGACTTCTTGATTTTTATCAAGTAGGGTCGGGTTCCCTCGTGTTGATATTTGTTTCACTAAACAACGTATATGAAACACATCAACACGCAAGCGCCGGTCCTGTGCAGCAAAGAAATCGCCATTAACGCCAGCCCCGAGCGAGTTTGGGCTGTGCTCACCGACATTGATCAATGGCCAAAGTGGCAATCAGACATCGGTCATTCAAAACTTAACGGTGCATTGGCGGCTGGGTCTACCTTCGTGTGGAAAACCGGCGGCGTGAAGATCGTCTCTACCTTGCACACCGTCGAACACGGTCGCGCGTTCGGTTGGACAGGGAAGACGTTTGGCCTTTTTGCCATCCATAACTGGCGGTTGGAGCAACGAGCCAATCAAACTGTTGTCTCCGTCGACGAAAGTATGGAGGGACTATTGGCCATCTTGTTGAAAAAGTCTTTCAACAAAAACCTGGAGACGGGGATGTTGAAATGGCTGGAGTTACTGAAAGCTGTTTGCGAGAAGGTGTAGCAAAAAAAAGATGCCTCACGATTCGTTGAGGCATCTTTGCTATCAATTAGTTCCGAGCTTACGCAGCGTTGATCTTTGCTTCCATCGTTGCTTTCGTTCCTTCTTTCGACTTCTTGGTAGTTGCCTTTTGGTTTTTCTTCAACTGCTTTTTGATCTCGTGTTTGAGTTCTTTCGAAAGACGACGTGAAACTTTTTCAACCACCTTGCGGGTCTTCTTCGACGGGGCAGCGATTTCAAGTTGCGTCAAAAGTCCGTTGATCGTGTTTTCCGTGCTCTGGCGAAGTTCCTTGCCTGTGATTTTTTTCATGGCTTTTCAATGTTAGATAACAAATCTAACGAGTGTTACCCGAATGTTATACCCATTCGAAAAAACTTAATATTGAAACTATTTCTCTCTGTAAATCAAATAGTTATGGGTGAGGTTGCCGCATTTTGCACAGTCTCAATTCACCAAGTTCTGCTTCTCCCTGGCGAGCACTGAAATGGCCTTTTTCTTTAACTCCGCGACATCCATAATCGGGATATTGGTCTCTTTAGCCAACTCGTCCCACTTGCGCATGAGGATGCTGAGTTCAAACAATGGATCGTTTTCAAACTTGGTAGCCTCGGCCGAAGTCATCACCCCGCCTTGAAATTCCAGTGTCCTTTTGCTGGCTTCACTCAGGTGCTCATAGTAGTTGGGATAACGAAAAGTCAGGTATCGTTTTGCTTGCACGTGATTTTCGACCAGTTGCGCGACGCGTTCGGGAAAGCCGCAGGTCCGCAGGAAGTCCGCGCCAATCTTTTCGTGACTCTTGACCCCGAAGCCGCCCATCGAGTTGTGGGCGTTGTTCAGGACACAAATGTGACCGATGTCGTGAAAAAAGGCCGCTAATACGACCTCGTCATCGAAGCCCTCGCGTAAAGCGAACTCCGCCGATTGCGACATGTGCTCAAGTTGCGACACGGGTTCTCCAATGTAGTCTGCGTCTCCATAGCGCTCGTACAATTGAAACACTTCATCCACGGTGGTAACGATATCTTTCATTCGATAAAGGTAGGGGCCCTGTACAACATCTCACCTGCGCGCTGTTTAACATTGTGTTAAACGATCGGCCGAAGTTTAAACTTTCAATGATGTGAGACCGGGGTGATGTTGTCAGCTGTACTATAACTTGCGATCAAATATCATTCCCCATGATTCCCCAATTGATCGTGTTCGACTTAGCTGGCACAACAGTAAAAGACAACCGCGATGTCCACCGTGTGCTACGAGATGCCTTGGCCGAACACGGGGTAGATATATCACTCAACGACGCAAATGATGTGATGGGGATTCCTAAGCCGATTGCGATTGAAGAGTTGTTGCTAAAGCGTTACCTAGGTCGCCGTCCAATAGACAGTTCGTGGATTCACGAAATACATCAGTTATTTGTCGCAAGAATGCGTGAGTTTTACCTCACCAACCCTTATGTCAGCGAGGTGCCAGGTGCCAGCGACACGTTCTTCCAACTTCACGCAGCGGGTATACGTGTCGCGACCGATACAGGCTTTGACCGGCCAATCACCGACCCGCTCCTGCAACGGATGGGTTGGATAACCCAAGGTTTGGTCGACGCCACCGTCACCTCCGATGAAGTCGCCAAGGGTCGACCGCACCCCGATATGATTTTTGAAGCGATGAAGCGCACCGGTGTGACAGACCTGTCGCGGGTGGCAAAGGTGGGAGATACACCCTCAGACCTAGGTGAAGGCACGGCCGCGAAGTGTGGGTGGGTAATCGGCGTCACATCGGGCGCGTTCACGAGGGATCAACTGAGCCGAGAACCGCACACACACTTGATCGATTCTATTCCTGAAATTCTCGAAATTCTGAACATCGCCAACTAAGGCGCCATCATTTCCTTTGGGATGGGTCGAAACTTGCGGTCGAAGAATGCGATTGAAAGTGCCGATAGCATGAACCCGCCGATGCTCACGGTCAAACTCGCGGAAGTAAGGAAGTTGACCCACCCGATATTTGGCTGCGCAAACTCCTTGTAAATCAGAACGCCGACACTTCCTGCGTACCCGAAAGAATCGGCTAGGTACATAACAAATCCAACGGTGCCGGGAATTCGAAAGGCCGCAATCATTCGTTCGAAGAGCACGCAATTAAAAGGTACATAAGCTAGATAAAGACCAAACCCAAGGCACGTCATCCAAATCCAAGCATTCATCCAGTGTTGCATAAAAGCCCATGTTGACAGGCCCATCAACGCAAAGCCAGCGATCACCATGTATAGGTTGGTGAAAAACGCAATTCGATTGTCTCGAATGAAGATCAGGCTACCGATGGCAATGAGCACGATAACTGAAATGGGTATTTCCGTAGTGGTGAAAATCTCGGGCGATCCCACGATGCCTAGCGCTCTCCAGAATTCTGCTGCAAAGTTGTCGCGAAAGTCGCGAAGCACTGTCAACATCACGTAAGCTGCGATAAGGCATACGAGGGCGGGCCCGAATTGGGTCACGAACTTTCTCCGTTCACCGTGATCCATGGGTCGGCGCTTGGTGCGGAGCCGTTCATCTTCAAGTGTCGGCGGTGGCACTTGTTCAATCAACCACAGGGTGAGCAGGAGGGGAGGCGTGAAGATGAGACAGGCGACGAATGGCATCCAACTTTCCGACACATGCCCCACCTGCATCACGTAGGCTCCGATCGTTTTCGAAAAACCCGCCGAGAAAATGAAACTGACGGACAACCCTGCACCTAATGCCTCCGTGGTTTGGCGGCCTTCTAGGTAACTAAATATCAATCCCCAGATCATCCCAAGGGGAAGTCCGTTCGTGAAAAGGAATAAGACGTTGTAGGGACGAGGCGTGATCGCGAAAAGCAACCACGAGAATCCTGCAATCGCAACTAATATCAATACGCCAGCTGCGCGCCAACCCGATTTGAGTTCCGAGACCACTTTAATCCCGATGAACTTTGAGACGGCGTATCCTAAGACTTGAGCGATGACCAGCCACACCTTGTAGTCAATTCCCGCGTAAGCGGTACCTTCAAACGTGCCGACGGCGAAGGTCTTTCTGAATCCGTACACGCAGGTGTATAAGATAAATGCCGTGAGCGCCGTGAAAAATGTAAACGAACCGGCGTTAGCACGTGACAGCCAGCGCGCGATGCGGGAAGGATTTTTTGCAACGGACGTGGTCTTCATCAGAATGCGAACCTACCTTCGCAAGTCGCACACGGTGATGAAGACCGGGTGATGTTTCCATTATTTCAAATAACAGATGCATAATGCTGGAGTAATCCACGTTCTGGTTCTTGTATCAAAAATCAGATGAGCACACAACAATCAGCAGACGTTGCCGTAATCGGCGGTGGAATCGTAGGACTTGCCCATGCTTTGGCGGCGATTCGAAAAGGACTTCGTGTCGTTCTGTTTGAACGCGAACAATTTGCGGTCGGCGCATCGGTCCGCAACTTTGGATTGCTATGGCCCATAGGACAAGAACCCGGCGACGGATTGCGACGAGCCATTCGAAGCCGCGAGATATGGGCCGATGTCGCCCAACAAGCGGGTATTTGGTTAAATCCCAATGGATCCCTTCACCTAGCCTATCATGATGACGAACGGAATGTGCTAGAAGAGTTCATGAACCTCTACCCGCGTGAAGCCTATCAAGCTGAACTATTGACGAAGGCCGAAGCCGAAAGGCGTGGACTCTTGAACGACCGCGTGCGGCGGGAAAACTTAAAAGGTGTTTTGTGGAGTTCGTCCGAGGCGACCGTCTATTCGCGTGAAGCGGTACGAAAGATCCCCCAGTGGCTTTCCGAACAACATGGATTGATCACGCGATTCGGTACGCTCGTTACGTCAATCGAAATGCCGATCATCAAAACAAGCTCCGAGACTTGGCGCGTCGACCGCGTGTTTGTGTGCAGTGGCGCCGACTTCGAAACACTATATCCGAATGTTTTCCAAGCGCAGGGTTTTTATAAATGCAAGCTGCAGATGATGAAAGCCACGACAGCCACACCGATAAATCTAGGACCCTCGTTGTGCGCGGGACTCACGCTTCGTCATTACGCTGCATTTAGGAAGTGCCCGTCGCTTGCGTCAGTTGACCAGCGGTATGACACCGAGAATTTGGAATGGAAAACTAATGGAGTCCATGTCCTCGTGTCGCAGAGTCCTTACGGGGATTGGATCATAGGCGATTCTCATCATTATGGTAAAACACTTGAGCCATTCGATCAGGAGCATGTAAACGGGTTAATCCTCGATTACCTCGCGAGCTTTGTCGATACCGATGGAATGAACATCGTAGAGCGCTGGAACGGAATCTATCCGAAGTCAGGTGATAGCCAAGTGCAAGTAATCGAAGTTGAACCCAGGGTATATATCGTCAATGGACTTGGTGGCGCCGGCATGACCTTGTCGTTCGGACTGGCCGAGGAGAATGTTGGTTGATGATTTATCATTTATCATTTACCATTTAACATTTACCCTTTCACGAAACCACCTTCGTGAGCTAAATTCTAAATCCTATATTCTAAATTCTAAAATCAGTATTTTCCTAAAGTTATTTCCCACCACCTTTCTCTTTCAATCTTTAACCGGACGATAACTTTCTTATTACGTCGTCATCAAATCATGTGATCACTTTTGGGCATCTCAACCAACCCAATTCTGATCATATGAGGAAACTGTTACAAAAATCTTTGCAGGGGTGGCGATTGAACTCTTTCATGTTCGTCGCCATTTTCTGTTGCAGCTTATTTGCATCTTTTGCGGCGTTCGCGCAGCGCGCGGTGCAAGGAAAAATTACTTCTGGCGAGGATCAATCACCGCTTCCTGGTGTCAATATTCTCGTGAAGGGTACTAACACAGGCACGATCTCCGATGCGACCGGATCCTTTCAACTGTCTGTTCCTTCCGAAAACGACGTATTGGTATTTTCTTTTGTTGGCTTTTTGACACAGGAAGTTCCAGTAGGTTCCAAAACCGTGTTCGACATCGTCCTTCAGTCGGACGCGAAGCAACTTTCTGAGGTGGTCGTGACCGCTTTGGGTATCGAAAAGGACAAAGCGAAGCTCGGATATGCCGTTCAAGATCTGAAAGGAGAAGACATCGTCAAAGCGCGGGAACCCAATCCGATCAATAGTCTTGTGGGGAAGGTGGCAGGTCTCACCGTAGCTTCGAGTGCGGAAATCTTGGGGGCGCCAAATCTTTATCTACGCGGTAAGCGCCCGTTGTTTGTTGTCGACGGAGTACCGATTCAGTCCGACACTTGGAATATCAGCGCTGACGACATCGAGAGCTATACTGTATTGAAAGGCCCAGCAGCCTCAGCTTTGTATGGGTCTCGCGGGATCAATGGAGCAATCCAGATTACTACCAAACGAGGGTCAAAGGATCAACGAGGATTCTCTGTTGAATTTAATTCGTCGACGATGATCGAAAAAGGGTTTTTGACCATTCCCAAAGTGCAAGATGAGTACGGCCCTGGCGATCATGGTCGCTATGCGTTTGCTGATGGAAAGGGTGGTGGATTGTACGACTCTGATTATGATATCTGGGGACCGAAGTTTGAAGGTCAATTGATTCCTCAGTACGATGGTGAATACACGCCAAACCAAACCTACACGACTACGCTTGCCAGCGGCGCCACTTTTACCGGCAATATCAAGCCAACACCTTGGGTGGCGCGCGGTAAGGACAACCTGAAGCGCTTTCTGGAAGTCGGCGTCTTGTCGACCAATAACATCGCGGTATCGACAAGTGGCTCAAACTACGACTTACGCTTTTCGTATAGCCACAACTATCAAAAAGGGCAAGTTCCAAATACCGACCTGAACGCCGACAACTTTAACGTGGCCGTGGGTGTCGATTTGTCACCGAAGATCCGTTTCGAATCCAACTTGAACTATAATCACCAGTATACCGAGAACATACCAGATGTGAACTACGGTCCAAACAGTATGATCTACAACATCGTGATATGGGGTGGTGCCGATTGGGACATAGCTGACATGAAAAAGCACATCTTCCAACCGGGTAAAGAAGGGATTCAACAGATGTATGCCGACTATACACGTTACAATAACCCCTACTTTTTAACGAATTACTGGTTGCGTGGCCATTACAAAACAGACACGTATGGCTATATGTCGCTCAAGTATTCCATCAATAAAGATATTGAATTGGTCGGCCGCAGCCAGATTAACACGTACAACATCTTCCGCAATGAAAAATTCCCATATTCGGCAACGGTCTATGGACGTGAACAAGCAAAGGGCGACTATCGTGAAGACAACCGTACCCTGTTTGAAAACAACACCGACGTGTTGCTGACGTACCACAAGGAAGTGACACCCGACTTCAACGTTAGGGCTTCGTTGGGTGCCAACGCGAGAACATTTAACTATAAGTCAAGCTATGTAACGACCGATTACCTGAACGTTCCCGGGCTGTACAACTTCACGAATTCATTGAACCCGATTCGTGCCTACAACTTCAACTCGGATATGCAGGTGTTGAGTGCTTATGGCTACGTGGACCTCGATTACAAGAATTTTCTCTCCTTGTCGGTGACAGGTCGCAGCGACAAACATTCGACACTTCCTTCCGGCTCGCGTGCCTACTTCTATCCTTCGGCATCGCTGAGTGGTGTGATTTCGCAGGTCGTGGATCTGCCTGAGTTTATGTCTTTCTTGAAAGTTCGGGGTTCGTATGCGAAAGTGGGTGCTGCCAATACGATGGCGACGATTGGGCCCTCGTTCAACTACGTAGGTTCGCGTTCAAATCCGTTAGATTATGGTTCCACTTATTCATCGCCATACGATGGTCCAAACTATGCGAACTCTCAGCCCTACCAAACGGGCCGTATGTTCAACAACGTGACGGGCGCTTCGTATAGCAGCACCCTCGCTAACGCCAATTTAAAACCGTCCTTCAGCAATACTTGGGAAACCGGCGTCGACATGAAGTTCATCAACAACCGACTTGGTTTGGATGTGACGTACTTCCAAGCGATCGACGGCCCGGGTATCTTCAACCGTCAGATTTCAGAATCGACTGGTTATACCGACTTCCAAGACAACGGCATCAAGACAACGCGCAAAGGCTGGGAGGTCACCGTGCAAGGTACCCCGGTAAAAGGCGAGAAGTTTTCTTGGAACGTCCTGCTCAATGGTTCAACATACAAGGAAGTGCTAACCGACGTGGCCCCGGGTCTCGATCGAGTGAACGCCACTTATTTCAATGGAAGTTCGGATGGAAACAACAGCTTCATCAAAGTGGGCGAGCGCATCGACCGCTATTTTGGACATACTTTCTTGAAAACACCCGACGGCCAGATCATCAACGACGCGAGTGGTCGCCCATTGGTGAATCCGGTGCCGCAGTATCTCGGAAACTTGAACCCGGATTTTGTATGGGGCTTCACCAATAAGTTTTCGTATAAGAACTTCACCCTTGTCGTCCAATTCGACGGGCGCGTAGGGGGTAAGATCGTCGACTACATCCAGCGCCAAACTTATCGCGGCGGTCGCATCATCAATACCGTCGAAGGAGCCATGGGTGAAGCACGCTATCAAGATTACTTAGGAGTGAAGTCTTGGGTAGGCCCGGGTGTACAACCCAGCGGCGCCGTGAATGTTGATGGCAACGGTCAAATTACAAACTACAATGAGTTGACGTATACGCCGAACAACGTCAAGACCTACTTACAAGACTGGATCAGCCGCTACTATGCGCAAGAGGAAGCCAACTTGATCAGTCGATCCTACGCCAAGTTGCGGGAAGTAACCATCACGTACCAATTGCCTTCGAGTGTCTTGGGTAATTCCTTCGTGCGACAAGCGTCTATTTCGTTGATATCTCGGAACTTACTCTATTTCGCTGCACGCAAAGACCTAGACATCGACCAGTACGGTAACAACTTGCAAGGTTACTCTTCGCTCCAGTCACCAACCACGCGTCGGTATGGCATCAACCTCAATGTCACATTCTAATTGAACAACAGATATGAAGATATTCACATACACTTTTTTAACGGTCGCATTCGCCATCGCAGTGTCCGGGTGTCAGGACTTCGATGCAATTGAGCAGAATCCGAACGTGGCCACAAGCGTACCTGCTTCGTTGGTGCTCACCAGCATACAGAACGGAATTCTGGAAGAACCTTGGTCGCTCGAACATCGCTACAATCAATATTGGGCCTGCAACTATTATTACTACGGGAATAACGAGTACAGTTGGACCAATGCAGAGTTGAAATACGGCGTCTTGCGCGACGTCGTTAAAATGGAGGAGGAAGCTCTGAAGGCCGGTGCCGCCGAAGTGAACCCCTATTCGGCACTAGGGAAGTTCTTCCGTGCTCGGTTGTTCGTTTGGATGACGCTTCAAGTTGGTGACCTCCCGATGACGGAAGCACTCGCCGGTTTGAAGAACATCGCACCCACTTACGACTCTCAAAAGAGCATATACATTCAAGTACTGAAATGGCTGGATGATGCGAACAGCGATCTCGCTGCTTTGGAAACGGCCGGCAACACGACCCTCGCGGGCGACATTTATTACGGAAACGATCTGAATAAGTGGCGAAGAGCGATCAACGCTTACGCATTGCGCGTACTCGTGAGCCTTAGCAAGAAAGAGTCTGATGCTGACTTGAACATCAAGGCACGTTTTGCAGCTATCGTGAGCAATCCGACTAAGTATCCGCTGATGCAATCCAACGACGATAACTTGCAGATCGAGTACAACGGGTCGACCAGTTTGTATCCGACCAATCCGGGCTCTAAAGGCTTCGACAAGGGCCGCTATAACATGGCTCAGACATATGTGCAGGCATTGACTACGCTCCGTGATCCGCGCGTATTCGTGACAACCAATCCCGCGAAAGCGAAATTGACGGCTGGTGTGGCCTACAACGACTTTGCAGCTTACGTCGGCGCGAGCTCGGGTGAAAGCCAAGACGACATGACCTTCAAAGCAGGCAATGGTCAATACTCCTTTGCCAACCAACAGCGATACTATGGTTCATTCGCCGGCCCCGAACCTGCCTTGTTGTTGGGTTATGCCGAACAGTGTTTCAATATCGCCGAAGGTATTCATCGCGGTTGGGCGTCGGGCAATCCTGAAACGTTCTACGTAAATGGTATTAAAGCGTCGATGGCTTTCTATGGCATCGAAGAAGGGAGTACCATCACCGTGACAGATCAAGATGAGAATGCGTTGGGCAATGTAACTGTGTCTCTGGCGACCTATTTGGCGCAACCGAGCGTGAAGTATGCTGGCGTGACCAGCACAGGCCTCACACAAATACTCACCCAGAAGTACATCGCGTTCTTCCAAAATTCGGGACTGGAGGCATTCTATAACCAACGGCGCACAGGCGTACCCACTTTTTTGACCGGACCTGGTACAGGGTACGGCGGATCAACTCCTCGTATTCCGAAACGCTGGTTGTATCCTTCTGCAGAAAAAACCACAAATGCTACCAACTTATCGGCGGCATTGCAGAGTCAATTTGGAGGAACCGATACGAAAGATGGTGATCTTTGGATTGTGAAATAATCCGTACCAAAATATAGGTTTGTTTGTTTAAATAATGTGTGTAACCGGTTGGTGGTGGTGTGTCCTCGTGGCGACCACCACCAAACCTTTCCAAGAACTTCGATGAAAGCCAGACACTTCGAATATCTATTGGTGTTGTTCATGTGCCTTCCGCTGATAGCGCGGGCACAACACAAAACTGAGAATGTGATCCTGATTACCCTCGACGGCTATCGATGGCAAGAGGTTTTTCGGGGTGCCGAACAAAGACTGATCAACAAACAATTTGTGAGCGATTCGGCAGCGGTCGTTCGCAAGTTTTGGGCACCCACGGAAGAGCAACGCCGGGAAAAATTAATGCCTTTCCTATGGAATGTAGTGGCGAGAGAAGGACAGTTGTATGGCAACCGGAACTTCAAAAATTTTGTAAATGTGACGAACCGACAATGGTTCTCTTATCCCGGTTATAGTGAACTGCTTTGTGGCTTTGCCGACGATGCACGCATACACTCGAACGACAAATTTCCGAACCCGAACACCAATGTTTTGGAGTTCTTGCAGTCCCAGCCGGCTTTCAAGGGGAAGGTTGCTGTTTATTCCTCGTGGGATGTGTTCCCCTATATCGTGAATGCGAAGCGAAACGGAATCCCGGTAAACTCGGGAATTGTGGAGGCAGCTGACCCCAATGCCCGTGAACAATGGTTGAACGAGTTGATGCACCAAGTCCCGAACCCCTTGGGCGACGTGCGTTTGGATGCCTTCACGTTTCATTATGGGTTCGAGTACATGAAAAAGAACCATCCCCGGGTCATGTACTTTGCTTTTGACGAAACGGACGACTTCGCCCATGGAGGCAAGTATGATTTATACTTGGACGCCGCCCATTATATAGACGGTTTCCTATCTACGCTGTGGACTTGGTGCCAGTCGGATCCGCAATACAAGGGTAAAACCACCCTGCTGATTACCTGCGACCACGGTCGGGGCTCGGAACAATTGAAGGATTGGCGCGACCACGGCATTGACATGCCCAACGCCGACCAGATTTGGCTGGCTGTGATCGGACCCGATTCGGCACCTGTCGGCGAAGTGAAAAAGGAGGGACAACTGTTCCAAAACCAGGTGGCAGCCACCATCGGGGCGCTCCTCGGAATTCCGTACAAGAACACGTCCTTGCCTGGCCCTGTCGTAGAGCGTGTGGTCACCCCGGCAAAGTCCAAATAGTGGGTTTTTCCGTCCTTTTGGACCGTCCTTAGAAAAAAATCGCATTTGTAAGGTTCTGCAGGTTACTTAACCCTCCCTTCCGGAATAATTCCCCGGTCGTTGGTCGCCGACGAAGCGTCAATTTTGGCGACGAAATGACCGGATGGACTTTGAAAGCTTGAATGGAAGGTATTTTTGAGGTTCCGCAACTTCTGCAACTCAGGACACAAAACCTGACAGAGAATTTGGGAGAAGTTGCCGAAAGTGTGGTCTGGAACGTTCAAAAACTGTCTTTTTTATTGTGCAAACGGTTTAAATGACAACTTCATTTTTTTAGCCATTTCCATGTAAGGAATTGACATTAAAATGTGCTAAAATTGAAGTGTTGGAAACGGGTTGACAGGGTAAAATCCTGAACCCAAAATCTGTTGTCTATAGGTGGTTTTGATTGCCCTCCCACTCTCAAAATCCCTTAAAAATTGTAGCTGCTTGAGGTCATCGATGGTATCCATCGGATGGGCCGTTTGTCGATCGTAGGGATTTTCTTTTAAGCCACTTGTTTGCTGCCGAGAGCCCTCGTATCGATTGGTATGAATGTCTATGGTGGTTTTTAATCGAGTCACTTCTTTTAAAGCCTCCTTTTAATATAGGTTAGTTGATTTCTGTCAGGCAAGAATGAAGCATGACATCTTGGTCATAGAAGGTGATGAAGCACTTAGGTGGCTCCTCGAGAATATTCTCAAGGGGCGATTCAAAGTGACCATCACGAAAGACACGATGTCGGCAATGGCCAGAATGGCTAATGGCAATTTGCCCAGCCTCATTCTCTGCGACTTTGACTTACCTGGAATCGACGGTTTAAGTTTCTTGAAGAACTTAACCAATAGTGGGGCTTTCAACGACATCCCCGTCATCATGTTCTCTTCGAGTACCGACGAGAAACTTGCTGAAAGATGTTTCGAAGCCGGAGCTAGTGGATTCATCAAGAAACCGTTCGATCCCTTGAAGTTGATCGAGGAGATCAACCGGGTTTTAAAACGAAATGAAGAAACACTAGTATGATCATGGAACTGTCTACGGTTGAGGCTGAAATCAAAACAGGTGTAACAAAAGAGGCTTTTCAGGGGCTGAAGCTCATGACCCTCTGCACCTCTGGTGACGTGTCGAACCTGAAAGAGGTTTTTCCGTCAGCCGAAGAAATTGACTCGGCAGCTGCCCTCGAAGGGTTGCGCTACCGCACCAACTCGGCGCGTCCCGACGCCGTGATCTTCATCGCAGAAGGTATCAGCGAACTGTTCATGCAACAAATTCGCTTTGCTGACAGAATTTTGACGGAGCTTTCCATCCCGCTGGTCGTCGTGTGCGATAGCCTCGACAAGGAAACAAAAAAGATGGTGTTGAAGAATGGGGCAGATGACTGCTTCAGTTCTACCATCCACCCCGAAGGCTTCGCGTATTGGATCGATTTCCTCAAACGTTTCAAAAAGTTTCAAAAGGAGAAGCCGGCGATCGAACCGGAACCTTACGGATACAAGATCTCTTTTGCGAAGCGCTCTTTCGACATCGCCGTGTCGTTCATCGCGCTGCTCTTCGCGAGCCCCGTCATGCTGGCCATCGCCATCGCGATCCGTCTCGAATCGAAAGGCCCGATTTTTTACATCTCGAAACGCGCTGGTAGCGGATACAAAATTTTCAACTTCCTTAAGTTCCGCAGCATGCGCGTAGGCGCCGACGCCGAACTCGCCAAGTTGGCTCACTTGAACCAATATGCCGGCGAAGGTGGTCAGTCCAATTCCGTGTTCTTCAAACTGCAAGACGATCCCCGCGTTACTCGCCTCGGAAAGTTCCTGCGTAACACGAGCCTCGATGAACTTCCCCAGTTGATCAACGTCCTCAAAGGCGATATGTCAATCGTTGGAAACCGTCCGCTCCCGTTGTACGAAGCACAACAATTGACGAAAGAACAATGTGCCCGTCGTTTCATGACAGCTGCCGGCATCACAGGCTTGTGGCAAGTCACCAAACGCGGCAAGAAAGACTTGTCAGAAGACGAGCGTATCGCACTGGACGTTCAGTACGCAATGAACAACTCGTTCCGAAGCGACATGAAGCTGATCGTAAAAACCTTGCCGGCCTTGGCCCAAGAGGTTGCCGTATAATTGTTCTCTATGTTTTCATGGCACGGATGGCTTGAGGTCATAGTTGCGCTTTACTTCCTCTACGTAGTCCTCTACACATTCGTCTCTTCAGTTGCCGGGTTGTTTTATCGCAATCCCGTTGGTAAACAAGGTGCCCGTAAGAGATTCGTAGTCTTTATCCCAGCCTATAAAGAAGACGGCGTCATCGTCGACGTCGCCAAAAAGGCGCTGGCCCAAAACTACCCCTCCGAGTACTTCCGCGTAGTCGTCATCGCGGATCAACTCCAACCCGAAACCATTGCGCGCCTTCGCGAATTGCCCATCGACGTGGTCGAGGTGCAGTTTGAATCCAGTACCAAGGTAAAGTCGCTCAACTTCGCCATGAATGCGATGAAAGCCGATTTCGACTACGCCGTGATCTTGGATGCCGATAACGTGATGTTACCCGATTTCTTGACGCGCCTCAGCGAAGCTCATGCCGCCGGCCATCGTGTCATCCAAGGCCAACGCCTCGCCAAGAATACGAACACAACCATGTCGTTCCTCGATGGTTTGAGCGAAGCCGTTAACAACCATATCTATCGCCAAGGGACAACCGCACTCGGCGGCTCGTGCTCCATCAGTGGGTCGGGGGTTTCGTTCGAATACCCGCTAGTAAAAGAGTTGCTGGGAGGCATGACCTCCGTAGGTGGCTTCGACCGCGAACTCGAAATCTTGCTCCTCACGCGTGGTATTCCCGTTGTCTATTATAAAGATGCCGGTGTTTACGACGAGAAAGTGCAAAAAACAGCGGTATTCGAAAACCAACGGAAACGCTGGATCGCCAGCCAGTACCGTTACCTCGCCAAGTATTTCGGCCCAGGTTGTAAGGCACTCCTCCGCGGCGACTTTCGATTCTTCAATAGCGCCGTTCTACGAAATATTCAGCTCCCCCGCTTAATTAACTTGGGACTGATCTTCATCATCCCCGTGTTGCTGTGGTTTGTCAAGGACCATTTGTTCATCAACTATTGGGTTTGGCCCTCCATGGCCGCCGTGATGCTCGTGGGTTTCCTTTTAGCTATTCCACGAGAATACTATTCCATGGAACTCGTACGGGCCGCCCTTCATGTTCCGGGAATATTCTTTCGAATGGTACTCCTGATGTTTAAATTGAAAGGTGCCAACAAGAAGTTCATACACACACCGCACGGAGTAAGCGACTCACAACCTAAGTAATGGCGAACCGCCCGCTCGTTTCTTTTATCACCGTGATGTACAATCACCTCGACGATACTGTCGAGTTTCTACAGTCAGCACTACAACTTACCTATCCCAATATCGAGATCATCGTCGTCGACAACGCGTCGCCGAAGGATCGACCGACCGATGCGGTGAAAGCTCAGTTCCCCACCGTTAAGTTCATCCAGAGCGACAAGAACTTAGGTTTCGCCGGTGGAAACAACCTCGGATTCAAAGAAGCGAAAGGTGAATACCTTTTTTTATTGAATAACGACACCGTGATGCCCCGAGGATTCTTGGAGCCCATCATCGATTTTATGGTCGCGCACCCACAGGTAGGGATGGTCTCACCAAAGGTTTTATATCCCGATGGCGTCACCATTCAGTACGCAGGTGCCAGGGCAATCCATCCATTGACAGGAAGAGGTAAGCGATACGGACTTTTCGAAAAGGACTCGGGTCAATACGATAAGATCAACCCAACTGACCTTGGTCACGGAGCCGCACTCGTCGTCACGCGCCGCGCGTTCGAGTCAGTGGGACCCATGTGCGAAGACTATTTTCTATACTACGAAGAGCACGATTGGTGCGAAGACATGAAGCGAAAGGGCTTCCAATTTTATTACGTCGGAACTACCCACATCATTCACAAGGAATCGGTCAGTACAGGCGGTGAAGAAAGCCCCCTGAAGGTTTATTACATGACACGTAATCGCCTGTTGTTCATGCGCCGCCAAACCGGTGGAATCACATTTCTCATGGCGTTGATTTACTTCACGCTTGTCGCCACACCGAAGAACTTGATCCGTTACTTGCTCAAGGGTAAGTTTCAGTTGGTGGGTGCAACGTTACGAGGCATCGGCTGGAACCTCGGTCACTTGTCGCCTGCACGTCGCTAGCTCAGTCTCCTTCGAAACTTACGGAGGACTTCTCGCACAACGGGCATCGGGTCGCGGAGCGTATAGAATAGACTTGTCTCACGCAAGCCAACGGGACGACTTGATAATAACGACTTTGCGATGTTGGGAATAGGAGCTTTTCCCATGAAGTAACGCGACATCTTGAATACAGGCATCGCGAAAGACTTACCGGTCGCTACGTCTACGGCCAACAGGGGAAAGTTCACGCCCGCGCCGGTAGAACCCAAAAGACTGCCCCAATAACGCCCGTTGATTTCGATAACTTTTACTTGATCGTCGTCTTGGTCGTAACGAAGATCAATGTGCGCTACACCAGACCAATTGAGGTGTTTCATCATTTGCTCGACGACGGCATAGACGCGGTCGTTCTTCAAGAACTCGATCCCAACAGCGGCGCGGTACTTTTTCTTCGGATGGATGATTGCCTTCTGGATCGTATAGGCCACGATCTTTCCTTCCTGGCACAAGACGCTACAGTCGATGTCGTAACCGTTGATCAAAGGTTGAATGATATACTCGTGCGTAAGTTTCTGGTGTTGTAAATGCGACCAAAGGTCGGTGGCTGAATCGAAGGAGCGGATACCTTGCGCATTGCCAAGGTTGATCGGCTTGATGATGACCGGGAAACGTACATCTTGAAGCGCTTCGCCCGACATCCCTGCCGAGTATTTGACCGTAGTAGGGTGGGGGACGTGGTGTGCCTTTAAGAATTGGGCCAGTTTCCATTTGTCGATTCCCGTCAGGAACATCTCCTGCGCGGGCATCGGCGCGAGTTGCATGAACGAACGAATTTCCTCGCGATGTCCGGAGAGAATCTTAACAATGTGTTCGTCGATGGGAAACAGCAAAGTGGCGTTGACCTCTTTCGCGCGACGGCGGAGCACCTCGATTAACTGCTTGCTCCGGCTTGCATCATAGTAATGGTACCGAATCAGCTCTTCCGTTTCGGTGTCGCCCTGCACTTCCGGACCCGGCTGCAGTTCGCCTACCTCTTGCGGATCGTACACCGCGAAGGTTTTTACAAACCGCGAAAACTGGATCGCAGAATCTGGATCTTTTGAAAGAACATGGATGTCGATACTACGATCGGCCGACAGCGAGTGAACAACATGGCCAGTGAGGGTGCTTTCCCCGTCTGGGATGAGAATGGAAATTCGGGCCATGCTGCGAATTTCAAGATTTGGCGACCAAATCAAAAGCCCCGATGACCAAAATGATCGAGCGACCGGGCAAACGATGAACTTATTTCATAGTACCTCGGATTCCTCCGATACGCAATCGTTTTAACGGCTCCCGCAACCCCGACCGATAAATATAGAGTAGCCGCCCCGATTCGGGCTTTCAAATTTCTTAGATTGCGAGTTATAAGGATGTTACGAATGCTGTTGTCAACTATCCGTTGACGGCTTCTCAACCAAATACCCCCAAGTTAATATGTGCGGCATAGCAGGTTATGTGGATTTCCGAAAGCGTCGGATGCCCGAAGTGCTGAAAGCGATGAGCGACGTGATCGCGTACCGAGGCCCCGACGATGAAGGTCAACTCGAAGTAGAAGCCGGCGAAGCAACCATCGGCTTTGCCCACCGCAGGCTTTCCATCCTCGATCTCTCGCCGCTGGGGCACCAACCCTACCATTTCGAACACTTGTCGATGATCTTCAACGGCGAGATATACAATTTCAAGTCGGTGCGCGAAGAACTGATCGCCAAAGGCTACACATTTCTGAGCCACTCCGATACCGAGGTCATCATTAAAGGGTATCACGCCTGGGGAATTTCAGTTGTCGATAAGTTCATCGGCATGTTTGCCATCGCTTTGTTGGACAAGCAGAAGAATAAGTTATTCCTCGTCCGAGACCGAGCAGGCGTAAAGCCCGTCTATTATTATTGGAAGAACGAGGTTTTATTGTTTGGATCGGAGTTGAAGTCTTTTCACCAGCACCCGAGCTTCGTAAAGGAGATCGACTTCGACAGCCTCGCGTTGTATTTCCGCTATAGTTACATCCCGGCGCCCTACTCCATTTTCAAGGACACAAAAAAGCTGTTGCCGGGTTCTTTCCTGGAGATCGACCTTCAGCGGAAAGACATCCAACTGAAGCGCTATTGGAACGTGATCGATCACTATAATAAGCCTAAGCTGGATATAGGTTACAACGAAGCGAAGACTCAATTAGAAGAACTTTTGAAGTCGGCATGCGAGTATCGAATGGTGGCCGACGTACCGGTGGGTGTTTTCCTAAGCGGTGGATACGATAGCTCTGCCGTCGCAGCTTTGTTACAGTCGGGCCGTACAGAGAAGTTGAAAACTTTTACGATCGGCTTCGAAGAACCTAGCTACGATGAGGCGCCACATGCTCGCAAAGTAGCGGCGCACCTAGGCACGGATCATACAGAGCACTATTGCAGCCACCGCGAAGCCTTTAATATTATCCCGACCCTTTCAGAACTCTACGACGAACCCTTTGGAGATAACTCGATTATTCCGACCACACTCGTGAGCCAAACGGCAATCAAGCAAGTGAAGGTTGCCTTGTCGGCCGATGGCGGCGACGAAATTTTTGCGGGATACCCCAAGTTCAAGATGTCGCTCGACTACACGCAAAGGTTTCCCGAGTGGTTGATGAAACTGTCGAGTCGCGGTATGGGGATGATCAACCCGGATCGTTTACCTTTTGCGAAGAAGGCCTTCAACTTCTCCACGCGCTACAACAAAATGCGACTGATCATGGGGGAGAAAGATCCTGTCCATGCAATGAAAATCATCTCGCAGTTTAATACCGATCCTGAACTCCGTCGCCGACTCAAGTTTCCCTACCAAGACTTGAAAACTGATTTTGACATTCAAAACGAGTTGAACTCGGGCAACGACGATATAAACCGGATGTTGGCAATCGACTACCGCACGTTCTTGGTCGACAACAACCTCACCAAGGTTGATCGCGCGACCATGTCCGTATCGCTCGAAGGACGTGAACCGCTACTCGATCATCGAATCATCGAATTCGTCGCACAACTTCCGTCTAAGTACAAATTCGACAACGGAAGGACAAAGGTGATTCTGAAAGACATCGTCCACCAATATATCCCAACATCGATCATGGATCGGCCAAAGATGGGCTTCATCGTCCCGATCATGAGCTGGTTCCGCAACGAACTGAAGGAGATGCTGATGCACTACCTCGACGAGGCGCGTTTGAAGCGCGAAAACATCCTAGACTACCGCGAAGTGGTGAGTCTACGTGACAGTTTTATCAAGGGTGACTCGGTCAACGTTCAAAAATTGTGGCACCTATTGATCTTCCAAATGTGGAAAGAACGCTGGATGGCGTGATTTGGTCGACACCGAAATCGTTGTCGGAACACATTTTCGGTCATTCGTAGCAGATTTCACTCAGTCTTAGTCGCACGTGCCCGCTCCTGCCTTAACCGGGGGACGCTTTTGGGTTTTTTTTCTAATTTTAAGGGTTACACGCCCTGCTAATGGCGAAATAAAGCCTAGGAGCAGTAACCAAATCCCCTTTCGTCATGTCCCAGCCACGCACCTTGTCCCGTTTTTGCCTTGCGTTGTGTTTTGCGTTCGTCTCATTGTTCGGTGCCCAAGAGGCATTGGCCCAGTGCGGGTGTAAAGTCACGATTCCCGCCGGAGCCGGTACATACTACTATAATGGATCAAGTCTACTCCCTGGCGATGTGATTTGCTTAGCCGCTGGCGCTCGCGGCGGACTCCAGTTCACCAACGTGCGTGGATCGGCAACCAATCCTATTATTATTAAGAACTGCGGTGGTCAAGCTCTCATTGGAAGTGCTACCACTAACAACTCGGTTCTATTCCTGGGTTCGCGTTACGTCAAGATGACCGGTACCGGCGACGCGGGCTATCAATATGGTATCAACGTGGTGGCCAGCGCACCCGGCACGCAAGGCATTGCCGTCGCCGGTCTTTCTTCTGACTTTGAAATCGACCACGTCGAGGTGGCCAACGCTGGGTATACCGGTTTGATGCTGAAGTCCGACCCAAGCTCGAATTGCGCCGATGTGGCGGCCGTGCGTCCTAACTTCACGCTATATAATATTAAGATCCACGATTGCTACGTCCACAATACGGGCGGCGAAGGAATTTACCTCGGTGACAGCTTTTATACCGGCACTACGGTGTTCTGTGGGAGCACACAATACTGCCACGAAGTACGTGGCGTTCGGATTTACAACAACAGATTCGAGAATACAGGTCGCGAATCCATCCAGGTAGGTTCCGGTGTCGACGACGTCGAGATCTATAACAACAAAGTATTCAACTACGGACAGGCGGCATTGCCCACGCAAAACGGTGGTATCCAAATGGGGGTTGGTACAGCAGGGCGTCTCTATAACAACTTCGTAAAGGGCGGCACCGGTCCTGCTATCGCCGTCCAAGGGATCGGTGGTGACTATGTTTACAATAACGTGGTCGTGAACCCGGGCGAGCAAGCCATCACCGTCAACACGCGGGCGACGCCGCTGGCCACCGACATTGTACCAACGGGGTTTCTAGGAGGTGTGTATGTCATCAACAATACTTTCGTCAACGTAGGAACAAAAGGGGTGATCGAAGAATTCATCAACAATGCACCCGGCAACGTATTGTACAACAACTTAATCGTGGCATCGGCCGCCACGTGGGATAAGACCTACACGTACACAGATTGGAAGAAAGGAAACAACATCGTCGTTCCCCTGTTGGCGAATGCCAAGTTTGTAGATCCTTCAATTGATGACTACCGACTGCAGAGTGGTTCTCCCGCAATCAACGCCGGCCGTGATGTTTCTTCCTTCGGCGTCACTTTCGACTTCGACAACAACGCGCGTCCCGGTAGCGGAATCTGGGATGCAGGCGCGTTTGAATTGAGCGGCAACCAAAAACCATCTGTTTCAGTCGGCGCGAACCAAACCTTAACACTTCCTACGAATAGCACCACGATCGTGGGAACAGCTTCCGATCCCGATGGTACCATCGCTTCCGTTCTTTGGACGAAGCAGAGCGGGCCTGCTGCGACACTCGCGAACGAGACGACCAATACGGTGTCACTGTCTGGCCTGGTAGCGGGTACGTATATCTTTCGATTCACCGCCACCGACAACGGCGGCGGAACGGATTTCCGCGATGTGACAATTACCGTCAACGCGTCAGCGGTAAACCAACCACCCGTTGCTAATGCTGGTGGAAACAAAACGATTACGCTTCCCACCAACAGCACCGTGTTGAGTGGATCAGGAACCGATCCGGACGGAACCGTCGTGTCATATGCCTGGACTAAGGTCACAGCGCTAGCCGCAACGATGGCCGGTGCCGCGACCAATACCCTCACATTGACAGGATTGGTGCAAGGAACCCATACTTTTCGGTTGACGGTAACAGACGACAAAGGGAGTACAGCCTTTCAAGACGCCAACGTGGTCGTGAACGCTGCGGCCGTGAACCAACCCCCAACGGTGAGTGCTGGAGGGAATAAAACCCTTCAACTTCCAACTAACTCGGTCAACTTGTCGGGAACGGCGAGTGACCCCGACGGAAGTATCGGTAGCTATCTGTGGACCAAGATGAGTGGTGGTGCCGCCACGCTTATTAATGCGTCGACCCCCACGCTGACCGTTAACGGATTGGTAGCAGGTACGTATGTCTTTCGATTGACAGTGACCGACAACCAGGCCGCTACTGCGTTCGCGGAAGCGACCGTATTAGTCAGTGCAGCCAACGTAGCGCCCACCGCCGAAGCGGGTCCCGTTGTCAACATTCAGCTCCCGACGAGTACTGCTTCCTTAGCTGGCTCAGGTTCAGATCCCGACGGATCGATTGCTTCATACGCTTGGATTAAGGTAACGGGCCCTGCAAGTGGCACGTTGACGAACGCGAATACACCCACGTTGGGTCTCTCCGCGTTGGTGTCTGGTACTTACACTTTTCGTTTGACTGTCACCGACAACCAAGGTGCGACAGGAAGCGACGAGACCACGGTGGTGGTGAACCCAGCGAACATTGCACCGACTGCCAACGCCGGGGCACCCGTCACGTTGATCCTTCCCACCAATAACGTGAACATTACAGGGACGGGCACAGACCCCGACGGGACCATCGCGTCGTATGCGTGGGTAAAACAATCGGGCCCTGCCGCGACCATTGCTGGTGCCAACACGCAGACATTGGTTCTGACAGCCCTGGTTGAAGGGACTTACGTGTTTCGACTCACCGTTACCGACAATGCAGGTGCGACGGGCTCTGCGACGGTCAACATCGTTGTGTTCCCAAACTCTACCAACAAGATACCGACGGTAAGCGCGGGTACCGATCAAACCCTAACACTTCCGACAAACGCAGCGACACTGACGGCTACGGCCGCTGACCAAGATGGAACGATTGCGTCGTACCTCTGGGAAAAAGTAAGTGGTCCGGCGGCGACGCTTGCGGGAAGTACTACTCAAACACTAAACGTAACGGGTATGGTTGCTGGAACGTATTTGTTCCGCATCACCGTAGCCGATAACGTCGGCGCTACCGCCAGCGACGAAGTCAACGTGGTTGTCTCGAGTTCTAATCAACCGCCCGTGGTGAACAGCGGTGGGAACAAGACTATTGTGCTACCGACCAATACCGTGTCCCTTACCGCCACTGCAAGCGATCCGGATGGTTCAATCGCAACGTATTTGTGGTCGTTGGATTCTGGCCCGAGCAGCGTTCCTTTAACTGGAACGAATACTCCGACGCTAAATGCTTCCAGCATGGTGGCGGGAGTGTATGTCTTTCGAATAACCGTGACAGATAACAATGGAGCGACTGCCACCGCCGTCGCCGTGGTCACAGTGCAAGCAGGTGCCAACGTCAACCCTGTCGCGAATGCAGGCCCGGATGTCACACTTTTCCTCCCGACCAACACGGTCAACATCACCGGTACTGGAACGGACGCAGATGGTACAATCGCTTCTTATAGCTGGACGCAGATCTCTGGACCCAGCGTCACGGTCTCCAACAATACGAACCCGACCGTAACGCTGAGTAACATGGTGGCGGGCGTCTACGCGTTTCGACTCACGGTGACCGACAACTTAGGAGCCATCAGCATCGACGACGTCTTGGTGACGGTGAACCCCGCGGTCACCAACCAAGCTCCTGTCGCAAGTGCAGGACCCAACATTGCGTTGACCTTGCCCGTGAACAGCACAAACCTGATTGGTTCTGGCTCGGACGTGGATGGAACGATCGCAAGCTATAGCTGGACCAAGGTGAGTGGACCCACCGTAACACTGACGAATCCTTCCACGGCAGTACTGTCGGTCACGGATTTATTGGAAGGTATTTACGTATTTCGGTTGACCGTAACCGACAATGCGGGCGCCACAGGTTCAGCAACAACTCAGATAACGGTACTTCCTTCTAGTGTGAACCAATCGCCGACCGTGACAACGGGATCGAACATCACTCTGGCATTGCCCACCAATTCAGCTACGATACAGGCGACAGCTGCCGATGCTGATGGTACGATCGCATCCTACGCATGGACCAAACAACTAGGACCGACGGCAACGCTTTCTGGCGAAACGACGACGACGTTATTCTTGACAGACTTGGTTGCAGGTACGTATACCTTCCGTGTCACCGTGGTCGACGACAAAGGCGCGTCAGCTTTCGATGAAGTGACGGTCACGGTTCTGCCGGCAGGTTCGAACCAACCTCCCGTTGTGAGCGCAGGTGCTGATAAGATCCTGTTTCAACCCACCTCTACCACAAACTTGTCGGGTTCGGCATCCGATGTAGACGGGTCAATCGCCTCTTATTCTTGGGCCAAGATCAGTGGTCCTGCAGCGACACTCGCCAATCAAACGACAGCGATACTTACGTTGACGGGTCTCGTGCCCGGTCAATATACCTTTCGACTCACAGCTACCGACAACTCTGGAGCAACCGCTTTTGCAGAGGCAAAAGTGACAGTCTTCCCTGGCAACGTGAACCAAGCGCCGATTGCTAACGCCGGCTCGAATAAAACTGTCGTGGCACCCGTTACCACAACGACGTTGTCCGGTTCTGGCTTCGACCCCGATGGCTCCGTCACCGCGTACAGTTGGTCACAAAAGTCTGGAGCGGCAGCAACGATTAGCAACACCGATACACCCACCTTGCTCGTGGATGGCCTAGCCGTTGGAGTGTATACGTTTCAATTAACAGTCACAGACGACAAAGGCGTAACGGGTTCCGATGTCGTCACGGTTACAGTGGTGCCAGTAGGCACGAATCAACCGCCTGTGGCCAATGCCGGTTTCGACACCAACATCACGCTTCCGACCAACTCAATCGATATTCAAGGAAGTGGAACAGATGCCGATGGGACCATCGCTTCCTACGCTTGGGTAAAGAAATCGGGCCCAGCATCTGGAACGCTTGCGGGTGTAAGCACGTCGAAACTGTCGGTGACAGGCATGGTTGCAGGTACGTATACGTTTACGTTGACCGTTACAGACGACAAGGGCGCAACCAACTCCAATGATGTAAACGTAACGGTGTTGCCCGGCGACGTCAACAAGAACCCCATCGTCAATGCCGGTGCCGACAAGTTTATCCGCTTACCTGCGACAACCGTTTCCATCACAGTTTCTGCTTCCGATCCAGACGGGTCGGTGGCCACTTACTTATGGACACAACAAAGTGGGGCGGCCGCCACGCTTGGTGCCGTCAATGGCGCCACCCTCAACGCCAGCGGCCTCGCGCTAGGTGTGTACATCTTTCGCATCGAAGTAACAGACAATGCGGGTGCGAGTTCATCGGACGACGTCGTCGTGACGGTACTGCCTGCAGGTACCAACCAACCACCTGTGGTGTTGGCGGGTGTTTCGAAAATAATCTCACTGCCTACCACCAATGCGGCACTGAACGGATCGGCATCCGATGCAGACGGATCTATTGCGAGCTTGGTCTGGTCGCAGACGGCGGGTGCAGCAGGACCTACGCTCGCGGGCGTAAGTACCACCACGTTGAACGTATCCGGATTGGCAACAGGTACCTACACATTTAGACTGACGGCCACCGACAACGAAGGAGCAACAGCCTTCAGCGAAGCCAATGTAGAAGTGAAACCCGCTCACGCTAACCCGGTCGTCTTGGCTGGAAACGACACGACCTTGGTGCTGCCCAACAACTTCATTTCACTGGAAGGATCCGCCACCGCGCAAGATGGATTTATCATTGCGGACTATGTTTGGGAACAGGTAGATGGCCCCCCGACCGACTTGGTAGGTGAATACCCGAAAGTGTCGCTCACAGATATGTTGACCGGAACCTACACCTTCCGGCTCACGGCCACCGACAACTTCGGCGCGTCTGGTTCCGACGATATCGTGATCAACGTGGTAGAAGGTAAGTCTAACCCGATTGGCGCATCGATCGCGTTTACACCCAACGGAGACTTGGTCAACGATGTGTGGACGATCAAGAACACCAATATGGTGCAAGGTTGTCCGCTCACGATCTTCAATAACCTTGGAAAGAAGGTATACGAGACAGACGAGTATAACAACGATTGGAACGGGAGCACGACAACGGGGCAGAAGGTATTGGACGGCGACTACTATTTCGTTTTCCAGTGTACCAACAGTAAGACCTACTCGGGCGCAATAAGGCTCGTACGCTAAGAACACCCACAAAACCGAACGCCCAGGAATGAAATTGATTTTACCCAAACACCTCCTTCTCGCCACCTTGCTCGTCGCGCTAATCCCGCTGGTCGGCCGGTCGCAGAACCCAATCATCTACAGTCAGTACTACCTGAACCCGTACCAGTTTAACCCCTCGTACGTGGCTCATAGCGGGCAGTACGAGGCGAACTTGATGTACCGCAAGCAATGGATGGGAATTGAGAATGCGCCAGAGGCAGCAGCACTCAACTTGCAAGCACCTTTGGGACGGAGTGTGTCGGTTGGCCTGATTGCATCTAGTAGTAAGACCATCCTGCTGCGCAACACGGTGGTCAGCGCTACCATCGGCTACCGTGTCCGGCTCGGCTACTATCACCACCTCAACTTCGGATTATCGGGCGGTATTGGATTGAATAACTTCAACATGGATGCGGTCGCTGCATCGAACGACCCAACACTCATCAACATATTGCAGAAGAATACCTACGTCGTCAATCAATTTGGCGTGAATTACACCTACAGGAATTTCAACGTCGGTTTTGCCTTGCCTGAATTGCTTGACACCAAACCCAACAGCACCGAAAGTTTTCAGCCAATTAAGTTTAGCCCCTTCCGTCAAAAGTTCGCTTCAGCGTCCTACACGACTAACATCACCAGGGACATACAGATTTCTCCCGTGGTGATCTTCCGTTCTACCACCGACAAGGATTTTCAAATCGAAGGCATGGTGTCGGCGACATACAAGAAAGTGTTTTGGTTGGGCGCAGGTTATCGCGATGGGTACGGCATTACCGCATACATCGGCTTCCGTGCGGCCAACTTGCTGAGAATCGGTTATGCCTATGACCGCCCCCTTGGAAAACTGTCGCAAGCCACTACAGGCTCACATGAAATCTTCGCCGGTACTCGTTTTGGTACCCGCGATCGCGAGGAGGAATACTTTGCGGCCAAGAAAGAAAAAGACTCGCTCGCTCAAGTAGCAAAGCTGGAAAAGGAGCGCAAGCAACAAGAGGAACAGGTCGTCGCCGACCAACCGAAACAAGAACCGGTCGTTCAGCAACCTGAAGTGAAAGAAGAACCGGTGGTGACCCAAAACACGCCCGTGACCGAAGAGCCTGTGAAACAAGAACCCGTGGTGACAGAGCCAGTCAAAAAAGAGGAGGTGAAAGTGGCTGAAGAGAAAGTGCCTGAAGAGAAGAAGGAGGAACCTAAGAAAGAAGAGGTGAAGAAACCTCAGTCTGGCGTGAATGCATCCGATGTGAAAGGTTACTACGTGGTCGTTGGTGCGTTCCGAAGCCACGAGAATGCGAAGAAGCAAGTGCGCACGTTGCAGGAAGAATCGATGTTCCCTGAAATTCTATATGTGTTGGATCGTAACTTCTACTACGTTTACCTCTACCACGGTAGCGATCGCAAGAAAGCAATCAACGAGTTGAAGAGGATGCGCAACAAGTATCCACGTGCTTGGTTGTGGGAACCAATAGAAAAAGAAGAGTCTGGCAACTAGTCTTCATACCAACTAATCTCCAGTGCGTTGAGGGGACAAATACCCCCGCCAATTGTGTCGATCAAGTCGATTTGAATGATCGACGCCGCTGGCGACTTGGATGTCCATGTCAACACTTGACTAACATTGTTGGTCACATCCAGAATTTGTTTTTGCTCACCGGCGACGGCGATCGTCATGGAGTTCTTGCCATCCGCGCCTACCGCGGTTGTACTACCGATCAAGCGAAAAGAATAGACTTTGTTGTTGTCCAACTGCGTGATGGCGAAACTGCGCGTTTGTCCTTGAACAGGTCCTGGGACATACCAGTAGTCGCGCAATGCATTGTCAGGAAAGGCGCCAGAATTTAAGCCCGTTACTTTTCCCAACGGTTGTGGCGACAACGGTGTCACCACGACGAGGCCCATGTTTGTGATGACGCCATCTGAACGGACTAAGTTCGAGAAACTAGCTCCCGTGTTAGGCGTATCGGTGTATGCATGGTTCCATTGCTCCGGAACCGTGCCAGTGACCAGTGTTGCGGAGGCGCCTCCGAACGAGATAAAGGCTTTTCTTAGCGTCGGCTCGTTGTCGGTGATGGTCAGCACGTGTGTCAAAAGCGTTCCAAGTCGAACAACACCCGTGCCTCCCGTAATTGTGAAGTTGATGGTGCGGTCGGGATTGTCCACCAAATCGTCCACCGGCGTCACTTGAAACTGCGCATAGGTCGCCCCCTTCGCTACGGCCACCGAGATGTTGCCCGCAATGGCAGGCGGTGATGTGGAATAATGGGTCCCGTATGTGGCAGTGGTGCTGGTGCAATTGATTTGGATGGTTCCATCGCCCGACGCCGGGATGCTCAACGGCATTTGAACGAAGATCGGAGCCGACGTTTCGACGATCGTGACCGCCGCTTCAGTAAAGTTGACGAGTGAAGCGCTTTCGTCTTCTTGTATAGTCAGCGTGAAACGCGGGGAGGACCCCGACTTGATCGCACCTGAGGTGCCCGTGATTTCAAAGACGTACACGTAGTCGGTATGAAAAAAGTCGTCGTCTTTGGGGAACACAGTGAAACTAGCACCGGTCGCGTTGGCGTTGACCGGCATGGTGACTGTGTTTCCACTTGCCGTCGGGATGGTGGAAATGCTGCCCGCCGGCGCATTGTTCGACGCGAAGGTGACGGTGATACTTCCCGACCCTTTCGCGGCTACCGAAAAGGGAAGCTGGACGACGATGCCTTTGGTGTCGTTTTCACTCACGGATGCCGACGTCACCGCGAAGCCCGCCGTCGCGATGCTCTCATCTTCTTGGAGCGTGAGGGTCGTGACGGTCACGTCGCCCACGTTGTATCCACTCGGGGGGACGCCAATTGTAAAGATGACGGTCTTGTCACCCTCGTACACATCGTTGTTGACGGAAGCCACCGTAAACACGCCGGAGGAGGATCCCACCGGTATGTCGACGCTGAATTTCCCAGAGCTGCCCGCCGGGGTGGTATTGTAGTCTGAAGTGTATTTCGCGGTTCCGCTCAGCGTGATCGGAATAGAAACTGCTTCTTGCGTGGGGGCGGAGAGCGTGATCGTCAGGTTCACTTGCGCCCCTTCTATGATGGTCTGCGTGGCGGTGGCAAACTGGACGACGATCGGGGGAGCGGGTTCTTTTTCGCCTTTTTTGCACGAGGAAAAGAGGCAAATCAGTGCCGGGAAGGCAAAAAGCAAGGCCCGATGCAGGCGAAACCTAGTCATTTCGTGGGAGTTAGGGAGTCTTTGCGCTAGGGGGTGGCTCGAGCCGCTAGAACAAAGGTTAATATCGCAAACGATCTAGCGTGTAACCAATTGAAGGTAGGGTTGAAAAAAGAATGACGGAAACGGGAACCTCAAATGAGACCAAATGGCAGAATCTGGCGCTCGGTCGGGCTTTGGCACCGCATTTTAGGCCTATTTTTGATGTAAGATTTTAAGTGAAAATTAAGGAGTTCGGGGGTGGGTCCTTGCCTTCTTAAATCCAGTAAATTGCGGTTACTATCAATGGTTTGGCGGTATTAGTACCAGTTAGGCCGCCTCCTTTGGTAGCCTGGCTTTAATCTAAAACTTACATGTCTAAGTGGCTTTTATCTGTCCTGTTCGCGGTGGGCGTCCTCGTTGCGCATGCTCAGTCCGTAACAACTTCTTACTCGATTCAATGGTCCCATCGGGAGGTGAATCCAGGGATCGATAACTGCCCTAACCCCCCCGACTGTCAAAGTCACGCCTACAACACTTGGGACGTGGGCCCCATCACTGGAAATTTCAAAGACGGTAACTATACCAAAACCACAATCGACGCGCAGGGAAACAAGTTCTATAACGAGTTCATGAACTTCCGGGCGATCTTCCCTCCCGGCTATAATGTTAACAATGCTACCAAGTACCCGATGATCATCATGCTCCACGGAGCTGGTGAAGGTGGTCGTATCTGGTCTGGTAACTTCAACTTTGGCCCCAACGACGTGGGCTACGACAACAACGGCAAGAACATTACCCACGGTGGTCAAGAACACCACTGGGCGGTTTTTGGTACGAAGCCTCCCGGATCAAGTGTGACAGTTCCTGGTACATGGCCGGGTATTGTGATTTGGCCGCAAGTGAATTACAACGGTGCGTGGGAGAGTGGTTGGCAAGGTGGCCAATTGAGCGATAACAACCGAATGGCAGCAACCCTCGTCGAGTACTTCATCAACAACATGAATGTCGACCCAGATCGTGTTGTCATTCACGGACTGTCGAACGGAGCGCAAGGTGTGTGGGACTTGGTGTCGAAACGCCCCGACTTGTTCGCGGCTATGGCGCCGATGTCAGGCGTTGGTACCAACATGGGCGCGCAAACCGATGTATTGGTGACAACGCCTATCTGGATGTTTCAGGGTGGCGTGGATACGAACCCGAACCCACAAGCATCGCTCGACTGGTTCAACACACTCGTGTCGAAAGGCGGCACCCCGATCCGCACTGTCTATCCGACGCTGGGACACGGAACCTGGCAAACCGCTTATCGCGAACCTAACTTCTTCTCTTGGTTGGCATCGAAGTCGATCAAGAATATTTTTGTTTTTGGTGGGATCGCAAACGTCTGCCCCGGTGGAACGCTGAAGCTTGGGTTCACGGCCAACTTCCTCAGCTACCAATGGTTTCTGGATGGCAACCCCATCGATACTGACACAGACGGAGATCCCTACGATCGTTATTTGAACGCGACAACGCCTGGCACCTACACGGTCCAGTATCAAAGATTTAATGGAGACTTCGCTATGTCTAACCCGCTCGTGGTTGGCGTGGGATCGGGAGCGGACTACACGCCCGTACTAACCAATAACGGTTCGACCAACCTCACCATCGACCTCGCCGGGGTGGACAATCGGATCAATCTATTTGCCCCGTCCGGCTTTAGCCAATACCAATGGTTCAGGAATGGATCACCCTTCACCGCACCAGGTCAACCGGGAAGTACGACATCATCGAACACGATACAGTTTTCTAACAACACGGGAAGTTCGGGCGACGCTGGCTCGTACACTGTAAAGGTGCAGTTGGCCTCGGGCTGTATCAGCCAAAGTTCAAATGCCGTCTCGGTCAATTGGGTGGCAAGCCAACCTACGTCTCCACGACCCGCTCCTTCGCCTGGCCCTGGTATTCCAGATGGACCGACCATGACACCAGTGAGTCCAACTCAATTCGACTTGACGTGGCCCGACTACCCGAATGAGATAGGATGGGAAGTGTGGCGTCTCGGATTCTTTAGTTCCTCGCCTTCCTACAACTTTGAGAACTGGCAGTTTGTAGCGAAGCTACCGGCGAATACTACTTCATATAGCGATAAGGGCGTACGACCGGCACGTGGTTATCGTTATGTCGTAAGGGCTCTGTTGGCGAACGGGAGCGCAATTTTTTCGGGCGAGCCTTGGACTGTGCCCGCCACATCCGCCGACGTGACACCACCCACCGCTCCTTCAGGCCTCGTGGCAACCGCCATTGGCGAAACCAACATCACACTTGCGTGGAACGCCTCTTCCGATAACGATTATGTGAACAAGTATGAGGTGTACAACGGATCCACGTTGATGGGAACGTTGACCGCCACCAATGAGGGAAAGACACCTCCCGCTTCGTTGAGCTTGGCCATGACGAGCCTTCAGCCGAATACCACATACTTGCTCAGCGTGCGCGCCACGGACTACAGCGGAAATTACTCGCCTTTCAGTACTGTGTTGTCCGTTCGTACCGTCGACTATCTCGGAACGACCAGTGGAAACAGCCTCGACTATCGATACTTTACCTACACGGGGTCGGCGCCCGCGCTGTCTACGTATGCCACGTTCGATCAGCAACCGACCACCATGGGTGTAACGGGTTTTGGTTCGCCTAGCACCTTTAGCTTCGGAACATTTGCGCAGCTTAACCTGGCAAATACGGCAGCGCCAACTGCTGCCACCACCTACATCGCTGCCTATGAAGGCTTGATCGATATTCAAGCGGCTGGAAGTTATTCGTTTAGAACAACCCTAGCGTCGACGCTAGCCAACGGCGCGGCTTTGGTGATGATTGACGTAGATGGTTCTGGATATCAAACCGTCATCAACCAAACTTCCAACAGTCCAACCACGGCGACTGGAACCGCCACGTTTGCGGCCATCGGAAAGTACCCGATCAAGATACTCTATCGAAAAGGTCATACTACGAACACAACGGTTTCTATTGCACTTGCGTGGACAACGCCTTCGAATGGTACGTTTGCAAATATTCCAGTCGCTCGCCTATACCGATTCGAGAGAACGTTCTATTTCTTGAAGCCGGGGGCGACAGATCCGACTCTAACTTCTAGCTGGCACGACAGATTTATTGGAACAGGCGGTGCAGACCCGACCAGCTTTGTCGGCGATAAGCGCACCTACGTGATCACCAACAATGCGAGCGTCAGCCTCGGCTCCAATTGGACCATTAGTGGTACCGGTACGCGGGTGGTTGTCGGAAACGGAAGCACTACAGCAGTCACGTTTAATATCAATAGTGGTGGCGCGATCTCGGGAGTGCCAATCGAAGCGGCTAGGAATTCGACCATCAACGTTGCTTCTACCACGATCCCTCAGTTCACGACCCTCGATAAAACTTCGACGGTCAACTTCAACGTGGCTGGAACGGTGGCGATTCCCAACGCTACGTATGGTAACCTGAACTTAAGCGCTGCGGCCAATTACACGTTCCCCATGAACACTACATTGGTGCAGGGCAGCATGACTGTCTCGAATGGTTCGACCACCTCAGGTACCAGCACCAACTTGTCGACCTTGAATATTGGGGGCAACCTGACATTCAATAACACCGCGGGCAACCCCCTCCCAGGAACGCAGGCGAATCAGTATGCCCTTGTTTTCTCAGGTGGCACCACCCACAACTTGTCGTTCGTTACTCCGGTAGACATTAGCTTGTTTAGCCTGTCGACCAACCCAGGAGACGTGGTGAACATCGTGAATTCGGGGACGCACACCTATACCTTCGGATCCAACCAAGGTGGTGGCTTGTCAATTAACGGTACGCTCGACATTGGGGCCAATAACTTGGTGGTAACAGGTCGCGGCACGGTGAACGCTGGCATTGAAACGGGTGCCATCGCCGTCAATGGAGGAAACATTTCACTCACGTCAACGGCTACGCAGAATTCAAACCTGCAGTTCGACGCAGTTAAAAACTTGGTGACGAACCTGACCCTGTCAGTTCCTTCAGGTTACTCGGTCAACCTACAAAACGCGACCAATGTCAAGAACCTAGTCACGGTGTCCAGCGGTACTGCCGCCTCGGGATCTGGAAACTTGAACTTGCTCTCAGACGCGACGGGTACAGCGCGCATCGGTCCATTGACCAACGGCGCACGCGTATCTGGTTCGATCTCGGCACAACGATACATGGACGGTGAAGGTCGTATCTATCGATACATCTCCTCTCCTGTGAAAGGTGTGAAAGTCGCAGACTTGCAAGCCTTCATTCCGATCACGGGCAACTTCACGGGTGCAAGCACCATTCCGGGTGTAAGCAATCCGGCAGCGTCCATGTTCTGGTATGCCGAACCAAATTATATGGCGTTCCCCGCTAGCGGTGGCAACAACCAAGATACGCTACGCACATCTCGAGGCTACACGATTTTCGTGCGCGAGGCAACTAACCCGACCACTTGGGAAGTTACAGGCGCGCCCAACCAAGGGAACATTACCTATACCCTGACCGGCGGCACGAACTCAACCAACGGCTGGAACCTCGTGGGTAACCCTTACCCGGCACCAATTGTTTGGACGGGCGGCAGCACGGGCGGATGGACAATGAACGGAGTAAACGTAACAGTCTCTGTCCGTGAAAACTCGGGCACAACGTATCAATGGAGAACGTGGAATGGAACCGCTGGTAACTTGACAGGTGGTGTCATCGCGCCCGGACAAGCTTTCTGGGTGCAGGCGAGTACGACCAACCCTACCATGACCATCAGCGAAAGCGCGAAGCAGACCACGGACGGTGCCTTCTACCGTTCGGGACCTCCCGCCGACGTGATCTCGATCAAGATGAGGAACGCTACTCTGTCGGACGACGCGTACATCCAGTTTGACCGCAACACAACCGCCGCTTACGAACGGGGCTATGACGCTATCAAGCAAGACAACAGTTTCTTCAATGTGTCGACGTTAACTTCCGACAACCAACCCGTCGCGATCAACATGACAACGTCGGGCAACTGCTCGCAAGATGTCAAGCTGAGGATCACCAATGCAGCGGTGGGCAGCTATTCACTCGACCTGTCTGGAGCAACAAGCCTCACGTCTGGCGAGACCGTGGTATTTAAGGATGCGTTTACCAACACAACCGTCACCTTAACGGGAGACTATACACACAATTTCAGCATCACGTCTGATGCGGCTTCGAAAGCTGACGGACGTTTCACGCTGAAGTTCACGAAACCCAGCGTTGACTTGAATAAGTCGTTGGCAACGGAGGCAGCATGTAACCAGAACAACCCGACTATCTTGGTCCAGAACTCTCAACCGGGTGTCGATTATACGGCGTTCTTGAATGGCTCGGCCGTGTCGCAACCAGCGGTCGGTAACGGAGGTACACTCGCCATTTCGGTGGATCATACCAAACTTTCGATGGGCAAAACTGAATTGAGTGTGAAAGCGGGATTCTTGGGATGCACGCAAGACTTTGTTCCAAGCACCGTGCTCGTGCGTCGTGATACGATCGACGTTCCGCTGGTGACGATGAACGAAGGAGTCCTCTCGGCAAGCCTGGAAGGTGTCCAATACCAGTGGTTTAAGGATAATGTATTGATTGAGAATGCAACTTCGAAGCAATACACACCTGACGGTACCGGCGTATTCACCGTTCAAGCAAAAACGTTGAGCTGTGATGTTACCTCGGTTCCTTTCGCGCGCAAGCCACTGTCGCTGAATCTCATTACCATGTCCGATGCAGTTTGTAACGGCGACGCGACGATCAGCATTCCGTACTCTCAGAATGAAGTTCTTTACACGGCTTACGTGAACGATGTAGCCGTCTCTCAACCAGTGTCAGGCAATGGCTTGGGTATTACGCTGAAGATGGATCCAGTCCTTTTTGGAACTGGCGAAAAGCAAGTGGTCATCAAAGCTAAGTTCCCGAACGACATTGCCCAAGCGTTGGCAAACACGGTGACTGTAAGCCGTTCCGTGTTGCCAGATCCGACAGTTTTGGTCGATGGGACCAACCTCGTGGCCAGCCAGACAGGAGATTCCTATAAGTGGTTCTTCAATGGGGTTGAAATCGCGGGCGCGACCACGAAACAGATTAAGGCTAACGGCGAAGGTACCTACTCTGTCATGGTAACTTCGGGCACTTGCGTGAAGACGTCAGTGGACTTGCCGCTCAGTTTTACAGTTCGCCTCAATCAAAACCTCACCGCTATTTCTGGTTGCGACAGTGCGAGCCCCGAGATTCGCATTGCTGATTCCCAACCAGGTGTTCAATACACGGCGATGTTCAATGGCGCCGCTGTGTCTTCCACTGTGGTGGGTACCGGTTCTGAAATCGTTCTTAGCTTGAATAATGCTGTCCTCGGCGTGGGTGAGAAAAGTATCACCGTACAGGCAGGTTTCGCCAACAGCACCCAGTACTTCTTCCCGACCTCGTTGAAGGTGCGCCACGACGTGTTGACACAACCAACGATCTCGGCGAATGCGGGTGTTCTGTCCGCCGACATCGCCGATGCTCAGTACGCTTGGTTCCTAAATGGCGTACAAATACCAGCTGCCACGAGTAAGGAATACAAGCCGACCGAATCCGGGTCCTACACAGTAGTGGTGACAAGCGGAAGTTGTACCAAGACTTCAGCTCCGGTAGACTATGCAGTGACGGCGATTGAAGATGATCCTTCATACGTGAGCTATTCACCGAACCCGACGCGTGATCGCCTAGTGGTAACGACGGGTATTGCGCTCGATTTGTCGCAAGTGCATGTCCTAAGTACTCTTGGACAAGGCATTCGCGTGAACGCACGCCGCTTGAGCGAACGCAGCGCCGAAGTCGATCTGAGCGACTTGTCAGCAGGCCTGTACCTGTTGCAGGTAAACGGTAAGACTTACCGCGTCGTAAAAGAATAAAGAAAGCGAGTAGTTATACAGGTTTGAAGAGAGCACTCCCATGTTGGGGTGCTCTTTTTTTTCTACATACCCCACGTCTCTTTTTCAACTACCTTTGCGGGGACATGAAAAAATATCTCCGCCTATTGATCACCCTGTCGATCGCCGGTGTCGTTATCCTGACCATCGCTTTTTTCATCACCAATACTCTTGAAGAGAATCAGGACCTAAATGACGAAGCCCGCAAAAATGCACCGGGTCAATTTGTTCAACTTTCACAGGGTCGCACACATTATGTCGAACTTGGACCAAGCAACGGGGAGCCAGTCTTGTTAGTCCACGGTGGTGGCATCACAGGCATGGAGGTATGGACGCACAACGCACAGTTTTTAGCAGACCACGGCAAACGCGTCTTGATGTACGACCTGTATGGCCGCGGGTACACCGATCGCCTCTCCGGCGAATATACACCCGAGGTCATGCTGCAACAGATGGAGGAGATCATGGACCACGTGAAGTTTCCCGATACGGTCGATATCGTGAGCATGTCGATGGGTAGCATGATTGCGATTGAGTACGCCACCCAACATAAACGCTTTGTCCGAACGATGGTGATGCTCGATCCGTTCGCGACGGGCGACTACCATCCGAATCGGCTGTTGACCATACCCGTGATGTCGTCCATGTTGATGACCTTTTATTGGTATCCCAATGCCGTGGAGAATCAAAGGAAAGAGTTTGTGAATCAACCCTTGTTCGAAACCTACGCCGAGCGGCTTCGATACTTCATGTCGTTCGAGGGGTATAAACACACCAACTACTCTACGTGGATGCACACGCTCAACCAACCGAAGATGGATCTTCTTCAGAAGCTTACGCCGAACAGCGTATTACTCCTATACGGAGCCAACGACCCATACTTTTCGCGTGGGATACTCGAATTGTACAATAAGGAGTACGCTACATTGAGCGCCGCTGAAATACCGATGTCTGGGCATATGCCCCACTACGAGAAACCGGACGAGGTGAATTTAATGATCGTGGCTTTCTTGGATCGGGCGCATCAACCTTGAAGTGCACCATTGACGATCTCCCAGAAACGGGCGGCTCGGTTTTGCCAATTGTTATCGGCGACAAAGCGAATTCTCGCCTCCGCTTTTTCGCGCGAGTCCGTCGCAATGGCCTCGTCGATTGCCTCGGTAAATTTCTCGGGTGTGTCGGCTACCGCAATCACGGATGCGAAATCACGAATGTCTTCCGAGAACGACGTAGAGACCACCGGTTTTCCGGCAGCCAAATATTCGTTCACCTTCAATGGATAGATGCTCCGTGTGAGTCTGTTGTGCTTGAACGGTATGATGGCACAATGCGCGTATTGAAGGTAGGCGGGAAGCTCCTCTAGTTTCTTGCCACCCGTAAACACGATATTGGGATGTTCTTTTAGCTTCGTAAGCAGGTCTTCTTCGATCGACCAAGGGCCCACCATCAGGAACACCTTATCACGATTCCCCTCTAGTAGGTATTTCAAAAGACCGAAGTCCGTTCGATGCTCGATGTGACCCATGAAGAGGACAATCGGCTTATCGATGCCTTCTATTTCTTTGGGCTTCTCGAACTTTTGGGTAAATGCCGTTTGAAAAAGCGAGACATCGGCAGCGTTGGGTAACAAGAAAACGTTTTTCGAGAAGTTGCTTTGAATCGAACGCAACTCGCGTGAAGTGACCAGGGTGAGATCTGCTTTCTCAACGGCTTTGCGCTCAAGTTTGGGCCCATGCTTGCTGATGTGAACCGATTGACTGATGTCATCGACGGACATGTAGATGTTCAGCTTGGGCGCAAACTGTTTCGGCAGGTGTTGGAGATAGAATGGGTTGAAGGCGTTGACCAAGATGAAGTTTTTGATGTCGAAGTCGCGGAGCAGGTTTCGAAGCATACCGCGCAGCAGCCAATCGTTCACCCAAGTGAGACCGTCGTAAACCGGCGACCCGGCTGGAATGAAATTGATCGGAAGGGTCAAGGGTGGCGTGATCGCCGTCAAGCGGCCCCGCTCAGTGATCATCACGTCGGTATAAGTGTTCTTCCGCCGCAGCAGCGCTCCTTTTCTCTTTTGAACTTCCGGAGTTTTACACCGTGCAAGGAAATACTTTATCGTGATGGGGTTGTCGATATAGAAAACCCGGTGGTCCTTAGCAAATTCCTTGGCCAGGCTCCAATAGGTGGAGGAGTAGCGCTGATCCCAACGACCGATGGCAAACATCACGACGTCCATATCACCGGAAAGGTTTGAAATGCTTTTCAGTTGCCAATGCTAACATGGGAAGGTCGCCATGGGAGTCTCCGAACGCTGCTATTGTTGAATACTCATCAAGCGATATCGTCTGTCGTATCCTGTTCACTTTTTCTGGACCGTTGCAGTTGAGTCCATCGATCTTCCCCGTGATTTTTCCGTGTTCTATCTTCAACCGAGTGGCGATTACCTCCAACCCTTGTGTTTCGGCCCATGGGCGAATCCAGTTTTCCGGCGAAGCCGAGACGATGACCATGCGTGCACCTTCGGCTTTTCCTTTTTCGATTTCTTTTGATGCGCCGACACGAATGAGTTGCGGTACGCGTTCCTTACCAAAGGAGCGGCACATGGTGTTGAACTGTTCAACTGAAGTGCCCCCGAGGTAATGCGCGAGAAATTTTTCTTTTGCCGTTTGGGCGGCTATCCAACCCAGCCTCTCCATAACCAACATCGGCGACAGCCAGGCAAGGCCCGCGAAATGACGACTCGCACCTAGGCCAAACTTAGTAAATTCTAGGAGCGTGTCGCGCGTTGTCAGTGTACCATCGAAGTCGAAGAGGATGAGCTTTGCCATCACATCTTGAGCCTTTTGAAGAGGAACTCTGGCACCGACTTGATGATGGTCATAATCCAGAACCACTTAAAGTCTACATAGACGGAATTCTTTTTGCGACGGATCGCGCCCAATACAATGGAAGCTGCTCTGGCCGGTTCGGTCGTAAGGGGCTTCGGCAAAGGGAGGCCCGCCGTCATTCGGGTGTTCATGAATCCCGGGAGTACTGTTAGTACATGCACCCCTTTGTGGAATAGACTGTTCCGGAGACCAGACAAGTAAGCAGTAAATCCGGCCTTTGCACTTCCATATATAAAGTTGCTTTGGCGACCACGTTCTCCCGCCACCGAGCTGAAGCCCGTGATGGTACCCGTGCCCTTGTCACCATACACGCGTGCGGCCACATTCAAAATGGAGACAGCACCGGTGTAGTTCGATTCGATGATCGATTGCGCTTCATCCCAATTCGTTTCGGCTAGTGTTTGTTCCCCTAAGTATCCGAAGAGACATACCGTGTGTTCGGGCAAGTAGGGCAATGACAAAAACCAATTCGCATGCCCTTGGAAATCGCGGGCATTAAAGGCGACCACGTCTAGCGTGCCGTTGCCCGAGAAGTTCAGTATACTTCGTTTAACAGCTTCAGGATCACGCGCAGCGAGTATTGCTTTTTGGCCATTCGCTTTAATGGCTTGAGCCATAGCCAACGCCACGTCCGACGTTGCCCCCAAGAGTAGGTATGAGTCTTTCACCACGTCGGTTTTGAAGAATACGTCGTTGCCGGCTTCTGGCCCTTCGGCAATGTGCAACCGCTTCGATAGGGCCGTAGCAAATTTTTGCTGGGGGTCGAACTTGCGAAGGGCGTCACGGAACTCTAGTGACTTGGAATAACCCTTCCAATACACTTCAGGTTTCATTCGCGCATCCTTCACCAAGTAAATGCGTCCACCCAACTCGATGATTTTTTTATCCAAGCCATCGAGGAATTGAAAGATCCCGGGTGTTACCGGGAAGTCGAGTGCGAGTGTCAAGCCCGGAATCGGGAAGGAAATCGTGTGATCACCAGGTCCCATTGCCTTTAAGACGGAGAGAAAAGAAGACTGTCCGTGTTTGCTGATCGCGTCGAGGATTACGCGCAGACCTTCGGTTGCTGTCTCGAAGGGCAATACGAATTGATATTGAAGAAATCCTCGTTTGCCGTACATCTTGTTCCAGTCACGCGCAAAGTCGAGTGGATAAAAGTAAGGATCGTAGTGCACGACGCTTTCCTTTTTGGCCATCTTGTACTTGTTGTAGAAGAGCGTGTTGAAGATGCGTATCGAGAGCGTGTTCAGCACGAACCCAGGAAAGTTGAACGGCACTTTCAGTTTCGGAGCCTTGTGCGTCTTCAATTTATCGGCGGCCTTCACTTCTGCGGCACTCGCGTGTTCGCCCAACATCAACACGCCACGCCCCAAGTTTTTGCCACTGGCTAGGGTGTCGATCCAAGCTACTGAGTAAGTGGCTGACTGAAACTCGCGAATTCGGGCGATCATCTCGTCGAGTCCGCCAATGATGATGTTCTTCTGTCGAATGAACGACGTCTCGATGGGTTTGAGTCGGAATTGAGCGACCAACACGACGCCGGCTAGTCCGAGACCGCCACAGATCGTGTTGAACAACGCTGGATCGGAGGTACGATCGATTTTTTTCACACTGCCGTCCGCCAACATCACTTCCATCCAATTCACATAGTGGCAAAAGGCTCCTTCAGCGTGGTGGTTTTTGCCATGGACGTCGCCGCCAATGGCACCCCCTAGCGTGATGAACTTGGTACCCGGCGTTACGGGAACAAACCAACCTTTTGGCACGATCACCAATAATATTTCATCGAGAGTAGCCCCCGATTCGGCAGTAAGTGTGCCTTGCTTCTCATCGAAGGCAAGAATCTTTTTGTAACGACCGGTTGAGACGATGTTCTTTCCCAATGAAGCGTCACCGTACGACAACCCTGTGCCTCGAATGGCGAAGGAAGCGGGATTCGTCAGGTGCTTCGAAAGATCTTCAACGCCTTCAAAAGCTTTTACGTCCGCTTCGACGGTGGGATAGTTCCCCCAATTTGAAACCTTTGTTTTCGACATGACTGTCAAACAAAATAGATGAGGATTGCGAAGCAGAGAATCCACCCTGCTACGGTCACCTGGATGAAAGTATCGGTGAGGAAGATTTTGGTCGGGGAGCCACCTCTTTTCTCAACCATCGCGATTTGCAGGAATCGAACCACACCCGCAAAGACGAATAACGATGTCATGTACACGTTCTTCGTATGGAGACGGTGCACTACATCTTCGGAAATTGTGTACATGATATACGACACGATGATGATACCCGAGAGTACCGAGAGGATCGTGTTCAGGAATTCAATGGTATAGTTCTTCGATGACTTCCGAAGCGGCACTTGGCTGTCTTGGTTGAGGACTAGGTCGTCGCGTCGCTTCGCCATCGCCAAGAAGAACGACAGCAGGAAGACCATGATGACGAGCCATTGTGAAATCTCGACATGTGCGAGCCAACCGCCAGCAAGTGTTCGAATGAGAAAACCCGACGACACCATGAGCGTATCGAGGATCGCGATATTCTTGAGGCCCATCGAGTAGGACAGGTTGATTGCCACGTAAACGACAAGTCCAAAAAAGAAGAGCAGGTCTAAGTAGTATCCTAGGGCTAAGCCGGCCACAGCGAAGATTCCCATCAATGCCAACGCGGTGGAGGGAGACACTTTGCCGGAGGCCAACGGGCGATTTTTCTTGGTCGGGTGCAAGCGGTCCGTTTCACGGTCGCGGTAGTCGTTCAAAATATACACCGCACTCGACACGAGCGAGAAGGCAATGAAGCCTAATCCAAGGGTGACAATCATGTCCCAATGGAGGAGGACACCGGCGAAAAAAGCAGGGATAAAAATGAATGAATTCTTCGACCAGTGATGAACTCGCAGGAGGTATAGAAACCGCATTGGTAGATAAAATATCGGGCTTTTTCCGCTGAAAAAGGGGGTAAAAAAGCGATCTTTGACTGTCAAAGTTGGCTGAATCGCATCATGAATAAAAGCACTTTCCTGAATTTAATTGAGCGCCCGTGGCCCCGTCGGGCAATCGATTTCGCGATCGTTTTTCCGTTCCTCGTCTTACCCCTTTTGGTCCACCTTCCTTACCGGGTGAACATCTTCCTTTCGTGGGATGCTTCCTATCGATTGATGATCGGCCAAACACCGTATTCCGACTTTGGTCTCCCCATGGGCATCGGTTTTTGGCTGATCCCAACCCTGTTTTTCAAGCTATTCGGACCTACTTTCTTGACGCTCGTCAAGGCGCAGGTGTTCATCAATCTGCTCAGTGTCCTGGTCCTCCGCGGTATCCTGTACAATCTGTCGATCCGTCCTTTGGTGGTAACGATGACCCTCTTGGTCTTCTGCCTCACCTATGTGATCTACAATTTCTGGCCATGGTACAATCACTCGGTGATCGTCTATGAAATGATAGCGTTGTACTTTGTTACGCTGTACGCAAAAATCGAAACCAACTGGAAGCGATATACCTCCCTTCTTTTGGCGGGCTTCTTCACGTTCATCTCCCTATATACCAAGCAAGACATGGGCGGCTTGTGTTTCCTCATCTCTTTGTATTTGATCGCCTACGTGTCGTGGACCGAAAAGAAGTTCCTTCCTCTAATCATCTACGTCGCTGCTTTTGCCATCACCGCCGTGGCGCTCATTGGACCATTTGTAGATGATGGGTTTGGATATTGGTTCAACCATGGACAACCACCTCATAGCTCGCGCATCAGCTTGGGCCTGCTGCTCGATATCTTGCTGTCGTACGCCATCGTCGAGAAGTTATATGTAGTAGGAATACTGGTGGGGCTATTGCTCACCGCCGGCTCATTCAAGAGTTTCTTCGAGAACAAGAATATGTTCTTGGCAGTATCAATTTTTGCGGCGATCATCCTGCAGTCACTCGTCCAGCGTATGACGAGCCCCCTTCCCACCGATCACATGACCTACTACCATGCGTTTGGTTTCGTGGGGCTTTGCTTGTTCTTGCCTTGGGAGAAATGGGCGAGTAAGTTCATATTCGTGGTTTTGATTGGTGGCGTGTTGCTGGCAACGTATTCAGCGGGATATGCCAAGTATGTGTCTGGATTGTTCCCCGCGCCCAAGAGCGACGATGGATCGGTAGCCGTGGCCTCAAAACCCTGGGTGGAAGGTTATCTCCCTACGTTCAAGAAAGTCATGGTTCCCGAGGGAACGAATGAAGGGATCAAGAAGATCATGGCGTTGCCATTTTTGAAAAAGACTGACCTGAAAGTATTGAACATGTCTGAACTCACGTCGCTTGCGTATGAGATTCCATACACACCTGATACCGGTACGCCGCTGTGGTTTCACATGGGCATCGGCATGTTTCAAAAACAGGTCGACGAAATCAATCAGCGTATCCGCAATGGTTACTACGATATAGTTTTGTTTCAAAGTATCGAGAGTCTACCAACTTTCTATCCCGCTGCCATCGGCGAGGAACTGCGTAAAGACTACGTCCGTTACGATCAGTTTATTGCGCCCCGTCGACTGGAAGATTCTCAGATCGAAGTATTCATTCGCCCCGATCTCGCCACCCAATATCAACTGTCACCGGCCAGTGATCCGACCAATTGAGATCTGTGCGAACTTGGTACTGTGCTGAAGAGAACCGGTGATCGTACATCACATGATCGATGCGAAAGGGAAACCCGTGAAAACTAAACGTACGCACGTAGCCCTTACCCGAGACTAGAAAAGCATCTTGGAGGACAGCGGTCAAGTTGCGGTAGGGGTAACTCTGGGCCACTTCGTTAAGGTCGCCACACAAGACGACTGGGTGTGGGGAATTCTCTAAAAACTTTCGAATCAATTTCGAATGCCAACTGCGGGCACGAAGAGAGTTGCGCACCTTCGCGAGGTTTTTTGCTATGCCGCTTTCGCTGAAGTCGTAGGAGACGAGATGTACGTTCACCACCCGTATGGTGTCGCGACCGTACAACATATCTACCCACATCAGTCGGTTGTACGAGTTGAAGGCGAATTCCATTTTACCCTGGTCTACTACCGGGAGTTTGGTCAGGATCGCCGGTCCCAAGAAGTTTCCATCGCGCGTGGTCTTCATTGAGGTGAAAACCTGGTATCCATCCATGGTAATCGGCTCGTGCGTTGGTTCGATCATCTCCTGCAGACAAATCACGTCTAGATCTTGAGTCGCGACCCATGCTTGGAAGTCAGACAGCAGAGGCCGATAACGGGTGTTGTCGCCGTAGAATTGAAACGCGTTGGTGTTATAGGTCAGGACGTGCAACGGTTCGCCGGCGGGTGCAGGCCCGGCCCAAAAGGAGAGGGACTTCGACACAAGCGGCAAAGACATGACTACCACGGCCGCCGGTCCCCAAGCCAGGGGCGACCGCCGGCGCAGGTGACGGATGGCTTGGATCACATTCCATGGAACGACGGCCGGTATTCCCAAGGCCAGAAACCCCGCTAGGTACCACTCGTCGGGGGCTACCCAAACAGCAGCCAGACTCGCAACCGATAGCGCCAGCGCGGCGATGTAGAGGGATCGAGAAAGCCAGTGCGGGAGGCGCGTCATGGCCGCAATATACCCATCGGTAACATGTGAAAATATCCGTGCAGGATCACCAAAAACAGCACGAAACCGGGAAAAACCTGATAATTTTGGACTTATGACCCAACCTGCCAACGTCCGCTTCGAATACGGGAAAACCCAGTTCATGACTAGCCCCCGCATGCGGAAACGACCCACCATCGGGAAGCTGATTTATAAGATTTTCGGATACACGAGCGTTGGCAACTGGGCCCGGGCAAATGTGTTCATCGATCGTCTTCGACTCCTTCCGCTGAATGACTTCAAGAAAGTGATGGACTTAGGCGCAGGCTTGGGCGAGTTCACGTTCATGATGGCAGAAGCGATGCCCAACACGCAGTTCACGGCCCTCGAACCAGATCCGGAAAGGACCGTGCTACTTGACGAAGTCGTGGCGACTCGCAACTACCCGAACGTCAAAGTATTTCCCGGTAAGATCGAAGAGCTCGATGAAACCGGCGTGTATGATTTGATCTTCAGCGTCGATGTGTTCGAACATATCAGGCCGGCCGAAATGCCTTTCGAGGAATGCTACAAGAAGTTGAAGCCCGGTGGGTTCATTCTTGTTAAGATGCCCAACGTGAAGCAATTGACTATCCTTCCCGACAAGTGGTTCGAGGAACATAACCACTGGCTCGAAGGCGAACACGTGGGACAGGTCCTCGATCTCGATGGATTGACCAAAAGGTGCGAAGCGGCCGGTTTCAAAACCGTGCACGCTACTTATTCCGACGGCTGGATCTCGCGGTTGGGGTGGGAACTGAGTTACTTCACAGCTAAAGGCGGAGCGGTCATTCAATTGCTGTTCCTGCCTGTGTGTAAGTTCATCTATTATATCGAAGGATGGTTGTACAGTGGCGCCAAGAAAGGTGGTAACTGCATTCAGGTAATTGGACGGAAGTGATCTTTCCGGCGGTTCGCAATCCAATTTCGTAACCGCGTTGGCCAATCCTTATACATACACGGTTTTTCGATCAGCAAGAAGAAGATCATGCTGAACCCCATCACCACGGGCACCAAGATGGCTGCCTGCAGCAATACGTTTAAGGTGAAGATGTTCGTCCAGTAAAGTCTGCTCGTGAACTTGATCAGCGCCTCGATGATGGGCAAGTGAATCAAGTAGATAGTATAACACATCCCACCAATCGCGGTGATCCAGGGCAGCGTCAAGAGCCGGTTCAGCCAAGTCGCCCGGAATGCGGAGTATCCAAGAAGGAACAAGGAGACCACGAAAGCGACGCGGCTATACCATTCAAAGTCCCACGACCAAGTGAGGAACAAACCCGCGAACGCCACCACCCCGATGAAGTTAAAGATCGGATGTTTCGCAATGCCGTTTTTCCAGTCGGTGAGGTACAAGTCGACAAGAAAGAATCCGATCAAAAAATAATGCAGGTGTCCCAAGATTGTCCAAGAGGTGTTTCCGGTAAACGTCGAGAAGTACTGTTGCAAGATCATGATCAAAGCCAGTCCCCCAACCATCCCCATCCGCCTTGTGCGTTTGTCGGACACTGAGAAGAATAACCAGGCCAATAGGGGAGCCAGCACATAGAACTGTACTTCTATTTCGAGGGTCCAGATGGGTGGATTGATGGGGCTCCAGTCCCAGAAGATAACGCTGTGTAGGTACACGACACTGGCCAAAAAATGCGGGATAATGTCTTTCGCCGCTTGCCCACCGATCACGATTAAGTAAAGCGTGATGATATTCGAACCGTGTAGGTAGTGCGAGGCGAAGGGCATTCCCAAGATGAAGCCACTGATCATGAAGAACAAGAACACGCCAACCGAACCTCGGTGCATGAGGAACATGGCCGAGTCGAATTCGGTGCCGGCACGAAATGCGACGGCGGCGTTGCGCTCCAACCGTTCGCTCAGGTGCTGAATAACAACCGGCGCGATGGCAAGGAAACGGAGGCCATCCACCTCACGGATCATTTTGCCTCCCGACGTCACGCGAGTGAGTCGCTGGGGAAGCTCTCGCAAGAAACTGACTGCCGACATGAAGGAGTCAGTCTAACTTGGAGGCAGCCTCTAGAGCGGCGATAAACTCGGGATAGCCTTTCACTTCCGTGATGCTCACCCCGATGAGTGCCTCCAGTGCGATGCGGGCGGCATTGAAGTTGCCTTGTGCTTCGGCTACACTCTCCTTTTGATCGGCATAGGCTTGTGCGGCAGCGCGGTATTGATCCATCGACACTTCGCCGGTCTCAAATTTCTTTTCGCTCGCCAAATACATGGTGCGGAAGTCTTCGTAGATCTGTTCTCGAATGCGAATGAACTTGTAATACTGCTTGAGTCGTTCGATGCCTGTCAGAACCTGTTCGCGTACCGCGAGTTTTTTCTCGTTTACTGCTAGTTGTGAGTTGGCAAGGTTGTCGTTGGCAATACGCGACTGCAGGGGGGTGGTGACGAAGGTCCCCAGGCTAAAACGAATTCCAAAGTTGTAACGAGGGAAGAATACGTTCGTGTTGGCGGTTCCATCGCTCGTACGTGGGTGGAGCGTATACTCGTTTAAGTTTCCGTTCGCATAGATGTCGTCGAGCCAGCGCCAACGAGCAAGTTGTCGCTCTTTCGAAGCGATTTCAACTTCCTTCAACACGGTCTTATTCGAGGGATGGTTTTTCCACGCCAACTGCACGAGACGCTCCTCGAATTCGGGAGGAGTGACGTTGTCAGGTAAAATTACCTTGTTAAAGTCGACGACCTGGGCATGCGCGAAGAATGGCAACAAGGCCAGAAGTCTTAGAAATTTCATGATGTTTGGGTTTGGTTTTTTTCCTCGTCAAGTTTTCTCAACTTCACGATCATCGCCATGATCATATAAAAGATCAAGACTGTTGGAATCTGTATGAGGGCTTCTTGCGGGTAGTTGGCGATGATGATGCTGAATACCGCCGCGAGTAGGCCAGCCATGTAGGTTTTTAGTAGCGGGTCTTGCATTCGGTAATAGTTTCGGACGCCAGTTATTACAATCACCGCGAAAAAGATACAATAGACGATCAATCCAAGCCAGCCCAATTCCACGGCCACCCGCACATACCCGCTGTCGGGTGCAAATTGGGATAGCGGCGAGCCTGGTGAGAATCGCCGTCCCCACGCGCCGATGCTACCCAAGCCACCGCCAATCGGGTGCTGTTGGATAAAGGGTTTGATGAAAGCCTGGCTTCGTTCCCGCACTTGGAACGACGGGTCTTCGCTGGGTTTGAATGCCGACCGGATACGCTCTAAACTGTTTTGCGTAAGGAAAGGGCCGAGGCTTCGAATATCCGAAAAGATAATGCCAGCACCCAACGCACCGAGAATGCCGGCGATCATGAGCGTGCGCTTTTGGAGCGTTAGCATCGCGAAGAAAACTAGACCTGCCGGAATCATCGCGTATGCCGTTCGCGTACCGGCATACACCATGGCGAGAAACATAGCCATGGCACTCATGAACAAAAACACCTTATACCAAAACTTGAAAGGGCCCGGCAACAAGGCAATGCAAAACAATCCTGTGTAACTAACTAAGATGCCAAACAATGTTGGGTCGGAGAAAAAGGAGAACACCCGGTAGCGTCCCCAGTTCACGATGAGGTTGAAACGAAAATCGTCGGCAGCTACCCATGCGAGTTCGGTTTCGTTGAGTCCATGAAATTCCTGCCAGAGCCCATAGCCCGCGGAAATCAGGGTGCAGACAATCCATACATTGATAAAGACGCGGATGAACTTTACGTTGTCCATGGCTTGTAAGCCGATGAAGAAGAAAATCATCAACAGCGCGAATCCACGAATCACATACACCCATGCTTCTCGAGAGGCCATGGGGTTCCCGAATTCGACGAAGTTGTAAATCAACCAGAGCCACACGACGTAACTGATGGGGTTGGTGGCAATCCTAAAGTCACCCTTTTTATATTTCTCACCCAGCATTCCCAAAAACATCGCCAAGAGAAACACGTCGAGCGCCACGCCCAACTTCACGTCGTCGCCTAGGAACTTACCCAAGCCCATGAAGAAGGAGATCACTGTTAATACGATGATGCCAAACTTCAAATTGGCGATCGAGTACAATACCACGGGTATTCCGATAATGGCCGCCAGGAACACGATTCCAAAAACGATCCCAAAGAGTGAGATGCCCAAAGCGAGGATCGCCGACACGCCGAGGAGGAACGCGATGGCAATGGGATACTTCAAGTTTCGCAACCAGGCAGGAGCCGACGACGGCGTCAGCGTGTTCCGCGACGTCTGTAGGTCTACCATTTGGTTTTGCGAATCGGTCATAATCTAAAACACCACGATCATCAGGAAAAAAGCGATTAGGACGCCCACCGTCATCAGCGACAGCACCCATTGCATGAATAGGAACTGCCCTTTTACTTTGACGCCCTGTCCTTTCCGTTTTTCGCCGTTCTGTTCCACGTTACTAAGTTATTTATAATCTCGGGGTGCAGGAGGGAAGCGGTCGACCACAAGATCGAGGGCACCCATCCACAAAAATATTACCTACTCGATCTCTTTTGCAACTTCAACTTCGTGGCGGCTAGATCCCAGCCCACGGATATCGCCTTCTGGTAGAAGGATAGCGTGTAGCTTAAGATATTCAACACGTTCACGTCGAACAATCGAACCAAGATAATGTGCCCTACAATACTAAAAACCACATACGACAGGAGGGTGCCAAAAGCCGCTCCCATCACACCAAAGGCCGGCACCATGATCCAGTTCGCCCCAATGTTGAAGGCCAGGGCGAACAACAACATCACGAAGTTAAGGTGTGGCCGCCCCGACGAATCCATCACCATCCCAAATTGGCGCATGAAGGGGGTCAGTAAGCCAAAGAGAATCGTTACCCGTAAGATACCGGCAGAGTCGGCATATTCCGGGCCCGCAATGATATAGATGATGAAATCCGAGAAGATGAAGGTGCCCGCCACAATCGGGACGGTGATCGCCATGGTCAGAGCAACCGATTTTTCATACAACGACTTAACGATCTGCTCGCCTTGTTCGCTGATCCTCTTGGTGCTATGCGGATATACTACTTCCGACACCGATGTCGCGGGATACTCAATCAAGTTCGACAGTCGCATCGCAGAGGCATACGACGCAACGTTGTTGGGGGTAAGGAATGCGCCAATCGCAAATTGATCGACACTTTTGAAGAGCAACGAAGAAATGTTGGTGCCCATCACGAACTTCCCGAAGTGGAAAATCTTGCGCGACATGTCCCAATCGAATTCCCATTGGAAGTGGATGTAACGACGGGCGGAGATGAAAGCCACCAACAAACCGACGAGCGTGCAGCCACTCTGGATGAGTACCAATTGCGTCAAGCTCGGGACAAACCGGAGCGAGTAGATCACGATGATCGACACAAAGAACAGTCCTTGTCGAGTTGCCGCACTCCAGAAGATTCCGTTGAAACTGAACCTGGCCTGCTGCATGTAGTTGAACTGTGAGAAAGGAATCAAGATTGCCAGCGTGATTCCATAGAAGATGAACATCGATTGAAAACCGTCCACGCCAAATGTTTTGCCGAACAATCCGGCGAGCAGCACCAAGCAAACAAAAATCAGTAGGGAATAAGCGACGTTGATGAACCAGGAGCCGGTAACGACTTTATTTGTTTCCGACTCGTCGTGGGAGTGAAGTAATTTGATCAGCGCGTTTTGGATGAGCCCATTTCGCGACATTTCGACGATCGTCGTAATGGTAAGGAAGATGCTCCAGGCACCAAACTGCGCTTTGGGCAGCAGGCGCACCAAGAAGTAAAAGCTGCCGAAGCCAAAGATCAGTACGCTGAGTCGCGACCCAATTGAGAAAGCGCCAGACTTGATCCAGGGAGATAGCTTAGGCGCTTTCAAGCCGAAAGGTTCTTGACTTCGACTTTGTTCAGGACGGCACCTAAGAGTTTACCTTTGATCGACTTCAAGTAAGAAATCGATTCGCGATCCAAATGGTTGATGACCGAGTCGGCTCCGAAAATCGCGATAACCTTATCCGCATATTCCGTAAGTTCCTTCGTGTCAGAATATTCGTTCAGCGAGGGGCCTTCCATGAGAATGTAGTCGTAGTCGGCCGACAGGTTTTTGATCACTTCCTTGAAGTCACGACCCGCCAGGATTTCTGAAGGGGAATCGTGGCCCCCGATGTTGCCAATCACCGACACACCCTTGAAAGCGGTGGTGTGAATGATGTTGCGATGATCCGCCTCCTCCCCGTTGGACTGGCCATTGGAAGAACCATTTGAGCCACCATTGCGGTTTTGGTTGCCAGAGTTTTCATCGAAATTGAATTTTGTACCCGTGTAGGCGTTGTCCGCCTCTTCCGAGATTTTTTCCTCCTCACCAAACGAACCTTTCTTCAGCAACTTGACACTACTCTTCTTCGACAAGAGGAGTCGCGTCAATGAATTGTGACGGAAGTTCGTGTCGATGATCAATACCTTTTTGTTGATCAAGCTCAGTGTGTAGGATAAGCAGATGATCAGGAATGACTTTCCGACGTTCACCTGCGTGCTGGTGATCAAGAATACCTTGCCTTTCGACATTTGGATTTCATACCGAAGCTTTCGCATGAAGTGGATGAACACTTCAGATTCCTTTCCAACGTTTCGGTCATTGAACACCTTTTCAATGTCGAATCCTGTTGGATTGACGAGGTTAACAGAGCCCACATTGTGTAAACCTGTGAGGGTGGTGAGGCGTGCCGGAACGCGGATGCTGAAATCGAGGAATTCGATACCAAGAATCACGATCACGCAAAGCACGAACGATCCTACTCCCGCCACGGCGGTGAGAAGTAGGAATTTGGAAGGCTCTGGTTCGAGGCTAGGCTGTCCACGCAACGTGAGACGGATGGACCCGCCGACTACCAAAGCTTGGTTTTTCGTCGAGTTGTATTTGTCTTGCACGTTGGCGTAGTCGTCGGAAGCGAACTCCACTTCGCGCTCCAAATCAGCTAACCGGGCCTCCTTCGTCGCAAATCCAGAGACATCATACTTAAGTTTCCGCAGCGATTCTTCGATCGACTGAAGGTTTGATTCGGCAATCTTAAGCTTGAGTTTGAGGTCGTCCCTGTTTTTTTCCAGTGCGACAAGGTCTTCCGCGCTGGTGTTGCGTCGCATCGCTTCAAGTCGACTTACTTCCAACTGCAATTCGTCACGAAGACGCGACAACTTGTCCTTGTCGGCGCCCGACGCATTTAACTCCGCGATCTCCCGGCGTAACTCGATCACCCGCTGGTTCACTTGAACTACTTCGCGTTGATTCGACTTCTGTCCCGTCTTGATGGCTTCTTCCACATCGTTTAAGGACAACCTCAGAGCCTTGATATTTTTTTCCTCGGTCTCTTTGTTGAGCTCGTAATCCGAAATGAGCTGAATTTTTGCTTCACTTTCGGCATTGTAGTTCGTTACGTTGTTGACGACCTTATACTCGTTCAGGGCCGCGGTCTTTTGATCGAGTACGCGCCGTTTCTCCATCATCAAGCTTTCCAAGAACTCGATCGATTCAGACGAGCGATCTACTTTCAAAGCCTTGTTGTAACGGATGAACTCTTCGCAGACGGCGTTTACGGTGAGAGCCGATAGCTTCGCATTCTCAGACGTGAAGTCAACAGAGATAAAGTCGGAGGTGGAAACGCGGCGGATCCAGAGTTTCTTGATGAGAGATTCGTAGTCGTACTCGTACCCTTTCAGGATTTCGTACAGCATGCGGTCTTCGCCTTCAAACGAGTTGAGCGGTTTGAAATCTTGAAGTCTTGCCTTGAACTTATCCTTGGCGCTGAGAAGCACCGCCGCATCGATGGGAAACTCGGCATTCTTGACCGGTTTAAATTTCCGGAAGGCGTCCGGTTCTTCCAAGTCGTGAATGATCAACCGGTACGACACCAAGCTCAATACGGGAATCGAGTTCATCGATTCTATGATGTTGGTGAAGTTGTTGTTGATTTCGAAGGGGTTGGTGTTCTCATCATTGAGTTTCACCCCCTCATTGGTGGTAAAGCCAGTGGCGATCTGCGCGGTCGATTTGTACTTCTTGTCCATCCTCGACAAGAGCACGCCTGTCAGAATTGCGGTGACCAGAGGGATGCTGATCAAAATCCACAGCTTGCGCTGCAACAACCTAAGGACGAAAAGGAACTCCATTAGTCAAAAAATCAAGCAAATTTACAATAAAAACCCCATTATCGGGGACCCGTTGGCATATTAATATACCTGGTACTCAAGCGTTTGCGCTGCAAAATTCCCGGGGTTTTGGGGCGCCAAAAGGGCTTCAACGATAGAATCGTAGCACCACGGTTTCCCGCTCGGCGATCGTGGCGGAGGAAGCCTGTTCTACGCCGAAAATAAAACGGCTGCCCTCTACTCCAAGTTGCTTGAAGTAGTCCAAAATACTCAGCAATCGAGCCTGCTGGATTTCGATCTTGTTTCGGTCCGAATTTCGAATGGCCACGAGCCGGCACTTCACGTCTTTGTTTTTTTGCATGGCTTGCGCAATGGCGTTGATATACTTTTTGTGGTCTTGGTTGAGTTCCGTAAGACCTTCCATAAACTGAAGGTCGCTCGGAGGTCCAAATAGGGCGGCCGCCTCGGCGGGATCTAGGTAAACTTGTGTGGGACCCTCAAATGGTTTCACCGTCTTCGCTCGAACTTTGGCGCTATAGATGTCCGCCCGTTCCGAACTTCGGTTACTCGCAAACAGGCACACCGAGTCTCCATAGATCGAAAAGTAGGCGTCGAATCGCGGGCTATTGATCGAATTGCCGAGGTTGCGTGGCTTAGTCCAAACCGTCCAACTGTCATTGTACAACCTTTCCGACACGAAGATGTCGGCATCGCCCATGCCCGCATGGCCATCGCTTGAAAAGTACAGGCGCTTGGTATCTTCGCTCAAGAATGGAGAAATTTCAAATCCCTCGGTATTGACGGTCAAACCAAGGTTCGTCGGTGGAGACCAGTTGCCCAGCGAGTCCTTTACCGTAATGAACAAGTCTTCCTTGCCTACGGACTCTTTCGACTCCATCGAAATGATGATGATGTTGAACGAGGGGTGCACATAGTATCCCACGTATGCGTTGCGCGTCAATCCGGGAACCGGAATCATCTCTGGTTCCGTCCATTCGCCTTTGATATTCTTGGAGAACGCGATGCCACTGCGCGGCTTGTATGCATTGAGTAAATACACCGACAGATTGTCCTTGCTGATGCCGATGACTGCGTTGCTGAGCTTATTGTTCCAATGGTTCAATTTGTTCGAAGCCGGTTGCCATTGGTTTCGAAGTTCGCGGTGCGCGATCCAAATGTCCGTGCCACCAAACTCACCACCGATGTTATTGCGATCGAATGCCCTGGAAAAATAAAGGGTCTGTCCGTCGCGCGATAGCACCGGGCCACTCTCCTCAGCATCTGTGTTCACCGAAGGCCCAAGTTTTGCCGGCTCGTCAAACAGGAGTTCTTGGCCCACGACCGACTCCACACGTGCCCACGCGAAGGTGACGACCAGCGCCCAACGCAGGATAAGGTGAGTTCGTGTAAGTTTCGATAACATGTGTCCGTTCCGGGAAGGCAAATTTACCAAAGATGGGATTTTATCTGGAAGCGATTGAAAACAGCCATCCCCAACACGATTTCGTGCACACTGATATTAAAGTTATTGAGGTCCGATAGGTATTTGTCGTAGGCATAGTTCACGCTAAAGGAGCCGTTGACACGAAGGCCAAAGAGCAATGACAACTTAGGGTTCGACGACGTATATCCCGCACCTACGTATACAACGTCACGGAAGCGGATCCGGGCGTACCCAGTGACGACCGTCGCGTAGCCAGGGGAATAAGTTACCCGTGCACCCGGGTTGATCGAAAAGTCTTGCCCCACGGGGAGCGTAATCAATCCTATTTGTGCAGTGAAACGTTTGGCTTGCTGTAGGTCGAACGTCTCGTTTCCACTCACATGGTTACTCACCAAGTTCATCGACGACAAGCCGAAGTAAAAATTCTTGGAATATAGCGTGTACCCGAAGTCTAAGAGGAATTTGGACGAGTTGCCCTGACTGGTAGCCATGACCTGTTGATAGAATGCGTCGTTCGCCTCTCTAACGGTGAGGCCATCGGGACTAATTCTTTCGTTGAAAAATCCAGCCTTCGTGCCAAACGACATCGTCACATTTTTTGCAATGGGCAAATGGTAGGCATAGTTGACACTCATGGAAGTAGCTTCATATGGTCCAAAACTTCTAGTGGTGACCATTCCACCAATGCCATGCTTCCGAAGGAGCCGTCGTGATTGCTGCAGCTTTTCGAACCCCGCCGGATTACTCATGCGAGGCGCGTTGTTCGTTAATGCCGTCCGTGCCGACTTATTCAGCGTGGTGTAACCGCTTAGGAATGAATAATTGTTCTTTACCGCGAAGTCATTGAACCCTTGTCGATGCGAGAAACGGATATCCAAGTACTCTTCCATCCCGGTAAAAGCAGCGTTTACCCCCGGGAGGTTGAGGTAATATTGAGAGTGATCAATCTCTTGTGCCGCCGAACGCGAAAAATTGAGGCTCAACAGGACAGCGACGACGATATGTAGGTGCTTTTTGTTCATCTGCCACGTCATTTGAGGATGGTCACGGTACCCTTATACCTTCGTTTTCCGTCATCCAAATCTATAATATATGGATAGGGGCCTGCCGGTAGGCTCTTCCCGTTCACGGTGCCGTCCCAGGTGCAATCTTGTGTTTGACAGTTGAAAATGCGCACGCCGTTCTGGTTGAAAATCGAAATATTGATGGCGCCATAATAATGCAGATTCACAATATCCCAAACATCATTTACACCATCGCCATTAGGAGTAAATGCCGACACGAGTTCGAGTTCCGGGAAGACTTCGGTAATACTCAAAGTCCGCATCACGGTGTTGCTCCAGGCCAAACTATCGCGTACGACGAACGTGATGTTCTTGTCGGAGATAATGGCTTCGCTGTTGACAGGCGTGCTGAATGTGACGTTTCTCAGAGCGGTTTCGTAATTGGCCCGCGTCTCTTTACCCGACAGCTTGAGTTCACCCGTCGTGGCGTTAAACGTAGCTTCAATCTTCGTTCCCGTGACGGTGGTGGCAAGACGATCGCCATTCGCGAAGTTTGTGCCTATGGCTACCGTCGCTTCGAATACATTCGTGTTGTCAATATCGTTGATGATCAACCCGGTAGTGATTTTCACCGCAGCGTCTCCTGGGCGGTAGAGAACAGGATTCGCTTCTACATTCGACAACACGGGAGCATCGTTCACCGCCGTCACCTTTAAAGTAATGGTAGCTGGATTTACTGAATAGAAATTTCCATCCGAAACGTTGTACGTGAACGCATCGGTCCCAAAGAAGTTGGGGTTGGGAAGATAGGAGAGGTCGTCCAACACGCCATTGCTGACCAAAAACACATCGCCAGCGGCCACGGTACTCGCTCCCTTGAAAAGCGTCCCATTCAAGGGCAGTGTCACCACCTTCACCATCGCAATGTGGTTACCCGGGTCGTCGGCATAGTTCAACTCGAAAAGAGATAACGGGAAAGTAAACTTTGTGTCTTCTTGGGTTTCCACCGTAAAGTTGGCAATCGCCGGCGGCCCATCTTGGATTACCGTCAACGTACCATTCACGTAAGTGAAGCTGTAGTTCCCGTCAACACCACCCGCCACGACAATTGGATAGGCGCCTGCCGCGGATGCTTGCGTCGCCGCACACGTCGCTACAGGAACCTGGTCCAAAACGGACGCAGTCTCGCCATTCATAAATCCTGAGTATGTAACCGTGAAGATCGGGTTGGCGAGACTCGTAATCCTACTCTTGTTGTCTGCGGTAACGGTCAACGGGGCCTTGCCGATCGTGAGTATCCCCGATTGATAGGTGAGGTTGTAGTTGTTGTCTACACCACCCGACGCGGTGATCGGATAGGTTCCAACGGGCGACGTCGGCGTGGCAGTCGACTGAGCGTTAGCGGGTGTATCGAGTACCGAAGGGTTTTCTCCGTTCACAAATCCTGTGTAGGTGATCGTGTTCGTCGGAATCGTTCCGTAGGTGCTTGTTTTAGAGTCTGCCTTCGCGGTAAGTGTCACTTTGTTGACGGTCAATGTCCCGTCGACATACACGAAGGTATAATTCGGATCAACCGCACCTGCGGCAGTAATTGGATAAGTTCCAGCGTTCGAGGCACTCGTGGCTGTCGTAGAAGCCGTTGGTTGCACGTCAAGGTCTGCAGCCGTCTGACCGTTGACAAAGCCCGAATAGCTCAAAGTCAGTGTAGGGTTGGTCGAACCATAATCACGCACTTGGTTGTTCGCGGTCACCGTTAGCGTCGTAGGCACAACCGAAAGCGTTCCTTGTTGTAAGGTAAGCGTATAGTTGGAGGCGGCCCCACCCGTTAGAACAATCGGGTAATTGCCAAATGGACTCGAAATGGTGGCGGTCGTCGAAATGATCGGTTGGGTAATCGACGTCGGACCATCGCCGTTGACGAATCCAGTGTAGCTGATGGTCAATGCCGGGTTCGCAGTACCGAAAGATCGCGACTTGTTGTCTGCCTTCGCCGTAAGCGGAGCTTTCGTCACCGTCAACGTACCGGAATTGAATACGAAGTTGTAGTTGTTGTCGGACCCACCCGAGAAAGTAAGAGGATAGGTGCCCACCGGCGAGGCGTTGGTCGCCGTTGTATTTACGGTCGGCATCACGTCGATAACAGATGAACTCTCACTGTTGACAAACCCAGAGAACGTAATCGTGAAGGTCGGGTTGTCGCTTCCATACACTTTCGTCTTGCTGTCAGCTGTTGCCGTGACGGTGGCTTTCGTCACGGAAAGGGTTCCATCGACAAACGTATACGCGTAGTTCAATGTCGATCCCGACAAGGTAATTGGGTAGCTCCCCACGTTGGAAGTGGCAACAGCCGCGGTAGTTGCCACAGGCTGCGTGATTGAAGAGGGCGTGTCGCCATTCACGAATCCTGAATACGTGATGGTAAATGATGGGTTGGTCGCGCCGTAGATTCGAGTTTTGTTGTCCGCCGTGGCCGTCAACGGCGCCGGAGTGATCGTGAGCGTTCCGCCGTCGAGCGTCGTGAAGGTGTAGTTCGCTCCACTTCCACCACTCAAGGTAATCGGGTACGATCCCACGGGACTCGCCGACGTGGCGGCAGGACCCGTAATAATCGGCGGTGTGATATCCGTTGCATCGTCGCCGTTCACGAACCCGGTGTACGTAATCGAGTTGGCAGGGTTCGCGGTGCCATACACTTTCGTCTTGTTGTCAGCTTTGGCCGTTAGCAGCGCTTTCGATACCGTTAGCGTTCCGCTCTGCAAGGTCAACGAATAGTTGGTGGCAGCTCCACCGGTCAAACTAATCGGATAGTTACCGACCGTGCTTGTGGTGGTTGCCGTGGTAGAAATAGTTGGCGGTGTGATGTCGCCCTCAGAGTCTCCATTCAAGAACGACGTGTACGTGATCGTCAACGTCGGGTTCGCCTGCCCATAGCGTCGGTTCTGGTCGTTGGCACGAGCAACGAGTGTGGCCTTCGTGACCGTAAGGATACCCGTTTGTGGTTGGATATTGTAGTTAATGCTCGAACCGCCCACCACCGTGATGGAGTAGGTGCCCACGTCAGAAGTCGCGTTGGCCGTTGTGGTCGCCGTTGGTTGCACGATGTTGGTCGCATTATCGCCATTCAAAAATCCCGAATAGGAAATCGTAAAGGTCGGGTTGGCAGATCCATAGACTCTCGATTTGTTGTCGGCGGTGGCAGTCAGGTTCGCCTTCGTCACCGTAAGCGTACCATTAACCAACACGAGGTCGTAATTGGCGGCCGAACCACCACTCAACAAGATTGGATACGTTCCCGCATTGCTGGTTTGGGTCGCCGCAGGGCCAGAGATCGTAGGAGGCGTGATCGAAGCAGGCCCGTCGCCATTCACAAAGCCGGAATAGGAAATGCTATTCGATGGATTGTTCTGTCCATAGACGCGCGTTTTGTCATCGGCCGTAGCGGTGAGCGATTTCTTCGTCACCGTGAGGTTGCCAGGGAACAACGCGAACGAGTAGTTCGTCGCGGAACCTCCAGTCAAGTTGATCGGATACGTCCCGACCCCACTGGTAACCGTCGCCGTGGTGCTCAAAGTAGGTGACGTGATATTGGCAACACCATCACCATTCTTAAATCCGATGGCCTGGAACGTGAAACTGGGATTGGCAGCGCCGTACGTACGTGAGGCGTCGTTCGCAATCACGACCAGCAAAGCCTGAGAGACCGTGAGCGTCCCATTCTGTAAGGTGATGTTATAGTTCGACGAACTTCCCCCACTGAGTGTAATCGGATACGTTCCGGCATTGCTCGTCAACGTGGCGCTCGTCGACGCCGTAGGTTCGGTAATATCTGTTGCATTGTCGCTATTTACAAAGCCCGTGTAACTGATGGTGAAACTTGGGTTGCTCGAACCGTATGTGCGGGACTTCGCATCGGCGGTAGCCGTCAGTGCAGCTTTGTTGATCGTGAGTGTGCCATTCACATAACTGAATGAGTAGTTGTTATCAACACCGCCTGCTGGAATGATTGGAAAGGTAGCACCGGCTGGATCAGAGGCAATAGCCGCACAACTCGTGGTCGGTGGTGTGTCTAGCACGGCAGATGTTTCGCTTCCCACGAAGCCCGAGTAGTTGATCGTAAAGGATGGATTGCTCGCTCCATAGTTTCGACTTGCATTCGCCGCAGTAGCCGTGAGTAACTTCTTGGATACAGTGATTTGAACAGTCTTGCTCACCGAGTTGTAATTCACGCCATCCGTGGGTGTAAACGTCACGGAGATGTTTTGATTGTTCCCTGCATTGAGCAGCGTCCCCGGCGCGGGATTGTAGGCAAATGTGCCGGGTACATCCGCGGTCGCATTCTGCTGCGTGGCACCGAGTGTCGTTCCATATGTGATGGGAGCGGGATCAACCCAGGTAATCACCGGATTGTCCTTACTGCTGACAACGATTTGTACCTGTGTGTCTAAAACATTACTGTAGTTGGTTTGATCGGTGGGATCAAAACGAGCATGTAAGGTGTAAGTGCCTTCCGTAGCGAAGCTCGAACCCGCAGCCGGTGTGTAAGTAAACGCCCCGGGAACATTTGCCGTCGCGTTGAGTTGGGTAGAAGTTAGAGGTACAAGAATCTTTATCGGAAGGGGAGTTGACCAAGAGATCACAGGGGTTGCCTTATTGACGGTAATCTGCACGGTGGTTGCATTGATCACGTTGTAATTAACTCCGTCGGTTGGCGTAAACTTGACCGATAGCGTTTGATTGGCGCCGGTACTCAACACCGTTCCAGCTACCGGTGTATAATCAAACTGACCCGGAACGTTCGCCGTCGCGTTGAGTTGCGTACCACTCAATGGTGTACCATAAGTAATAGCCGATGGATTCGACCATGTGACCACAGGATTGGCCTTGTTTACCGTAATCAGTCGATTCACCACAATCGAATTGTAGTTGGCAACATCGGTGGGAGTGAACGTGGTAGATAAGGTCTGATTGACGCCGGCACTCAAAACCGTTCCAGATGCCGGTGAGTACACAAAGGAACCCAGTAATGGCGACGTCGCGTTGAGCTGCGTGGCGCTCAAAGCCGTACCGTATGTAATTGCGGCTGGGTTGGCCCAGGTCACCGTCGGGTTTGCCTTGTTCACGTTGATGGAAACTGTGCGCGTGGCGCCATTGTAGTTGGCAGGGTCGCTCGGTGTAAAGGTGACAGACAACGATTGGGCAGCACCCGCCGATAGCAGCGTGCCAAGGGCCGGCGTGTAAACGAGCGAGCCAGCCACATTCGAGGAGGCGTTCAGTTGCGTGGCCGTGAGCGTCGTGCCATAGGTGATGTCAGCCGGATTAGACCAAGTGATCACAGGCGTAGCCTTGTTCACGGTGATCAACACCTGCGTGCCATTTACGCTCGAATAGTTGGCGGCGTCGGTCGGTGTGAAATTCACTACGATAACTTGGTTGGCACCCGTAGGCAGAATGGTGCCGGGACCAGGTACGTAGGTCGCCGTGCCCGGCACACTGAACGTTGCGTCCAACTGCGTTGCGCCCAGTGGCGTTCCATAAACAATAGGTGCGGGATTGTTCCACGTCACGACCGGCACGGCTTTGTTCACCGTAAGCGGACGTTGTACGTTCGTGACTGAATTATAGTTCGCACCGTCGGCAGGGGTGAAGTCTGTCCGGAGGGTGTAGCTGCCGGCGTTCAGCACGGTCCCAAAGTCGGGTGTGTACGCAAAGGTGCCGAGTACACTCGAGGTCGCACTCAGTTGCGTCGCGCTCAACGGGGTTCCGTAAGAAATCGCAGAGGGATTAGACCATGTAATGACCGGCGTAGCTTTGTTGACTACAATCGTCACCGTGGTTCCTGTCACCGAGTTGTAGTTGAGTTGATCCGTCGGCGTAAAGTCAACCGACAGCGTGCGCGTGCCCGCATTTAAGATAGACCCTCCAGCAGGTGTGTACACAAAACTGCCAGGTACATTGGCGCTCGCGTTCAGTTGCGCAGCAGTTAGCGGTGTGCCGTAGGTGATGGCCGAGGGATTAGACCAAGTAACGACCGGCGTACTCTTGATGATCGTTAGCGTTCCGGGTACAAACACGAATGTATAATTGGTGGAAGTTCCACCGGCTAGGTTAATCGTATAGCTACCCACGGGAGAACTCGTAACAGCAACCGTCGTTCCCGTCGGAGGAGTAATCTTGCTGGCGTCGTCTCCGTTCACGAACCCTGCATAACTAAGCGTGAACGCGGGATTCGGCGTATTGTACACCCGAGTCTTGTCGTCGGCAGTCACGGTCAGTGTCGCCTTCGTAACGGTCAGCGTTCCGGCAACCAATACGTAGTTATAGTTATTGTCCGTGGCCGAGGCAAGTGTGATGGAATAGCTACCAACTGGCGAAGCCGCTGTCGCCGTGGTTGATGCGACCGGGAGTTGATCCAGCACCGACACGTCGTCACCGTTTAGGAAACCGGTGTATGTGATGGTCAAAGTTGGATTCGCCGCTCCGTAGATCTTGCTCTGGTTATTGGCAGTCGCGGTAAGCGACGCTTTCGTAATGGTCAACGTTCCGGGTGTATAGGCGAAATCATAATTGTTGTCAAAGGCGTTTTGAACATCGATGTTATAGGTGCCCACCGGCGAGGTGACAGTCGCGATGGTCGAAAAGGCCGGAGCCGTGTCAATCACCGACGCCGATTCCCCATTCAAGAAACCGGTATACGTCACCGTAAAGGTTGGGTTCGCCGCACCATAGGCGCGCGTCTTGTTATCGGGCTTGGCGGTGAGCGTGGCCTTGGTAATCGTAAGGATACCCGGCGCATACGTAAACGCATAATTCTCATCGCTACCGCCACTGATGTTAATCGGATAATTACCGACCGAGGATGTGGCCCCGGCAGGAGTCGTCATCGTGGGGGGCGTAGCAATGTCGGTGGGTACATCTGTTCCCAACAACCCCGTGTAGGCAACGGTGAAAGTTGGGTTTGCGGCTCCATAGGTCCGCGTCTTATCCACGGCAGTCGCAAGAACAGTGGCCTTTGTTACCGTAAGTGTTCCAGATGTATAGGTGAAAGTATAGTTGTTGGCCACCGCGCCGCTCACGGTAATGGCATACGTGCCAACATTCGAAAAGGTCGTGGCGAGCGTTGAAGCGGTGGCAGCGTTCGTGAGCACATTCGCGTCTTCACCATTCTTGAAGCCACTGTAGGTCACTGTAAGCGTTGGGTTCGCACTGCCGTAAACCTTGGTTTGGTTAACAGCCGTCGCGTTCAACGTGGCCTTATTGACCGTATGTATCCCCGAAACATAGTTGAACAAATAGTTGGTGGCAGCACCGCCCACTAAGTCAATTGAATAAGTGCCAACATCAGAAAAAATGGTGGCCGGTGTCGACGCGGTAGGTGGCGTACTGATCACCGCGGACGTTTCACCATTCAGAAAACCAGAGTATGTGATACCGAATGTCGGGTTGGCATCACCGTATAGGCGGGTAGCATTGTTCGCAGTAGCCGTGACAGTAGCTTTTGAGATTGTGATCGTTCCATTGACATACACGAACGAGTAGTTCACGGCCGATCCACCACTCGGTACGATGGCATACGTGCCAACACTCGCGGTGGGCGTTGCTGTAACTGCGCTGGCAGTACCTGGCGTGATATTCGCAACCGATTCGCCGGAGATGAAGCCCGTGTAAGTGATGGTGAAGGGCGGGTTGGCAGCCCCGTACGTCCGAAACTTGTCATCCGCCGTGGCGGTGAGTACAGCCTTCGTAATCGTTAACGTTCCATTAACGAATGTGATCGAGTAATCGGGAGCCACCGCCGAAGAGGGAACAATCGGATAGTTTCCAACTGTCGACGTAGGCACTGCGGTCGTATTCACCGACACGGGTGTGGTCAGCGCAGTTTGCGTGTCGCCATTGACAAATCCTGTGTAAAGAACTGTCAGGGTGGGATTCGACGCACCATAAACCCTCGTTTGGTTGTCGGCCGTAATCGTCAACGTTGCCTGCGTTACCGTGAGTGTCCCGTTAACCAACGTGAGGTCATAGTTTGTCGCGGAGCCGCCTGCCAACGTGATCGCATAGGAACCCACGTGCGATGCGGCGGTGGCCGTAGTGGAGATGGTGGGCGCTGAGATGGCCGACACATTGTCACCAGCTACGAATCCGGAATAGGAAATCGTCAAGGTCGGAACGGCGGCGCCATACACTTTCGACTTGGCATCAGCCGTTGCCGTAAGGCCAGCTTTTGTTACGGTTAACGTACCAGGTACGAAGGTGATGGAGTAGTCGCCCGCCACAGCAGCCGACGGTGTAATGGCGTATGTTCCAACTGTTGAATTGGCAACCGCCGGTGTAGATACCGACAAAGCAGTCGTAAATACAGAGGGCGTATCTCCATTCACAAATCCAGCATATGCAACCGTTAGGGGAGGGTTGGCACCACCATAGACACGCGACTTATCATCCGCAGTGATCGTCAAAGGCGCTTTCGTCACAGTCATCGTACCGTTCACCAAAGTCAACGTATAATTCGTTGCACTGCCGCCACTTAGCGTGATTGAGTATGTACCAATGTGGGTGGTGTTCGTGACTGGAGAAGTAATCGTTGGGACGGTAATGCTCGTCGCGTCTTCCCCATTAACGAAACCACTGTAGGAAATAGTAAGTGTGGGCACTAAGGCTCCATACACCTTCGTCTTGTTGTCCGCCGTAACCGTCAGTGGCGCCTTCGTTACTGTCAGGGTTCCATTCGCGAAGGTGATAGAATAGTCGTCGGCCAACGCAGCGGAAGGCGTAATCGAATAAGTCCCGACAGGTGAAGCCAATGTCGCTGAGGTGGAGATCGAAACTGCGGTTGTGAGTACGCTTGGGGTGTCACCATTTAAGAAACCAGAATAGCTTACAGTCAGAGTCGGGTTAGCCGATCCGTATGCCCTAGTTTGATTGTTGGCAGTGATTGTCAATGGCGCTTGCGTCACGGTCATCGTGCCATTCACAAGCGTCAACACGTAGTTGGTTGCGCTACCGCCGCTCAACGAGATCGAGTAGGTTCCAACATGGGTAGCGGTGGTGACGGCCGTGGTAATTGTGGGTAGTGATATCGAAGCGGCATTGTCGCCGTTGACGAATCCCGAAAATGACATGGTAAGTGGAGGGACAGATGCACCATACACTTTTGTCTTGGCATCTGCGGTGATCGTCAATGAGACTTTTGTCACAGTCAACGTCCCGGCCACGAACGAAATGCTATAGTCCGTTGCAACAGCCGCCGAAGGTGTTATCGGATAGGTCCCAGCAGGTGAACCCAAAGCCGCGGTGGTCGTTACGCTCAATGCCGTCGTGAATACGCTCGGTGTGTCGCCGTTTAAGAATCCGGCGTAAGTTACCGTCAGTGTTGGATTGGCGCTTCCGTACGACCGGGAGTAACTATCCGCTGTAATGGTGAGCGGCGCTTGGGTGACGGTCATCGTTCCGTTGACCAATGTCAAACTGTAGTTGGTCGCGCTGCCTCCCGTTAACGTAATCGCATAGGTACCAACGTGAGTAGCGCTCGTGACACTTGTCGTGATCGTGGGCTGCGTGATGGACCCAGCCCCATCGCTATTCAAGAAACCAGAGTAAGAAATCGTTAACGTGGGCACCGTAGATCCATAGACCATCGATTTGTTCGCCGCTGTCGCCGTAAGTGGCGCTTTTGTGATCGTTAATGTGCCCGGCACAAAACTGATGCTGTAGTCAGCTGCTACGGCTGCAGATGGTGTGATGGCATATGGGCCTACCGGCGAAGTTGCGTTAGCAGCCGTCGTCACGGCCAATCCAGTGGTGAACACGCTCGGCGTATCACCATTTAGAAATCCGCTGTAGGTGACACTGAGTGAGGGATTGGCAGCACCGTATACCCGCGTCTTGTCATCGGCAGTGATGGTCAGCGTTGCTTGCGTCGTCGTAAGCGTTCCGTTCACAAGCGTTAAGTTGTAGTTGGTCGCGCTTCCACCGCTTAAGGTGATGGCGGTGGTCCCCACATGCGTGGCAGTAGACGCCAGCGTAGAAATCGTGGGAGGTGTAATCGACCCTGCATTGTCGCTGTTGACAAATCCTGAGTAGCTGATCGTGAGCGGCGGCACCGCAGCACCGTAAACCTTGGACTTGTTGTCGGCAGTCGCCGTTAAGTCCACCTTGGTCACCGTCAAAGTTCCCTTTACCAAGGTGCTGATGTTGTAGTTGGTAGCCGATCCGCCCGACAAGTTGATATCATACGACCCCACACTCGACGCGCTTGTTGCGGCGGTGGTGATGGTGGGTGGTGTAGTGATGGCGCTGGCGTTCTCACCATTCTTTAAGCCCGAATAACTGATGGTGAAAATCGGGAGCACGTCACCGTATGGTTTCGTTTTGTCATCTGCGGTAGCGGTAACCAGCGCTTTGGTCACCGTTAGAGTTCCCGTTTGAAATACGTAATCGTAGTTGTCGTCAGCCGCGCCTGCACTGACGGTGATGGAATAAGCTCCTACGTTCGATAGGTTGTTGGCGGTGGTGGTACCCGTCGGCAACGGTGCTTTCAGATTGGCCACCGTCTCACCGTTTTGAAAACCCGTGAACGAGAGTGATAGTGTAGGATTGAGGTCACCGTAAGGTCGCGATTGATTGTTAGGCGTGACCGTTAAGGATGCCTTCGTAATGTTGAACTGCCCGCTCACGTAGGTAATCGAGTAGTTTGCCGCCGCCGCACCGGATGCTGTGATGGTTGGATGCGATCCAACGGGTGAGTTCCCCACCGCTGTAGTCGATAAGGTAGGCTGTTGGCTTAATACGGAGGAGGTCTCCGAATTTCGAAAGCCGGTGAATGACGCAGTCAGAGTCGGATTGGAAGCCCCGTAGGTACGCGTCTTGTCGTCGGCGGTAATGGTGAGTGGTGCCGGGTTAATAGTTAATGTCCCGTTCACATAGCTTATGGAATAGTTGTCGTCGGCGGCACCGGAAGGGGTGATCGTATAGGACCCGACCCCAGAGGTAGCAGTGGCGTTCGTGGCAGCACTCGGCGGTGTGTTCAACACGCCCGCATTGTCGGAGAGAACAAAACCTGAATAGGAGAAGGTGAATGTAGGATCTGGATAACCGTAGTTCCGACTATCGTTGTTCGCCGTAATGATAAGAGGCGCTTGATCGATGGTGAGTGTGAGATCCGTTGTAGTGAACGAATCGTCGAGTGGGTCGCGTACCTCGATCGTGATAGTGTAAACCCCGGCAGCCGTTGGTATGCCCGAGAGTGTAGCGGTGTTTCCCACGTTGTCAACGAGGGTAAGGCCCGGCACTGGAGTTAATAGGGATATGTTTACCTCCGTGGGGTAGGTGTCGGCCGTTAGTGTTTGATTGTAGGCACTACCGTAAGTACCCGAGGGCAATGAACTTGTTGAGAGGGTAGGTTGGGCGGCCGCTGCACTAGCCACGAACGAAAGGAGCCAAAGACTCCTTTGAAAATGCTTTTTGAAGCCAACTTTCAGCATCACTTCCAGAAAATTATGAGGGAAAGACTCGAAATTTACGATTTTTACACCCGCACCGTTACTCTATAATAATTAATGTTCTCCCAGCCAGGAGTTGTTTTTGGGGCCGAGCTCATCTTTTGGATTTCGCTGGCCATTGTCCTCTACACCTACCTCGGGTACGCGATTGTGCTTGGGATTTTGGTCAAAATCAAGCGAAAATTGACCTCTCCAAAACACGACATGTACTCCGGGGAGGAATTCCCGGCAATTACGTTGTTGGTGGCTTGTTACAACGAGGCAGACATCCTAGAACAAAAAATTGCCAACACAGCCTCGTTGGACTATCCTGTTGATAAGAAAATCTGCTGGTTTGTAACCGACGGATCCAATGATAATAGCCCAGAAATAATTCGAAAACACGCTGGAATCGAGGTTTTCCATCAGCCGGAACGCAGGGGCAAGAATGCTGCCGTCAACCGGGTCATGAAAATGGTAAAAACCCCCATCGTCGTGTTTTGTGACGCTAATACCACCCTGAATCCAGAGGCCTTGAAACTGCTCGTCAGGCACTTTAAGGACCCGAAAGTGGGTGCCGTTGCCGGGGAAAAACGAGTGATGATCGGCGCCGATGGCAATGCTGCCGGGTCGGGCGAAGGTGCCTACTGGAAATATGAATCTTTGCTAAAAAAATGGGATTCCGAACTCCAAACCGTGGTTGGAGCTGCTGGCGAATTGCTGGCGGTCCGCACCGACCTCTTCGAGGAAGTTCCAGCAGGGGTTTTTATTGAGGACTTCCGATTGTCTATGAATATAGCCAAAGCGGGCTATCGGGTGGTCTACGAACCTAAAGCCTATGCCATGGAGTCGGCGTCAGCTTCCATCGAAGAAGAGCGCAAACGCAAAGTCCGCATTTCGGCAGGTGGATTGATCGAAGTATGGCATTTTATGCCACTCCTGAACGTTTTCCAGTACGGATGGCTTAGCTTTCAATACATTTCACACCGCATGTTGCGATGGACCCTCGCGCCACTCAGCATGGCGCTCCTACTTCCTACCACCGCTTTCCTGGTCGTTTTTCAAGGCAACCTCTTTTACTTACTTGCTTGGTTCGGACAAGCTTGGTTTTACCTGTTGGCCGCTGTTGGATACGCGTGGCGTGATCGTCCCAAACAAGTCAAGATTTTTTTCATCCCGTATTATTTCGTCTTCATGAATCTCTCCGTGTTTCAAGGCCTCGCGCGGATCGTGCGCGGCAAGCAATCTGCGGTGTGGGAGAAGGCAAAGAGGGCTGGTTCATAGCAACACATCAACAGAGTCAAGGCGACGCCGACGCGCTCAGCCAGTGTCCTGTCCCCTTCCCACCGAGCACAAAAAAATCCCGCCCTTTCAAGGACGGGATTTCGTCGTGACAGTGAACCAGTTCTTAGCTCAAGTCTTTTTCGAGTTCTGCAATTCGAGACTCAGCTTCCGCTTTTCCAAGAGACAAGGACAAACGATAGAGTTCCAATGCTTCGCGCTTCGTCTCCTTCTTCTTCTTAGGGGCGAAGTGAGTTCGCTGGGCAGCGGTTTCGAGAGCTTGTGCTTGGGCGAAGTAAAGATTCGCCACCTTCAAACGTGTCTGATCGTTGATGTCCTTAACCAAATTCTCCAACGACGCGATGTCTTGTTCGCGTAACTTGATCACTTCCTCGCGGTTGGTGAGCGTCGAGTCCTTGACCTGTATGTCAGCAACCAACTTCTTATTCTCTTCGCGCATCTTTTCTACTTCCAGTTGGAGCGACAAGACCTCTTGCGAACGAAGCTCAAGATCTTCCTTCATTCGCTTCAAGGACGCAGCTGAGGCGCCTTTTGCAGCTTTCATGGCCTTCTCCATATCCGAAATCTTCGACTTCGTTGCTGTGATATGGTCGTTGATTTCTTTCAGGCGTTTGATGTAGTCGGTGTAAGAAGTTCCTTCTACCATCTCGGTGCGCAGGGCTTGGCGGTTGGCATCAATTGAGTCGATCAGTCCACCAATCTCCGTCATCGTTGCCTCTACTTGCTTACTCGCTTGAAGTTCTGCACTCAACGAGTCCACTTTGTGTTGGAGCTGCGCGCGTTCCTTGGAGTCGCAGCTCATTGTCAGGGCAGCGAGTCCGATTACAAGAATTCCAAATGTGTATTTCATGTTCGGTTCAGTTTTGCCTCTCCATTTCCAAATGGTGGGCCTATTCCTCAATTCCTATCAAATACGAACCATTCGCGTTTTTTGGTGACTTGCCCTTCACTGCGCTGTGGAATCACATCCTCAAATTGTGGAACTGTCGTACCGGGCCACCCGATCACCTAAGGGATTCATCCGGTCTCCCAGACTCGCCTCGAGTTTTCATCCTCATTCTGCTGATGTACGGTTTCTTGGTCTTCGCCCAAGACCATGACTTCGGATCGAACAAGTTATTTGCATCTCGACAGCACGACCTTGGCCCAATTTTTATTGGAATAATTCGGCCACACGATAGACTAAAAAAGGGTGTTTTGCGACCTGAAGAGGAGGGAAACCTGACCTTAATTTTGAACTCTTTTTAATGTCGCCTCACACACAGGGAGGTAGGGGCTTATTTAACTTGCAAAAATTCGGGTCCGATAAGTGTTTCCGCACACGTTTGCCGGGGTAGCCGACCCAAAAAAAGTTGATTCATCGTGTTCGTTGGCAAACCTTCCAACTGCCTTGGTTGTTGCAAGGTTAGCTATCGAAAACCTTCGGAAACCTCATGCGTAGAAGAGGGTAAATTCTTTGAGTTGAATTTCGGATAGATAAAAGGTTAAACTATGAAAGTAGAGCATACAGGTACAGAGCGACTGTTTAACAACCCATTCTTAGAGAAACTCACGCGTACACACATTGCAGTCCCAGTTTCTCTTTTCGGTCTTTATGGTATAGGTCTCTTGTTCTGGAGTGTCACGAATACTGCCCTGTCGATCCCTCTTACCGTCGGTTTATTCTTCGGTGGTTGGGTTGTGTACAGTTGGATAGAATATCTGGTACACCGTTTTCTTTTCCACATCCCCACCACGACCGAGACGCGCAAGAAATTTCAATACACGATGCATGGCGTCCATCACCACCATCCAAAAGATAAGGACCGGATTGCCATGCCTCCACTCCTGAGCATCACGCTAGCTACGTGCCTTTTGATCGGCTTCCGCTTTATACTGGGCGACTTGGCATTCTCGTTTACCGCCGGTTTCCTCGTCGGCTACGGAAGCTACCTGCTCGTCCACTACCTAGTCCACATCCACCGGCCTCCAAAGAACTTCTTCCGACACCTATGGATCAACCATAGCATTCACCACTACCGCGACGGAGAAATCATTTTCGGCGTCTCAACACCCCTCTGGGATTACGTGTACGGGACAATGGAAAAAAAGAACAAGAGTTGAGGGGAAGAACCCCTTAATTCTAAATTCTAAATTCCGAATTCTAAATTCTGAATTCTGAATTCATAGGTCTTATTTCCACACCTAGTGTGGAAAAAATTCCACAATTTTACTGCTAGATTGCTAAGGGACCCGCAATGGCGCTTTTTTGGGCCTATGGCATGCTTTTTCGCCCGTCGAGCGCAAAAAGCCCAAAATCGTGGATGCAATCAATCATTGGATCGAAATCGCGGGGGTGTTGGCACTGGGTTATGTCACCACGGTGATCGCCGTGGTCGTGTTGGTTAAGATGTTTTTCCCATTCACCGACTCGAAGTGGAATGTGGATCGTGCAATAACCAAAACAAGAGCCGGGTGGCTCCGAAAAGTGAAACTAGTCAATGGCTAAGCGTCGACTTGAACTTGCCGGATGGCTCAGGGTACGACCTAATCGCCCAGCTAAATCAATGGGGTCGCCAAGAGTCGGTCATCGTCATTAGCGCGTACGACAGCGAACGCCAGAAGGCCCTGCAGTCGGGTGCACGCTCGTTCGTGGCCAAGCCGTTCACGCATAAGTCCATTGAGGCAACGTTGCAACTTTTGCAGTCTCGAACGTAGTATCAAACAAAACGAACCATATGCTATCAATTCTGATCATCGACGACGACAAAGACATTTGCTTGGTGCTCTCCAAGTTCCTAGCAAAAAATGGTTTCGAAGTCGACGTGACCAACCTAGGCGAGGAAGGGCTCAAACAACTTCGCTTGAAGGATTATGCGCTGGTACTTTGTGACTATCGACTTCCGGATATGACAGGTGTCGATGCTCTCAGGAAGATAAAACTACTTCGTCCTCAAACGGCGGTTATTATCATCACCGGATATTCGGATGTGAAGACGGCAGTGGAAACCTTTCGTTATGGCGCCAACGACTTTGTCACCAAGCCCCTCTATCCCGATGAATTGTTAGTGACCATCCGTGAGACGCTCGCCAAGAATGACAAGCGCAAGGCTGGGTCGGTGTCTAGTGAATCTGCTGTCGCAGAAGCGAAGAGCAAACCCACGAATGAATACATCGTTGGGAAAAGCGTTCAATCCACCACGGTTCAACGACACATCGAGTTGATCGCGCCTTCCGATTTGTCCGTAATCATTCATGGCGAAACGGGAACAGGTAAAGAGTTTGTCGCCCAGTCGATCCACAGATTGAGCAAGCGAGCAAACAAACCGTTTATTGCCATCGACTGTGGAGCGCTGCCGAAGGAACTGGCCGGTAGCGAGTTGTTCGGTCATGTCAAAGGTTCCTTTACGGGCGCCGTGAGTGACAAAGAAGGGAGTTTCGAGCTTGCCGATCAGGGTACCATCTTTCTAGATGAAATCGGAAACCTCTCATATGAAAACCAAGTGAAACTGTTGCGGGTGATCCAAGAGCGAAGGATCAAGCGCATCGGCGCCACAAAGGATGTTTCCATAGACGTCCGGATCATTGCCGCTACCAACGAAGACTTGGTAAAAGCAGTAAAGGAAGGTCGTTTCAGGGAAGACTTGTATCATCGCCTGAACGAGTTCAAGATCCAGCTTTCCCCGTTGCGAGAACGCAAAGATGACATCTTGCACTTTGCCGACCACTTCTTGACGCGTGCCAACCAGTCACTAAATAAAGAAGTTCAAGGATTCTCTGCCGCTGCTGCCGACCTACTGACGAATTACTACTGGCACGGAAACCTTCGTGAGCTGAATAACGTGGTGAAACGAGCCGTCCTACTTACCACTGGAGAAACGATTCAAATTGAAGCTTTGCCTCAGGAGATCATCCAAGGCGATAACTCGCCCGTCACCTATTCGGGCTTGGTGGAGGAAGACAAAGTTGGGTTGTTGAAGTCGGTTGCAGGGAACGCTGAACGGCAGGCCATCATCGACATCCTCGAAAAGGCTAATTATAACAAGTCGAAAGCTGCAGAATTGCTCAAGATCGATCGCAAGACTTTGTATAACAAGCTCAAGCTCTACAACATAAACGTGTAGTAAGAGGTAAGAAAAAAGTAGCCCGAATGGATGTCGGGCTACTTCTGTTTTGATAAGGGCAACCGGGGTGGACTCATAAAGAGACACTGGCCCGGTTCTCAGATGGATCGTCGTAGGCTACTCGTTGAAGTTTAGGGCGATGTATAGTTGGGCAACTGAGTTCTTGGAGTCGCCAAGGATGTTTCGCGCACTGTTGCTGTCCGCGATTTTGACAAAACCGTAGTTGTAACGGGCGCCGACTTGCACCGTGCCGAAGTTCAACGCAAAACCACCGGTTAAGCCATAGTCAAAGGTTTTGAGCTGATCTCGGTCGATCCTATCCGTGCCCGAACCCAAGTTGCCTTCATAGTTGATGTTGGCGCTCAGGAGATAGCTCGCATAACCGCCACCGTGAATTTCGGCAAGCGGTCCAAGTTTGATGACCGCTAGCAGCGGGAGGTCGAGGTAGTTCAAGTTGAACCTCACTGTAGAGTTCACAATGCCACCATAATCGGCTTGCGAACCCTTGGTTGAAAAGAGTAACTCGGGTTGGAGTGCGAAAGTCCTGGTGGACAGAATTTGGCCATAGAGGCCGCCGTTGAATCCGAACCTGGCGTTCTCGTCGTTGACGTTGTCGATGTAAAGGTTGCTCATGTTGAGCCCGCCTTTCACACCGAATCGTGCGGTAGGGTTCGTTTGTGCAAGGGCTTGTTGACTGGAAACCAAGGAAAGGAACCCGATCAACAAAAGAAGGATAATTCCAAATCGCGTGTTCATATAGTAGTTGGTTTTGTTCGTGAGTGACTAAATGAGAAAATTGAACTATTGAACTTTGTTTAATTATCGGGCCAAGATGAAACTGGCTCTCATAAGTAGAATTTGTAATGGTAGACGGCAGGCGGTGGAAAAGAATATTGATAATAGTCCACGCGCTGTAGATGGAATACCACATGATACGTAGAAGCTACATTCGATATTCGTTCCTCGGTATTTTGATCGTCCTGATTGCGGTGGCGCTCTTGACCTTTATGAACTTGAACAACTACACCGAGGAGGTAAAACTTGTTCGGCACTCAAACCGCGTTTTGACCGTAGTGCAGGAAGTAATGTCATCGGTTCGCGATGCTGAAACGGGTCATAGGGGTTATCAGCTCACACGGGATACGGCCTATCTTCAACCTTATTTTTCGTCGTTGCGATTGCTCCCCAAACAAATTGCTGCACTCGACAGCTTGTTGGCCGACGACCCGGTTCAATCGAAACGCGCCGATACGTTGGAAAATCGAATTCAAAACCAGTTTTCAATCATCAGTCAGATCTTAGCGAATGCTCGGAGAAGTTCCTTGTACATGGATCGGTATGAGAGTGCATTGTTGGCGCACGGGCGAAAAAACATGGACGAAATTCGACGCTTGTCCGACCTCATCACCACCGTAGAGCAAAGTAGAGCCCAGGATAGAATATTAAGCGAAGATGATTTTCGCACCACGGCGCCCATTGCCTTGCTCATTTATACGCTGGTCGCCCTCGCCGCGGTGACATTCCTGTTTACGCGCGTGTTGGATTCTTTGCGCAAGCGCGACCGCGCCGAAGCACGGCTTCATGAATCTATCCAGAATCTACGCCGCGAAGGTCTCGCACGTGAAGAGCGTGAGCTGGTGCTGAGCGAAGCGGAAGGACTCGCGAATGTTGGAAGTTGGAAGTGGTACGAATCGAGCGGTCATATCGTGTGGTCCACAGGTCTCTATAGCATTTTTGCGAAGGCACCCGACTATCAGCCAACATGGGAGTCGTTTGTGGAATACGTGTTGCCGGAAGACGCCCATGCCGTCCATCGATTCTTTGAAAGTGTAAAAGAGCGGCGCGATCGTTTGGAATGCAGTTTCCGCATCGACATCAACGGAAATTTTCGCTATCTGCTGGCTGTAGCGCGTCCCAGGCTAAATCCGACGACCAAGCAAGTCGATATTCTCGGAATCATTCTCGACCAAACCGAGACACGAACGAATGAAAATCAATTGAAACAGTTCACCGCTGAACTGCAACGCTCTAACCAAGACCTTGAGCAATTTGCCTACGTCGCGTCGCATGACTTGCAAGAGCCCCTTCGGAAGATTCGCGCTTTTGGTGATCGCTTGTCCAGTAAGTATCAATCGGTGCTCGAAGCGCAGGGGGCTGACTACGTCGCACGGATGCAATCGGCAGCCGCACGCATGCAAGTGCTAATCGAGGAGTTGCTTTCGTTTTCGCGGGTTTCACGACCGCATGCGTTCACAGATAAATTGGACTTGAATGAGATCTTGTCGGAGGTGCGAGATGACTTGGATACCCAGATCAAAACTGAAAAGGCGGTACTTTTGATTGGAGACCTACCATCGATCCGCGGCGAGCGATCCCAACTAAAGCGACTTTTTCAAAACTTGATCAGCAATGGGATCAAGTTTCACGCGCCCACCCAGCCGCCCGTTGTCGAAGTATCAGGAGCAGTCGTTCGTGGTCAAGATGTAAATGCAGAGTTTCAGGTTCAACTTCCAAATCCTCGATACGCTCGGTTCGAAGTGAAAGACAATGGAATCGGTTTCGACGAGAAGTACCTCGAGAAGATTTTCACCATTTTTCAACGCCTTCATGGCCGCACCGAATTTGAAGGCACCGGGATAGGTCTCGCGATCTGTCGCAGAATCGTGACCAACCATAATGGTTTCATCACGGCACGCAGTGCAGAACAAAAGGGATCTGTGTTTATCGTTATCTTACCTATCGACTAAGTGTAAGTCCGTTGATTCCACAATATGACGAAAGTTTCAGTAAAGGTTTTGTTGGTTGAGGACGACGAAGACGATGTGTTTTTGGCGAAGGAATATCTGTCGGAAAGCGAAATGTATCGCTTCGATCTCGACTGGGAATCGCGCCCAGAACGAGCGCGCCAAAAAATGGTATCGGGTGGATATGATATCTTTTTGATCGACTATCGGCTGGGAAGTGAAAACGGATTGGACCTCATTCGTTACGCGCAGGAAAAGGGTGTGTTGACCCCAAGCATCTTGTTGACCGGCCACGGAGATATTCGTGTCGATTTGGATGCGACGAGGTTTGGTGCAGCCGACTACCTAGTAAAGGCAGAACTCAACGGACCCCTGCTTGAACGGAGCATCCGGTATACCATTAGTCAGTCGAAGATTATCCAAGTTCTTAACGAAAAGGAGCGTCGTTATCGGTCGTTGTTTGAACGTTCGATCGATCCAATTTTTCTGGCGGATGAGACACTGCGGTTGATCGATGTCAACGAAGCGTTTCTCGATCTATTCGAATGTGACCACGAGGCCGCTCTTGGGTTGTCGATATCAGATCTCTTCGAACAAGTATCCGATTTTGACGCGTTCCGGTCTAAATTCGCTAATGGAGATCAGGTCAGAGACTTGGAGGCTCCCCTCATCACCCGTAAGGGAAAGAAGAAGGTGTGTCAAGTGAATTGTACTTTCATCGATGAACCAGGTGTTTCAGTCTCCTGCTACCAAGGTATTTTGCGCGACCTGACGCTGCGGAAAAGGGCAGAGAAAGACATGCTGGTAGCCGAACGCCTGTCGATGACGGGCAAATTGGCACGAACAATCGCCCACGAAGTGCGCAACCCCTTGACCAACTTGAATCTTGCGCTCGATCAGCTTAAGGATGAGATGCCCCTAGGCAGTGAATCGGTGAAACTGTACACCGACATCATCGAGCGAAATGCGAACCGAATCGAACAGTTGATTGGTGAGATGCTTAGTTCTTCGAAACCTCGCGAGTTAAACCTGGAACTGTCGAACCTCAATGAGCTTGTGGAAGAGGCATTGTTGTTAACGATCGACCGGCTGAGTTTGAATCGCATGAAACTGGAGCGCGACTTTGCGCAGGAGTTGCCTCGTATACTTGTGGATCGCGAGAAAATGAAGATTGCCATCGTCAACATCGTGGTGAACGCGACGGAAGCCATGGAAGTAGAGAGAGGCGTTTTGAGGATTAAGACTGAACATAAACCCGGAATGCTGGTGCTCACCATATCAGACAATGGAAAAGGCATCGCCACCGACGACTTGGAACGATTATTTGATCCATTCTTTACGGCTAAACAGGGTGGAATGGGACTAGGCCTCACGTCGACGAAGAATATTTTGGATAGCCATTCCGCGCAGGTGGAAGTGACGAGCACCCTTGGCGAGGGGACCTCGTTCGTTGTTTCGTTTAAACTGGCGGAGTAAAAAAAATAGCCGGCTCTCCCAAGACCGGCTATAACCAACGAACGGCGACGATGAAAGCCGGGTCCGCTGATGTTTTCCCTAAACCTTGCCGATTAAGATCAAGATTCATTCCACTTTTAATCATTACGTAAAGCGTTTACGCCAGCGGAATATAGTTTCCAACAACGGCACGCTGACAATCAACCATGAGACGGTGTTTGAGGCTACGTCTCTAATACAAAGGTTTCCCGGTTGCGGTGAGGGATGGATTTCCAATCGATGGTGAGCGCCTGCTCAATCACGCGTCGGAGGCTCTTGAAATCACTCGGTTTACGGATATACAACTGCGCCCCCAGTTCGAACGCGTGGTCGATAGTGCCCGGGTGCGACGCCGTTGAAAAGATAATAACGGGGAGTTCTTTCCACACTTGGTGCGCACGAATTTCCTCAAGACACTCCAGGCCGTTTTTGAAGGGCATGTTGAGGTCGAGAAAGACCACGTCTGGTTGAACTGGAAGCGCTCGAAGCATTTTCATGAGATGTTCGCCATCATGCACTTCTGTCACCAATGGTGGGTTGGCGATTTCCCTGAGTGCTTCTTTAAATAGCAACCGGTCATCATCATCATCGTCGGCCAAAAGAATATGTCGGGCGTGCTTGGATGCAGAATCCATTCAGCCAAGGTACGAATCCAAATCTGATCGGTACGTGCAACCCATTGGCTTTGAGCGAGTATGAGACTACACCTTGATCATCAATGAGCAAGCCCATCGTTAATTCCTGCTACCGAAAAGGAGGTGAGGAGGTAATCGTACCCGTTGTGGCTATGATTCTACACGTTTTACCACTCAACGGCGTGTAACGACCTAAAATCGAGTTTTATCCGTTGGCTAGCGAATTGATGTACCGTGATTACAAACTCAATCGTTCTATTATGAAAAAATTGGGAATGCTTGTTTTCGTTCTAGGTATCATCATGACGACGCTCACGGGCTTCGACATCGTGACGAGGAAGAAGGTAGCGGAGATTGGGCCAATCGCGATTACAAAAGAAAATACGACACCGATATATTGGTCGCCTGCAACCGGTGCTACACTCGCCGTTGCAGGTGTTGTACTTTTGTTCATCGGAGGTAAAAGAAATTCAAAATAGAGGGGTGTAGCCGGGATTCTCTCCCGGCTTGGATTGTAGCAAAGTGATGACGTTGCTTATGCTACTCCGGAAGGGTGCTGATGCCAATCATGCACCCTTCTACTTTTTTTGGCGGCGCTTGAGATCGAATTCCTCTACTATTAGATTTGGCCGCGGGTGGGTCCGGCTGAGCGAGGGCCCAGTGTTCAGATGGATGTTCCTTCGTTTCAACCCTTTACCATTTTCGGGACCACAATCTCTTCCAAAGACTTTTCTTGGGAGCACCGAAATCGCGGTGCTGTTCGGTGCGGCCACTGAGTTTACGAACCCAATTCCTGTCCTCCTTATATAGAGCGCAATCGAGTTTTCGCGCCCATCGCGTTGGCAGCGGTGCAAATCTAGCACGAACAATGTCGCTGAATTTATTTTCGGCTTCTATACGTTGTAAGAACCTCCCAGCGATCGGTAACGCTGTTCGTGCGCCTTGCCCCAACGCTGTCGATTGGAACCTAACTTGAGGGTGATCACCACCAACCCATACGCCCAATACGAGTCGCGGAGTCGTGCCGATAAACCACCCGTCTGTATTCGACTGGGTGGTGCCGGTTTTCCCGCCGATGTCGCTTCGGAGTCTATACTGTGTGGTGAGTGCTGCGCTCGTTCCTTCGCGTGCCGCAGCCCTGAGCATATCCGTTATCAAAGCTGCAGTTTCGGACGTGATCACACGTGTGGGCTCTTTGGGTCGAAAGGGTTTCAAGATGGTGCCATCGCGCGCGACGATCGTCGTAATCATGAAAGGGTCGACCGTGCGTCCACCATTTGCAAAGCTCGCATAGGCGGTTGCCATTTCTGATAGGGAGATGTCCGCAGCCCCCAGGGCGAGAGACGGAACTGGTTCCAGGTCGCTCTTAATACCGAGTTGATGAGCCAGTTCGATGGTTCGCTCAATACCCGCCTCTTCGAGCATTTTCACCGCTACGGTATTGACCGAGTAGGCAAGTGCGCCCTTCATCGAATACTTCAGTTCGTAGTTATCATTACCCGAGTTTTTGGGCGACCAACCGTCGACGTTCGTGTACACTGTTCTTTCGGCTGGTATGAATGAGCAGGGTTTAACCCCACGTTCGAGTGCTGCGGCAAAGACCAACGGTTTAAAGGTGGAACCGACTTGACGTTTGGTGCTGACCTTCACGTGGTCGTATTGAAAAAAACGATGGTCGATACCGCCCACCCAAACTCGAATAGACCCGTCTTCGGGATCAAGCGCAATCATACCCGTATTGAGAAAACTACTATGATGTTTGATGGAATCGATCGGGCTAATCGATACCTGCTGCGGTCCTGCATAGCTAAACACTTCGGTGGCGACAGGTTCCTTCAAAAATGCCATGATTTTATCGTGAGGCAAACCCGCACGAGCCAATTGTTGGTATCGACTCGAGTTCTTAATGAAGTACTCCAGGGTAGATGGATTCCTGTCCCAGATTTTTTTTGAGGTTCCTTGCGATTCGAGTTGCCGCTGCAAAGTGGACAGATGGTCCGCCACAACTTCTTCCGCGATCACTTGCATTCGAGCATGTAGGGTCGTATAGATACGCAACCCCGACGTATACATATTCAGGTGCGTGTTGTTTTCTTGGTTGTACTTTTTTAACCACGAGGCAACCTCCAACCTTACCTGCTCGCGAAAGTAGGATGCGACTCCGCTGTGGTGGGTTATCTTGTTGTATGCGAGTTTCAAAGGAATCTTTGCGATCGAGTCCCTTTCGGGAATCGTGATTATCCCTTGGCGGGCCATCTGCGCCAATACTACGTTGCGTCGAGTTAACGCGCGTTCGGGGAATAGCCGCGGATTGTAGGAATGCGTGGCCTTTAACATTCCAACCAACATCGCTGATTGATCGATTGTCAATAGTCGTGTCGGTCGTGAGAAAAATCGTTGTGCCGCTGCTTCTATGCCAAAGATGTTTTCTCCAAAGGGTACAGTATTGAGGTAGAGAGATAAGATCTCATTTTTCGAATATATGGTTTCAAGGCGGCGAGCGATTACGATCTCGCGTGCTTTGTTGAAGGGCATGGAAAGAATCCAATAGTCTTTCCTGGGAAAAAGATTCTTGGCCAGCTGCTGCGTCAAGGTGCTACCGCCGCCCGTTTCGCTCCCAAGCAGGATGGTCTTTAACAACACCCGTCCAAGACTTGGGTAGTCGACGCCGCGGTGGCTGAAGAATCGTTCATCTTCTATTGCGACGAGTGCTTCAAGGGTGGCCTTTGGAATTTGTTCGAACGAAACAGGGGAACGCTCTTGCCAAAAAAACCGACCCAACAGCACGCTGTCGCTGCTGAAAACTTCCGAGGCAATGGGGTTTTCTATCTGTCGAAGTTCTTCCGTCGACGGCAGCGGTCCCGTAAGTCCCAGAATCACAAAGGCGAAAACTGCGAGTATCAAAAAAAGCGGTAAGGTTATAACTACCAAAACAAGGGTGGCTATTTTCTTTCGCGTATAGGGAGGTTGGAGGAAGACCGACAATACTCTTCCTAGCTTTTTTAAGGATCGAATGGTCATTTGGTGGTGGTGGAACTCGTGCTGTTAGTTGATATTTTCCATCCACACATTCGTACCACTTTTTGAGATGGTCCAATCGTTTGGAATTACCGTTGCCCTAAACTAGGTGTGGAATCTTGCCCCGGTGTGTGGTGTTTGTATTCCACAGGTCTAGGTGCCTGACCAACAAATCAGGAAGGATTCCTGGACTGGCATAGTCTTTTCGATAGGCCAACAAAACATAATTCATGATGGAAGTGAAAAATGTAATTGGAGGGTTAATGGTGGGGGCAGCTATCGGGGTTGCCGCCGGTCTATTGATGGCTCCGCGCCGGGGTGAAAAGACCCGTCGCAGGTTGATGAAAGGAACCAAGAAGCTAAAGGAGAACGTAGAAAACTATGTGGAACGATCGCTCGACAACTTGCGTGTACATTTTAACGACAGAATCGATCAGCTTGCAAAAAAAGGAAAGGATACAATCAACCACGCGAGTGAAAAAGTAAAGATTGTGTAGACGATACCCGGACTTCACCAAATGGAGACAAGTTGCCAAGGTGCGTGAGGAATGTGGGGAGCAACTTGTAGCTAAAATTGTAGAATCATGAGAACGTTTGTGTCACTTTCTTCCCTTATTCTTTTTTTGACGCTTGCGTGGCAGTGCAATCCTATGTTCAGCCAACGGGAGGAGCAATCCAAGACGGAGCAAACCGAGGATGACCACGAAAGGGTCGGAGACCGAAGGATGCTGGAAGCTGATTTGACGGCGTGTCGCGAGCAGTTGAACCAGGTGATCGCCAGCATCGATCGAAAGATCAAATCATCCGACCGTCATTCACGTGAGTCTTTGAACACACTTCGTGAGCGGTTGGAGCGGGAGCGCAGGCGCATCGAAGAACAATTAACTGAGTTAAGGTCTAGTACTTCAGACGCATGGGATAGGGTGAGCGCTCGGTCGAGAGAGATTTTGACCGATGCGAAGATCGAAGCGCAGAAAGTGGAGGAGAGTATTGAGAACCTACTATGAACTTGTCACTCGAAGGTTGCTACGACCGGTTTAAAACTTTGTGGCGCTCCAAACAACCGGGGCAAACTTGTCGACACGGAGATCGCGAAGGAGGGTAAGTATCCGGCTGTCCGAACGTAGTAGTTGAGGTCGACGGATAAGGTTGGGAAAGCTAGGTTGTCATTCAACATACGAATCCCTCCTTTCAAACCTGGGAATACCAACTTTTGTTCGCCCAGTGTTTCGCCGCCAGAAAGGCAGTGCACGTCTGCGCCGTGGTAAAGAGCGAACTTAAACCCGTAGTAATACCAATGAGTGAAGTATATAGTCTCCATCCCAAGGGTAAGTCTTTGATTTCCGAGCGGGATGAAACCATTTGAATCTTTCCAACCTCGACCAATCCCGAGGCTCTGGTAAATGGTGCGGTGATACCCCTTCTCATAGCTTACATTAATAAACTGTCGAACTTTCGTTTTCCCCGCGGGCAGCAGATTACTAAAGTATCGACCATTTAAACTTACGACGCCATCTTCCCATGCGCTGCCGTTCTTAAAACCACCTATTGTAAAGTCCCCGTAAAAATATCCGAGCTTCTTTTTATATCGACCGGTCCCGGCATGGATATCGGCATAGTGCCGGATGGAGAAGTCGTTGCTCTCTGCCCCGAGCGTCACCCCAGCCCACGCGTTCGTGGGTATGTCTTCGGTTCTGCCGAAACCTTGGATGAGGGATCCCTTGATATAATTCGTGTGGAAGATGGTAAACCCGGCCAATAGGTATTTTCGGTTGAAGAAAAAGTAGTTGGAGTCTTGCTTGATGATGGGCCGCGAACTGAATCTGTAACCGTTGGTTCGAAGAGCGACGATTAAGTTGGTTCGAGTGTCGAGGAAGAAAGCTCGAGCCAACCAACCATCGATATTTTCCTGCGCGTAGGGTTGGGGGATCGTATCATTTTGATTGATGATGTACTTTTCGCGGGTCCGAAACAAGTCTAGGCCACCGGCGTACTTCATTCTTGGGGTGAGGAAATCGCGGCTTAATGAAACGGAGGCACGGTTGCGCAAGTAATTGTCGGTATACCGGAGTTCTCCTCGCACGAAGCTGTGTCCAAAGTTGGGTTCGCGAAGGAAGATCTCGTAACCATTAACCGGATGACCACCGGTGTTTCGGAAATAGGAAACTTGCAGTTGTTTCGCGTAGCCAAGCAGGTTGATGTCGTACACGTCGAGCCGAAAATTGTCGAACGAACCGTACGTTCCCGAGGCTCCCACCGACGCGACGTCTTGGGTGACGACGATGATATCAACTTCCTGGGTTCCTTCAATCGGCCTCACATAAATGCGAGCGTCGCGAATGGTCCGAAATTGACGCAATAGGCGCTCGTTGTCTGCAAGCTTAAATGGATCGACTTGGTCTCCCACATCAAACAACAGGTTATTGCGAATGATGAATCCGCGTGTGTCGGCATGAACTTGATTGACGAGCTTACCCAGTTTCGAGCTTGCTTCGAGGGTGGTATCCAACACGGTACCTTCGATCAAGTCGACCTTTCTGAGTTGGATAGACCGGATGGTCATGCCCTCATATTTTCGGAAAGAGTCTTCGCTTTTGATGAGGACGCTATCGACTGTGGGACCTTGACGCTGCTTGCGGATCAGCAGCTCGTGAATTTCTCGGGCGACCCGCGATCGCTCGGCGATTTGTTGCAAGCTGTCGTAGAACCTCTCCGACTTGATAAAGGGGTCTTCTTTCACCCGGATTTTTCGTCCCACGACCAGCGTGTCGGATTGGGTGATAAACGTCGTGTCTTCTAGGATGACGAGGTATCCCCGGGGAACAAGGAGTGTGTCCAGCTTGGGCGACGGTTTCTCCTGGGCCCACACCTGGGTGGCAAAGACGACGAGGGCCAGCGAAAAAACTGCTTTCATTCGGTAGAAAAAACGCTTGTGGCGCCTTAAAAGTGCATTCGCGCCCGTGTCCAAGATAATGAAACGGATTTGCCCCCGTGTAGACGGTACCGCCGGCTAGAATACCAATTCGTAAATTATCTTTCGGTTGTAACCTTCCCTTTGCGACCCGGTAACACACCCGAAACTGACCCCAAAACGAGGACCTGATGACAGACGAGCAGATAATGGAGGCCGTAAAAGCCGGCGACCTTCAGCAGGCTTCCTTGCTTTTCGACAGATACCACAGGCGACTCTTCAGCTTCCTCGTGCGGATGACCATGGACCGCGAGATGGCCGAAGACCTCACACAGAATGTCTTCCTTCGAATGATCCGGTACCGGAATAGCTACCGGTCTGGACTCAAGTTTCAATCTTGGATTTATCAGGTTGCGCGCAACGTTTTCTCTGACCACTACCAAGCAAGCAAACGCAAAAAAGTTGGGCATATGGACATCGAAAAAGTGGGAGAATGGATCGCCGACAGTGAAGATGCAAAGCAGCTCGACGAACAAGAGAAGTTGCTGCATAGATCACTGAAAATGTTGAGCGACGAACATCGCGAGTTGCTGATCTTGACGCGCTTTCAACACATGAAGTACGAAGAGGTCGCCGAGATGATGGACACAACCGTTGCCAATATCAAGGTAAAGGTGCATCGGGCGATCGGGAAGTTAAGGGAACACTATTTTCAACTGGAAAATATTTGATATGGAACGCGAGAAATTGGAAGGAATGCTGATCGACTTTATAGACGGACGCCTGTCGGACCGGGAGCGCAAGGAGGTGAAACTTCTACTGGAATCGGATTCCGACGCGCGCGTGCTATACGAGCAATTGAAGCACCTCACCAGCGCAATGGATCGTGCGCCGGAAATGAAGCCTTCGGGGAGCTTATACGAGGGGTTTCATGAGATGCTCAATCAAGAAATCTCCCGCGAAGGAGACAAGAAAGGGAAGCAAGTGATGCTGACGCCAACAGTGTGGCGCGCAGCAGCAACCGTCGTGCTGGTCGTTGGTGCCGCCCTGCTCGGCTACTACGTGAACCAATACCAAGTGCAAAAGGACAGACTGGCGAAAATTGAGGAGGAGAATCTGCAGTTGAAAAAGAACATGCTGACGCAGATTGAGAATCCGAACTCGGCGAGCCAAAGGATGCAAGGCGTCAATGTCGCGTTGAATATCGCCCAGCCCGATGATGAAGTGGTCGGTGCATTGGTCCGCGTGATGAACGAAGACAAGAATACCAACGTCCGCTTGGCCGCTCTCGAAGCCCTCACACATTTCCAGTCCAACGCCAAAGTAAAAAAGGTTCTCGTGTCGTCCCTCTCCCAACAAGACGATCCCGTCGTGCAAATCGCCCTGATTCAATTGTTGGTGAAGTTGAAAGAGAAAGGAATTCTCGATGACTTAAATCGAATCATTGAGGATAACAATACGATTCAACCAGTGAAGGACGAAGCGTATACGGGGATTATGAAGCTATCGTGAAAATTGTAAGTATTAAGAATTTAGGGTTAAGAATTTAGAATTTAGAATTAAGGATTAAGAATTTATGAAGAAGATATTGATAATTGCTGTGGCGCTGATAACACTTAGTGCCCGAGCACAGGAATACAAAGTGGCGAAGAGTTCGGGTCGACTGGAGCTTCACCTTGGACAAGTGACCGTTGAGGGTTACAATGGAAATGAGATCATTTTCTCGGCACGTGAACGTGAAAAGGAGCGAGATCCGCGTTCGGAAGGATTGACGCCCATTAACAGCCTTGGACTTACCGACAATACCGGATTGGGTGTGAATGTGTCGGTGCAGGGTGACGTGGTTGTGGTGAACAATCTCAAGAAGAACAACTCCCCTGATATCAGGATCCAGGTGCCGAAAGGAGTGATCGTTTATTTCCAACATACCGGCGTCCAAGCGGGGACCGCCCGTTTCAGAAACATGGAAAACGAGATCGAAGTATCAGCTCAGTACAACAGCGTCGAGTTGGATAACGTGACTGGACCGTTGACCGTGAAGACAATTTATGGACACGTGGAGGCGATTGTCGCAGCTACTCCGAAAGATCCCATCTCCATTGTATCTATCTATGGATACGTCGATGTAACGTTGCCCGCTTCTACGAAAGCTAACCTGCGAATGGATACGTCGTACGGTGATCTTTTGGTCGACCCCGCGTTCAAGATCGAAATCGACCAACGTGATCGAGGCGATACGCGCGTCACAGGAAAAATCAACGGCGGGGGCATCACCGTCGACCTCAGTTGCAACTATGGAAAAGTCTATCTCCGAAAAAAATGAAAGCTTTTACCCTATCTGCCTGTTTATTGATCTCGGTAGTTGCATTTGCAACCGAGATCAATAAATCGATCCCCGTCCAAAAAGGACAACGGCTCCGAATCTGGTTCGACTATCCGAAGTTGGTGAAGGTGACTAGTTGGGATAAAAATGAAATACAAGTGACTGGTCAGGTCAGTATCAACGACGGGGAAAATGACGAAGCTTTCGAGCTCGACGTGAAAACCTCCGACAACACCATCTCAATAAAGAATCGGATTGTTGGTTTCGACCGACTTCCACATCGGGTGACCGTAACGCAGGGCGGGACTAAGCTCGTATTCAAAAGTGAAAAGGAATGGAGAAAGTACTCCGAAGAGCATGGTCGTAGCGAAAATGTTTCAATGGGAGTCGACATTGAGATAGTACTAGAAATAAAAGTTCCAAAAAACATGGAGACCGCGGTGGAATCGGTCTATGGATTGGTAGAAGTCCGCGACTTCATTGGCCCGATCGACGTGCAAGCAACCTATGGTGGTGTCGATGCGTCGCTGGCAGTCACGACCATCGGGGAGTTAATCGCGGAAACGAACTATGGAAACATCTATTCCAACTTGGACATTCAAGTGGACAAGAGGAATGCTCGTGAAGAGGATTTCCATACGCTCGTGCGCGCGTTCCCTGGCAGCGGGCCAAGATGCAAGTTCGAATCGCCTTATGGTAATGTTTACCTACGCCGCGTGAAATAGAAAATGTTTTGTCTAGGTGTAACCCAATAGCCTGCGAACGGTAACAACTTTCAAAAACCAGCAAGATACTGGTGTTAAAAAAAAGAAAAACATGAAAAGAATTACTACGATCGTGCTCGCTCTTATTATCGCAGGAGCGGCGCAAGCGCAAGAATACAAGATCGCGAAAAGTACAGGCCGTCTTGAGATTAGAGATGTTAACAACGTAACCCTCGAAGGGTACTCCGGGAATGAGATTGTATTCTCGTCCTTAGACAATTTTCGTGATCGCGATGCACGTAGCTCCGGACTCCGCGCCATTAGCGCCGGCGGGTTAGAAGACAACACCGGTATCGGTTTGTCGGTGCGCGAGAACGGGAGCACGTATGTCGTGAATCAATTAAAGAAAATGGATGGACCGCGTGTGAAAATACTTGTACCCAAGGGTGTGTCCGTCTTGTATTCACACACGTCGCCACACGGCAGCGACTTAAAGGTTCGTAACCTGGAAAGCGAATTGGAAGTTTCAACCGTGCACAACAGTGTGCGCATCGACAATGCATCGGGCCCGCTGAACATTCGCACCGTGCATGGACAAATAGAAGCCGATCTGCCGGCGAATGTCAAAGGTCCGCTTAACTTCACGTCAACTCATGGCTTGGTAGACATTGCAATCACCACCGCGGTAAAGGCCAACGTAATGTTAAGCGCCGGTCATGGTGAAATCTTCGTCGATCCAACTTTGAACTTGGAAATTCCCAAAACCGGCGAGTGGGCTCGATACGGAAGCAGCCGCGTCGAAGGAAAGGTGGGCGGCGGCGGTCTCGACCTGTCGCTCTCTACCTCGTTTGGTAACGTATACCTTCGTAAGAAGTAATCAAGACATCGCAAGGGCGGGCTCCAATCGGTGGCCCGCCTTCTTTTTCACAACCCCCATCTTCACAACCCATGAAAAGGAAACTGATGATACTTTTTTTGTGCGCGCCATTCTTCCTATTGGCCCAAACTAAGGTCTCACGCAACATCCCTGCACAAGGAGCGCGTGAAGTGACAGTCTCGCTAACGTACGGCGACATTAAAATCGAAACCTGGGATAAAAATGAGATAGCCATTTCCGGAAAAGTATCCATCAATGAGGGCGAGAATGATGACTCATTTCAACTAGATACCTCCAACGAAGGCGGCGTCATCCGCATCGTTTGCGGTCTGCGCGACAAAGAAAGCATCCCAAAACGGCTGACGGTAAGCAAAGGAGAAAAGGAATACTACTTCAAAGCTAAAAGTATCAACGATCCCGTGGTGCAAAAGTTCCTAGATGAGAATGGTCACGACTATTCGTTTGTGGCGAGCGGTATAGTGACTGATATCCGTCTCACTTTATACATTCCCAAGAACTTATCGACATCTATTGAGGCCAAATATGGCTTGATTGAGTTTTCAAACTTCGAAGCCCCGCTTCGAGTAGATGCAAAGTATGGTAAAGTTGATGCTACCGTTCCCAGTGCCATTGGCGAACTAACGGTGCGCACTCGACACGGTGAGATCTTCAGCAACCTAGACATCAAGTTCGATCAACAACCCTTTGAACCACGACCATCGAAAGACTCTTGGACGACCGTGACCGCAAAAGTTGGCAAAGGCCCCGTATACTGGATCGAATCGAAGTATGGGAACGTTTATTTGAGGAAGAAGGGGTAGGGGAGGGTGGTTGGTGGTGGATGGTGGATGGTTGATGGTGGATGGTGGGTGGTTGTTAGAACTGGCGGATGCCGGTAACAAAGTTCCGGATACTGAGGATGATGACGATGGTACCTACTAATAGGAACATCTTCTTGATCGGAAGTTTCTTCGGGAGAATGGCGCTGAGAGGAGCTGCAGCAATCCCTCCGAGAATCAAACCTAGGATTACCTGCCAATAAGTTTGAATGTTCAAGAACAAGGAGAACGTGAACGCGCTGGCGAATGAAACGAAAAACTCGGTCAAGTTGACTGATCCAATGGTATAGACCGGGTTTCTTCCGCGGGAGATCAAGGTAGAACTTACAATGGGTCCCCACCCGCCACCGCCGATCGAATCGAGAAATCCCCCCACCGCGGCGAGTGCGCCAATGCGCTTAATGGGCTTCTTCGTCGAATAGTTGACGAATACTTTCAGAATGATCTTAATCCCTAGGTAGAAAGTGTAAACTGCCACGACGGGTTTGATATAACTGCTGTAGTTTGAAAGTGACGACAAGATATAGGCACCCAACACTGCCCCAATCACGCCTGGGATTACCAGCGTTTTCACCAACTTCTTGTTTACGTTGCCGAAGCGCAAGTGAAACCAGCCTGATACACCACTCGTGAAAATCTCGGAGGTATGGACACTCGCGGAGGTGGCAGCTTGGCTCAAACCCAGCGAAGTCAGGATTGTCGTCGCGCTGACACCATAGGCCATCCCCAACGCACCGTCGATCATTTGCGCCACAAACCCACCCACCAACGCGATGAAAAATGGACTCGTCAATAGGTCACGCCACGACAAGCCACCCTCTTGATAGACGGGCGTAGATCGCAACACAAAAAACGTAACTACCACCAATACGACGATCGCCACCGGAAGGAGCAGTGAATAGCGATTGTACTCCAATTCTCCTGTAACGACAGCCGGGTTGCGCCGGAATAGGCTTAAAACACGTTCTTTCATGCGACGGGCATCAGCCTCAAAATTAGCCAATTTAAACCTAATGTCTATCGGAATAGTAGGTAATTAGACAAGGCATAAAAAAAGCCCCTTTTTGGGGCCTTCTGAAGGTTTTTTGATCGTCACGACGATTTAGAACACGTGCTTGATGGTGATTCCATACGTGCGCGGGTCGCCCAGAACGCCGGCGTACTGCCCTGCATTGCCACCCGCCACCAGCAGTTGCTCGAAGTAGTTTTTGTTCAATAGGTTGCGCGACCAAATGCTGACAGAAGTACCGGGCGACACCCTAAACCCTAGCCGGGCATTTACCAACAAGTAGCCATCAATGTTGAGGAACTGTGACGGCGACGGGCTCGAAGAAAATGACGAGCGATAATACGTGTCGACGGCCGTGAAAAACTTACCCGACTGACGGAAGAAGTTTGCGTCTGTTGTGAACTCGCCACCGATCGACGTCGCCCATTTAGACACACCGGGCAATTCGCCACCCGAGATGTCTTTGAACGCCACTTGAACCCCGTCGACTGTGAGTCCAGTCTCTTCCAATGGAAGCGGGGCGTTGGTGAATCGAACGTACTTCGCATCGGTGTAGGCCCCGGAAGCATAAAACGTGAAGTGGTTGCCAGCTCGCAAGTTGGCATCGAGTTCAACACCCTTGACATTTACCTTTTCTGCATTGGCGATGTAACCGCGATTCACACCCAGTTCGGGCGACTGTACGTTTGTCTGGTAGTCGTTGATATCGGTATTGTGGAAAGTGAGGTTAACCGAGAGTGCATCGATCGGAGCCGTCTTCAAACCAATCTCGATATGCTTCACGTCTTCGGGTTTGATGACCGCCAAATCGGTGGCGGGTTTCCCGCTAATCGTGGGCAGACCGGCAACGTTTACACCCACCGGCTTGTAGCTTGTTGAGTAGGAAGCAAAACCGTTGACCCTTTCGTTGGCTTTATACGCGAGCGTGATGTTGTACGTAAAGTTTGTCTCGTCTGCACCTGAGGTGTACGACTGACTCGTGTACACGCTGTTCTTCAGTGCGAGTAGCGCGGGATCTGTTGTCTGCAAGCCGCCGTACGCAACCCGGTCATAGACGACATCCTTCTTATCGTAGTTATAACGAATACCGGGTTGGAAGTGCAATCCTTCGACAATCTCCCAGTCGACATTGGCAAAGACTGCGGCACTCGTCGACTTAATGGACGCTTCCGTCGCGATGCCATAACCTTCAAACAAGCCTGGGGTCTTCCATAAGTTGCTGGTGGAGCTCTGGGAGAACCGCCATTGGGCGTTGCCCGATTCTTCTGTTCCGTGAATATTTACTTCTTGACCGATGTAGAACAACCCCACGATGCCACTCAATCGTTGTGAGAATTGGCCGGCATATCGAATTTCTTGAGACCAGTTGTGGTGTTCCGCCGGGTTCTGTGATTTTGCTAACGCTTGAAGTCCTGTGAAGTCACGATCGTTTGACGGGCGCCAGTTCCAATAGCGCCAAGCGGAAGTCGAAGTGAGTGTACCGGGACCCAGTTTCCAGTCTACGTTCAGGGACACGCCACCCAGCTTGTTGCCAGAGCGCCACGGCGTATCATGGTCGATCTTTCTATCAAACGCATTGTCGCTGGGAAGCTTATAGTTTAGGTCGGCGATGATGTTGTTGAACTGGCGATACGCAGCGCGTTTTGTTTGCACGACGCCGGCTACCACCTGTGCATAACCATCCGGCTGTTGATTGGTCGCATCGCCGGCCAGCGTCATCGACAGATTGTCTGACGCTTTGAATAACAATTGGGCTCGTCCACCCAAGTTATTGATGTCGTTGATCCACTTGCCCGTTGCCACATTTTGGATCACGCCATCGCGTTGCGTTCCTGAAAACGAAACCCGAGCGGCAAGTTTTTTACCAAGCGGCCCTGTGATAGAACTCTTAGCTTGGATGTATCCATAATTGCCATAACTGAGTTCGAGGTCGGCACCCGGCGTGAAACTCGGCTTACGGGTGGTAATGTTGAAGGCGCCCCCCGTTGTATTTTTTCCAAAAAGCGTTCCTTGGGGACCACGGAGTACTTCAATTTGCTGTATGTCGACGAAATCCAGCGTGGCTGCAGCTGGTCGGGCATAGTACACGCCATCTACATAGAAACCGACACCGGGATCGAGGCCGTCGTTCGTCAATCCGAACGGTGAGCCAATCCCACGGATGTTGATACCGGTGTTCCTTGGATTGGAAGAGTACAATTGGACCGACGGAATCAGTTCTTTCACACGGTTGACGTTGAAAGCACCCGTCTGTTCGACCAACGAGCCACTCAACACGGTGATTGGAATCGGAACCTCCAACGCGGTTTCTTCGCGACGACGTGAAGTGACCACAACTTCCGAGAGGAGATTGTTGGTTGCCAGTGTCACTTCTAGGATTTCATTATCGAGTTCAAAGACTTCGATTTCTTGTTGTTTGAATCCGGTACCATTGAAGCGCAAGGTGAATGGCAATTCTTTCGGGGCGGCGATGGAGAATTGCCCTGCCACGTCTGTCACCGTGTACACCGACGTGTTTTTGATTTGAACCGTCGCGCCGACGATCGTGCCGCCGTCAGAGTCTTTCACGACTCCTTTCACATTTTGTGCGTAGGCGGAAGCGCTAATGAAAAGTATGGGAGTAACGAGGCGTAGAAAATATCTCATGTATTCGGCGTTAAGTCAAGTTGCATTTATGGTTTGCTTGTCGCCGAGTGGGAAGCGAATTCAAGGAACTTGTCGCGCTGTAGTCGCGAAGGCTCTGGTGTCAAGAAGCCATAGTCCTTCAAGTCGTTGAGTCCATTGTCGATCACCCAACGGATGAAAGACAGTGCTTCTACGTTGGGATTGGCTTTGTCTACCGACAGGTGTATATACTCAATCGGTACGTTATGAATGTCTTTGGGGGCCTTCGCGGATAGTGCTTCAATGACGGAAGTTCTGTTGGTGTAAAAGCGCTCATCTTCCGAGATTCGGTCATTGCCATTGAGATCGACCGGCAAAACGGTGAGTCCAGCGACCGGGAGCCCCGTTTCTTTTGCGAAGATCGAAGGAGTGGGGAGAAAGGAAACTCCGGCGGTATCGCGCAAGACAGCTTTTAACAAGTGCTCGTCGGAGCCTGCAATCCCTTTTCCAGCAATGTCTTTTTGTTCGTACTTGAAATAGTTAGCGAATACGATCGGTGCACCAGCTTTTTGCATCCGGGTATACGGCGTATAGGGAGCTGTAATTTTTGGTTCACGCCCTTTGTCAGCGAAGATGTCATTAAAGAAGATCTGCCGGATCGTGGAAGTTGTCAAGCCTTTTTGCGAGTAGATGCGGGAAAACTCTGAGGTGCTCGTGGCGATCGGAAGTATCGCATAGCGACCGACGTAAACATACGCGCGGCTTTTTTGAACTTCTTCACTTTGTTCGTACGCCTCCACCAAGATGTCGTACTGCGAGGGGTCGGTGCTACCGCGCCACTCGATGATAAGTTGTACATCCGGGCGCACCTTACCGTATTGTTCGATCCAATGCTCAATCAAAGGATACGCAAACCGTACGCCGGTCATCCGCACGACAGTTGTTTGCTCCTTCGTTGGCGTCTGTGCTGATGTGTGGGTGGCGGAGGCAAATAACATGGCGGTCATTACTAAAGGCGCGCCGATGGTCTTGAAATTCATGATGAGTGGTGTTGATCGGTCTGAAATCCTTGCAAAAGTAGGAATAAATCCATATTTACCAATAAAGTCTATAGATTTTATAGAGTATGTGTAAGATTCTATAAAACAGTCACTTACGTGTATTGCACACGCGTGCGGTGGCCATAGAAATGGGTTTGTAAATTCTTTCCTTTTAAGGTTTATTCGCGCCCTATTTAAGATTGAATGGCATTATTTGACGCGCATCTAGTAGTGAAGAAGTCGACATTGCCGAACGCGGGCAAGGGCCTTTTCACGAAAGTATTGATACCAAAAGGATCACGAATTACTGAGTACAAAGGAAAGGTGATGACGTGGAAGGAAGTTGAGAAACAGGTTGACGATCACATCGGATATGTTTTCTGGTTTAGCAACAGTTATGTGATAGACGCGTGGCAAACGACGAAAGGAGTGGCTCATTTTGCCAACGACGCAAAGGGTCTTGTGCGGGTAAAGGGAATTGTCAACAACTCGGAGTACGAGACTGAGAAAGGACGCTGTTATATCCTAGCGACGCGTGATATCCCCGCCGGGGCGGAGATACTTGTAGATTACGGACGCGAGTACTGGAGTGCTATTCGGTATAACATACGTCTAGAGGCGCGGGAGAAAGAGAAAGAGAAAGAAGGTGTCAGCAATAAAAGGCACGCCGCTAAGCGAGTTTAATTAGACAACTCGGACCTCTCGGATGTTCCCGCACCAACCACCACCAACCACCACCAACCATCCACCACCAACCAACAACTACGAACCAACATCAACCCGGTGTAAAATGAGTCTTCGTAAAAAATAACGCAGGGTCCCGGAGACCGGAGACCCTGCTTCGAAGTCGAAAGTGCCAGTATTATAAGAGGCGCGCCGCTAAATGAATCTAACTAGACAACTGGGACTTGCCGGATGTTCCCGCACCATCATCTATCATCTATCAACCATCCACCACCAACCAACCACCACCAACCAACAACTACCAACCAACATCAACCCCGGTGTAAAGTGAGTCTTCGTACAAAATAACGCAGGGTCCCGGAGACCGGAGACCCTGCTTCGAAGTCGAAAGTGCCAGTATTATAGGAGGCGCGCCGTTAAATGAATCTAACTAGACAACGCGGACTTCTCGGATGTTCCCGCACCACCAACCAACATCCACCAACCATCAACCAACTCTAGTTATTCCCTTTTTGTCCCTCCGCTTGAAGCGTTCCGAGAACGGTTTCGCGCATCAACTTTGCCTTCTCCATTTGGTCTTCGAGGTAGGTCCGAATATCCTCGGCGGCCACGCTGTCGGAAGGTGAGGGAGGGTTGAAACCGTGCATCCAGTCGAACATGCTTTGACGGGCGGAATCGAGGCGCGCAATCCGGCCTTCGATTTCCTTCTTCGCGTCTTCGCTCGGCGCGGGGGTAGCCGACAGCTGTGCGGTTAGGCGTGCCTTCATCTTTTCCAGGTCGTCCACTTTGGGCATTACTTCATCGTGGATGTCCATCACCTGGTTATATAATATTGTGTTGGAGCTGTCCGGAGCGGAAGCGTCGTGTTGGTGTTCATGACCCGACTTCGATTGGCAGCTCGCGAGCGCGATGATGGCGATGGCGAGGAACAGTAGTTTCTTCATGTGACTTGTGGCTTTTTTTTCGACGCTAAGATATGAATAAACCATAGGTGCCGTGGGGCGGCCGCCAGCAGACTAACAGTAGTTAGTTCTAATTTTTTGCAAAGTTTTAGAATCAAGTTTGGTGAGTTGGTAATTTTAGGCGTTCTTAGCCCTGCGAAATGCGACTTATGGTCAACAACCGATTTTATTTTTACTATTATTTTTTTGCGTCCCAGGGGGGATCTAAGAATCGGATTGTTGAATAAAAAATAACAACAGCAAAATTCAGAGGACCCCCCGAAAAAATCGGGGGGTCTTTTTTTGGGTGTACATGAAAACGAAGAAGAAAAAGATCGCTATACAGGGAATTGCAGCGAGCTTCCACGAAGTGGCGGCTTTCAATTACTTCGGCGACGCGATTGAAACGGTGGAGTGCCTGTCGTTCCACGATTTGTGTGAAGCCTTGAAGACGGGGCGTGCCGACAATGCTGTCATGGCAATTGAGAATTCAATCGCGGGCAGCATACTTCCAAATTACTTCTTGTTACAGGAGTATCATTTCAACATCATCGGCGAAATCTATCTGCCCATCCACATGCATTTGCTGGCATTGCCGGGAACGAAGCTTGCGCAGATAAAGACGATCGAGTCGCATCCGATGGCAATTCGTCAATGCAGCGATTTCTTGCACCGGCTCAATGGTGTTGAAATACGTGAAAGCGACGACACTGCCTTGTCTGCGAGACGGGTGGCCGAGAAAAAATTGAAGGGTGTCGCCGCCATTGCTAACGAGTTTGCGGCGCGGCGTTTCAAGCTCGAAATTGTCGAGAAGCGAATCGAGACCCACAAGAAGAATTTCACCCGTTTCTTGATCCTCAGCCGAAGCAATGGTTCTCCCGCCGACAGCAATAAAGCTTCGATCAGCTTCGAGGTGGCCAACGAGGTGGGTAGCCTAGCCGACGCGCTGATGACATTCAAAACGAACAGCATCAACTTAACCAAGATTCAATCGATACCTGTAGTGGGCAAGCCAAGCGAGTATTCCATCCATGTCGACTTGGAATGGAAGAGCCGCAAGAAGTACGATACCGCTATGAAGACCGTGATGCGGCAGGTGCGTAACCTGAATGTGTTGGGGGAATACAAAAAAGCAAAGATTGAATACAACTAGACTCGAATGATCTCCTTTGCCAAAAGAATTGCCAACGTCGAAGAATACTACTTCAGCAAGAAGCTAGCGGAGGTACGGAAGCTTGATACCGCAGAATGGCCTGTGATCAACCTTGGTATTGGAAGTCCCGACCAAGCGCCTTCAGCTGCAACGATCGACGCACTGGATGCTACGGCGCGCAAACCCGGCAGTCATGGCTATCAGAACTACAAGGGTATTCCCGCGCTACGGCAAGGTATTGCCGCTTTCAGTCAACGAACTTACGGTACGCAGCTAGATCCTGAAACGATGATCTTGCCTTTAATGGGGTCGAAAGAAGGTATCATGCACATCATGATGGCTTTCGTAGACGAAGGGGATGAAGTATTGATTCCGGACCCGGGCTATCCCACCTACGCCAGTGTCGCCAAGTTGGTTGGCGCTAGGGTATCGACTTACAAGATGACGGAAGAATCGGGTTGGAAGGTCGACATTAAAACGTTGCGGACACGCGATTTGTCGAAAGTAAAAATTATGTGGGTCAACTTCCCGCACATGCCGACAGGCAGTACAGCTTCAAAGGCCGAGATGCAAGAGTTGGTCGACCTGGCGCGAGAGAAGAAGTTTTTAATTGTGAATGACAACCCGTACAGCCTCATCTTAAACGACGCTCCGATGAGCATCTTGGCTTGCGAGGGTGCAATGGAGGTGGCGTTGGAACTTAACTCGTTGAGTAAGTCGCATAACATGGCCGGGTGGCGCATTGGATGGGTGGCGGGCCGCCCTGACTACATCGATGCAGTACTTCGTGTGAAGAGCAATATGGATTCGGGTATGTTTCTCGGACTGCAGCAAGCGGCGGTGGAAGCGTTGAAGAATGACGCTAGCTGGTTTCAATCTGTGAACCAAGTGTACGGCGACCGTAAGAAGGTGGCACAAGCGATTCTGGACCGGTTGGATTGCACCTACCTCGCACAACAGTCGGGGCTGTTCGTTTGGGCGAAGGCGCCAGACTCTATTGTTGATGTGGAGAAATGGATTGATGAGATTCTTTACGGAACAAAAGTCTTCATTACCCCTGGTTTCATTTTCGGTGAAGCGGGCCGTCGCCATGTGCGCATCTCGTTGTGTGCGTCCGTCGAGAAACTGAAAGAAGCCTTGGGTAGGATAGAAGCGTGGCAATTGAAGAAAAAAGGAGCGGTGGCGACACCGGCATGAACATGAAAGTTACCATCATCGGTTTGGGTTTGATCGGCGGCTCGATGGCGCTGGATATACGGAAGGCTGGGTTTTCTACCGAGTTGATCGGCGTTGATATCCATTCGAAACATATCCAAGAAGCACAATCGCTCGGGTTGGTCGATCGAGTGTTGCCGGAAGGGCAGGCGTTGAGCATCGCCGACTTGGTGATCCTCGCGATCCCAGTAAATACACTCAGTGCGTTGTTGCCCACCATTCTCGACACCATCAAAGACAAAGCGGTGGTCATCGATGCGGGATCGACTAAGGGCCACATTTGCCGAGTGATCGCCAGCCATCCGCGCCGCGCTCAATTTGTGGCAGCACATCCTCTTGCGGGCACCGAGAATTCTGGACCAACGGCAGCATTCGCGGGACTGTTCGCGGGCAAAACCAATATTATCTGTGAGAGAGAACGCTCGTCGGAGCACGCCATCGCGGTGGCCGAGAAGTTGTTCCAAGTGTTGGGCATGAAGACCATCTACATGGAGCCCGATGAACACGATCGCCACGTCGCCTATGTGTCGCATTTATCGCACGTAAGTGCGTTCTTGTTGGGACACACGGTGCTGGACATCGAGAAAGATGAGAAGAAGATTTTTACGCTGGCGGGAAGCGGTTTCGCCTCTACCGTTCGTTTGGCCAAGAGCTCGCCCGATATGTGGGCACCCATCTTCGAACAAAATATGGAATACTTGAGCCAGGCCCTCATGGAATACATCATGCACCTGCAACGGTTCCATTACCATTTAATGAAGAAGGACACCAAAGAAATCTATAAAACGATGGCGAAGGCCAACGAAATCAGGAGAGTCCTCGACGGAATGTCGACCACGACACCTCCTCAAAAAGCACTAAACCAAAACTGAAACAATTATTTTTTGCAATTATGAAAAAGGGACTTCAATTGGAATCGATCACCAAATGGCTCGGAATTGAGAAGCCACTGATCATCAGCGGACCTTGCAGCGCGGAGACCGAAGCGCAAATGGTGAGCACCGCGAAACAAATAGCTGCGACCGGTAAGGTACATGCCTTGCGTGCCGGTATTTGGAAACCACGCACGCGGCCGGGCCAATACGAAGGCGCTGGCGAAGAGGGCCTCAAGTGGTTGATCCAGGCCAAGAAAGAAACTGGACTTCCTGTCACAACAGAAGTAGCGACTGCGGCACACGTAGAAGCATGTCTAAAGGCTGGAGTTGACATCCTGTGGGTAGGAGCCCGCACCACCGTGAACCCTTTCTCCGTGCAGGAGGTTGCTGATGCTTTGAAAGGAGTTGACATTCCGGTGATGGTTAAGAACCCTGTAAACCCCGACCTGGAATTGTGGATCGGTGCACTCGAGCGCCTGAACCGCGCCGGCATCACGAAGATGGCAGCTATCCATCGTGGGTTCTCATCATTCGAAAAAGGTCCCTTCCGCAATGCCCCCATGTGGGACATGTCGATCGAATTGAAGACGCGCATCCCGGATCTCGAAATCATCTGTGACCCAAGCCACATTTCCGGCGACCGCAATTTGATCGCGATGGTGTCACAAAAAGCTCTCGACTTGGATATGTCTGGACTGATGATCGAAAGTCATATCAACCCAGATGCAGCCTGGAGTGACGCCAAGCAACAAGTAACGCCTGCTACGCTGGGCAAGATCATTGATGGCTTGGTCGTGCGGTCCGTATCGTCGGAAAACAAGAGCTTTAAAGATACGTTGAGTGTCCTCCGTGATCAGATTGACCAAATTGACGACGAGATTATGCAAAAGATGGCCAATCGTATGAAGATCTCTGAGAAAATAGGTCAATACAAGAAGGAGAATAACGTCACAATCCTGCAGGTGAATCGGTGGGAGGAGATTATCAAGTCTCGCGTGATGATGGGTATCGCGATGGGTCTCGATGAAGGATTCACCCGCGACCTGCTCCGACTCATACACCACGAGTCGATCCAGGTGCAAACCAAGGTGATGAACAAGGTCGAAGAGAAAGTCTAGTCGATCCGATAGGTTCCATTCGAGTTGACCCGGATCGGTTTCAGTTTCCGGGTCGACTCGAAATCCTCATACACGGCCTGAAGGTTTGTCCAGAAGGCCGTTATTTTTTCATCGACTCCCGTTTCTTGTTGAAGTTGGCGAACGATCCCGGTATCAAGTCGAGCAGGGAATATGTGCACGGGGATGGACTCCTGCCCACCGTTCTTGGCTTCCACCGCCAAGATGTAAAGCTCCTTTATTTTTTCGTCCGTAATGGGGATGCACCCAATGCTGACGCAATTCCCATGAATGTAGATGGCCCCACCCGGGTGTTTTGGATCGGATAGGATTCGATCCGATGCATTTGGATAGTTGATTCCCAAAGACAGGTGAAAGGTGCTAAAAGGATTGAAATGATTAATCCGGTAAACGCCTTCGGGAATCTGGAGGTCGCCTTCCTTCCTTTTTGGCCCCAATACACCAGAAGTGGTGCAAAAAGCATAGGTGGTGAGCAAGGTAAATTGAGTCGAGGTTTGGTCCTTCGCCCACACTTCCAATTCGCGCTCCTTCTTGAATGCGCGCAAGAATAGGGTGTAAGTGCCCGTGATATTCTTGTTCCTCAGGAGTTCGTTGACGGTCGACTTCTTGTCGGCATAAGCCGAGCTCACGCGATCGAACTTGAGTTGTTGTTCTTTGAAGCTAGGGGAGGTCATCCAGAGGAAGAACGCCAGTGAAAGTACGAATTTGGCCATCGGCAGACTATCGTGTTCGTGCTTAATGGAAATATCAGCGAGAAGTCACGGGTAACAACGATGAATTGATTGCGGCGGTATGGCGCGCTGCGGGGAAACACGCCGAATCGTCTCACCCGGAATCGGAACCTGGGATCGATCGTCGACATGAGGTACAAGTCGCCGAATCGTCCGCCTTCTACCCCCAAAACTTGTGTTCCGGCCTTAGTTGCTTTTGAACTTTTCATACCTTCACCACTCAATTTCCCTTCACCATCATGAACTCCTTCCCTTGGAAAAAGGTCGGCATTGGTGCCGCCGTTGCCATTATCGTTGGCTCCCTCATTTGGGTGCAACGCGGGTCAGGCAAAGAACCCATTACTACAACTGTCAACCCAGCATTTGGAGAGTATATCTCTTCTTACACCGCGGGGATTGTTCATTCGGGATCGACGATCCGAATCGTTTTGGCGAAAGCCCCCACCGACTCCACGAGTACGAAGCTGTTCAGTTTTTCTCCGTCCATTGCCGGGGAAGCAACCTGGTTGGATGGCCGCACGATCGAGTTTCGACCCACCGACCGTTTGAAGTCGGGCGAGGTATACGGCGTCACTTTCAACTTGGGTAAGGTGATGGAGTCCTTGCCCGCGCCCCTACGATCCTTCGAGTACTCCTTCCAGGTCATCCCTCAGAATTTCGAAATGATGGTCACGAACCTTCGGCCTTACGTGAAAACGGAATTGAAACGGCAGATGATTGAAGGCACCTTGGCGACGGCCGACTTTGCTGCCAGCGAGGCCGTGGAAAAAATGATCAGTGCCGATCAAGGAGGAAAGGCGTTGCGCCTTACTTGGACCCACGATACGGAAGGCAAACAGCACGGGTTCGTGGTAGAAGATGTAACCCGACAGGAATCGGCCTCGAAGGTCGAACTGAAAGTGAACGGTGCTCCGCTCGGTGTCGGTCACTCGACTTCCGAAGAAGTTGAAGTGCCAGGGCTGAACGACTTCAAGGTGACCAAGACTTGGGTCGAACAAGGAACCAACCAAGTAGTGATCATCCAGTTTTCGGATCCACTCAGCGAGAGCCAAAACTTAGAGGGCCTGATTCAAATGAGCGAGCTCCCGGATCTAGACTTCGAAATCAAGGACAACGAAGTACGGGTATTTCCCCCCGTGCGGCAGGCAGGCTCGCGGAAGCTCACCGTACAAGCAGGCATTCGAAACATACTCAATTATAAGATGCCAGAGGGGTCCGAGTTCGACGTCGAGTTTGAGCGACTAAGTCCGGCTGTCCGTTTTACCGGTAAAGGGTCTGTCCTGCCGGGTACCGATGGCTTGGTGCTTCCCTTTGAAGCCGTGAACCTGAAAGCGGTAGATGTCAAAATTGTAAAGATTTTCGAATCGAACGTACTCCAGTTCTTGCAAGTGAACAGCCTAGATGGCAATTCAGAACTGCGTCGTGTTGGCCGTCCCATCGTCCAGAAGATGGTGTCGCTCGAGAACTCCGGTGTCGCCGACCTCGGTCGATGGAACCGCTTTAGTATTGACCTCGCCGATTATCTAAAGTCGGAGCCTGGGGCGATCTATCAAGTGACCATCAACTTCAAGCGTCGCTATGCTTCGTTTGCTTGCGAAGGTGAAACGGATTCGGCCCTACCTGAGAATACTTTCGAAGATCAGGATTGGGACAACATGGACGAAGAAAGCTATTGGGATTCTTATGAAGACTATTACTATCCTAGCGACTATAGCTGGAGGGATCGCGACAACCCTTGCACGAACTCTTACTATGTAAGTAAGTCCATCACCAGGAACGTGATTGCAAGCGACTTGGGCATTATCGCTAAGAGCGGGAATGGAGGCAAGACCACCGTCGTGGTAAATGACCTCAAGACGACGGCCCCGTTATCTAATGTGGTGGTCGACGTGTACGACTTCCAGCAACAAGTGATCGGTTCGGGTCAAACCGACTCCGATGGGAAGGTAGAGATCATGTCGAAGCAAAAGCCGTTCATGCTGAGTGCCCGGATTGGCGACCAGCGTGGGTACTTGCGTTTGTACGATGGCGAGTCCCTCTCGTTGAGCAATTTCGACGTGGGTGGCGAAGCAGTTCGCGAAGGGTTGAAAGGTATCTTGTACGGCGAGCGCGGCGTATGGCGCCCCGGCGACTCATTGTACCTGTCGTTTGTTCTAGAGGATAAGATGAAGTCCTTGCCTCCTTCGCACCCGGTCGTGTTAGAGCTACAAAATCCTCAAGGTCAGATTACCAACCGGCTGGTGAGGTCGGCAGGTGAAAACGGATTCTATCGTTTCGCAACTGCTACCGACGTAGATGCACCAACCGGAAACTGGATCGCGCGGGTGAAAGTTGGGGGAACCACTTTTTCTCAACCACTGAAGATCGAAACGGTGAAACCGAATCGACTGAAGATCAATCTCGACTTCGGTGTCGACCGGTTGACGGCTGCGGACCAGAGTATTACGGGTGACTTGCAGGTAAACTGGTTGCATGGAGCGCCGGGGAAAAACCTTCGTACCGAGTTTGAAGTAACCCTTTCCCCGACACCCACTAGGTTCGACAAGTACGATGAATTTGTGTTCGACGACCCTTCTCGGAGCTTCACCAGCGAAACACAACAAGTGTTTGAAGGGACGACAGATTCAGAAGGAAAAGCCAAGGTCAACGTGTCGCTCCAAGTGCAGGCGAATCCACCCGGAAAACTCAATGCCGTCTTTAGAGGAAAGGCGTTTGAAGAGGGAGGCGACTTTAGCATCGACCGCTTCGACTTGCCGTACTATCCATACGAAACTTTTGTGGGGATTCGTTTGCCCGCGGGTGACCGAATGCGTGGGATGTTGCTGACAGACACCACGCACCGTGTCGACGTGGTGACAGTAGATGCTTACGGCAAGCCTGTGTCGCGCGAAGGGATTGAACTCTCGCTCCATGAACTTAAGTGGAGTTGGTGGTGGGACCAATCGTCCGGTGGCAACGTGAACTTCATGTCGAATAGCGACGCCAATCCAATCGCGACCGGCGTGATTAAGACCGTGCAAGGAAGAGGAGCTTGGACATTTAAGGTAAAGTATCCTGCGTGGGGTCGCTACTATGTGCGTGCATATGATCCTGTCTCGGGTCACAGTACCGGAAAAATTGTGTACATCGATTGGCCAGGTTGGGCCGGACGGGCGCGCAACGAAGGTGACGGCGCCACCATGCTCAGCTTTGCATCCGACAAGAGCGCCTACAATGTGGGCGAAGAAGCAAGCGTTGTTATTCCCGGTAGCGACGGCGGGCGCGCTCTTATCAGCATTGAAAATGGAAGTCAAGTTTTGAAAACCTATTGGCTCGCGACCAAGGCTGGCGACAACAAGTTTGCGTTCAAGGTCGAGCCATCGATGGCGCCAAACATCTTTGTGCATGTGTCGTTGTTGCAACCACATGGACAAACAAACAACAGCAGGCCTATTCGACTCTATGGCGTTATTCCCATCATGGTGGAAGATCCGGCCACGCGACTTGAACCTGTGATCGAGATGCCCGATGTTCTAGAACCGGGCAAGGAGGTTGTTATCCGCGTCTCCGAAAAGAGCAAGAGAAAGATGACTTACACGTTGGCGATGGTCGACGAAGGGTTGCTGGATCTTACCCGCTTCAAGACACCCGATCTGTGGAAGCGCTTTTATGCGCGCGAAGCACTCGGAGTGAGGACTTGGGATTTGTACGATGAAGTTATGGGCGCATATGGCGGAAAGATCGAACGACTCTTAGCCATCGGTGGTGATGGTGAGACGGCAAATCCAAAAGAGGATGCAAAGGCCAATCGCTTCAAACCCGTGGTGAAGTTCTTTGGTCCGATCACCATCGAAGGTGGATCTAAAGAGCACAGGTTCACGATGCCTCAATACATTGGATCTGTTCGAACCATGCTGGTGGCAGGCGATGCCGGAGCGTATGGAAGTACGGAAAAGGCAACGCCTGTGCGGAAGCCATTGATGCTCTTGGCCACCTTGCCCAGGGTTCTTGGACCGGAAGAGAAAGTGAAGTTGCCCGTCACGCTGTTCACCATGGAAAAATCCATTCGCAACGTGAAGGTTCAGGTGAAGGCCACCGGTCCCGTGTCGCTGGCGACGAATACGATGGACGTCGCGATGAGCGATGGTGATAAGACCGTCAGTTTTGATGTGAACGTGAAAGGAGAAGCGGGTGTGGCGAAGTTTGAAGTCACCGCGACTTCGGGTAGTTATTCTGCCACCGACGTGATCGAGATCGACGTTCGCAATCCTAACTCGCCGCTGACGAAAGTGGTAGCCTCTGTAATTGAACCGGGACAGACCTGGACACAAGCGGTGGCGAAGGAGGGATTGCCCGGAACCAATTCGGGCGTGTTGGAAGTGTCTACGTTGCCACCGTTGAACTTGGGACAACGATTAAAGTACCTGCTGCAATATCCTTATGGATGCTTGGAGCAGACTACTTCATCGGTGTTTCCTCAACTCTACCTCGATTTGGTGAAGGAACAAAGCGACACCGAACGGGCGATGGTGCAACGAAACGTCAAAGCGGGCATCGACCGTTTGAAGGCATTTCAGATGTATGATGGAGGCTTCAGCTACTGGCCGGGTATGGCCGACGCAGACTCTTGGGCGAGTTCGTATGCTGGCCATTTCCTTGTGGAAGCCTCGAACAAAGGGTACTTCGTCCCTGGCGACATGCTGAAGAAATGGAAGTCATACCAGAAGAATCGCGCGGCATCGTGGCGCAAGCACCAAGAAACGTATAGCAGCGACTTGATCCAGGCCTATCGTTGCTACACGCTCGCGTTGGCCGGCGATGCCGACCTAGCCAGTATGAACAGATTGCGCGAACAAGGTGGTTTGTCCACACAAAGTGCCTGGATGTTGGCTGCGGCATATGCACGTGCGGGACAACCCGAAGCCGCGAAGGCCTTGGTGAAAGACCTCCCGTTGATCATTAAGCCTTACCAAGAAATGGGATACTCTTATGGATCCGATTTGCGCGATCAAGCTATCATACTCGAGGCCCTCGTCCTGCTCGACGATCGTACGCGAGCCTTCGAAATACTACGAATGATCTCCGATAACCTCAGCAACCCCAATGCTTGGATGAGTACCCAAACGACAGCTTGGTGTCTTCGTTCGATTGGCGCATTTATCGGAAAGAATCCGGGAGGCGAGATGAAATTCACGTGGAATTACGATGGGAAGGAAACAACAGCATCGACCAAACTTTCACTCGCGCAAGTCGACCTCAATCTGGAGACTGCGAAACAGAATACGGTGAAGGTGACCAATGCTGGTAAAGCGACGATGTTCGCCCGCGTGATCACGCAAGGAACGCCCGCGCGTGGGAATGAAGAGGCTGCAAGTAGTAACCTAGACCTGAACGTGACCTACTTGGATATGGATGGCAACTTGATCGACCCCTCGCGGTTGGAGCAAGGCACTCAGTTTATCGCGAGTGTTTCGGTGTCTAACCCAGGTATTCGGGGGATGTATCGAAACTTGGCCATTCGACAGATTTTTCCGTCGGGTTGGGAAATCAACAACTTGAGGCTTGATGAGGCCGAGAACCGATTGAGTGGCGACAAACCCACGTATCAAGACATCCGCGACGACCGGGTGTATACTTATTTCGATCTCGGCGCCAACCAGCGCAAGTCTTTCCGTGTGTTGTTGACCGCTACCTATGGTGGAAAGTTTTACCTACCTGGTGTGGTCTGCGAAGCGATGTACGATCACAACGTGTATGCCCGTGTCAAAGGACAGGAAGTGGAGGTATACCGCGATGAGAACCAGTAATGGCAGCGACTCCGGTTTAAGTTGATCGAAACCGTGGGAAAGTGGTTGACCCGGAGGAGGTGGATAGGTTTAGGGGTGCTGGCCGCGCTTTTGACGTGGTATGTATTTTCCCTTCCGCGGGAGCTTTTCCATGTGCCGTACTCGACGGTTATCGTCGATCGGGGTGAAACGTTACTGAATGCTTCGATTGCCGCCGATGGTCAATGGCGATTCCCCTTGCAAAGCCATGTGCCCGACAAGTTTGCTAAGGCCATCGTGCGATTCGAAGACAAGCGATTCCGTTCCCACTTGGGCGTAGACATTCGAGCGCTCGGGCGCGCGCTTCGGCAAAACGTAGCGGCAGGAAAGATCGTCAGTGGTGGCAGCACTCTTTCCATGCAGGTTATTCGCTTGGCGCGACAAAATCCAGATCACACCGTCGTCAACAAGCTGGTCGAGATGATCTTAGCCACTCGTTTGGAGTGGCGTTATTCGAAAGACGAGATACTCGCCTTGTATGCAGCCCATGCTCCTTTCGGAGGAAATGTCGTGGGCCTCGAAGCCGCCTGCTGGCGATACTTTGGTCGCCAACCCGACGAGTTGAGTTGGGGTGAGGCCGCGTTGCTGGCGGTGTTGCCAAACAACCCGTCTATGATCAACTTGGGTGTTCGACGTGGTGCGTTAAAGGATAAACGCGATCGACTCTTACGCCGACTCTTCGACGGAGGCGATCTAGATAGCTTGAGTCTTGACCTGGCGCTCGCCGAGCCGATTCCTCACGAGCCTATGCCGTTGCCTCGATTGGCACCCCACCTCCTCGATCGCGCCCTATCCGAGGGGCGAAGAGGACAACGCCTTCAAACAACGGTCGATGTGTCCATACAAGAGCGTGTGTCAAGCATTCTTTGGGAGCACCACCAACGCTTGCGCGGCAACCAAGTCTTCAATGCAGCTGCGCTGATACTTGATGTACCAACAGGCGAGGCCCTGGCCTATGTTGGAAACGTACCTTCTGGTGGCGAGAACCATGAGTATGTAGACGTGATTCGATCGAAGCGCAGCACAGGTAGCGTGTTAAAGCCATTCTTGTATGCGGCCATGATGAACGAAGGAGGCTTGCTGCCACGTGAACTCGTTCCCGACATCCCCACCATCATCAACGGATTTAGCCCGAAGAACTTTACCAAACAGTACGATGGGGCAGTGAGCGCCGATCAAGCCTTGATTCGGTCTTTGAATATCCCCGCCGTTCACGAACTGCGTTCTTACCGATATGAGAAGTTCTATGATTTATTGAAGAATATGGGTATCACCACGCTGGATCAACCCGCCAATCATTATGGTCTCGCCTTGATCTTGGGTGGAGCAGAGGCAACGTTGTGGGACGTTACCGGTGGCTACGCATCCATGGCACGCACCTTGAATAACTATTTTGATCGACCCGGAGCCCATCGATATGATAGAGGAGATATTCATGCGCCTAAGTATTTGTTAGACACGGCGAGCCACGCCGAGCGCCCTTTAGAAGAGCACTCTGTAATCGATGCGTCGTCGGTTTGGCTGACCTTTCAAACACTCACCGAAGTTTATCGACCTGGTGAAGAAACGGGTTGGCAGTATTTCCATTCCTCGAAGAAGATCGCTTGGAAAACGGGGACGAGTTTTGGATTTCGAGATGGCTGGGCTGTTGGTGTCACACCCCAATATGCCATTGGCGTATGGGTCGGTAATGCCGATGGCGAGGGGAGACCGGGACTCACGGGAACGGAGACGGCTGCGCCGATCTTGTTGGAGTTGCTCTCCATCTTGCCGACGGGCACGCAACCCGCTTGGTTTCAAAAACCGGCATCGGAACTCGCGTCAATACCAGTATGTCGTTTAGGTGGGCAACGAGCTTCGGAGTTTTGTACCGAGGTAGATACCATGGATGTGGCGAAGTTGGGATTGCGATCGGTGGCATGCACCTACCATCGGCGGATACACCTCACCGCCGATCGACGTTTTCGAGTACACGCGGGATGCGCACCGATTCAAGAACTGCACGCCGCCAACTGGTTTGTGCTTCCGCCCATTGAAGAATACTACTATAAGTCCAGGCATGTGAGTTATCGCCCGTTACCACCGTTTGTAAAGGGCTGTACCGACCCCTCGGGGATAGTAAAAATGGAGTTGATCTATCCGAAGTTTGACTCACGCATTTTCATTCCCCGTGAACTGGATGGTAAGTTGGGAACCGCCGTGTTCCAAGCGGCTCATCGCGATCCTAGTTCGACCATCTACTGGCATATTGACGGAGAATTTCTTGGCACCACAACGCGCACCCATCGAATGACGGTATCACCCACGGTCGGATCCCATCGGCTAACCCTCGTCGATGAAACCGGTGAAACTCTGGAGAAGACTTTCGTGATATTGTCAGAAAGATAACACCCTCATTATTTGTAGTTTAAGGTGCATTCCTTAATTTTATTGTTCTAATAATCTTGAAATTAGCCACTTCGAACGCCCTATGTTCAAAAGGATCTTGTTCGTCCTCCTACTAGCAGTTTCCACCCTCTCGGGATCGGCTTTGACGTTGTCGAATTACGTGGTGATAGGAGCCTTTTCCATTCGCGACCACGCCACCAAACAGACCGAGAAGGCCCGTGTCCAGTTTCCACAAGTGGCCTTCGACTACAATGAGAATCGACAGTTGTTCTATGTGTTCGTCATGAAGACGGATGATCGGAAGGAAGCATTTACCGAAGCGTTGCGCATTCAGCATGAAACGGATTACACCGACGCTTGGGTCTATTCTGGGGCTTTTGGGTTACAGGGTGCAGGCGTCGACCTTCAGCCGTCCAATCAAAAGCAAATCAGCCCAGAGCCAACGGTGGTAAAAAAATCGGAGCCGGAGGTGGAAGTAAAGCAAGAAGCCGTGGCAGAAACTCCGGTGCAACCTCCGCCATCCAGCGACACGCCGGTTGACACGTCAGCGCCTACCAAAAAAGAGGTAGAGAAACCCTCCGTCGCGCTCGACCCCAAGGCCACCTCAAAGGAGTTTTTCTTTAAGGTGATAAAGCCCGATGGCCTTTCCGGTAAAGGTGCGGAGATCACCGTCATCGATTTGGAAACTCAGCGGAAGGAGTATTTGCTGGGCGCTAATGAGGCGGTTACGTTGAAGGCAGTCAACCCTTCGGGCGACATGCGTTTGGAGTGTGACCTAGCGGGATATCGCAAGGTGATCCAAAATGTAAACTTCAAGAATCCTTTGCTGACCGATGGCGTGACATTGGAAAACGATAGGATTGTGGTTCCATTCGAACTTACGCGCTTAAAAAAGGGTGATCACTCCATCCTTTACAACGTGTTCTTTTACAAAGATGCCGCCATTATGAGGCCTGAGTCAAAAATTGATCTAGAAGGGGTATTGGCTATGTTGAACGAGAACCCTAACTATAAGATCCGCATCCATGGACACACGAACGGCAATGGCGCCGGAAGAATTTTGGAAGTAGGCGACTCTAAAGATTACTTCTCGCTCACCGGCGCGAAAGAAGGTGGCGGGTCGGCGAAGAAACTCTCCGAGAAACGAGCTATCGCCATCCGAGATTACCTCGTATCGCAAGGAATTGACGTTGCGCGGATGAGTGTGAAGGCGTGGGGTGGGAAGAAGCCCATTTACGATAAACTCCATACGCTGGCTTCTGCCAACGTGCGGGTGGAAGTGGAGGTACTAGAAGAGTAACGCGGCCACCGCCAGATGGTGGATATTTTTATTTAATTTCAATTCTTGTCTATACTGAATCTATGAAGACCGTACGATTAGTTTTGCTGGCATGTGTGTTGACGATTGTCGCCACCGTTGGACGTGCCCAAGTTCCGGGGCCTGAACGGTACGTCATCATCGGCGTGTTTAGGGTAATGGACAACGCCGTTCGCTTTACGGACAAAGCCAATAAGCTAAGTTTCAACGCCGGGTACATTCAAAATCCACGCAATAAACTATACTACGTTTACCTCTTCCAGTCGCTCGAAAGCAAGAAGGCCTTCGCCTTTATGATGAAAGTTCGTTTGGAAACCGAATTCAAAGATGCGTGGGTATACAAAGGTTCGTTGGGCGCTCCCATCCTCGAGAGCGGTCAGCAAGAAGTTCCGGTCGTAAAAGATGAACCGGTGAAGGAACCCGTTCAAGAGCCAGTGGTTGAACCCGTAAAAGAACCGACGAAGGAGCCTGTGAAAGAGGAACCGGTAGTCGAGACACCAAAAGTAGAGACACCCAAAGAAGAGACTCCGGTGGTCGAACAGCCGAAGGAAGAGCCTGTCAAAGAGCAACCTGTCGTTGAGAACCAGCCGTCGTTGGAGCCTCGTCCAGTAGGGAAACCATTCTTCTTCAAGTTGGTGTCGAATGAAACCAGCGAACCATTGGTGGGCGAGATACATGTATTCGATGGCGGTAGTGGCACTTACCAGTCTTTCCCCGCGAATCAAGTGGTATACTTAGCGGCGCCTAAGAATCCCTCGCAAGTGTATACCATCGCCACATTGACGGCAGGCTATCAAGAAATGACTCGCACGATCAACTACGTCGACCCGGCGACATCTTCGGCAGAAGTTGGCGCAGACAAAGAGTTTGTCATAGCCTTGCCCGTGGTCCACGTGAAGATGGGCGACTACATCGAGTTCTCGAATGTGCGTTTCTTTTCTAACTCCGTGATGCTTCAGCCCGAGTCGAAGGAAGAGTTGGACGGTCTTGCCGAGTTGTTGAAACAGAACCCTCGCTATAAGATCAACATCCACGCCCATTGCAACGGCGACCAGAATCGAAACATCATCGTGCGGGGCAAAAGCACAGAGTTCTTTGCGAACAACACTGGCAACCAGCGCAAGACGGTCTCAGCCAAAGAGTTTACCGAACTTCGTGCCGAACTGGTGAAGGAGTACCTTGTCAGCCAAGGTATCGAAGCCAAGCGTATCACTACAAAAGGTGAAGGTGGCAAGGCACTCATCTACCCTACGAACAGCACGCTATCCAACCGAAACGACCGGGTGGAAATTGAAGTGAAAAGAGGGAAGTGAGGTTGGTTGATGGTTCGTGGTTGATGGTGCCTTCGGAGTAGTTGGCGTTCCAATTGCCCCACCTTCTTCGAAGCCACTATCAACCACCATCTACCAACCATCAACCAACCATCAACCAACCATCGACCATCCACCACCAACTACCAACCTTTACTCTTCCAGCGTCCTTGCAATCATTCTTGTGATCCTATCCAGGTCCTTACCACAGATTTGCAGCTGCCGAATCAATTCATGATCGGCTTCGGGAAGTTGCAAGCGATCGATTAGCTGTAGCAGGCCCAAGATGCTAACCACGGGGGCGCGAAGCTGGTGCGCGTTGAAGTGGGCGTATTCATTTAGCTTCTGATTTTGCCACGTGAGGGTGCGTGTCCGCTCTTCGATCTTGGATTCCAGCGAACGATTCAATTCTTGTAATTGCTCGTTCAGGCGCTTCAATTCTATCGCCTGGCTTTCGATCTCTTCTTTTTGCTTTTGGATTTCGGCCGTCTTCACGCTCAGGAGATGGTTTACTTCGGCCACGCGTTTGCGTTGACTGAAGTAGATGAATGCCATGATCGCGGCTGCCACCAAAGCCGACGTGAGGGTGACGAGCATAATTTTTTGATTCCGAATTTGTGCGTCTTGAAGTGCATGGGCGGCCTTGAGTTGCTGATTTTCCAGGTCGCGGGCTCCACTTTCGAATTCGGCTTGTAGGCGGGCGACTTCTTCGCGTCGACGCTCATGGAAGATTGTGTCTTTGATCGCGGCATACTGTTGCAGCGATGCCATGCCTCGTTTAAGGTCGCCCAACTTGACAAAGAGAGTCGATTGCAGATAATAATTAGTGACCTGTAAGTCGTTTGCGTGAATCTCGTCGGAGAGCACGATCGCCATGTTGACGTATTCGAGGGCGCGGCCATATTGTCCTAGTTCGACAAATGTTTGGGCAAAGTATTCGTAGGTCTGGATCAGAGACCGGGCTTCTTCCAATTCCTTCCAGATTTTCTCGGCTTTCGTAAAGTAGGCGAGCGCTTGATACTGATCTCCTTGGTTTGACTTCACGCGGCCGAGGCCGGTGTAGGCGTATGCGATGGTGCGCGTGTTGTTCGACTTCAGCGCCATGGAGAGCGCTCGGTCGAAGTAATGGGACGCGGAATCGTAGCGGCCCAGGTAAATGTAGGCTTCGCCGATGTTGTAGAGGGCCAGGTCGTGAATTGGGTCGTCGACTTTCTCCCACTGCATCGACATCCGGATGAACTCGATTGCTTGGGTATAGTCGCCGAGTTTTTTGTACACCTCGCCCATGTTGTGATAGGCTTGTGCCAGCGCGACGCGGTCGTCGGCTTCTTCGGCGACTAACGCGGATGCGTGATAGTACTTCAGCGCAGGTTCATAGTCACCGACCACCCAATACGAGCTACCGACAATGTTGAGGGCGCGGGCCTCGCCATGGGCAAAACGAACGGCCCGTGCAAAGTCAACATTCCGTTCGGCCAATACTCGGCCAACTTCGGGGTTTGACTTTAGAAATGAAAAAGCAAGGGCGTTGAGCTGGGAGACGTACGCGCTGTCCTTCGGCGAACGGCGCAGATAATTCTCAACGCTATCGGGCAAAAGTACCTCTGCGTTCCCTGAGAAAAATCCACCCACGAGCAACCACACCAGAAAAATTCTCGCCATCCGACCGGTTTATGATGTAATGGCTTTCAGCACGTCGTGCTGAGTGATGATATGAACTTTCTTTTGTTCGTCGCGTACCAGCAATGCCTTGTTATCCTTGTTCAACATCGACGAGAGAACGTCGAGTGTGCTATCGAGTGCTACAAAGATCATCGGCTTCTCCATGATGTCGCCGATTTTCTTGTCTTTCAATTGTGGGTCGGAGATGATCTTCTCCAGCAAACTGGCGGAGGCCACACTCCCTACAAAATCCCCGTTTTCAACGACGGGTACCTGGTCTACACCTTCGCGGTTCATGATGCGAATCGCGTCGCCCACGGTCGATTGCTTCGACACCGTAAACAGACTATCGTTTCCACTTCTAGAGCGGATGATGTCTTTTGCCGTGGCGAATTGCCGTTCGAGAAACCCGTGGTCTTTCATCCATTGGTCGTTGTACACCTTGTTCAAGTAGCGTGTACCGTGATCGGGTAACAGGATGACCATCACGTCCGACTCTTTCAAGTGGGCCTGTGCGTATTCGAGTGCACCGTGAAGCGCTGAGCCGCTGCTCCAACCCACGAATAAACCTTCCTCACGCGCCAAGCGACGTGCTGCAATCGCTCCGTCCTTGTCCGTCACCTTGATGAACTGATCGATCACATCGAAGTTCACATTCTTGGGAAGGATGTCCTCACCAAATCCTTCGGTGAGGTAAGGGTAAATCTCGTTGCGGTCGAACACACCCGTTTCCTTGTACTTCTTGAAAACCGAGCCATACGTGTCGATACCGACGGTCACAAGCTTAGGGTTTTGCTCCTTCAAAAACTTGGCTGTTCCACACATCGAACCACCGGTTCCGACGGTTGCAACATAGTGGGTGATCTTCCCGCCCGTTTGCTGCCAGATTTCTGGGCCTGTGGATTCGTAATGCGCTGCCGTGTTCGACAGGTTGTCGTACTGGTTGGGGTAGTATGAGTTCGGAATGTCGCGATTCAGCTTTCGCGCGACAGAATAATAACTGCGTGGATCTTCGGGCTCTACGTTGGTGGGGCACACGACCACCTCGGCTCCAACCGACTTGAGGATATTGATCTTCTCCTGCGACTGCTTGTCGGCCATGGTGAAGATACACTTGTACCCTTTCGCCACGGCGGCCAATGCCAGGCCCATACCCGTGTTGCCGCTAGTACCCTCGATAATCGTACCCCCTGGTTTCAAGAGGCCCGCCTTCTCCGCATCTTCGATCATCTTGATCGCCATGCGGTCCTTCGTCGAATTGCCCGGGTTGAAATACTCGACTTTTGCCAACACGGTACCCTTGATTCCCTTGGTGACTTTGTTGAGTTTCACCAATGGTGTGTTCCCGATGGTTTCTACGATAGAATTGTAAATCATGGGTCCTGGGTTTTTGAAAAATGGACGCAAAGATAACGAAATGACACTAACGGCGCCGGCCTGGATTTGTTATCGACCGGCAGGGGGACGGGAATGCCCCAAAAAGGGCAAAGTCTGGCGGAATTTTTTTAGTTGACGCTGGTGGCGCCAGCCAGCAAATAGAGCACAGCCATTCTGACAGCTACCCCGTTCTCCACTTGGTCGAGGATGATGGAATGCCCAGAATCGGCCGCATCGCTGCTCAATTCCACGCCACGGTTGATCGGGCCCGGGTGCATCAACACAATCTCTTTCTTCAGGCCATCGAGCATTTTCTTGTCTATGCCATAGTAGAGTGTGTATTCGCGCAGCGAGGGGAAGTAGCGAATCTGCTGGCGCTCGAGCTGGATGCGCAGCACGTTGGCCACATCGCACCACTCCAGTGCTTTTCGGACATCGAATTCGACTTGCACGCCGAGGTGCGAAATGAATTTCGGTAACAGCGTAGGGGGGCCGCAGACCATCACTTTTGCCCCGAGTTTTTGCAGGGCAAAGATGTTGGAGAGGGCCACGCGGGAATGCAGGATGTCGCCGATGATCGCCACTTTCTTGCCTCCGACATCGCCGAGTTTTTGGCGGATCGAAAAAGTATCGAGGAGGGCCTGCGTAGGGTGCTCGTGGGTTCCATCGCCGGCGTTGACAATATTCGCCTTGATGTGTCGTGCCAAGAAATGCGGGGCACCGACGCTGGCATGTCGCATCACGATCATGTCGACCTTCATCGCCAAGATGTTGTTGACGGTGTCGAGCAGCGTTTCGCCTTTTTTTACCGAACTGTTGCTGGCAGCGAAGTTGATGACATCGGCCGAAAGGCGTTTCTGCGCCAGTTCGAACGACAGTCGTGTGCGGGTCGAATTCTCGAAGAACACATTCGCGATCGTGACATCGCGCAACGATGGCACTTTCTTGATGGTTCGGTTGATCACATTTTTGAAGAAGTCGGCCGTTTCAAAAATGAGTTCGATGTCCTGGCGGGTGATGTTTTTGATTCCCAGCAGATGTTTCTGGCTCAGTTTTGACTTCGACATACTACTCTTTGTTCTCTTTGTTGATTAACCAGATCTTGTTTTGCTTGTGCCCCTGCGCTTCTAGTTCTACCAACACGCGCTGGGTTTCCAAAGTATCGACGTAGATGCCCACGTAGTCGGCCGCAATAGGCAAGTCGCGGGTATGGCGACGGTCCACGAGGACCAAGAGTTCCACCTTGGACGGACGACCGAAGGCAATCATCGCGTCGAGTGCAGCCCGCACGGTACGGCCTGTATAGAGCACATCGTCGATCAAGATGACGTTCTTTTCTTCAATTTCGAAGGCGATGTTCGTCTCACTGGCCAAGGCCGGCGTGTCGCGGCGCCGAAAATCGTCTCGGTAAAAAGTAGTGTCAAGGTAGCCGAATGGAATCTTTACCCGGCACTGCTTTTCGATCTTCTTATGGATGATTTCCGCCAAGAAAATCCCCCTGGGTTGCATGCCCAAGATCACCGTATTGGCGAACTGATCGTGATTCTCAATTAATTGCTGGGAAAGGCGGCTAAGCGTGATGTCGAGGTGGTCCGAATCGAGAATGAGCTTCTTCCGCATTTGAGGTTCAAAGTTACAGAATTCACCCCAATTCTTAACTCGAAGACGTCAATTGAAATTACTGATACTGGATCTTGTTGATGAAAAACACTCTCCTCGACACCCGCACCCGGGGATCTGCCGTGTTCTGGATGGTCTGAATGCCGGTGGCGTAAAATACGTCGCCGTACCAATACTCGAGCTTCGTCTGCTGTGTGTCGCGCGCTTCAACCTTGTCGGCAGCAAACTGCATCTGAAGCGGATCGTAGGACTTGCCTTCGAGCACGTCAGTGCCCTTGATGACCTTAGTCCTAATCGCGTTGTCGTACAGGTAGAGCAGCGAGATTTTGTCTTTCTGTGGTAGAATCTTCACGTAATGTTCCAGTTGGAAGGTCCGCACATCGTTGATCTCGAAGGTGTTGTCCCACTTGATGGTGCCATCTTTGCCCACCCCAATCACGATGGCGTGGGTGTATTGGTAGCCGTCGAACACCAAGTCGCCTCGATATAGGGGTGTACCCAGCGGGGTCATCAAGGCCCACCGAGACGTGGGGCCCATCATCCGCGCTGAGTTAGGGTACGAATAGTGTGGGTAGAATGCCTCCCCCAACATCACAAACTGGTCGTCGTGCTCAATCAGTTCACTTACCAGTATTCGGTAGTTGAAGCGAAGCTTCTTGCCCTTCATCTTGCGGCGCGCGATCTTGTCTTTGATCCGTTTTTCCGACCGCGGCCGCATGTAACTGAAGAACTTTTGTAGATCGCCAAAATTGTAATAAGTGAGCTTGTACTCACCATAAGGATCGATGGTGGCAGTAAAAATTCCCCGGGAATATTCAGTGTAACGCCCATACACCCCGCATACCACTTGCGATCCATTGGCGGTTCCGACCGTTCGACCGAAAAGAAGGTTCTTGTCTTCTTCCGGTTGTAGTACAATTGTCTTCACTAGGTCGCCAGATGCCGAATAGGTACGCATCCAAAGGCTGCGGCGGCGCGTGGTATTCTTGCCCGAGACCACCACGTTGATGGTTCCATCGTCATCGATGGTCAGTTGATCGAGTTCCCCGGGTTCGTTGAAAAAGCCCGGTAGTATTTTTGATTGCGTCGTTCCGAAGTTGAAGAAAAGAATGAGCGGGCGGTAATTGAAGTGTCCACCTATCAAGGCACCCGTGTTGGTTATCTCGAAGTGCGTCGGAATAAACGGAATCTGACTTTTAATAAAGGAAATCACATAGGCGCCCGTCGCGATGTTGACGGCAACGACCTGCAGCTCGGCGCGCGGGTTGTTCCTATCTTTCAACAACAAATATATTTTTCCATTGTAGTATTTTGAAAGGGTCAGCGTAATGCCGAAGTCGATTTGGATGTAACCGTGCCACACCTGCTGAAAGGTAGTGTCGAGGCGCATGACTTCGATGGCATTGTGACCATCGACCAAGATGGAACCGTATACGAGGAGTCCGTTTTCTTGAAGGGAGGTGGTTCGGTATGGAATGTTTTGTCCGGGATGGAGGGGTAACTCAATGCGTTGTTGATTCACTTCTTGGCCAGATGCCACGAGTGATAGTAACAAAAACGACGCCGCAAGAATCCTAGTATACATTCGCCTTCACCAGGTAAAAGACAGACCGGTTCTTGTCGTCTTTTGCTTCTGGATCCCTCACTGATTGATAGCCCCACACATAAAAACGGTTCCCGTACCAGTGTCGCACACCGCCATCGCTCTTCGTTTCATCACGAATGAGTTCGTTGGGTTTGCGTGTGATCACTTTTACGGTGTCGCCGGAGTACTCGTTGTTTTTGAAGCGCGACTTCACCACCAACTCGCTTTCAATTTTCGACGCGAGTACGATCTTGTTCTTGTTACACCAGAAGTCCGCTGCTTGTTCGAGGGTAGGTCGTCGGTGGTCGTCCACCTTCAGGCTATGGTCCCAATCCAAACGACCATCCGCGGAGAAGGCGATGACCGACGCTGATAAAATTGAATAGTCGACCGAGATAGGTTGGTTGTTGTAGGTATACGGCGAGTTGTAGTACCGCGACGAGAACGGGCTATAAGGATAGTATCCGTATGGTGAGTAGGCGGGTCCGTAGCCGCCCGCATATGGGTAAGGCCCGTTGTTGGGCGATACCGTGTTGTAGGTTTCCGCCAACAGGTAGAATCCTGCTGATCGCTCTTCCAATTTCACATTCGAGACACTTGCCCTGAATTCTGGGTCGCGCGATTTTTCGCGGAAGCGGCGCGAGATCGTGCGCACTTTTTCGGCGCGTTTCGTCGAGAGGTAATCGAGGAAGTGATTCAACTGGGCAAAGTCATAGTAATGGATGGGTTGCTCTTTGAAAGGATCGGCTAGCACCGAAAAGAACCCTGTTGCCATTTTGGAGTTTCCCGTGGCATAGGTGCCAGCAATGAGCAACTCGTCGCGCACCAAGGCACTCGTAAGTCCCGACAGGATCGTCTTGTTTTGGTCCACTTCAATTTCATCTTCGATCAGCTGCAGCCCGGTGGCGTCGAAGGTGCGTAAGTGCAGAGTTTTCTTTGCCCGTGCGGATCGATTCGTCGTCAGCGTATTGAATGTGCCGTTCTCATTGATGCGTAAATCCAGCAACTCGGTATCCTGCGCCAAAAATCCGGGCACCACTTTGATTTGAGCATTCGGAATATCGTAGATCAACACCGCCGGCTCGCGGTTCACGTAGCCACCCAAGATGGCGTGACGATCGAGAACAGTAAAGTGTGTGGGCCGAATGGCGAATTCGTGTTTGATTTCGGAGCGGCCTATCTCCGTGGTGGCGAAGTTATATTCCAATACCAAGAAATCGGAAAGTTCATTGTCGCCGGAGCGAAACAAGATATATAAGAAGTTGGTCGCGTATTCGTATCCAATCAGTTTCATGCGGAATGGAATCATCGTTTCGATATGATTCTTTTCCATCAGGAGGGTGTCGAGCAATTTGATTTCGAACGCACGCTGGTTGCCTTCCACTTTGTCGCGTTCGCGCACGATCGCCAACCCATTCTCTTTCATGGAGATAAGGGTCCAGGAGTTGTCAGAGTTTTTATGTTCAAGTTCGAATCGGTCCGTTTGAAAAAGCTGGGCGTGCGTGGCGAACGAGAGCGCCAGACCGACACACAACAGCCAAAACTTTCGGCTCACGATCGAATGATTTAAAGCGCTCTGCATAGCGGAACCCGAACTTATTTGCCCGACCCGAGCTTTACGATTTTGTCGAACTCTTTTTTCTCGACGGGCTGAACGGACAGCCTTGGCACCCGGGCAAGGACCATCTGTTTAAGGTCGGTGTCGGCCTTGATCTCGGCAAGTGTGACCGGTTTTTTTAGCTTTTTTTCCGGGCTTAGGTCTACCACGACCCAGTCGGCATCCCCCGGCTCAGGGTAGAACTCCTTTTCAACCTTGGCAACACCCACCACGGCTTTTTCGTCGCCGGTATGGTAGATAAACGCGAGGTCCCCCTTTTTCATCGCCTTCATGTTCGATCGAGCCTGAAAGTTACGGACGCCGTCCCAGGTCGCCTTACCGGCTTTCTCCAAGTCGTTCCACGAAAAAGTGTCGGGTTCAGTCTTCAACAACCAATAGCTCATCGTCTGTGTAGGTTAGTGTCAATTGTAAAACCTAAAATACTAAATCGCAGTTGGAAAAAGTTGTATTTACCAACCAATTAGGCGACAACCGGGACTAGATTCTTTACCGAATTCTGAAATTCTGAAATCAAAGTCTAAATTTCGACGGATGAAGGTTCTGCTGCTCCGTTTCTCTTCCATTGGCGATATCGTGCTCACCACGCCGGTCATCCGTACCGTGAAAACCCAGGTCGACAATGCCGAAGTACACTTTGCCACCAAAGCGTCGTACCGTGGTATTCTAGAAAGCAATCCCTATGTAGATAAGGTTCATTGCCTTACCGGTTCACTAGGAGAATTCATCCAAGGGCTTCGCGCCGAGAAGTTTGATTTCGTGATCGACTTGCACAACAACTTAAGAACAAGGATCATCAAGCTAAGGCTGGGGGTCAAGTCGGCGTCCTTCCAAAAGTTGAACCTAGAAAAATGGTTGATGGTCAACTTGAAGATCAACCAACTGCCGCATACACATATCGTCGATCGATACCTGGCTGCCGCCGAACCGTTGGGCGTTAAGAATGATTCGCTCGGCTTAGACTATTTCATTCCCGAGAAAGATGAAGTGCCCCTCGATTGGCTTCCGCCCGACATGCAACGGGGTTTTGTCGTCTACGCAATCGGTGCCCAACACGCCACGAAGCGATTACCGCTGCCACGAATGATCGAACTTTGCGACAAGATCAATAGACCCATCGTGTTGTTGGGTGGCAAAGAGGATTTTGACAACGGCGAAAAAATTCGAGCATTCTTCGAGCGTACGGCGGTGTCGAAGGACTTTGAAGAGGGGCTGCGAGAACTCAACAAAAAGACGCTGATCTACAACGGCTGTGGCAAGTTCAACCTGAACCAATCCGCCAGCCTTGTCCGCCAGGCCAACTATGTGTTCTCGCACGACACGGGGCTCATGCACATCGCGGCAGCATTCAAAAAGGAAATCATCAGCATTTGGGGTAACACTATCCCATTATTTGGTATGTATCCGTATCGCACGCGGTTTACCGTGTTGGAAAACACCAAGGTTTCTTGTCGACCGTGTTCAAAAATAGGTCATGCAAAGTGTCCGAAAGGACATTTCAAGTGCATGAACGACATCGTCTTCGATTTTTACTTACCCTAGTCGCGCACTTTCGTGTGATAGAACAATTCGTAGTCTGGTAGTAGGTCCGGATGGGCAATCTTGCCGAGGTCCTTTAAGATGATGTCGGGGCGCACGTAGCCCGACTCAAGGAAGGCATTGCCTCCTTTCGCGGTCACTTTCGCGCTATAGTTATACACATGCTTGTCGCGAAAAGGTGCAAACAAGGAGTAGCGGCCATCGGCAGCCTTGAGTTCGGCCAACGAGTTGAAAGACCCCACGATCCATAGGTCGGCATTCTTCGCGCGGTCGTATACTGCCTCGAAGCTGATCTCCAGCCATCCACTGGTCGAGTCGGCAGCCCACAGGTAGTCCATTGCGGCATCGCCCATCATGCGCGCGGCATGATTGTCGCCACCCGGCATAAACCAGGCATCGCCATACACGGTTCCATACAACACGGTAGGGCGTGTGGCAGCCTTGGCAAGCAGTGCTTTTGTGTGTAGGTATTCTTGTTCGATCACCTGGAAGATGGAGTCTGCTGCTCGTTCCTTTCCAAAGAACAAGGCGGTAAACTTGATCCATTCCGCCCTCCCCAGCGGCTCGCTTTCCAGGTATTCGCTGTTGATCACCACCGACACTCCCATCTCTCGAATCTTTCTCAGTTGACCCAAGTCTGCCGTCATCGTGTACCCCATCACGAGATCGGGTCGAAGGGTGTACAGCAACTCCAAGTTCATCCCGTTGTCAATGCCTAAGTCTTTCACCTCGCCCGCGTCGATTCTGGCACGCATGGTTGGCGAACTGATGTAGTCGGTTGAGGGGAATCCAACCAATCGATCGCTTACGCCCAAGTAGTCGAGGTGCGGAATGTGGGTCGTCGACGTGCAGACAATTCTTTCTACCGGTGTTTCGATCACCGGCAATCCAGTTTCGGGTGCCTTTTCGCCTCTCGGGACGAGCCAAAACTCGAACGCAGAGGTTGCATCTTTGAAGGGATGGGTGATCGTTACTTTGGTGGCTGAGCCCTGCTTCTTTACACGGAAGCCTTTTGCGTACCGGATATTGCCGTCGGTGTCTTTTTGGTCGATCGTAGCTTGTCGCGATTGACATCCGACCACCAACACGAGTAACACGAAGGCACACACACGAATCATGTGGCGAAGGTAGGGATTAACAACATTAGTTAACTTTACCCCGTGAGTGAGGAATTGAAAGAGACGAACAATCCGGGAAAGCAACCTTCCAAAGAGCCCCGGATGTATTATATGGAGAATGGCCTCATGGTGTTTACCCGCGAGTATCACCTAAAAAGAGGTTATTGTTGCCAATCTGGATGCCGCCATTGCCCCTATGGCTTCAAGAGGGAAAGAAACGAACGCCCCTAGCCCGGTACTATCCACCACCCACCATCAACTATCAACTATCCACCCCCTAATACGTCTCGTCGAGGGCAAACGTATTCTTTCGGTACATCCATTGCCCTTTCGTGAAATCCGGGAAATCGACTGAGGCACCGCCGAGTTGGATGGACGATTCCGACAGGGGCGTGATCGCGCTCCACGTAACGGCGTCATACACATCTTGAGGTGTATTCGTTTTGCGTTTTACGGATTCGATGAATGCGTTGAGGACGAACCAGTCCATGCCGCCGTGTCCAGCGCCGCTGGCATCGTTACCGTATTTTTTCCAGAGCGGGTGATCGTATTTGTCGAGCCAGCTTTGCGCCTCTTCCCATTGATGGGCTTTCTTGGCGCTTCCTTCAATGTAGATGGACTTGTTGACGTCCATCCAAATGCCGTTGGTTCCTTGCACTCTGAAACCTAGCGAATAGGGGCGCGGCAGGTTGGTGTCGTGTTGGAGGAGGATCGTTTCGTCGTTGGCGGTTCGAATCATCGTTGTTACGATGTCGCCGAGCTTGAAGTTTACTTTGGCGTTGGGATGATTTTCACCGCCGCCTTTCACGATATGTTCGTGTAGGCCGCGTGCCTTGGTTGAATAGGATACAAGTTGAGTAAAGCGATTTCCGCGGTTGATGTTGCTCATCATGGCAATTGGCCCGATGCCGTGGGTAGGGTAGAGGTCGCCATTGCGGTTTACCGAGTGTTGAGTCCGCCACTGGGCTTCGGAGAATGCTTTGTCACCAAACTCGACGCCTTTTCCGTACGCATCGATTCCATTGTTGAATTTTACTTCGCGCAAATCGTGTTGGTAGCCACCTTGCAAGTGAACGAGTTCTCCGAATAGACCTTGGCGCACCATGTTCATGACCGCCATCACGTCGCGGCGGTAACATACGTTTTCCAACATCATGAGGGGCATGCCCGTTTGTTCGCTGGTGCGAACGAGTTCCCAGCACTCTTCTATTGTCATGCCGGTGATTACTTCGCAGCCCGTGTACTTGCCGGCCTTCATTGAGTCGAGACACATGATGGTATGCCATTCCCACGGGGTGGCGATGATTACTGCGTCGATGTCTTTGTTCTGGAGCAGTTTGCGATAGCCGTATGGCCCGTCCATGATTACGGTTGGCTTTGGCTTTCCCGATTCCGCAACAATCTTGAGGCTCATATCGATCATGCGCTGCTGCACGTCGCAAATGGCGACCACTTCCGTGTCGTTTCGTTTTAACGCCAACTCGAGATGGCCTTGACCGCGGAGGCCCACGCCGATAAATCCCAGTCGAATACGCCCGTCTTTATCCTTCGAGTACAAACTCGACGAAGGTAGAATGGTGAGACCGGCGCCGGCAGCGGCGGCAGTACGGATGAAGTCGCGACGTGTTTTCATAGAACTTTCATTAATACGTGGTAAAGTTGAATCATCGAGTCGATGTCGTCTTTGTGAACTTTTTCTAAGGGTGAGTGCGGGTGGTGTGAGGGCGGACCGATAAAGCACCAGTCGAATGGTAGGTGCCCACGTTGCAATTCGCCGCCGTCGCTCGATCCAGCGCCTTCCACTTCTAGCTGAAATGGTACTTTGGATTTCTCCGCTGCCGTTAAAATGCGGTCGAGGAATACCTTGCGGGGCACATTCCGGTCGCGCAGCGAAATAGCGACGCCGTCGCCGGGAAGCACTCCTTCGGTGGCCCACGTGACGTCGGAGATCAATGCCTGGCGAACGCCCCATTTCCGATAAATGTAGTCGGCGAGGTAAGAGACGGAGCCGCCGCCGTGTTCTTCCCAACAGCTGAAAACGATGACCCCATTGGTGAGCTTCGACGCAACTTGCAATGCATTGTAGATACCCAGTCGATCGTCGAGGTAGGGAGACTCAATCATGGTGCCGGTGTCACGAAAGTTGGGCTTGTAGGTGAGCGTGGTCCCGCGGTCGATCGCACGTCCGAACTGATAATAGGCATGATGATCGGGATCTACCACGAGCTCACACTCGATGGACCCAAGTGAATCGGTGCCCACAAGCTTCGTCCCCGTGCTGGCGTCGGGACTACCAATGGTGACCAGCTGATTTTGATAACGGACTGTAAAGCCGATCGAATCCATGTGTGCGAAAATCGCGGTCCTTGGCTTTCCGAACTTCAGAATAAGGCAATCTTGGAACTCCTCGCCTTCGATAATCACCGGCTTCGTCTTCCATTTCTTTTTCTCTTTCTTGATGTAGCGGAGTAAGAATTCCTTCATCGGCGCTTCGGAGCCCGACGGCGCGTGGATGGCGCAGAGTTCTTCGAGGAGTTTCATGGTGCAAGATTTAAAAATCCTGGATAGTGCCATATGGCGGTCGTGGAATTTTGCGCCTTCCACATTAGTGTCGTATTTTTTCCTGCACAAGTATGCATTACAACCTCACCGACCGAGATTCGATTGCTAGTCGTTTTCTATCGGAATTGCGGGATCGTTCCATTCAAACCGATCGCCTCCGCTTCCGAAAGAACTTGCAGCGACTGGGTTCCATCATGGCCGTGGAAATCTCGAAAGAATTGAAATATGCCGACGTATCGGTGGACACACCCCTGGGTCAAACCCGTACGCATATTCCCGAAAAGGACCCGGTCCTGCTGACGATCCTCCGGGCAGGACTTCCCTTTTATTCCGGTTTCCAAGACATTTTCGACCGGGCCGACGCGGGATTTATCGGAGCCTATCGGCAGGAAGGTTCCGGCGAGATCAAAATAAAACTAGACTACCTAGCGACTCCACCTGTAGAGGGACGCGAAGTGATCCTGATCGACCCGATGCTGGCCACGGGGCGTTCGATCGTCGATGCGGTGAAGACGTTGCGGAAGAACGGAGTACCCAGCCACCTTCATGTTGCGTCGTTGGTGGCCGCTCCCGATGGTGTTCGATTCCTGGCCGAACACCTCGATTTGCCGTATACGTTGTGGACGTTCGCCGTCGATCAAAAGTTGGATGATCGGTTCTACATCGTGCCCGGTCTCGGCGACGCAGGAGATCTCAGCTTTGGAATCAAACTTTAGTTTCGAGTCGTTGATATGTGGGAAGAAATTTTGAAAGCCTTCACCGGCGTGTACCTACCTAGTATGCTCAAGTTCATCCTCGGCCCACTGGCAGGGTCGTTGTTGGGGTTGAACATCGTGACCACCATGGTTGCCTCCTTGGCAGGCATGATGACAGTCGTGTCCGTCGTGATCTTTTCAGGTCAATTATTCCGCCAACGCATTGAAACTTTTTTTAATAGGTGGTTGAGGCAGGGAAAGTTGGCGACGTTCTTTCAGCGCTATGGACTTGCGGGGGTTGCCTTCTTTACGCCGTTGTTTTTGATGCCCATAGGCGGGGCACTCCTATCACTGGCGTTTCTGACGTCCCATTCGAAGGGAAAGATTCTTCTGTATATGCTCCTAAGTGGATCTTTTTGGAGCATTGTGCTTACTTCGTTGATTTACTTTTTCGGGCACAACATTTTGCCGGAAATCGTCAAGTGACCTCGGCCCGTGTGCCTATGCCGGTTGGTCTTGGTCGGGTAATACTTCGATGTCGCGGATCAAAACTTTCTTGGCGATACGTTGCGCGGTAGGCGTAGCGGCGAGTCCTCCCAGCGCGGTCTCTTTGTAGCGTGTTTCCATGCTGGCGCCAATTTCGCCCATCGCCTCAATTACCTCATCGACGGGTATCACGCTGTCGACACTTGCCAATGCAATCTGTGCCGAACTGTTGGCGATGGCGGCGGCGCTCGCGTTGCGCACCACGCACGGTACTTCAACCAATCCCGCGACGGGATCACACACAAGACCCAACATGCATTGTACAGTGATGGCCACACCGTTAAAAACTTGATCGATGTTTCCGTCTAAACAAAACACGATGGCACCGGCACCCATAGCTGCCGCGGTACCGGTCTCTGCCTGACAGCCACCCACGGCGCCGGCGATCGATGCTTTCTGTTCCATGATCAAAGCGATCCCGGCGGCGACAAGCATCGCCTCTAAGATTCTTTCGTCGGATATCTGATGAATTTCTTGGAGTGTAAACAGAACACCTGGCATAATGCCACTGGCCCCAGCTGTGGGCGCGGCCACGATTCGTCCCATGCACGAGTTTACCTCTTTAGCGGCCAACGCACGCGCAATTAAATTTTGAAACTCCTTCGACAATACGGTGACAGGATGGCGGTACACCTTCTTCGCGCCGTTGTTGATCATCCCCGACCGCGACGTCATGTCGGCGGAAAGACCAGTCTGGACAGCTTCCTTCATTACGGTCCATGCACGCGCAAGGCCATCCATGATCTCTTGGTCGGTGCGGCCGCGCTGATGCCGCTCGTACTCGAGCACGACCTGTGGCAGTGTCATGAGCTGCTTGTCGCAATACCCTTTCCAACCCGCGAACGATTCAAACAAGTAAGCCATAAGGCGTGGTCTTTTTTTGTTGAAGGGAAAATGTTGTCGAGCCCCCAGTCTTTAAAATTACCCAAATCCTTCCATTCAAACCTTTGCTGGCTTCAGGCAGTTCCCCAAATATGGGTTATAAATCCGGGTCCGTTTTTTTCCGGCCCAGTATTGTTGTCAGCGTCGTGCTGGTTTGATAATTGGAAACGCCTATCTTTCACGTGATGCCTAAACTATTTTTCACCCTGCTGCTGGTGTTTGGAGCGGTCGTCTTTGGCCATGCCCAGAACCAGAATTTTTGGGAGGTGCTCGCGGAGGTTGGTTTCCAAACCAAGAAAGACGGCAACGGGAATATCGTTGAGACACCTGTGTTTTCGAAAAACCTGAAGAGCTACAACGGAAAGAAAATCCGGGTGAAAGGTTTCATCATCCCGGTCAACGAAGTTGGCGATCAAGATAAGTTTATGCTTTCGGCACTTCCTTTCAACGTGTGTTATTTCTGCGGTGCTGCCGGTCCAGAAACCGTGATCGAGGTCGAGTCCGACGATGGCATCCGATTTAACACGAAAGCCATTTGGGTAGAAGGCTACCTTCAGCTAAATGATTCCGACCCCGACCACCACATGTTCATACTCCGGTCGGCACAACTTGTGTCACTCCCTTCCGCCGATACACGCGCGCGTCCCGAGATCAACGCGAGATAATTTCTATCTTTCTGCCAAGGCATTTCCCTCATTTAATTCACCATGAGACTTACCACCTTGCTATTCGTGTGTTGTGTCGCGACCGCCACCGCGCAGTCGACCGACGAAAACACCATCAAACTACTTTTCGATGCTGCTCTCTCGAAGGGCGAGTCCTACCAGATGCTCGAACACCTGTCCACTAAAATTGGACCTCGATTGTCGGGTTCTCCAGGCGCAGCGGCCGCCGTAGAATGGAGTCGTCACGTGATGAAAGAGTACGAATTCGATTCGGTATGGCTCCAACCCGTGATGGTGCCCCATTGGGTGCGCGGCCAAAAAGAAGAGGGCCGGATCGTCAACTCGAAGAAGATGGGGACCGTGACAGTAAACATTTGTGCGCTCGGCGGTTCGGTCGGTACCGGCCCCGCGGGAATCGCCGCCCAGGTGGTTGAGGTCAAGTCGTTCGAAGAACTGAAGCAACTCGGCAGCGGAGCCATCAAAGGAAAGATCGTCTTTTTCAATCGCCCGATGGATCCTACGAAGATCAACACGTTTGCTGCCTACGCAGGTGCTGTCAACCAACGCGGTGCCGGCGCCAGCGAAGCGTCACGTTATGGGGCTGTCGCCGTCGTGGTGCGTTCGATGGGGTCGAACATTGAAGAATACCCGCACACCGGTGGAATGTCGTATCAACCCAACATCCCGAAGATTCCCGCCGTCGCCATCAGTACCAAGCATGCTGAATTGCTCAGCAAGTTGCTGAAGGAAGACAATGGTCTTCAATTTTATGTCGAGACACATTGTGAGACGCTAGAAGATGCGCCTTCTTATAATGTCATCGGCGAAATCAAAGGAACAGATCGACCGGAAGAAGTGATCGTGGTGAGCGGACACCTCGACTCATGGGATCTCGCCCAAGGAGCCCACGACGACGGTGCCGGTTGTGTGCAAGCCATAGAAGTGCTCCGCCTGTTCAAAGCCATCGGCTACCGGCCAAAGCACACAATTCGCGCAGTGATGTACATGAACGAGGAAAACGGGTTGAGAGGTGGTCTAAAGTACGCGGAGGTAGCCGAAGCCAAACACGAGAAACATATCGCCGCGATGGAGTCCGATCGCGGTGGATTCACGCCACGGGGCTTCTCCATGAGTGCCAGCGAGGCCGAACGCGAAAAGATTCGTTCATGGCGGCCGCTGCTCGAACCTTACGGACTGTCCGACTTTTCGCAAGAGGGTGGGGGTGCCGACATCGGGCCGCTCGCACGCCTAGGTGTTCCCTTGATCGGTTTCCTCCCCGACTCGCAACGTTACTTCGACTATCACCATACTCCGCAAGACACGTTCGATAAGGTAAACAAACGCGAGTTAGAGATGGGCGCCGCAAGCATGGCCGCAATGGTGTATTTGATTGATAGGTATGGTGTTAAGTGAATTCAGAATTCAGAATTCAGAATTTAGAATTCAGAATTTGGAATTTTGGCAGGGTCGACTCAACGGCCACGATCAAGTCTTTCAATACTGAGTTAAAAAAAAGCGGCAGTCACTCATCGCAACTGCCGCCAAATTCTTAGTTCTTAGTTCTTAGTTCTTAGTTCTTAGTTCTTAGTTCTTAGTTCTGATAGTTTTCCATCGGCAGGCACGCGCACACCAAGTTCCTGTCTCCATAGGCATTGTCGACGCGGCTGACTGCTGGCCAGAACTTCGCTTCGCGGACGAAAGCCAACGGGTAGGCAGCCTTTGTGCGACTGTACGGAAGTGTCCACTCGTCGGCGGTGATAATCGCGGCGGTGTGGGGAGCATTTTTCAACACGTTGTTTTCTTTGGGAGCGATGCCGTTCTCCACTTCGCGGATCTCGTTGCGTATTTCGATCAAGGCGTCGCAAAAGCGATCCAATTCTTCTTTGGGTTCACTTTCGGTCGGTTCGATCATCAACGTTCCCGCCACGGGGAATGAAACTGTGGGTGCGTGGAACCCATAGTCCATGAGACGTTTCGCGATATCTTCTACTTCAATACCGGCCTTCTTGAAGTCGCGGCAGTCGACGATCATCTCGTGTGCGCAACGACCGTTTGAGCCGGTGTACAGAATCTTGTAGTGTTGTGCGAGGCGATCTTTCACATAGTTCGCGTTCAGGATAGCGATCCTTGTGGCGTTGGTCAGCCCTTCACCACCCATCATTGCGATATAAGCATATGAGATGGCGAGGATGCTCGCGCTACCCCAGGGAGCAGCCGATACCGCGTGGATGGCATCTTTCCCGTTGATCGGCACCACTGCGTGGCCCGGTAGGAAAGGCTTTAGCTTGTCGTTTACGCAGATGGGGCCCATGCCAGGTCCACCACCACCGTGGGGAATACAAAATGTCTTGTGCAAGTTCAAGTGACAAACATCCGCCCCGATGTTCGCGGGCGACGTGAGTCCTACTTGCGCGTTCATGTTTGCGCCATCCATATAGACAAGACCACCGTTTTGATGGATCGTCTCGCAGATGTCGACAATGCTTTCTTCGAACACGCCGTGGGTAGAAGGATAAGTCACCATCAAGCACGAGAGGGTATCCTTATACTGAGTCGCCTTCGCTTTGAGGTCGGCGACATCGATCTTGCCATGCTCGTCCGACTTCACGACCACAACTTCCATTCCCGCCATGACAGCCGACGCCGGATTCGTGCCGTGCGCCGAAGCAGGGATCAAAGAGATATTGCGATGACCGTCGTTACGTGCCAGGTGGTATGCGCGGATCACCATCAAGCCTGCGTACTCGCCTTGGGCGCCACTGTTCGGCTGGAGCGATACGCCCGTAAAGCCGGTGATTTCTTTCAGCCAGTTCTCCAGGTTGGTGATCATCTCGCGGTAGCCTTCGGTTTGGTTCGAAGGTGCAAAGGGGTGAATCTGACCTAACTCAGGCCATGTGACGGGAATCATTTCCGTCGTGGCGTTCAACTTCATCGTGCACGATCCCAATGAAATCATAGAGTGCACCATCGATAGGTCTTTGTTCTCCAGTTTCTTGATGTAGCGGAGCATTTCGTGCTCGGCGCGGTGTGAATTGAAGACGGGATGTGTGAGGTAGCTCGACTGACGAACCAAACCCGACGTCCAGTTAATGGGCTGGGCAGCGTGGCCCGCGTTAGACTTCGCACCGAAGATGGAGGCGATCAAGTTAACGTCATCCAAGCTTGTGGTTTCGTCTAACGATATCCCGATCGTGCCATCGGGAAAATAACGGAAGTTCACTTCGCGTTTTTCCGCTTCGCGTTCGATGGCCTTGGCGTCGGCTACTTTCACCTTCAGGGTGTCGAAGTAGTTCTTGTTCAGCGACTGAGCGCCGGCATCGATCAACGCTTTTTCTAGGATGCGGGTAAGTTCGTGGATGCGGAGGGCGATCTTCTTCAAGCCGTCGGGGCCGTGGTACACAGCGTACATTCCGGCCATGACCGACAACAATACTTGCGCGGTGCAGATGTTTGACGTTGCTTTTTCGCGGCGAATGTGTTGTTCGCGCGTCTGGAGCGCCATGCGATAGCCGGGTTTTCCGTGTGCGTCTACGGAGGCACCAATAATGCGACCGGGCATTTGGCGTTTGAATTCGTCGCGCGTTGCAAAGAATGCCGCGTGCGGGCCACCGAAGCCCATGGGCACGCCAAAGCGTTGCGACGATCCCACCACCACGTCGGCGCCCATTTCACCTGGCGATTTCGCGAGGAGGAGGCTCATCAAGTCGGAACCAGCGGCGACGAATACTTCTTGCTCGTGTGCGGCGGTGATAAGGTGCGTATAGTCGATCAACTCCCCATTGTTGTTCGGTGTTTGGAGATAGATCGCAAAAAGGTTTTTGTCGGTGAGGTCTGCTTTGGTCACATCGGCGATCACCAGTTCCACACCCAAGGGCGCGGAGCGCGTTTTCAATACGTCGATGGTCTGGGGAAAGGTGTGAATATCGACCAGGAACCGGGTTGCATCTTTTTTGGAACCTTTGCGGGAAGCCAAGAGCAGGTGCATTGCCTCGGCAGCGGCGGTGGCCTCGTCGAGCAGCGACGCATTGGCGATTTCCATTCCCGTCAAGTCGATGATCATCGTTTGATAGTTGATCAGCGCTTCGAGACGACCCTGTGCGATTTCTGCTTGGTAGGGGGTGTAAGCTGTATACCAGCCCGGATTTTCCAGGATGTTGCGCAAGATGACGCCGGGCGTGATCGTATTATAGTAGCCGGTACCGATGTACGACTTGAAGATCTTATTTTTTGAAACGGTCTTCTTGAAGCTTTTGAGGAACTCGAATTCGGACTGGGGAGCGGGCAGTTGGAGCCCTTTTTTCAGCCGGATGTTCGCAGGCACCGTCTGAGCGATCAACTCATCGACCGAGGAGGCTTTAATCAGTTGAAGCATTTCTTGGATCTGGCCGGCGTCAGGTCCGATGTGTCGTGATTCGAAAGGTTCCTGGTACGATGAATGGGTAGGCATGGTGTAACGAATTTTCGAGTATTGAATGAGCCGGTTGGGCGGCTTTGGTGAAGAAACTACTGAGGGTGGTCAAAAGTTCAAGGTGTTGCACGCTAGCTTCACCTTGAACTTTCGTTGGATAGCTTTCGCTTAAAATCTCTCGAATTGAGAGAAGAAGAAGTTGCCCTCGATCTCCGCGTTGGCGTCCGAGTCGCTACCGTGGATGGCATTGGCGTCGATCGACTTCGCGAACAGCGCACGGATGGTGCCGGGGGCTGCTTTCTTGGGATCGGTGGCGCCAATCAACTTGCGGAAGTCTTCCACCGCGTTGTCTTTTTCCAAAATCATCGGCACGATCGGGCCCGACGACATGTAGGCGACGAGCTCGCCGAAGAAGGAACGCTCCTTGTGGATCGCGTAGAACTTGCCCGCTAACTCTGGCGACAGTTGTACTTTCTTCATCGCCACGATCCGGAATCCGGCTTCTTCAATTTTTTGCGTGATCGCACCTGTGTTGCCGGCTGTCGTTGCGTCCGGCTTAATCATCGTAAATGTCCTGTTTCCTGCCATTTCTGAATAAGATTTATAGGGATTGTATACTGCATTGTCCCCACCGACTCAATAATGGAAATCGAGGGCTTTGCAGGCGGGCGCAAAAGTATCAAAAGTCACCCTAAGAAGGAAAGGGAAATTAGAGCCTTTGCAAACGCCCCCATTTATACTCATTTTTGCCCCTTGCATGAAAAACATCGAGGCCTTCCGGACCCTTGTCGACCGCCCGCAAGACGTGGTCATCGTCACGCATTTCAAGCCGGATGCCGATGCCCTCGGTTCTTCGCTTGGGTTGGCTGGATTTCTGGCTAAAAAGGGCCACCGGGTGCAAGTCATTACCCCGAGCGATTACCCCGAATTCCTCGTTTGGATGCCCGGCAACGAGCGGGTGCTGGCACTCGACAAAAAAGAAGACACGCTGCGTCGGGCGAAGGAAAAAATCGCCTCGGCCGACCTCCTTTTCTGCCTGGATTTTTCAAGCCTAAAGCGGATCGGCGACCTCGAAAATCCCGTCCGCGAGGCGAAAGCAACCAAGGTGCTCGTCGACCACCACCTGGAACCAGACCAATTCGCCGCCTTTGAAAAGTGGGACGTCACGTCGGCGTCGACGGCCGGCTTGATCTACGAACTGATTTGCGAGGTGGGCGGAGATTCACTGATCGACTCCGACATCGCGAGTTGCCTGTATGCAGGCCTCATGACGGATACCGGAGGGTTCCGCCACAATAATACCCATTACCGGGAGTTTAAGATCGCGTCAGAATTGGTGCAGCATGGCGCCAACCCTCACGAAGTGGCGAAAGAAGTATACGATACCAACACATTGGAGCGTCTTCGTTTGACGGGATTCGTGCTCTCCCAAAAGTTGCGCGTATTACCAGAATATCGAACGGCCTACATGACCCTTTCGCAAGACGAGTTGAAACAGTTCGGCGCACAAACAGGCGACACCGAAGGGCTCGTCAACTATGGGCTGTCGATTAAAGGCGTAAAACTTTCTGTACTCATGTACGATCGCAAAGAGGAAATTAAGTTGTCGTTCCGGTCGCTCGACGATTTTTCCGTGAACGAGATGGCACGCAAACACTTCGATGGCGGTGGTCATCGAAATGCCTCCGGAGGAACGACGCGGTTGTCCCTCGACGACACCCTGAAAAAGTTTATTGACATACTCCCCGAATACAAAGACAAGCTATTGAAAGACTAGAGCCTAATTGATTGATATGAAAAAACTGTTTGCATTGCCCGTTTTGCTGTCGTTGATGTTCGTCACCGCATGCCAGGAGAAAACGGAGACCACAGCCAGTGGCTATACATTTAAGTATGTAAAAAAATCGGGTGAGCCGGTGGTGAAACCCGGCGACGTGTTGATCATGAGCATGGCAATCGTCGACCAAAAGGACTCGGCCTGGTACGACAACCGCAAGACAGACTATCCCGAGTTGGTGAGAATTCAAGATGAGATGCTCCGCTCCGGCGAGCATGGAGTCGTCGAGGCGTTCCGCTTGTTGGCGAAAGGCGACTCGATCCTCTTCCCTATGAAAGCAAAAGATCTCTTTACGATGGTGTGGCGCATGCCCGTACCGCAATACGTCGACCCCGAAAGCACCTTCACCTTTCAAATCGGCTGCATGGAAGTTACCGACGAACCCGGCGCCATCAAGTTCCGGGCAAAGTGCGATTCAATCCACAATGAAAAGTTGAAGGTTCAGATGGAAGCCGAGGCCAAGGAGCGCGATGCGCGCGAAGCGGAACTCGTCGAATATTATAAAGTTCAACTCGTAAAAGACGGAAGTATCATCGATGGTTTCTTGAAAGGCAAAGGCATGCAGGCAAAAACGACCGAATCGGGTCTGCGGTATGTGATCAAGAAACAGGGTTCGGGACAGCCCCCGGTCGCCGGCGACTACGTAAATGTGAAATACGCCGGACAGTTTCTAGATGGACGTGAATTCGACTCCGGCGAAATACCTTTCGCAGTTGGAACGGGTCAAGTAATTAAGGGCTGGGACGAAATATTGATGACCATGTCGCCCGGCACAGCGTTAACGGTATTTATTCCTTCGCCTTTGGCGTACGGAAAATACGGTCGTCCGCCGGTTATCCCGCAGGACGCAATATTGCAGTTCGAAATGGAGTTATTGAGTGTGAAGAAACCTTGATTGGAGCATGAAAAGAATTTTGGGTTGGGTCGCCTTGGTGGGAATCATCGCAGCGTGTAATTCGTCGTCCGCTCCCGTGCTGACGGCGGAAGAGCAACTCGCGTATGACGTGAGCATTATCGACAAGTATCTCACCGAAAATAGAATTGATGCGGTGAAGCTGGACAACGGCCTTCGGTATACCGTGGAGAAAACGGGTACCGGACCTTTTCCAACAAAAGATAACTGCGTGCGGATGAAGTATTCGATTTACATCCTCTACGAAGTAACACCCTTCCAAACCAATTTGGAGGTTGGCTACAAGGCTCCACTGAAGCAACTCATCGCCGGCGTTCAGATCATGGTGAAGTTAATGCAACTGGGAGGAAAAGCAACCGTGTATATCCCTTCTGGACTAGGCTATAAAAACCAGTCGCAGCTATCCACGGGCGTTCCGCCCAATAGCATTCTCAAATACGAAGTAGAACTTGTCGAGGTCTCCAACTACAATGCGCTCGGTAGTTATTGCTACTAACAACAGGCATAAGCTCGAAGAAATTCAGTCGCTGTTGGCGGGAGGTATACAACTCCGAACGCTCCAAGACATTGGCTGCACAGAGACATTGGCGGAAGAACAGGATACGTTGGAAGGCAATTCGAGGCAAAAAGCCGAGTACGTACATCGTCATTACCGTGTAGACTGTTTCGCCGACGACACCGGTCTTGAGGTCGACGCCCTCGGTGGCCAACCAGGTGTCGATTCCGCTCACTATGCTGGCCCCCAACGCAATGCGGAAGACAACATGAACTTGCTCCTTCGCAATTTGTCGGGTAAGTCTAACCGGCAAGCGCGATTTCGCACCGTGATTACTCTTTTTCTCAAGAGTCAAATGTTCACATTTGAAGGGACGGTGGATGGCGTGATTCTAGACCAGCGTCGCGGTGCGGATGGCTTTGGATACGATCCAATCTTTCTCCCCAAGGACGCGTCGAAGACGTTGGCTGAAATGAGCCTCGAAGAAAAAAATGCCGTGAGCCACCGCGGTGCGGCTGTCAGAAAACTTGTTAATTTTCTGAACGCACAATCATGAAGCGCGCCTTTACAATTGGTATCACAGGTGGGAGTGGGTCTGGAAAGACGTACTTCTTGAACGGTCTCTCGTCGGTGTTCGCCCCGCAAGACATCTGCCTTATTTCGCAAGACAACTATTATAAGCCGCTACATGAGCAAGTGCGCGACGATAATGGCATCGAAAACTTCGATTTGCCGGGCGCGATCGATCGAAAGTCGTTCTTCGACGATATGATGAAGCTCAAGTCGGGTGTGGATGTGTACAAAAAGGAGTACACCTTCAACAACCCCAAAGCCGAACCCAACATCTTGCACTTCAAGGCCGCACCGCTACTGGTAGTCGAAGGGCTGTTTGTTCAATACTTCGAAGAAATCGAACAAGAGTTGGACTTGAAGCTTTTTATCGAAGCGAAACCGCACGTGAAAATAGCGCGGCGCATTAAGCGCGATCAAGTCGAACGTGGTTACGACATCAACGACGTGCTTTATCGGTATGAATTTCATGTGATGCCCGTCTACGAGGGGCTCATCGAACCCTTGAAACACAGCGCCGATCTTGTCATTCCGAATAACAGCAATTCCAAGCGCGCCCTGGGCGTACTGGTCGAATACCTCCGCAGCAAACTTGCTGTGTCCGACTTCTAAAACGTTGATTTTTAGGGTTCCATGGCCCTTTTTTCGTAGTAAGAGGTCGTTTTTTGGAGGGAAGAGGAGATTTTGTAGGTTTGCCAGCCAGTTATGAGAAAGAAATCTGTTGCCAGGGTAGTGATGATCGTCGCGGGATTCCTCGCGGTGTGCGCTATTTTGGTCAGCCCAACCCTTTCTCCGAAGCAGGTTTCGAACGCCAAGGTCGAGCAGAAATCGGCGACCGATTCGAAGGAGGTTCCCGGTCCCACCATTCAAGCCCCCACAGAAGCGATCCCCGGCACGGCCATGAAAATGGATGAGCCGTCGGTTCCGTTGGTGACTGAACTCAAGACCGTCGAGGTGCCGCCACCCACCGATGCAATGAGTCCCGCGCCCGTCGCGCGATTCCTGAAAGTGCTCCTACGCACGATCATAGCGCCCAACGCGCCTTAACATACCATAATTTTCTTCGGTCGGTTCCCGGCCAACCTTGGAGACACCACGCGTGCCTTCCATTCAGTTTGTTTTATCAATTCTAATAATTCTAAATTTTCTAACTCGCCATGCGCAACAAAGGATTTGTGATCGTACTCACGATACTGATCACAGCGCTCTGTTTGTATTACCTGTCGTTCACCTTGGTTTCTTATAAAGTAAACCAGGAGGCAGCACGGTATGCAACGGACGCCAACGGAAACACGGACCTTCAAAAACAACATCATTACCTCGACTCACTTTGGAATAAACCGGTGTACGATCTGCTCGGCGCGGAATACACCTACAAAGAAGTGAAGGAACACGAACTTGCACTTGGCCTCGACTTACAAGGTGGGATGCACGTGGTGTTGGAGGTTTCTCCTGCCGACATTGTGAAAGGCCTTAGCGGCAACACACAAGATGCTTCTTTCAACGATGCACTTCGCAATGCCCGCGAACGTCAGAAAAGCAGCCAAGCCAGCTTCGCGGAACTCTTCCGCCAGGAATACAAAAAGCTGAACCCCAATCAAAACTTGGCCCTGTTGTTCGCCACATCTGCCAATGCCGAACGCATTCGTCAAAATGCGGACGACGATGCAGTGGTGGCGTTCTTGGACAAGGAGATCGATGAAGCGATCAACCGTTCGTACACCATTTTGAAAACTCGTATCGACCAATTCGGTACTTCTCAGCCTTCTGTACAGCGCTTGCAAGGCTCTGCAGGTATTCAAATCGAAGTACCGGGTGCCGACAATCCTCAACGGATCAAGAAGCTTTTGCAGGGCGTCGCCCGCCTCGAGTTCTGGGATGTCATAGAACCCAACGACGCGGTGATGCAACAGGTGTTGATGGCGATCAATACCACCGTGGTGCGCGAGATGCAGGCTGAAAAGAAAGCAGCTCCGGCGTCCGCGTCAAATGAAAAATCGAACGACCTGTCGACGTTGAGTGCGGATACCACGAAAAATTCGGCATTGGAGAACCAATTGGCAAACTCAGACTCTGCGAAAGCAGCCGCTGCCTTGGATTCGCTCCGAAATGCAAGTGTTTCGCCGCTCCTTTCTCTGTCGAATCAGAACTATGCATTCTTGTACGACGTGCGCGATACCGCTGCTGTGAACAAGATGATGAAGCGTGAGAGTGTCAAAAATATCCTTCGTTCAAAGAACATCGGTTACTTCTGGGATGTAAAGCCTCAAACTGAAATTACACCGGGTGTAGAAGATCTGTTCTTGACATTCGTGAATCTCGGTCGTGCCGGTAAGCCGCAATTGACTGGCGAGGTGATCACCGATGCGCGTCCCGACTTCGATCGTTTTGGACGTAACGCGGTGAGCATGAACATGAGCCCGCAAGGCGCTAAGATCTGGGGTAGCATGACAGCCGCCGCCGCCGCGAAACCGCGCGGTCGTATCGCGATCGTTCTCGATAACTTGGTGTACACCGCCCCGTATGTTGAAAACGAAATCCCGAACGGTAGCTCGCAGATCTCTGGTTCATTCGAAACAGACGAGGCCAAAGATTTGGCCAACGTGTTGAAAGCCGGCTCGCTGCCCGCTCCGACGCGCATCGTAGAAGAAGCCATCGTGGGACCGACACTCGGAAAGGTTGCGGCCAACCAAGGTTTGATCTCCATGGCCGCCGGTCTCGCCCTTGTGGTCATCTTCATGATCGCCTACTATTCCAAAGGAGGATGGGTTGCCATCATCGCGTTGTTGTTCAACATCTTCTTTATCCTCGGAATCTTAGCTCAGCTCGATGCGTCATTGACACTGCCAGGTATTGCAGGTATCGTGTTGACCATGGGTATGGCCGTCGATGCGAACGTGCTCATCTACGAGCGTATCAAGGAAGAACTTAAAGCTGGTCGTCGCCTAGTTGATGCCGTGAACACCGGGTATAGCCGTGCGTTCGCATCCATCTTCGACTCGAACTTGACAACCTTGATCACGACCGTATTCTTGTATTTCTTGGGCCAAGGTCCTTTGAAAGGCTTCGGTATTACCTTGATGGTCGGTATCCTCACATCGTTCTTCACTGCCGTTTATATTTCACGCGTGGTGGTAGAGTGGATGATTCGCAAGGGCGACCAAAGCAAGATGTCGTTCGATTCGCCCCTCGCACGTTTGTGGAGGTCGCGCGGAAGTTTCAACTTCATCGGTTATCGGAAACTCAACTACTTGGTTTCTGGCGGTATCATCGTATTGGGCTTTGTCCTGATCATGATCAATGGTCTAAACCTCGGTGTTGACTTCAAAGGAGGCCGCTCATATGTCGTTAGCTTCGCAGAACCCGTCGATGCCACCACCATGAAAGTGGCTTTGACCGACGCATTCGAAGGCGCCGGCACCGAGGTTAAGAACTTCGATGGCAACACGTCATTGAAAGTGACAACCTCGTGGTTGATTGACGACGACTCCGAAGAAACAGCCGAAAAAGTGAAGACTGCACTGGTGTCTGGACTCAGCAAAGCAACAGGCATGGAGTACCAAGAGAACCCACTATCGATCGAGAAGGGTCACTTTACCATCGGTAGCTCCAGCAAAGTAGGCGCCACCGTGGCAGACGACATCAAAGGTTCTGCCTGGTATGCGAGCTTGTTCTCATTGTTGGGTATCTTCTTCTACATCTTGTTCCGATTCAAGAGCGTGTCTTACTCGGTGGGCGCTATTGTGGCCACTGTACACGATAGCTTGTTCGTATTCGCGGCTTTCGGAATTGCAGGTGCGTTCGGGATGGCCTTCGAAATCGACCAGGTGTTCGTGGCCGCAATCTTGACGGTAATTGGTTATTCTATCAACGATACCGTGATCATCTTCGACCGGATCCGCGAATTCTTGAGTTTTGGCGCCAACCACGATAGGGCAAAAGTATTCAACGATGCCATCAATAGTACCTTAAGCCGTACTTTGATCACGTCTGGTACAACGTTGATCGTCGTCGTTGTACTGTTGATCTTCGGTGGCGAAGTGATGCGTGGTTTCTCTTTCGCGTTGCTAATCGGTATCGGTGTTGGTACATATTCTTCGATCTTCATCGCTGCACCCGTTGTCCTCGACTTCGATCGTGCACGTGAACAGTCTAAGGCTGCTCTCGATGAAAAGAAAGTAGTCGCGAAAACAGCATAACGCACTAATCTTAGATTATAATGAAGAAGTCGGGACTAATACTCCCGACTTTTTTGTTTCTTTTCTATTTTTATCGATTGATCAAATCGAATGAAGTGGTTGCATGCTGTACGTAGAGTTCCTGGGTTGGTGAGTCAGAAGATTCTGAGTCGCTTTACCAATCGCCAGTTCCTCTTCGTAGCATCTATCTTCATCGCCATCTGGGCAGGACTCACCGCCGTACTATTGAAAACGGTCGTCCATTATCTTCAAATAGGTATTCAAGTTGGCTACGCAAGATTTCATTGGATCTATGTGGTGGCACCGGCGTGTGGAATTTTGTTCACAGTGTTTATTGTGAAGTACGTGATTCGCAAGCCACTTAAGACCGGCACCTGGCATGTCTTGTTGGCCATCGCGAAGAAATCTAGTCGCATCGACAAGAATGAGACCTATGGCCACGCGCTCACGAGTGCCGCCACTGTCGGACTTGGCGGGTCGGTCGGATTGGAGTCGCCGATCGTGCAAACAGGTTCGGCCATTGGATCCACGTTCGCCTCCTTTTTCCCTGTTGGCTACCGCGATCGAACACTCATGTTGGCATGCGGGGCAGCCGCGGGGATCGCAGCGGCTTTCAACGCACCCATCACAGGCGTCCTGTTCGCGTTGGAAGTGCTATTGGTTGATATCAACGTTTCATCGTTCATTCCGCTTCTCATCGCCGGTGCTGTTGGCGCTCTCTGTTCGAAGATCGTGTTACACGAAGGGATTGTGATGTCGTTTACGCTGGTCCGTGAGTTCGACTATCGCAATGTGCCCCTGTACATCTTGTTGGGACTCTTAAGCGGAGCAGTCTCGGTATTCTATATCCGCTCACTCCTCTGGACGCAGGATACGCTGAAAAAATTCTTATCGAATACATGGACGCGTTTGGCCGTCGGTGGCTTGTTGCTGGGCGGCTTGATCTTTCTGTTTCCGTCGTTGTTTGGCGATGGTTACGACACCATTCGCGATTTGGCGGGGGAAAGTCCGGGAAAGCTTTTCGAGAATAGTCTGTTGGTTGCCGTCGAGGACAAGCGCTTTATTCTCATCATCACAGTTTTTATTCTTTCGCTCGTCAAGGTGTTTGCCGTTGGGCTCACGCTAGGTGCGGGTGGCAATGGCGGTAACTTTGCTCCCTCTTTGTTCGTGGGCGCGTGCCTGGGGTTTTCGTTCTCTAACTTTATGCTGATGGCGGGGTTCGACCGAGTTACCCCGGCCAATTTTACGTTGGTAGGGATGGCGGGTATGCTTACGGGCGTGTTTCATTCACCTCTTACCGCGATATTTCTAATCGCGGAAATTACGGGTGGTTATGGTTTGATGATCCCCCTGATGATCGTGTCGGCCTTGAGCCTCACCGCTTCGCGATTCCTGAAACAGAAAGCACTCGACGAAACCATCCTGAAACGGCAAGTAGCCAACTTTTCGTTCGACAAGGATACGCAGTTGCTCTCTCGACTTTCGACAAGCGACTGCATTGAACATGATTTTATTCCCGTGTTGACGAAGTCAACCCTTCGCACGCTGGTCGAGGTAATTGCTCGCTCGAAACGAAACATCTTTCCAGTTGTGGATGAGCACGATCAACTCTTGGGCGTGATTGCCCTGGAAGACGTGCGTGAAACGATGTTCAACAATTCGTTGTACGATTCTGTGACGGTGAACCAATTGATGCGCCCACCTCAGGTTACTGCAACGATCGACGAAGAAATGGCGTCGGTGATGGAGAAATTTGATAAATCGACGGTGTGGAACATTCCTGTGTTGGATCAGGGGCGTTATGTGGGCTTTATTTCTAAATCAACAATTTTCTCCAACTACCGCAAGAGGCTCAAGAGTTAACACCTAACACCTAACGCCTAACGTCTAACGCCTAACGAGTAACGCCTAACGAGTAAGAAGTAACGAATTAATCTTTTTCTAACTTCGTAACCCGAACGTCTGGAGGGTCCATTCGTAAGTTTATAGGATGAATATACTCTTGATCGAAGATGAGCCGAAAACGCTTCAATACATCAAGAAAGGTCTTGAGGAGAACGCGTATAGGGTCGATACCGCGGAAGATGGGCGCACAGGAAAGCACCTTGCCCTGAGGAACCAATACAATTTGATTATCACCGATGTGATCATGCCTTTGTTGGATGGGCGTGCTCTTTGTGTGGAGTTGCGGGAAGCAAAGATTCAGACGCCGATCCTGATGTTGACCGCTTTGGGTGCAACGGAGGAGGTTGTGGCCGGTCTCGATAGTGGTGCAGATGACTATCTCTCGAAGCCCTTCGAATTCAATGAGCTTTTGGCGCGTATTCGTTCGCTCACCAAGCGTCAGCGCATGGCGGAAGAAAGTATCCTCACTGCTTCGGATCTCACCATGGATGTGGAACGCCGGACTGTTAAGCGGACAGCGAAGAATATCGACCTCACCGCAAAGGAGTTCGCACTTTTGGAGTATTTCCTCAGGAACAAGGGCAAAGTGATTCCACGGGCCGAACTGGCCAAGAACGTCTGGAATGTAGACTTCGACACGGGAACCAACATGGTGGAAGTTTATGTGAACTATCTGCGAAAAAAAATCGACCGCGACTTTGAGAAGAAGCTCATTCATACCCAATTTGGGATGGGCTATGTCCTAAAGGCCGATTGATTGCAAATCCGTACACGCCTCACGTTTCAGTTTACCATCCTCGTTACGGCGATTGTACTCCTCTCGTTTTTTACGGTTTACTACCTCTGGAGCAACCATACCGAGCGCGAATTTGACAAGCGCCTGCGAGAAAAAGGTATCACATTGGCGGTCTTGCTGATCAAGGTAGATGAGATTGATTCGACGTTGCTGACGATCATCGATCGCGCAAAAGCCGACAACTTGTACCGCGAGAATATCGCAGTACTCGATAGTTTAGACCGGATGCTGTTTGTGAACACCGCCAACTTCGAGTTGAAAGTTGACAGCTCCTTCTTTGCGCGGGTTCGGCGAGAAAGAGAGGTGCACGTTCGGCAAGGGGACTTCAACGTCGTGGGCTTCATGTTTCGCGACCGGGGCAATTTCGTCGTCATTGCCGGAGCGGTGAACCGCGATGGAGAACAGCGACTCGCAGACCTGCGAACACTCCTCATTACCATGTCCGTCGTCATGATTGTCATTGTGGCCTTGGCTGGGTACCTCTATTCCGGTCGTGCCTTGCGGCCGATTCAAAAAGTCATGACGGCAGTCGAGCGAATTTCGCCCCTCGACCTAAGTGAACGGGTGCAAGACAGCGGTCAACCCGACGAAATTGGCAAGCTGGTGGCGATCTTCAACAAGATGCTGGCGCGAATCGAAGGTGCCTTTGCCCTACAAAAGACTTTTGTGGCGAACGTATCGCACGAACTAAAGAATCCACTCACAAAGGTGACGTCCCAGTTGGAAGTCACACTCCTCAACGAGCGTGAAAACGCCGAATACCGGAGCACCATCGAGAGTGTGTTGGAAGACATCAAGGAGCTGAACCATATGTCGAACAGCCTGTTGGAGCTCGCCCAACTTAGCCGCGACGAAAGCTCGTTTTCCATGGTCCGTGTTCGCCTCGACGAGATCGTCTGGGAAGTTCGCGAACGCCTCGAATCGGTGGAGCCTGAGTACCACGTGCTCGTCGAGTTACGCGACCTACCCGAAGACGAGTCGAAGTTGTACGTGACGGGCAACCCACATTTGTTGAAAACAGCGCTTCGCAACGTGATCGAAAATGCCTGTAAGTTCTCGCCGGAAAAGAGAGCGCAAGTAGTGCTCACGTGCCTCGAGGAACGGCTCGTGGTTGCCGTGATCGATCGGGGCCCCGGTATCAGCGAAAAAGACTTGCAACGGGTATTTGAGCCCTTCTTCCGCGCCGACGCCACATCTCGGGCACGCGGCTATGGCATCGGATTGTCCCTTAGTCAACGCATCATCACCCTGCATCGTGGCGCGATCGAAATCAATTCGAAAGCGGGAGAAGGAACATTGGTGCGCGTCACTTTCCCCATCGCGAGTAACTAGTTTGTGGACACTGATTTTTCTTAGGGGAGTTTTAATTTCTTTCTAATCAAAAGATTTTTTGAACGGGGCGTTCCCTTCGTTCATTTGATAACAGTTTTTTCGTAAAGCCTACACACAGGTTTATCAACTAAGAATTGATAAAGTAGGTTTTCAGGTTTTTGGTAAGTTAGGGTGGGCGTGTAACTCACAGCCAGAAATTTCCCGGCCCCGATGTAACAGTCGGGGCTTCTTTTTTACTCCTTCACGATTTTTTCTACGCGGATTCCGGCTGCGAGCACACCACGCAGGGTGTCAGAATCGGTCCGCACAAACTGCTGTAGTTTGACGTAATATTTTCCTGGGGCCAGCGGGCGATTTTCTAACAGCGGAAATCGATGGTCGTAAATGTCGCCGATGCCGCTGCTGCCGAAGGGCTTTCCAGTCTTCGCATCGAATAGGTAGTTCGCGACCAGCCTCGACGCCAGCTCGTGGTGCGCGGAATCTTCGAGTGAATAGTTGACGAAGATGCGTGAATAACGATAGTCGAGCGAGTTGCGGACGTTGTACAACATGTTATAGGGAACACCTCCCTCAGTGATGGTAAACTCGAACTGGACCGTGTCTTGGGCCAGCCAGTAACGCTTCGCAAAATCTTTGTTTTCCTCGAACACGCGATTGCTGTCGCACGCGGCGCACGCCAGCATCAGGGTCACGGCTGCTAAAAGTCGACGCATCATCCTTTCGGTGGAGTGTTATTGGGACGACCCTTGTTCGGCTGTTGATTACCCGGATTTCCCTTCCGTCCCTGATTTTGGTTCCTGTTTCCCTGCGGGTTTTGGTTGCCCGGGTTTTGACCTCCCTGCTGGCGATTGTCGCGTCGGTGGTTGGGTTTCTTCCGCTTCTTCGACTTATCCTTGAATTTCCTGTCGAGACTCTCCAAGTCGCTGTTCAACGGTCCGCCAGCCGGTTTTTCCTCCTCCTGGTTCTCTTCGAGTGTGGCAGGTTTGCGCCCCGCGCGGTTCCACTCCAGGATCTCGTTCACCCGCTCGATGTTAATTGGGTACCAAGTGTTTTCCTCCTTGTAACCAAACCACATGATCTTTCGGAAGATATCTGTCTTCTGCAGGATTGCCTCGCCCTTCATAGTGACCAGCGGCGCCTCGATGTCGGGAATGTCTTTCAACGCTTCCATGTAAGTCTCCAACTCGTAGTTCAGGCAACATTTGAGACGACCGCATTGGCCCGACAGCTTGCTCGGGTTGAGAGAAAGATTTTGGTACCTGGCGGCGCTTGTCGCTACATTCTTGAAATCGCTCAGCCACGTTGAGCAGCATAGTTCGCGACCGCACACGCCAATACCGCCGAGACGTCCGGCCTCTTGCCGCAAACTGATTTGCCGCATCTCCACCCGAATTCGGAATTCGGCTGCCAATACCTTGATCAACTCGCGAAAGTCAACCCGGTCGTCGGCGGAATAGTAAAACGTCGCTTTGGTGTTGTCGGCTTGGTACTCTACATCCGAGAGTTTCATCGCGAGGTTCTGAGCGCGTACAATTTCCCGGGTACGGTACAGCGTTGGGTTTTCCCGCTTCTTTACCTCTTCAAGTTTCTCCAGGTCTTTTGCGTGTGCAATCCGGTAGATTTTCCGGATTTCGCCGTCGTTGGCGACGTTCTTCTTCTGCATCTGCAGCCGCACGAGTTCGCCTTGTAGCGACACATATCCAATGTGGTGGCCGTTGGGAACCTCGATCACTACGGGATCACCCGTGGTCAGCGTGAGACGCTCAGTATTTCTATAGAAGTCCTTGCGTCCATTTTTGAAGCGCACCTCTACCACGTCGAACTTGCTTTCGCCCGGCATTTCCATGTTGGAAAGCCAGTCGAACACGTTCATCTTATTGCAACCGCCCGTTCCACAGGCGCCATTATTTTTACAGCCGGCGACTTTATCGCCTTTGGCCGAACCACATGCACAAGCCATATATTCGTTTTGGGGCTGACCGCCTATATGCGGCCGCTTTCTTCGATCTTTTGTAGATCTAGGCCAATATCCTTTCGGAAATATAGCCCATCCCATGAAATGCCGGAAATTCGCTCGTAGGCAATTTTGCGGGCCTCTGGGAGCGATTTCCCCTCGCCCGTCACCGAGAGCACCCTTCCACCGTCTGTGAGCACCAGATCGCCTGTACGCTTGGTTCCGGCATGAAACACCCCAGCTTGGTTCCAACCGTCAATCCGGTCGCCCTTTCGGTAGTCGCCAGGATAGCCACCGGCAACCAACGACACCGTCATGGCGTAGCCAGCCGACGTTTTCAATGTGAGGCCTTTCAATTTGCCTTTCCCGGTGGCAAACAGCGGCTCGACGAGGTCCCCCTCGATTCGAAGCATGACAGCTTGCGTTTCGGGGTCACCCATCCGTGCATTGTATTCGATCACATAAGGCTCTCCACCCACGTTCATCAGCCCGATGAAAATGAAACCTTTGTAGTCGATGCCCTCTTTTTGCAGGCCTTGAACCGTAGGGATGATCACGCGGCTCTCCACCTTTTCCATAAACGCGCGATCGGCAAACACCACCGGCGACACGGCACCCATGCCGCCCGTATTGGGACCTTGATCGCCATCTCCAATCCGCTTGTAATCCTTTGCCTCTGGAAGAATCACATAGTCTTTCCCATCAGTGAGTATGAATACCGAGAGTTCAATGCCGTCGAGGAATTCTTCGATCAAGATCCGGGCGCTGGCTTCGCCAAATTTCTGCTCCACGAGCATCTCCTGCACCGTCGTCGTGGCTTCGTCTAACGTAGCGGCAATCACGACACCTTTGCCCGCTGCCAGCCCGTCGGCTTTCAATACATAGGGTGGTCGGAGGCCTTTGAGGTACGCGATGGCCTGCTCGGCTTCACGCGCCGAAAAGGTCTTCGCTTGCGCAGTGGGAACCCCATGACGGACCATGAACTGTTTCGAGAAGTCTTTGCTTCCCTCTAACCGTGCGCCGGATTTGCCAGGCCCAACCATCGCAATGCGCGAGAGTTCGGGGTGGCTTTCGAAATAATCGCGAATGCCTTTCACCAAGGGAACCTCGGGCCCCACCACCACCAGCTCGATCTTTTCTTGCAGGCAGAGTTTGCCCAACTGTTCAAACTGGTCAACACCGATCGACTTATTCGTAGCTACCAGCGCGGTGCCCGCATTGCCAGGGGCCACAAAAAGTTGATCGCACTGTGGACTCTGACGGATCTTCCATGCCAAGGCATGCTCACGACCCCCGCTGCCAATGATGAGGATGTTCATGGCGCGAAAGTACGATAATTAGTGGTTGGTTGATGGAGGGTGGTGGACGGTGGGTGGTGGGTGGTTGATGGTGGATGGTTGGTGGTTGATGGTGGATGGTGGGCCGAGCAAAGAGTACGCGTTAGTTCGCGTACTCGCTCAGGAACTTCACGCGCATCAGCCGGAGGTTGTCTTCGTTGAAATCGGGGTCTTCGTCTTTCAGTTCGGTTACTGCTTCTTCGATGCTGTCTGTTTCAGAATTGAGGAAGTAGTCGTAGATCACTTCCTGTTTTTCCTCATCCAGGACTTCGTCGATGTAATAGTCCAAATTGAGTTTGGTTCCCGAATAACAGATGTTCTCAATTTCAGTCAACAGTTCGTCGAAAGAGATGCTCTTCGAAGCGGCAATTTCTTCTAGGTCTATCTTTCGATCAATCTGCTGTATAATGAAGATTTTGATCTTCGATTTATTGACGGAAGTCTTAACGACGACGTCGCTGGCTGTCTCGATGTCGTGTTCTTCCGTGTACTGTTTGATAAGATCGATGAATTCCTTTCCAAACTTGTTGACCTTACCCATGCCCACACCGTTGATCGACGCGAGGTCGTCTTTGGTAGTAGGGAAATTGGTGGCCATATCCTCGAGAGATGGATCTTGGAAGATCACGTAGGGTGGTAATTCCTTCTCGCGCGCGATCTTCTTGCGAAGCGCCTTCAACATCTCGAAGAGCTTTTCGTCGTAAGGTTTCGAAGGCATTGGAGTCTTGTCGGACTCCTCTTCCTCTTCTATGGCTGTCGTAAAGTCGTGGTCGCGTGCTAACTCGATGTGATGGGGCTTTGCCAGGAAGTTTTTACCCTTCTGGGTAACCCGGAGTACACCAATGTTTTCGATGTCCTTCTCCAAGTATTGGAAGATCATCGCTTGGCGGATCACGGATTTCCAGAAGTCGCTTTCTTCTTCTTTGCCAGCTCCATAAATCGGGAGCTCGAAGTGACTGTAGCTCTTCACATACTCGTCTTCGACGCCTCGGATGACGTGGACGAGGTGACTGATCCCAAATCGTTCGTTGGTTTGCTGCACGGCTTTTAGTGCCACGGTAACGTGTTCGGTGCCATCGAACCGATCGCGAGGGTGGACGCAATTGTCGCACATCTCACAGTTATCGGGTTTAAACTCTTCCCCGAAATAGTGTAGGAGTTGCTTGCGTCGGCAGACGGGAGACTCGGCGTAGAATTCCATCTCTTGCAAGAGGATACGGGCATTCTCGCGTTCTTGAACCGACTTGTCCTTGTTGAACTTTTCGAGTTTGTTCAAGTCGTTGTGGCTGTAGAACATCAAGCAATGACCTTCGAGGCCGTCGCGACCTGCCCGGCCGGTCTCTTGGTAATAACCTTCGAGCGATTTTGGAACATCGTAGTGAACGACGAATCGCACATCGGGCTTATCGATACCCATCCCAAAGGCGATGGTGGCGACGATGATATCTACCTCTTCGTTGAGGAAGTCGTCTTGGTTTTTCATCCGCACGTCGGGATCTAGACCTGCGTGATAGGGTGCAGCCTTGAAACCGTTCACGTTGATGAGTTCTGCGATCTCTTCAACTTTCTTTCGGCTCAAGCAATAGATGATGCCCGACTTTCCCTTGTGTTCTTTCAAGAACCGGATTAATTGCTTCTTTGTTTCCTTCTTCGGGCGGACTTCGTAATAGAGGTTTTTGCGATTGAAGGAAGAGATGAACACATCTGCTTCTTCCATCTGCAAGTTCTTCTGGATGTCGAGTTGAACCTTTGGGGTTGCCGTCGCTGTGAGTGCGATAACGGGCATGTCGCCCAGTTGAGCGATCATCGTTTTGATCTTTCTATACTCGGGGCGGAAATCGTGACCCCATTCAGAAATGCAATGGGCCTCATCAATGGCTATGAAAGACACGTTGACCTTTTGCAAGAACTGGATGTTCTCTTCCTTGCTCAGTGATTCTGGTGCTACGTACAGTAATTTTATGGCTCCTGCGAGCGCATCTTTCTTCAACTTGGTGATTTCGCCTTTGCTCAACGTGGAGTTGAGAAACCGCGCGTTGATCCCATAGGCGTTGAGTGAATCGACCTGGTTTTTCATCAACGCGATGAGCGGTGAGATGACAATTGCCAGGCCGTCGTTGACCATCGCGGGCAATTGATAACAAAGTGATTTCCCTGCCCCGGTCGGCATGATCACGAATGTGTTCTTGCCGCTAAGAATATTCTTTATGACCGCTTCCTGATTTCCCCTGAATTGAGTGTAACCAAAAATCTCTTTGAGTTTATCCTTGAGCGAATCTTTTTCTTCCGCCACTAACATAGCAAACGTTTACGAATGACTGATTTCCTTATCTTTGTTGGCTCTTGAGTCAAATCCAGATAGGGAATTGAATATAACTAAAAATATCCGAGAAATAGCACGCGAAGTGCTGATAAATGAATCTCGAGCAGTTGAAAATCTTACCCATTTCATCGATGATAATTTCGAGCGGTGTGTTAAAGATATTTATTCTGCAAAAGGTCGTGTTGTCGTAACAGGAGTTGGCAAAAGTGCGATAGTGGCCAATAAAATTGTGGCGACTCTCAACTCCACTGGAACTCCTTCACTTTTCATGCATGCTGCCGACGCCATTCACGGCGATTTGGGAATGATTCAGAACGACGATATCGTCATCTGTATTTCCAAGAGCGGCAATACCCCCGAGATCAAGGTTCTCGTGCCATTGCTAAAACGCAGGCGACTGAAACTTGTTGCTCTCGTGAGCAACACCAACTCGTACTTGGCGCAACAAGCCGATTTGGTGTTGAATGCAACGATTGCGGAAGAAGCATGCCCTCATAATCTTGCTCCTACCACGAGTACCACCGCGCACATGGCGATGGGCGACGCTCTTGCTGTAACACTTTTAAGCCTCAGAGGGTTCTCGCGCGATGACTTTGCCGAGTTCCATCCTGGTGGTTCGTTAGGGAAGCAACTCTATCTGCGAGTGGGAGATTTGATGGCCAAAGAAATCCCAAAGGTGAAGCGCGATGCTCCGTTGAAGGATGTCATCGTCGAAATTTCGTCGCGCCGACTGGGTGCTACCGCGGTGGTCGACGAACAAGATCATGTACTCGGGATCATCACCGATGGAGACTTGCGTCGGATGTTGGAACGGAGCAGTTCGCTCGTGGGAATCCAAGCCCACGACATTATGACCAAGTCACCTAGGTCCATCGATCGTTCCGACTTCGCCGCCGAGGCGTTGAAGGTGATGCAGGACAAAAGCATCACTCAATTGCTCGTGATGGACGGCGAAAAACTGGCAGGTTTTATACACCTGCATGATTTACTCAAGGAGGGAATCGCGTAATTCCAAAATCAGTAGTATCTTATCCCCATAGTGTGCTTCAATGAATAAAGATCTTTTTGTCGTCCTCATGGCAGGCGGCGTAGGAACGCGCTTTTGGCCATACAGCAGGAACGCCAAGCCGAAGCAATTTCTCGACGTGCTGGGCACCGGTCGAACCCTGCTTCAATCGACCTACGATCGCTTTGTGCCCCTTTGTCCGAAGGAAAACATCATCGTAGTGACAAACGAAGAACATGCGGCCCTGACAGCCGAGCAACTTCCCGACCTGAAGAAAGAACAAATATTGGCTGAACCGATGCGGAAGAACACGGCTCCCTGCATCGCGTACGCTTCGTACAAGATTTATCAAAAGAATAAGAATGCGGTGATCGTTGTCAGTCCCGCCGATCACTTGATCTTAAACGAGGCCGCATTTCAGCACACGATCCAACGTTGTTATGAATATGCGCAAGGCCAGAACAACTTGGTGACACTGGGCATCGAGCCAACACGCCCGGAAACGGGTTACGGCTATATCCAATACATCGATGGCGAAGGCCCGCTGAAAAAGGTGAAAACCTTTACTGAAAAACCTGAACTGGCCCTCGCCCAGAAGTTTATCGAAAGCGGAGACTTTGTCTGGAACTCCGGTATTTTCATTTGGGGTGTTCAAGCGATTCTCAACGCCTTCACCAATTTCCTTCCGGAGATGACGGAAGTGTTTGAGGAAGCAGCTCCTAGTTTTTATACCAACGGTGAGAAAGACGCAATTCAACTTGCGTATTCCCAGTGTAAAAATATCTCTATCGACTATGGTATCATGGAGAAGGCCGACAACGTGTATGTGGCGTTGAGCAATTTCTCCTGGTCCGACCTAGGCTCCTGGGCATCACTTCATGATATTTCCGACCGCGACGGTAGCAACAACGTGGTGAAGGCTGATGCGCTGGTTTACGATACTCGTAATTCCATTATTCGCGCCCCAGAAGGGAAGCTCGTCGTGGTGCAGGGTTTGAATGGCTTCCTCGTCGGCGTGTTCGACAACGTCGTGATCGTTTGTGAAAAGGATAAGGAAGAAATGTTCCGACGCTTTGTGAACGACGTGAAAGGAAAGGCGAATGGAGAAAAGTACGTCTAGTCCCTCGTCCGCAATTCTTAATTCCGAATTCTTAATTCTTAATTCTATTTCTTTTGTCGGATCGCTTCATACATCGCAATCCCGGCTGCTACCGACACGTTGAGCGACCCAACTTTTCCTTTTAAGGGAATCTTGACGAGCATATCGGCTGCTTTCAGGAGTTCTGGCGAGATGCCGTCTTCTTCCGATCCTAGGATAATCGCCAAGGGCGCGTTGAAATCTGCTTGGTAGATATCTGAACTTGTTTTTTCCGTGCAGGCAATGACGCGGATGCCGTTGTCCTTCAATTGCTTGACGAGTTTCTTGAGATCGGTAGCCCTACACACGGGCAAGTGGTTGAGCGCGCCCGAGGATGTCTTGATGGCATCAGGTGTAATGGGCGCATTTCCCTTTTCGGGGATGATGATAGCGTCGACACCGGCGCATTCGGCGGTGCGAGCGATGGCGCCGAAGTTGCGAACATCGGTTACGCGGTCGAGAATCAGTAAGAAGGGGTCGCGCCCTTGTCCGTATACATGATCGATGATGTCTTCGATCTTTGCATATTGGATCGTGGCCAACAGACACACAACACCCTGGTGATTTTTCGAACCGAGATGGTTGAGTTTCTGCTGCGGGATGAATGAATAGGGGACCCCGCGCTGTTTCGCTTCGGAGATCAATTCCTTGATCAAGTCGTTGCTAAGCCCTGCTTGGATGAATATCTTTTCAATTTCGCGCCCGGAACGGATGGCTTCCATCACGGCACGAGTTCCAAAGATTGATTGGGTTTTGTTCATGTTCTAATTTCTGACGGCCGAGGTGATCTGCGATTTGCGCCACATGTCGATCGTATAATACCAGGTTTCTGAAAAGCGGCGATTGCGTTCTAACACGTAGTAGTCGGGGTCGTAGACGCTGCCCATCTTGACGAACGTGAATTTAGCGTTCATGCTCTTATAGGTCCACACTTCGTATTGACCGTTGCGGTTCACTTCATCCGGTTGACCAAACACCAAGTACATCATGCCCTTGTCGGTTTTCCAGCCTTCCTTATAGGAAGAGAAGAAGATGTTGGATAATTCTACGCGCCGGAAATAATTCCGGATGAGTGACTTCGCCCGGTCCTTGTCACGCGTGATGTCGAGCACCACGCCATCGAACTTGGCTTTGTCGGCGCCGGCAGCCCGCAATTGATCGGCTTCTTCTTTTGTCGAGATGAAAACCAATGAAGAGGAAAGTTCATCGACCTTGGTCATTTTTGGATAGGCAGCGGATGTAACTCGGAACGCGATACCGCGGGCGGCATTGGTGTCTGATTGTACCAGGTAAAGACCTTCTCTGGTGAAGGTGACTGGGCGCCCCGATGTGAGTGTGAAGGTAGAGTCGACCTGCATCACAGGATCAACGGGTTTTTCTTTCTCTGCGAAAGGTGGCGATGCCGCCGGAAACATTTCTTTGTAATGGTACACGCGCAGCTGTGGCCCGAAGAGATTGGTGATCACCACTTCCGTATTGACGGGGATGTGCTTGTCGAATACCGGTTGATTGTTCAACCACACCAACCCATCGGGTGGATAGTTGGCTTCAATCTGACGGAAATCAAGTCTGACCTCCTGCGTGCGCTTGTCCTTCAACTGGGCAACGAGCAACCAAGGTTTGGCCGGCAGGGGAAAGCCAAGGCGTCCAGCGGCAGGGGTGCCGGAGGTGACTGCATCGATCGGGTCGCCGCTCCGTTGACCGTAGGACTCGCGACGTTCCCAACTCACACTGAAACGCGACGTATCCAACTTGAAGTAAGCATAGACAGAGTCAGGGCCACGAACGACCTTCATTTGAAACAGTCCTGTCAAATCGGGATCATACCAGGGCCGGCTGTTTGAAGTGGCAACGGGTTGTGCTTCGAGGACAGAAGCAACGAGCACAGCAAGGATCGAAAGGAAAACTTTCATAGAACCAACGGCAAAAATACGACATTTCTCGGTGTCGGAAGGGTCGGCTTCGGAGGGATGCGGTGATTGATTACTTTTGCGTTCCCTATGAAGGTTTACACCACCGAAATCACTTCCGACGAGATACCGTCCGACAACCCAATCCATCAACGGCTGTTGAAGGCGTATGTTGTTGCCGAAGACTACATTCAGGGCGACGTGCTGGAGGTAGGCTGCGGCGAGGGTCGTGGAATCGATCGGGTTTTACCCAAGGCGAAGAGCTATACCGCGATCGATAAAATCGAAGAAGTCATCGGCCATCTTAGGTCGAAGTACCCAACTGGCAAATTTCTATCGGGCAACATCCCGCCGCTGTCGCCCTTTGGGAGCAACACGTTCGATGTGGTCATTACCTTTCAAGTGATCGAACACATCGAGAACGACGACTTGTTCTTGCAGGAGATTCATCGCGTACTCAAACCAGGTGGTTTGGCTATCATCACCACCCCCAACCGACCCATGTCGCTGTCCAGGAACCCGTGGCATATTCGCGAATACACAGGTCCCGAACTCGGAGCGTTGGCTTCAAAATATTTTGCCGAGGTGAAAGTTCAGGGGATCGGGGGTAACTCAAAGGTGATGGAGTACTATCAACGCAACAAGCTTTCCGTTCAACGCGTCATGCGATGGGATATCTTCGACCTGCAACATCGACTTCCCGCCTCGTGGCTGCGTGCCCCTTACGAGTGGATGAACCGCCGCAACCGGGATAAACTCCAAACTGGCGCCGACGAACTCGTGATGAGCATCCGACACGAAGACTATGTGGTGCTGCCTACTTCGGAACAGTCGCTTGATTTATTGGTTTGGGGGCGGAAGGGATGAAGAGGATGAGGGGATGAGGGGACGAGGGGACGAAACCTGAGCTAGGTCCTAAATCTTAAATCTTAAGTGTAAAATCTTAGATTCTCGATTCCCAAAACGACTCGGGGCACCATTCCGAAGTCATAACCCCTCGAAACTGTGCCCCAATCCTAAATCCTAAATCCTAAATCCTAAATTCTAAATTCTTGTCACCTTCCCGGCTCCAAGTTATTAATATGTTTCTCATACATCTCTTCTAGCTTCTTGGCAAAGTCCACTTCGCCATTTTCTGCCATGATGCGTTGAAGGTCGTTGATGATGAACATATTTTTGCGCAGTTCGATGGTGATGCCAGCGTTCGTGCGGATCAAGTAGCCCACCATCTCATCGGCGCGAGCGGCGAGGGTGTTCGCGATCTCAAGTGCTTTGTCTTTTTCACCAATCCTCAGAAGTAGTTCGACAGTTGTCGTTTGGGTGAGATCGTACGGTACAGCCTGATCGGGCATGCGCTCCAAGCTGAAATAGAGTACCTTTTTCGCTTTCTCTTTTTTCGATTCACCACCCTCACTCGGTACTTGTTCAACGGTGCCAGAAGTCTCGAGTTCGTATTCGTCGATCAGGGCTTCGGCTAGTGCATTAAGAGCGCCCCGGTGATTTTGTACGAAGCCACGATAGTCTTCATTGTAATATACTTTAGGATTGTCGAGCCCGCGGTAAGAAAACTTGTTGATCATGTTGTCGTACATCACCGCTGTATTGACATAGTCTTTCGAGGGGTTCGGGTTGCGTGCGGGAATGAGTCGCGAAGCCATCCCTTCTTCAATGGCGTACTGGCTCAAGTCCATCTTGATCTGTGCCAATGAGGTTGGGTTAAAGTAGATGGGGCGTTCCCAGTTGTTGGTGACGATTACGTCGAGGATCGCGAGGTCTTTCTTTTCAATCGTCCCGGACGTCACACGCCAGCTCATCATCGGAGCCACGTAAGGTTTCTGCTCTTTCGACACGAAGCCGAGTTTACTCACCAGCGCGGTGTCGACTTGCAAGGCTAGGTTGCGGCTTGGAACGATGTTCTTGCCGTCATCGTCGCGTAAGGCAGGCAAGTCCTTGCTTAGCGCGCGCACATACTCGCGTGCATCTAGAACTTTGATATTTTCTCGGGGCGCTACGCGGAGGTAATCGTTGGGTCCACCTTGCACATATTGTTTCAACGAGAGTGTGTAAGGGAATGGCTCCGAGTCGTTCATTTTTTGCATGGTCTGGTCGATATACCAATCGGTGTTGTAGTAGCTCAACACCACCACGCGTACGTCCGTGCGAATGCCTTCCACTTCTTGTGCGTACCAGAGAGGGAACGTGTCGTTGTCGCCTCCTGTAAATAAGATCGCGTTAGGTGCGCAGGACTCTAGGTAGTTTTTAGCCGAATCGACGGAGAAATATCGGTCCGAGCGATCGTGATCGTCCCAACCTTCCGCCATCATGATGGTCGGGGCTGATAAGCAAACCACGGTGGCAACAATGGGGGCGACCTTCGTATCGCCGAAGATTTTCCTCAGCACGGAAGCGATGGCTATCACGGAAAGGCCAATCCAAAATGTGAACGCATAGGTAGAACCGGCGTAGATATAGTCGCGTTCCCGCGGTTCTACCGGTGGTGAATTGAGGTATAGCACGATGGCCACACCCAACATGATAAACAGCAACCCTACGACTGCCACGTTCTTAGGGTCTTTCACTAATTGATAGTACATCCCGATCAGACCCAACAGGAATGGGATGGCGAAGTAGTTGTTGCGGCCCCGGTTTTCTTTCAAAGCTTGAGGAATGTTCTTGTCGAAGGCTTCGATCGGGTTGAGCCAGCGTGCACCTTGTTCGTCGCTTTCGCGCCCGACAAAGTTCCACAAGAAGTATCGCACATACATGGTTCCGATTTGATGCTGGAACATGTACCGCATGTTTTGACCGAACGTAGGTATTTGGCCCTCCGTTAAGCCCATGATTCGTTCGTACTGAGCTTTGTGCTCGGGGTTCCACATGCGAGGGAGGAACGCGTATTGATCGTAGATGTAGTCGATCTTGCGATCCGTAATTTCATAACGCTCTTTGCCCTTGGTGTATACCGGATCGCCCTCTATAAAATAAGGCTCCTTCAGTTTGGCGGTAAAATAAGGTCCATAAATCAGGGGGCGGCTGCCGTACTGCTCGCGCTTCAGATAGCGGACGAAGCTCATCACATCTTTAGGTGCGTTTTCGTTGATGGGCGTGTTGGCGTTTGATCGAACGAGGATCGTGGCATACGAACTGTACCCAATCAGAATGAATGCAGTCGACAGCAAGAACGTGTTGAGGATCGGCATGTTCTTCTTTTCTGTGTAGCGAATGCCCGCGTAGAGTCCACCAATGACCAGCAACACGAAGATCAGTGCTCCGAGGTTGAAGGGCAGCCCGAGGTTGTTCACGAAGAATACTTCGAAGCCACCGGCGATGGTGGGGAGTCCTGGAATAATAAAGTCGTTGATAAACAACACGATTCCGCCGCTGATCGCAAGTGCCGCGATGATTCCCCACGTGGTAGGTTTGTATTTTTTGAAATAGTAGATCAGGCCTAGTGCCGGCAACGACAGCAAGTTCAATAGGTGGAAGCCGATCGACAATCCAATCATGTAGGCCATGAGGATAAGCCAACGATTGGCTTTCGCTTCATCTTCAATGACGTCCCATTTCAAGATCATCCAGACGACGAGTGCTGTAAAGAATGATGACATGGAATACACCTCTGCCTCCACGGCCGAGAACCAGAACGAATCGGAGAATGCATAAGCAAGAGAACCGACAATACCAGCACCCATCAACACATAGGTATCGTTAACGCCGATGTCGGCGAGTTTGGTGTGGCCCATGAGCTTACGACCCAAGAGGGTGATGGACCAGAACAGGAAAAGGATTGTGAAGGCACCGCCCACGACACTGAGCATGTTGATCCAGTAGGCAACCATGGATGTATCGCCTAAAGCGAGGAAGGAGAACAACCGCGCGACCAGCATAAAGAGGGGCGCTCCAGGGGGGTGAGATACTTCCAGTTTATACGACGTGGCAATGAATTCCCCACAATCCCAATAGCTAGCGGTTTCCTCGAAGGTGAGGCAGTAAACGGTGAACGCGATGGCGAACACGATCCAGCCAGTGATATTGTTGGCTTTCTGGAAATAGGTCATCTCAGCTAAGATTTGATTTTAGACAAGTGGCGAAATTAAGTAAAAACCCGTTACCGGGGTGGGTGATTTACTTGTAGACAATAATATAGAACCACAGCCAGAGGAAGAAGAAAAGCACATAGGAGGTGAAAACGACGGTGATGGCCTTGTTCTTTTGCCGCTTAGAGAAAAACTGGACGCCTTCTACCAGCAAGAACCAATAGGCGACTTCGAAGACGTTCAAAGCCCGCAGCGGGTAGGCGAATTTGGTGTCGATGTCCTCGTAGTTGAACAGGCTCATCAGCGACAGGGGGTAGAATCCATTGACTGCATCCCACGAAGGGTCTTTTTCGATAAACAAAAACCACAAGACCTTCAACAGTTCGGGCACGAGGAACACCAGTTCCGACACGATGGCGATGCTCCAACACTGTGCATAGGTGACGCGGTAGCCCCACATGAAACAACCGACCCATATGACGAAGCCGATCACGGTGAACTTCCAGAGGTAGACCAGGGGTACCGACACGAACCGGAGAGCGGCGAGTGCCTTCAAGATAAACCCTTCAGGACGGTCGGCGAGGAACTCGAAGGCTGCGGTTTCTTGTTCGACAAAGAAAACCTTCATGTACAATACGGCGTATGTGCCGATGATTAATAAAAGGAAGGTGAGTTTTTTGTCGGCGGAAAAAAACGAGCCGGAGGTCAACGACGTTTGCATGCAAACAGGGCCTTTTTTGTTTATTTGGGAAGGATTATGAGGGCAACCAAGTCATTTATCGCAAAATGGGCAACTACGGTTTCATGGTTGTTGTGTGGTTTTGCCTTTGCCCACGGTCAGGCAAAAGATACGACGATCATCCTCATATCCAACCCCCAAATTCAAATTGAAACAACGGAGGCGCTGAACGACCTATACAACTTCAAGTTCGACCGCGCCGAGCTGCAGTTCCACTGGCTCAAGCAGAAATACAACTGGCACCCGCTGCCTTATTTCTTGTTGGGTCTGAGCGAGTGGTGGAAGATTATGCCCGACACGAAGAGCACGGCCCATGACGACAAATTTCTAGCCTACATGGACAGCTCGATCCTGCTCGCGAACAACTTGCACAAAAAGCATCCTGAGTATCGCATTGAGGCTGCCTTCTTCTTGGCGGCGGCATATGGATTTAAGGGGAGGCTCTATTCCGACGAGGAGCGCGGGAGCTGGCGGAAGGCGGCGAGCGCTGGCAAGGATGCGCTCGATTATCTGGAGGAATGCAAGGAGAAAGATGACTTAAGCCCCGAGCTTTTATTTGGCGACGCACTCTACAACTACTTTTCCGTGTGGGTACCCGAGAACTACCCGATGGTAAAGCCACTGCTCTGGTTTTTTCGGAAAGGCGACAAGGCGTTGGGGTTGCAACAACTTAAGGAAGTTTCATACAATGCCTTCTATACCCGCACCGAAGCGATGGTATGGTTGATGCGTATCTTGAATAGCTACGAGAACGACCAACCGCGTGCCTTTCAGATTTCTGAATACTTGCATTCCACGTATCCCGACAACCCCTATTTCCATCGCTACTACGCCCGCATGCTGTACAGTAGGGGGATGTATGCCGAATTGGAGCGCGAGTCGAAGTCGATCATTGCACGGATCGACAGCGCGCAACTGGGCTACGAGGCAACCAGCGGTCGATATGCAGCCTTCTTCCTCGGACAGATGTACCAGACACGCCGCAACTACGACGAGTCGAAAAAGTATTACCAAATGGCGATGCGCTACGCCGAGCAAAACGGGGCGACTGAAACAGGGTATTATCTTTATTCGATGATTGCCCTTGGTGAGATTGCGGACCGGCAAGGCAACAAAGCCGAAGCCAAGCGTTACTTCACGGAAGTGAAAAAACGAACGGGCCGAAAAGACGAGGCATACAAAGATGCCAAACGTCGCCTTCAAGGCCTTGAAAAAGGCGACTAATCCTAAATTGTTCGACGGCTTTTCAACGGCGTCCAATTCCTCCTAATTTCACAGCGTGGATCTGCGCGACTTCATCGTTACCCCGTTCGTCATCATGGTGGTGTACGCCGTTGCGTACTGGCTCCGACCTAAGTTGACCGATGAAAAAATTCGGGGCTACTACTTTCCCGCGCTCTCGGTCAAGATCCTGGGAGCACTTGCCTTGGGCCTCATCTATCAATTCTACTACGACGGCGGCGACACCTACAATTACCATACGCATGGTAGTCGGGTCATTTGGGAAAGCCTGTGGGAGAATCCGTCCGCCGCTTTGAGGATGATCTTTGCGCCACCACCTTTTCCAGAACTTTACAAGTACAGTTCGCGCGTTGAATTCTATACCGATCCCAGCTCCATGGTCGTCGTCCGGCTGGCTGCCTTGGTCGACTTGCTAACCTTTTCGGTCTACTCGTCGACGGCCGTCATTTTTGCTTTCTTCAGCTTTATCGGGATGTGGTTGTTCTTCCTCACCTTTTACGAACTCTTCCCGCACTTGCGGTCGCGACTGGCCATCTGTGCCATGTTCATCCCATCGGTGGTGTTTTGGGGATCGGGAATATTGAAAGACACCATTGTGATGGCGTGCTTGGGAGCGGCCACGTACGCGCTCAAGAAAACCCTGATCGACAAGCAAGTGAAAGTGCGTCGAGTCGTGATGTTGCTCGTGAGTTTGATTTTGATCTATGAAGTAAAAAAGTACGTCTTGCTTTGCTATTTGCCAGCCGCTTTTTTCTGGGTGTATGCTTCCAATTTGCTTCAGATAAGGTCCATGGCGGTCCGAATCATATTGGTTCCGTTTGTCGTTTCCATCGCAGTCGTCTCAGGCTTCTTTGCCGTCCAGAAAGTGGGTGAAGACGATCCCAGGTACGCGATCGATAAGATAGCCCAAACTGCCCAAGTGACTGCTTACGACATTCGATACTACACTGGGAAAGATGCCGGAAGCGGTTATTCGTTGGGTGAACTCGATGGTTCGTTCGGAAGTATGATCTCACTGTTCCCGCAAGCGGTGAATGTGTCGTTGTTCAGACCATACATTTGGGAAGCAAAAAATCCGCTCATGATTTTATCGGCGCTAGAAGCCGGTGCCATGTTGCTCATCACACTCGTGTTGTTGTTCCGCGCCCCAATTAGGTTCTTCCAGTCCATGACCAATCCGACGGTCATTTTCTGTCTCATCTTCAGCATTACATTCGCGTTCGCGGTGGGCGTCTCCACTTTCAACTTCGGTACACTCACGCGCTATCGCATCCCACTCTTGCCTTTTTACGTGTTGGCTTTGGTGGTCATGGCCGATTCTGGAAAAAGCGAAAGAAAGTTGGATGAGTTAGAAGAGACAGAGTAATGGTCCCTGACCGTTGTTTGCCCGGCTTGACCAATTCGTTCGCGCAGGTCGGCATCGCGGAGAAGTTTCGAAATCGTCGCCACCCAGTCATTCGTCGTACGGCTCCAGAATCCATTCACGCCATCTTGAACAATCGTCGTGTTCACACCCACCGGCGATACGACAGCGGGGATTCCTAGTGCCATGTATTGCAGCGCCTTGAAACCACATTTACCTTTCGACCATTCGTCGTCGGGCAAGGGCATAATACCCACGTCGACGCGCGAGAGTTCCTCAATCTCTTGCTCTTCGGTCCATCGAACAAACTTCATCGACGCGAGTCCTAGGTCGGGTGAACGGTCGGCAATCACGAGAAATCGGAGGTTTGTAAACTCCCGTTCGAGCGACCGTATGGCCGGCACAACTTGATCCAAGTACTTAAGTGTTGAATGCGACCCTGTCCATCCGATGGTGAGTCCCTCGCCGGAACTTCGAAGTTGGCATTGGTGATATTGTGTGTCGATGGTGGTTGGATTCACAAACACGCGCGGGTTGTGCCGCCGGGCGTAGGAGGCCAAGTATTCGTTTCCACAGCTTACACGATACGCGATACGGCAGATAAAAGCCGTCTTTTGACGCCAACGGATCCAGGACACCAATTTGCGTTCATGGCTTTGGTCCGTCATCCAGATGGCATCGTCGAAGTCGTAAATCACTGGAACATCTTGGTGTGGCAAGAGCCACTCGAAAAGAGGAGGGCCCACCGGTGCCAACTCGCGGTGGATGAAAATCGCATCATAGCGGCGCGCTCGAAAAATCGTTATCACGCGCCGGGCAAACCCCCTAGCCAGCGCCGTGAATTTTTCCCATGATTTTCCCTTCGAGTAAATCGACGACCAACCACGGTCGTCCAAAAAGCTCTGCACGTCGAAGTGGTGACCTTGGTTGCGCAACAGGTCGAAATACTGTTCGAATCTAAACCGCTGCGAAGGCGACTTACCCACCGGGTACGGCACGAGGAACAGTATTTTCATAAATTTGACACAAAGATGAACATTTCCTCCCGTTGCCCAGATGGCCGAAGAAACCCAGAATACAATTATTGACGTAATCGATGCGACGAAACGCCGGGTCTTTAACTTCGGTGAGTTGTGGAGGTATCGCGAACTGTTTTACTTTTTCACGTGGCGCGATGTCAAGATTCGGTATAAGCAAACCGTGCTGGGATTCCTATGGGCCGTCCTCCAACCTCTCCTCATGATGTCGGTGGTCACGTACTCGCTTAGCAAATATGTGGACGTGAGTGCAACCGGCCTGGCTTATCCAGTCTTCGTGTTCACGGGATTGTTGGTGTGGAACATCTTTTCGACAGGGCTCACGGCCGCCGGCAATAGCATGATTAGCAACGCCCTCATCATCAAAAAGATCTATTTCCCTCGGTTGGTTATTCCTGTATCCTCCATCTTGGTGGCGTTGTTCGATTTCGCGATGGCTTCGATTATCCTTATTCCACTGCTCATGTACTATCAGCAACCTGTGTCGTGGATTGCCTTGTGGGCGTGGCCTGCCGCGATCGTGATCGCCGCTATCGCTACCCTCGGAATCGGCACCTGGGTGGCTGCCCTCAACGTGAAGTACCGCGATTTTCGATACGTGATTCCATTCGCCATCCAGATGCTCTTCTTCGCGTCGCCCATTCTTTATCCCGTTGCCAACCAATCCACATGGATCCAATACGTGTTAGCCTCTTCACCGGTTTACGCAGCTGTTGAGTTGTTTCGATTTCCCCTCTTGAGCCAACCACCCAACCTCACGCTGCTCAATATCAGCTTTGCCTCAAACTTGCTCTTGCTGGTAATTGGCTTGTGGTATTTCTCACGCACCGAGGGATCATTCTCCGACTACGCCTAACTCCAATGTATCGCGCGGGTCAAATTTCCATCAGGAGATACCAATCGGACGATGCCTCTGAATGGAATGCGTTTTTGACGCGAAGTAAGAACGCAACCTTTCTCTTCCATCGAGATTATTTATCTTATCACGCTCAGCGATTCCAAGACCATAGCCTGGTTATAGAGCGCGAAGGTGAGATCGCAGCGCTTTTTGTTGCCAATGAAAAAGAGGATCGTATTGAATCGCATGGAGGCCTTACTTATGGCGGACTTATTCTCCATCAGGACGCGCGTCTCGTGGATGTCTTGCAATATTTCTATCATCTGCTGAAATACTACTCGAACGGTTTTCGCCTCGTGACGTACAAATGCCTGCCTGCTTACTTTGCGACGCGTGCATCGAACGAAGATCAATATGCGATGCATGTGTTGCAGGCGAAGCTGCTTCGGCGCGATACAAGTTCAGTGTTTGATCGCAATCGACCCACGCGAAGCGAACATGGCCGCCTGGTATCACAACGGCGCGGTGAGTCTGGGGAATGGAAAATGATTGAAACCCCTGATCCAACTCAATTCTGGGACACGGTTCTCATTCCCAACTTGCGCGATCGTTACGATGCGTCGCCGGTACATACCTCCGAAGAGATGAGGATGCTCATGGACTACTTCCCACATGAGGTTCACGTGTTCGAATTGCACCAACAAGAGTTATTGGCGGGAGCGGTCGTGTACCAAATGCCCACCGTCGCCCACGTGCAATACATTTCCAGTAGTGCTAGCGGTCGCCACTTGCGCGCGACGGATATCTTGATCTTGGAATTAATGAACCGCTTCTCGAAGTTGCCGTACTTCAGTTTAGGAACATCGAACGGAGAGGAGGGACATCGCTTGAATGTGGGTCTGGTGAATTGGAAGGAGGGCTTCGGCGCGCGTACCTGGACGCACGACATCTACGAAGTGTCCACCGATGCGTACACATTACTGTCTGATTATGCCTAACCGGGTGCCGTTCTTATCCTTACATGTTCACCCTAAAGGGGTGCGCGCTGAAATCGAGGCGGCTATTGACCGAGTGATCGAAGGTGGCCGCTTTATTCTGGGCAACGAGGTCATGGCCTTCGAAGAGGCGTACGCGGCTTATCATGGAATTCGTTTTTGCGTAGGCACAGGCAACGGGATGGATGCCTTGACCATCGCCTTTAAGACATTGGGTATCGGCGTTGGCGATGAAGTCATCGTCCCTGCGAATACATGTTTCCCGACATGGGCAGCTGTTTCCGCTGTCGGAGCCACCATCCGACCCGTCGATGCCGACGAAGAAACGTACAACATCGACCCCAAAAAAATTGAGGCTGCCGTCACGAAGCGTACCAAGGCGATTGTGCCCGTTCACTTGTACGGGCAAGCGTGCGACATGACCACGATCGGTGCGATCGCGAAAGATCATCACATTCACGTTGTGGAGGACAATGCGCAAGCCCATGGTGCAAGCCATCGTGGGCGCAAGACCGGTACTTTCGGTGCCATTAATGCGACAAGTTTTTACCCCACGAAGAACCTAGGTGCACTTGGGGATGCAGGAGCAATTACCACCAATAGTTCTGTGCTCCGAAAGAAAGCCATGGCGTTGAGGAATTACGGTTCGCTCAAGCGCGACGTGTTCCAAGATGTCGGTGTTAACTCGCGGCTGGATGAGATCCAAGCGGCAATCCTGCGGGTGCGACTCAATCACCTCGACGTTTGGACGCAGGAACGCCAAGCACTCGCCCGGACTTATTGGTCGGAACTCAGTGGAGTGGGTGATGTGGTGTTGCCCGCGATCGAAGAAGGAAGTACCCATGTGTTCCATCTGTTTGTGGTTCGGTCGCGCAAACGCAATCAACTACAACGTTACTTGGCGAGCCGTGGAGTCGAAACTTTGGTCCACTATCCGGTGCCTCCTTTTCAACAAAAAGCGTTTGCTCATTTGAATTTCAGAAAGCAGAATTTTCCAACGACGGTGGCCCTTGCATCGACGGCCCTCAGCCTTCCACTGTGGCCCGGTATGACGGAGGACCAACAGGCCCAGGTAATCGAGAATGTGGCGAAGTTCTTTCGTCGCTAAGTTGGGATTTCTAGTACCTTTGCGCGTCGAATGTAACCCGAGGAAGCGATCGCGATGCGCCCCATACTGGAAGTCTCACACGTATCCAAAAAGTATCGGATCGGTCACTCACCGGGGTCCTACCACAGCCTTCGCGACCGCATTGCGAACTTCTTCCGCTCCGACGAGGTGACCGAAGACTTTTGGGCCCTCAAAGACGTGTCTTTTCAGGTCGAGCGGGGCCAAACACTGGGCATTATTGGCAAGAACGGTGCGGGCAAGTCGACCCTTTTGAAGATTCTATCCAAGATCGTGATACCCACCGAGGGAAAGATCACCAGCAGGGGACGGATGGCGAGTCTACTAGAGGTGGGAACTGGATTTCACGCGGAACTATCGGGTCGTGAGAACATCTTCTTCAACGGCTCTATCTTGGGCATGAAGCGCGTGGAGATCGAAAAGCACTTTGATGAGATCGTCGACTTCGCGGGCACCGAGAAATTTCTGGATACGCCACTCAAGCACTATTCGAGTGGGATGCAGCTCCGACTCGCTTTCGCGGTTGCCGCTTTCCTCGAACCCGAGATCCTCGTGATCGATGAAGTGCTCGCTGTCGGCGACGCCGAGTTCCAACGGAAGTGCATGGGTAAGATGGAAGACGTGAGTAAAAGCGGTCGTACTATTTTGTTTGTGAGCCACGACCTGAATGCGGTCGCCAACCTCTGTCGTCGGGTGGTGGTCTTGAAGAGTGGCTCCATCGCGTTCGATGGTGAAGCAAACGCAGGCATCGATTTTTATCAAAAGGGATATCAACGATCGCAGTCTTACAAAGTAGCGCAGGCGCCGGCGCGCAAACCTGTGTACTTCGAAGAAGTAACAGTGAGTCATGCCGACGGAAGCCCAGCGTCGAACTTCATGTATAACCAACCGATTCGGATCGATTTCAAAATCGTTATCCGTGACGCTAGCGCTAAGTGGGATCTTTTTGTGATGATCCTCGACGCGAGAAAACGCCGCGTCTTCGCATTGGAGTCGAGCGACACGAGCGAGCGGATGAGTGTCATCCTTGAACCCGAGTCTCTTGTAAGAGGAACATATTCTATTTGTGCCTTTGTGAATCAACCCAACATTGCACGCTTAGACGAGATCGACGATGTGTGTGAGTTTGAGGTGATCGACAATGGCTCCCTGATGTTGAAACACGGCGCCTATGACTACGGATCGGTGTTCGGCAAAGGCAAATGGGTTTGACGCTCAAAGTAAATGAACATGGATCGACTAGAACTGATACAAACGCTGATCGACAACCGAAGATTTAGGAGCTACCTCGAGATAGGCGTGCTTGGTGGGTCTGTCTTTTTTAACGTTCGATGTGCGCGCAAAGCGGCGGTCGATCCGGCGTTCAAGTTTAATTGGAAAGGACGCCTCGGGGAAAGTCTAAAGCATTGGGACAACCTGACCGCCGGGTATTTCGAAGTGACCAGCGACGAGTTCTTTGAAAAGCATGCCACCCGCGTCTTTCGAGATCAACGTTTAGATGTTGTACTGGTGGATGGGATGCACGAATTTGAGTTTGCGCTTCGCGATGTGCTTCATTCCCTCGATCACTTGTCCGACGACGGTGTCATCATCATGCACGATTGTAACCCTCTTTCGAAGGAAGCAGAAGCGAGTTTTGAGGAATGGCAAAAGAGAAACTACAGCGGATTTTGGAACGGAGATGTGTGGAAAGTAATCGCGTACCTATTGCAGGCCCGCCCCGACTTAGATGTATTTGTCGCCGACTGCGACCACGGGCTCGGGGTGATCACCCGCAATGGAAAACCACATGTCGAGACAAAAGCTGATAAGTCTACATTCGCAAAAATGACCTATGAAGATCTCGCCAGTCGGCGCACTGAATTATTGAACTTGAAGCCTGTCGACTACTTACGGGAAATGGCTTCAAGAAAGAAAGGCTAAATGAATCAACCGAATGCGAAAAATAGAATTCTAGCCCCCGTCCAAGAAAATGACGGGTGCTCTTTTTATCGCATTCAAACTCCGTCTAAGAAACTCCTCAGCTGGCAAATTGACCTGCCGGTATACCAGATCAACAAATTCAAGCCGGCGCCTCGGCGATGGGGTATCCAGCCTTTGGACCGCTTGGTCGGTTCATGGTGGGATCGACGGAAGCTCGCAGAACGCAAGCGAATGGTCGGAAGACTAAGTGACTACGACGCCTTTTGGCTGAGCCGATCGTTGTTGAGTTTCAAGAACTCGGCAGATACCCATGTCGATAAGTTAATCTACGACGTCGACGACGCGATTTGGACAAACGGAGAAGCGAATCACTGCTTCGAACATCATTGCCGTCGCGCTCTGGTGGTGCTGGCAGGCAACCAGTTTATTGCAGATCATGCCTCATCCTTGACAAAAAATATTGAGGTTGTTCCTACTTCCGTCGACATGGACTACCATGTCAGCCTCAACCTTACGAAGAATCGCTTTAATGTGGGGTGGATTGGAAGCGCGGCAGGACTCTCATACCTAGTAGATATTTCAGATCAATTGATTGCGTTCTTCAAGCAAAGGCCCGACGCAAAAATGGTGGTGGTGACCGAGCGGCCGCCGGTGGAGCTAGGTCCCTTGTTGGCGTACACGGAGTATGTTCCGTGGACACGCGCCGGAGAAGTGCATGCGATCAATCAGTTCTCAATTGGACTGATGCCGCTTCGTGATACGGTGTGGGAGCGAGGTAAGTGTAGTTTCAAGATGTTGCAGTACATGGCGTGCGGCGTGCCCGCGGTGGTGAGCCCGGTAGGCATGAACGTAGAAGTACTTAATCGCGAAAAGGAATTCGGAACGTTCGCGTTGTCTGCCGACAACAACTGGATCGAAGTTTTACAAAACCTCTACCAGGCTAGCGATTCGCACAGGGCTGAGATGGGAACCCGCGGACGTCGCGCGGCGCAAGTGTATTATTCAACGGATCGAATTGCACAGGAACTGGATCGGCATTTTCTGAAGTACATTAAATGAAAGCGCGCGTCATTTTATTCTATTCTCCGTTCAACCAACGCTCGCGCGATACCGAGTCAGTCATGGTCGCATTGCGACGTCAGGGACATCGGGTCATTTCACTCAGCCAGTCTACCGGAGCGCAGATTCATGACTACCTGCGAACACAAGGTGTGGAGACATACTCCCACGTCGTAAAAAACGAAGTTGGTTGGATGTTCTATTGGAAACACCTGTTGTACCTAGTCCAGTTCTGTCGACGCCACCGAGTAGAGTATCTATATAGTCATTTGGAGTCGGCGAATTTTGTCGCGGTCCTGAGCCAGTACTTCACGAACGTTAAGACCTTCATTGTGCGACATCACATCGGCGAAGCAAAAGAGTTGGGGTTCGATCGATCATTCACGTATCGATGGACCTATCGGCGGGCCAAACATATTTTGGTCGTGTCCGCGCAAGCGAAACAATACATGGTCGACCACGAAGGCATAACGGCCGATCGAATCATTCACATCAACTTGGGTTACGACTTTAACTTGTACCCGTCGCCCAACCGAGTTGTCGTCGATGAGCTTCAACGCGCGCATCCGTGGAGGGTGAGGCTGATCTCCGCCGGGAGGTTTACCTCCGCGAAACGCCTGGATCTCGTGATCGATCTCGTGCGACAGCTCAGGGCACGCGGCGTCGACGCGGGACTTTTCTTAATGGGTCGCGGCGACCAAGAGGACTTTTTGCGGGAGCGGGTGCGGGAAGCGCAGTTAGAGACGCACGTTGTGTTTGCAGGGTATGTGACCAACCTACTGGATTATTTCGCGGCCAGTCACTTTTTGGTGCATCCATCTATTGCTGAGTCCAGTTGTGTCGTAGTGAAAGAAGCCGCCCTGGTGGGTTTGCCAGTCGTGGTGTGCCGGGGTGTGGGCGATTTCGATTCATACATGGAAGACGGAGTGAATGGAATCGTCGTAGATCCGGCTAAATTTGTGACCGAAACCGTTGCGGCGGTCGAGCATTGGATGACCCGAGATACGTCGACGATGGCCAAAAACCTGGGTGATCGCGTGAAGAGTTTGTTCAGCATTGGAGCCGTCATTGAAAAGTACAACACCCTACACGAGCAGTGAGCAACTCTCCTTATTTTTCTATAGTCGTTCCCACTTACAACCGGGCCAAGCTGGTTGCAGAGACTATTTCCACCATTCTAGCCCAGGACTTTACCGATTACGAAATCCTGGTGGTCGACGACGGAAGCACCGATAACACCGAGCAAGTACTGTCGACGATCCGCGATCCGCGATTCCAGTATCACAAAAAAACAAACGGCGAGCGGGGGGCGGCGCGCAACTACGGGGCAAAGCTGGCACGTGGGCAGTATGTCAACTTTTTCGATTCCGATGACTGGATGTACCCCAACCACTTGTCGGCAGCAAAAAAACTCATCGAAAGAGAAAATGCACCCGAGTTCTTTCATCTTGGCTACGACTTTAAGTCGCCCGATGGACGTGTGCTGAAGCTGGTCAATCAACTGGATGACTCGGTTCAAACCCAAGCGATGTTCGACAATGTATTGAGTTGCAATGGAGTGTTTGTCCGGCGCGATATCGCACTTCAGTTTCCGTTCGAAGAGAACCGTGTATTGGCTTCCGCCGAAGACTGGGAACTCTGGATTCGACTGCTAAGCAGGTTCAAGATCCGCTATTCCAACGAAGTGACAACCTCCGTGGTTAGCCACGACCTTCGCAGCATCCATACTATCCCGACGAAGAAGGTGATTCCTCGAGACATGTTGTTAATTGACCTCCTCCAAGCCGACGAAATGGTGCGCAAGGCATTTGGGAATTTATTTGGCAAATTTGTGGCGGAGAGGTATACGTTTATCATGCTTTGTCTTGGCAACGATGGACAAAGGACTGAGATTCGGACCTGGGCAAGAAAGGCGGTAGCAGTTCATCCTGCGATCATTTTCTCGCGGCGCTTTTTGGCCTCCGTAAAGAAATCGTTTCTTGGATGATGAAAATCTTGGTCACCGGCGGCGCCGGAAATGTGGGCAGTGCCCTCGTAGAACGTCTCCTCACCTTCGAAGACACCTCGGTGGTCGTGTTCGACAACCTGCTCACGGGTTCGATACACAAGCTACCCCCGCCCAGCACCCCGCGCTACGAATTCATACAAGGCGATGCGAACCGATTCGAAGAATTGGCGGCGGTGATGCGACGCACTTCCTTTGACTACGTATTTCACTACGCGGCGGTCGTGGGTGTTCAACGGACGATTGAAAACCCCATCTTGGTTTTGGAAGACATCAACGGGTTTCGCAATATCTTGGACCTTTCGCGCGACACCGGCGTGAAACGGGTATTTTTCTCCAGCTCTTCCGAAGTGTACGGCGAAGCATTCGAGTTCCCACAAAACGAGAAAACAACACCTCTCAATAGCCGCTTACCTTACGCCGTCGTGAAGAACGTGGGTGAAGCATTCCTGCGCTCCTACCACCAAGCTTTCGGTTTGAATTATACCATCCTGAGGTTCTTCAATACCTATGGCCCGCGCCAAAGCGAAGACTTCGTTATCGCGAAGTTCATCGCGCGCGCTTTGCAAGGGAAAAATATCTCGGTGTATGGAAACGGCCAGCAAACGCGCACGTTTTGCTACATCGACGACAACATCGACACCACTGTCCGTTGCCTGCGCGACAACCTAGTGGTGAACGACGTGATGAACGTGGGCAGTGCGGACGAGATCACCATCTTGGATCTCGCCAAACTTGTCATCCAAATCACGGGTTCGTCGTCGAAGATAGAATACCTGCCGCCGTTGAAAGAGGGTGATATGAGTCGTCGCAAACCCGACAATACCAAGATGAAGGCAATCTTGGGTCGTGATCTCATTTCGCTCGAAGACGGCATTCGACGCACGATCAAGAACCGGAAGTTCTAGCTTCAAGGGGAGGGCATGGGCTTCAAGAAACTTTTGAAGAGCATCATACCGAGACCGGTCCTGAAAACCACCTTTGGGTGGTACAATCAACTGAAAATTGCCACGATCGACCGATGGCTATTCCCCGAGCAACGCGTTCCACTTGAAGCCTTCAAACTCTATCGCAAAGGATATCCTTTTGTGGAGAATGGGGTGCGCATCGACGCCCTCGCACATCCAGAAGCAAAAAAATGGATGAACGACTGGTATCGCTGGACGCAAGAAGAGTTTATCCTAGAATACAATAAACCTTGTTGCATTGAACCCACCATCGGCTGGGCCATCTCCTACGAGCGGAAACTACTCTACTACTCGCTCGGAATTTCGCGCACACCCTTCTTGCCGAGGCCGTCTTTCATTCGCTACGTGAACCGAAAGCAAACCGTGCGCGTCGCCCGGTTAATATCGTTTCGGGACACGGGCGAGGAGAATTACTTCCATTTCTTTAACGATGTAGTAGCGAAGTATTTTTTCCTTCGCCAACATGACATTTCATTTGTGGACTCGGTGGTACTGGTGGGTCGCAAACTTTGGGAGAAGCCATACTTCCAATGGTACATGGCGCACGTCGAAGAGCTGCGACAACTTCGCTGGTTGATTCAAGACACCCAGTACGTGTACGCCGACCAAGCCGTATTCTGCAAGCCGTTGACACATCGACCCGATCTTTTCGAGAAAATCTTCGCGCCTCTCAGGATGCCTTCCAACGTCGATAGAAAGGTATTTATCACGCGGAATAAGAATCGCTTGCGTTTCATCGAGAACATCGAAGCGGTAGAGGTCATCGTTCGCCGTCATGGGTTGGAAATGGTTGATACAGACCTATTGTCGCCGGAGCAACAACGTGAGCTGTTTGCCAGCGCTTCCGTCATCGTCGGAATCCATGGCGCGGGCCTCACCAACATGTGTTTCCGTGAAGGATCATGTCGAATCCTAGAAATCTTCCCTCCGCCGACGGACGGTTATTTGCCTTTTCATTACATCATGCTGGCCTCGCTGAAAGGATTTGACTACCAAGCGATGATCGGCACGAAGAAACCAACTAATTTCAGCGGAAGTTTCGAGGTCGATATATCCGAATTCGAGCGGAACGTGATCAAGTTGCTTTAATGGATAAACTCACCACCATACTGCTCATTATTCCCAACTTGGGCAGAGGCGGCGCCCAACGCGTGTTCCATCAGCAACGTGCACTGATCAACAATGCTCACGTGATCTCCGTCGTATTCAATTTCGATGGCGCTTTCAGCGGTGAGCAAGCCGACGGAACCATTTCGTTGGATGTACCCGCAGGCAGAAACCTTTGGGAGAAACTATCGAACTTCCGGCGCCGCGTGGTGCGACTCCGCGCCATCAAGAGAAAGTATCGGGTTGACCTTGCCATCAGCCACCTGGAAGGAGCAGACTATGTGAACCTCATGTCGGGTCAAGGCGAACGAAGGATTCTTTGGATCCATGGTTCTAAATGGCACGACCGCGACATCCGTGGTTTGCTGGGAAAGCTTCGACTTCGCGTATTGCTACCATGGCTGTACCAACGCGCGGACCGAATCGTGTGTGTGAGCCACGGCATTCAACGTGAATTAACCCAACGACTCCCTTCCTTAGCGCGCAAAATGGCAACTGTTCAAAACGGGGTTGATATCCAGAGCATCGACCGCCTGATCGGCGAGCCGATCGATAGGAAATTCGAAGACCTGTTTCGAGAGAATTTTGTTGTCGTCACCCACTGCCGGCTTGCGACGCAGAAAAATTTACTCGGGCTCCTTTCGATCGTCGACCGAATGAAGCACCTCACCAACTTGAAATGGTTCATCTTGGGCGATGGCGAGGAACGCGACACTTTGTTGGCCGAATGCCACCGCCTGCAGATATCTACCCACCAAAGTTGGACGCCGCAGCCGTGGACCCAAACGGCGGCAGTTTACTTCTTGGGTTATTCCGAGAATCCTTACCCACTGCTGAAGCGCGCGAATTTGTACGTCATGCCTTCGCTGTGGGAAGGCTTCCCGTTGGCGGTTTGCGAAGCAATTGTGTGTGGCACACCGGTGATGGCGGCGGATTGCCATACAGGCCCACGCGAAATCCTCGCGCCCGACCTTACCCACAACCATCCCGTGATCGGGGCTTACTTCGGTCAGTTGGGGATCCTGATGCCCGTCTTCCGTCCCGGCGAAGGATCAAAAATTGAACAGTGGGTGTTCGCGATTCAAAAAGTGATGGAGCAACCGGGATTGCTTGAGCGGTATCGTGTGGATTCAGTTGCGGCACGCGAAACATTTTCACTTCATTCCGTCGGTCAGCAACTCAATCAACTTATAGACGATATCGCGCGATGAGTTCCAAGCCACGGATCTTAATCATCGAGAACAGCCGTCAAGTAACGGGAGCGCTGAAGTCGATCGCAGCGATGGCTTCGGAACTCTCGGATGAATTTGAGTTCATCTTCGTGATGCCTGCGGAACAGCCCGCCAAGGTGTGGGTGCATGATCGCGGCTTCATCGTGTATGGTGTGCCCATGAAGGAGCTTTCGAAAAGTGCTTGGTCCGCCATTACCTATCTCCCAAGGCTGTTGAGGAATGCGTGGCGCGTTCGACAGATCGTTCGACGCGAAGGTGTCGCGATTGTTCATAGCAACGATCTGTATAATCTAATTGGACCGACGATGTCCCTGTTCGGGTCGCGAGTGCCATACATTTGTCACGTGCGATTTTTGCGTCAGGCGTTTCCAGCTTGGTTGTTCGATTTTTGGGCGAAGCGCCAGTTGCACGCCGCCCATCGTTTAGTGGCCGTGTCGGAGGTACTCCGGCAACAGTTGCCGTCGATCGATCGGGTTGAAAAAATTCCGGACCGCGTGATGGTACGCGAAGTGCACCCACCCCGTAAACGCATCGGTGCTCAACCACGCCGATTACTTTACTTGTCGAACATCATCCCCGGAAAGGGGCAAGACCTGGCGATCGCAGCGTTCCAGCAAGTTGCGGCCGAGTTTCCAAACTGGTGGCTCCGATTTGTTGGCAGTGATATGGGGTTGGAAAAGAATCAACAATATCGTGCCCAACTACAAGCGCGGGTCGGTGAGTATGGACTGGCACCCCGGGTAGAATGGGTAGACTTTACAAACGACGTAGAGCGCGAGTATAAAGACGCCGACCTTGCTCTTAACTTCTCGAACCTCGAGTCGTTTTCGATGACTTGTTTAGAAGCGCAGTTTTTTGGTTGCCCCGTCGTCGCCACTCGAAGTGGTGGCCCTAACGAAATTATCGACCACGGGGTGTCGGGCCTGCTGGTGGGAACAGGGCGCGTCGATGAGATGGTTGCGGCGCTTCGTGTCTTGATGGCTGACGAGACCCAACGCGAAACAATGGGGAAGAACGGCGCCGAAACCGCACGCCGCAAATTCGGACCTACCCATACCACCGAACGTCTTCGAGCGTTGTATCATTCCATGTTGGGATTGTCCGCTCAACCTTGAAAAGTTACCTTTGTATTTTCCGCGAGATAAATCCGGAATGATGGTATTGGCAATTGGTTCGGATCGAAGGCTGGCGGCACTCGCAACCCTCTTGTTATTGGGAGGTGCCCTCTTTTCATTCTCACCTGCGTCGGCCCAATGTGCCGCCCCAAACTTTTCCCTCCCGGCCAACGCGTGCCGCGATCAGAACATCACACTTCAAGCGGACGCCGCATATGGATCTTATGAATGGGACCTATGTCCGGGCGAATTGACAAACACGCCCGTAGGAACCGTGCTGAATAGCAGCTACGGCGGCTATGGTTTCAAAGTGAAAATGATGGAACAAGATGGATCCTACTACGGGTTCTTCCTGGGGCGCGCCAACGGCCGGTTGTTCAGACTGGATTTTGGCAACAGCATCAACAATACCCCGCTCCTCAATGACCTGGGTGGCCTCGGTAAGAATTCAACCAGTTGGCGCGTCATCGAGGTGGTGAAAGAAGGCGCTACCTACTACGGCTTCATCATCGACACCAACGTGCTTTACCGGGTAAGTTTCGGGACGTCGCTAAGCAATGCACCCTCTGCTCCCGAAGTTGTGGTTGAGGGCGACCCCATCGCGAGCCCGATCGACATGACCCTCGTGGACGACAACACAGATCGGTATCTGTTCGTCGCGAACTTAGGCAACGACAAACTCGTCCGTATCAAGTTTCCAAATTCCTTTGGTGACACGCCTTCCAGCGTGCAGGCAGATGCGATCCAAGTTCCTGGTTCAATCTTGTTGTGTGGTGTTTCGTTCATAAAGGATTGCGATAAATGGTATGGAATGACCACGTCGGTGGCGACCGGTAACCTGTATAAACTCACCTTTGCCAGCGGCTTAGCCGATCCTTCGCCTTCCATCGCGAATTACCCCATCGCACCCATCGCTGGTGTCGCCGTGGTGAAAGACAATAACGAGTACCTCGTGTTCACCCAAGCGCAGAATGCCACCAACAGTGTCTTTCGTTTTCGATTTGGGTCCTCACTCGCCAATACACCACCAGCGCCCGACGATCTGAAGAACTTTGGTGTGACGGGTACCGGATTGTGGGGCTTTTCGATGTACAAAATGAAGAGCGAGTGGTTGGCCATCACAGTGGAGAATACTGGGTCCAATATGTTCCGCATCAGCTTCCCGTCGAACTGCCTGTCGAATGTAACTTATACCACCGAGGCATCACCAACCATTAAGACGACAACGTCCGGCGCATTTGGCGTAGCATTAGAAGTGACCAACGCATCGGGTAACAAAACATCGATTTCGAAACCCATTACGGTTTCAGCGCAATCTTCGCCAGACATTACCTTCACCAGCCAAAATGTGTGTGCTGCTGCAAACGTAATTTTTGATTCTCAGACCTTTGCGTCGAGCATCAATTATGCGTGGGATTTCGGTGACACTGGATCGTCTTCCGTCGCCGATCCGACGCATCAGTTCGCGCCGGGCACCTATACCGTCAAGTTGGACGTGCTGTCCACCATTACCTCTTGCACCAACACCAAGTCTCAATCGCTCAAGATTTATCCCAAACCAACTGCTTCTTTCATCAGCCCCCCAGGTCTGATCTGTACGAGTAACAACTTTACGTTCACCAACCAAACGACGGACGTCTACGATGGCTTGCTCCAGTACCAATGGCAAGTCAATGCCACACCAGTCGGTAACCAAAGAAACCTGGTGTATGCATTCAGCACTACCGGAGATCAACCGGTAAAGCTTGTGACTTCCATTCCAGGGTGCAGCGACGAGACTACTCAAACGGTCGTCGGCGTGTTGACTGGCCCAGTCGTCAACTACACAATCAATGGGCAATGCCAAGGCGACCAAGTGACCTTCACGAATCAATCGACCGGTTCCATTTCGGGATACTCATGGAATTTTGCTGACGGGCATACGAGTGTGGCCGCGAACCCCACCAACACCTACGCGGCAGCGGGTGCCTATGCTGTCTCGCTTCAAGCTACAGGCACCAACGGTTGTAATACGACAACGGTCAAAAACCTGGTCGTGTATTCCAAACCCCAACCGAACTTCAACCTAGACCTTCCGCCTTTTTCATGCTCGGGAACACCGTCGCAGTTTCACGACGTCACGCCCACACCCAATGACAGCAATATCCAAAACTGGACTTGGAATTTCGGCGACGGGGGTCAAGGATCGGGAAAGGATCCGATTCATACTTACGTGAACGCAGGGGATGTAACGGTTCGACTCACCACCACCTCGGATAAGGGTTGTTCGTCTTTCATAGACAAGACCGTCACGATCGCGGCCTCGCCCAAAGCCATGTTTACCAACGGGCCATCGTGTGTCACGCAAGCTACATCGTTTTCAGATGGATCAACTGGTAACATCAAGTCGTGGCAATGGAAAATTGGAACAGCTGTTTATGGATTGAAGAACCCATCGCACGTGTTTCTGCAATCGGGTAACTTCGCCATTCAACTTACGGTGACCGACCAGAACAATTGCGCCAGCGTCGTCAACGGCACTGTCGTCGTGCCCGTGGTTCCAACCTTAGACTTTACTGTTACCAACGCTTGCGACGATCAACCGGCGATTTTCACCGATGCGAGCTCCACTGCTTCCGATCCGACCTTGTCGCGTAAATGGATCATTGATGACAATCCCGCTGTAGCAGCCAATCAACCCGCATGGACCTTTGCTTCGGCGGGGGTGTACCCCGTGCAACTTCAAATTGAGAATCAATCGGGTTGTGCGTACACACTCACCAAGTCCGTCACCATCAACCCGACACCGACGGCCGATTTTTCGATGAGTATAGACAACGGACCACCGCCGCTGGTTGTCTCTTTTTCCAATGGGTCATCAGGTGCGAGCACCTATCAATGGAACTTTAACGATGGAAGTGCCATCAGCACGAGCGCGTCGCCTCAACACACCTTCGCGAACCTGGGTCAATATGTTGTCGACTTGACCGCAACGAGTGCGTTAGGATGTGCTGCCACACAAAGCAAGTCGGTGAATGTGGTGATCCCCTTCAACGAGTTGGGCCTATCCGATTTTTCGCTGTTGCGCCCAGAGACTTCGGGACCGTATCAAGGCTACGTCCGCGTAACCAATGGCGGCAACTATCGGGTGTCCGGTTTTTACCTTAACATCGATGTGGGGGCGGGGATATCCCTTCGTGAGTACATCACGGCAAGTCTAGAGCCAGGCGTAACGAGTCTGTTCCGGCTGACAAGCGATTTCAATGTGGTAGGCACGGGCTACATCTGCGCGACGCTGGACGAGGACGGAAACGGAACGAACAACAAAGCTTGCGTGTCGTTGGGCAACGATACCGTGCTGGAACCTTATCCCAATCCGACATCCGATTTTTTGGATGTAGAAGTCATTCAAGCTTCGGCGGGGACGATCGAGGTGGCTATCCTCACGACTTCTGGGGCCGAAGCTTACCGCAAGACACTCGATGTGGGCGCTGGATTTACGCACTTCACACTAGACATTCGCAACCTGAACCCTGGTCTATACATCGCGGTGATTTCAACCGCGTCCGGCAAAAAGTATAAGAGGGTGGTGATCGAGTAAGGACTGATTTCTCCGCCGTTGCTACCGTCAAGTCTGAGCTTCTTTTTTGGCGGACTTATTTGGGCGACGGCCCTCGCGATCTCTACTACCATTCTTTTTCCTATTTTTACCCAAATTTTATTCTGTCATCGATGACGAAGCTGAAACTTGACGCGATCGATAAAAAGATCCTGGAACTGCTACAGACCAATTCGAAGATCACCAACGCACAATTGGCTCAAGAAATTGGATTGTCGCCCGCGCCCACACTCGAAAGGGTAAAGAAACTCGAGACATCAGGAATTATCCGCAGCTACCACGCGGTGATCGACATGGCTAGCGTGGGCATGGGGGTGAACACCTTCGTGATGGTGACGCTGAAGGGTCACAACAAGGAAAACATCGAGAAGTTCATGAAGGCTATTCGTAAGATCGATGAGGTCGTCGAGTGCCATCATGTGACGGGTCAGGCCGATTTCATCCTGAAGATCGTCTGCACCGACATTCCTTCGTATCAAAACTTGATGTTGGAAAAAGTATCGAACATCGAGGTCGTCGACAGCATGCAAACGATGGTCATCTTGTCTACGTTCAAAGACAGCAGAGTTGTACCACTCCCTGCATAATGGAAAAAGATCTGATATTGACGGGCAATCAAGTTGCTCAAAAGATCAAGCGGATGGCGTTCGAGGTGTATGAACATAACATTCGTGAGAAAGAACTTGTGTTCGCGGGAATCGACGGGCAAGGGTATACGCTGGCGACGCTATTGGCCAAGCAGTTGGAGGAAATTTCTCCGATCAAGGCAAAAGTGGTGAAGGTGAGCATGAATAAGTCGGCTCCACAACAAAGCGATATCTCGATCGACACGGAAGCGTCGGATTTAAAAAAACGATGCATCATCGTGGTCGACGACGTACTCAACACGGGCAAGACGTTGGCGTACGGGCTAAAACCATTCCTCGGGGTAGAAGTAAAGAAGATTGAAGTCGCCGTTTTGGTCAACCGAAGCCACTCGACGTTTCCAATCCAACCAACTTACACCGGCTACGCACTGTCGACTACCCTCACCGACCACATTGAAGTCATCCTAGGCAAAAATGCCGCCGTATACCTACACTAACCCTAACCCTAACCCTAAATCCTAAATTCTAAATCCTAAATCCTAAATTCTTATAGCTTGTCTGCCTCCAAAAAACAAGACATCCGAAAAATAACAACGCACCAGTTGCAGGAGATGAAGAACCGTGGCGAGAAGATCGCGATGCTTACGGCGTACGACTTCAGCATGGCGAAGATCATCGACGCAGCCGGCATTGATGTGATTTTGGTTGGTGACTCAGCGTCGAATGTGATGGCAGGCAACGAGACCACGTTACCGATCACGCTCGATCAGATGATTTACCATGCGAGTTCGGTGGTAAAGGCGGTGAAGCGGGCTTTGGTTGTCGTTGATATACCGTTTGGATATTACCAGGGGAGTTCGGGCGAAGCATTGCGGTCATCCATCCGGATCATGAAGGAATCGGGCGCACACGCGGTGAAGATGGAAGGCGGGAGTGAAATCAAGGAATCGGTGCTCCGAATTTTGAGCGCGGGTGTTCCCGTGATGGGTCATTTGGGTTTGACACCACAGTCGATTTACAAGTTTGGTACGTATACGGTGCGGGCGCGGGAAGAAGAAGAAGCAAATAAGTTGGTGGAGGATGCCCTCTTGCTACAAGAGTGTGGTTGCTTTGGCTTGGTGCTGGAAAAAATTCCCGCGTCGCTTGCGGCGAAGGTGAGTGCTAAGTTGCAAATCCCAGTCATTGGGATTGGGGCTGGGCCCGACGTCGACGGTCAGGTCCTGGTGATGCAGGACATGCTTGGCATCACCCAGGAATTCAAACCCCGTTTTCTTCGACGTTATGCCGATTTAAATGCTGTGATCAATGGCGCGGTCGCCCGCTATGTTGATGATGTGAAAAAGCGTGCCTTCCCAAGTGAAGACGAGAAGTATTGAACTTTGACACTTGACCCTTTTGGGCTACTGGCAGTTTGCTGGTTTTTCGTCGTCTTCCAGCTCACCGAACCAAACGACGCCATACTCGTTGTAGATTCCGATTCCAATCGCCTTCCACTCTACGTTCTTCCAAGTTCCTAGGTTGACGATTACTGGATTGTGCCCCGGGCTTTTTTTCCATCCTTCGAGACCTTCGATGGCGTTGGCGCCGGCCGAACTATAATAGGCGATTTCGTATCCAGAACTTTCATAGCCGGCAATTTCGCGTGGTTTGCTCCACATGCATTCCGCTTGTTTGTGGTCGCTGGTGTAACAGCAACTCGACCATTTGCCCTTGTCGGACCAGCTATGCGGATTGCAGGTGCCATCGGCGTCGTACTGGTAGTTGGCGGAAAGATCGTGCACGTGTGCCTGCGCCGTCTTCGTGAGCTTGGCTGAGAGGGGGATCGGTTTGAGCTTCTTACTCTTTCGGTACTTCATGATTTCATCGTAGAGTTTCTGCTCTTCAACCGATAGACACACCGTTGTCCCGATGGGTTCTGGTGCGGGAGGCACAGGCTGAAACAATAGGGGAGAGAGCAAAAACGAGAGAATCGCAACGGTTTTCATATGATGGAAGGGTCAAAAGCGTTATTCTGAGGGTGTTTTGGCCTTTTCTAACGTGCATTACTTGTACCAAATTTCTTTCATTGTGGTGTTAATTTTCTAATTTTCGCCCCGCTAAATGGTCAAAATGACCTTCAGCCAAGAAAACTCAAGGAATTTAACCTTTCGATTCGGCGTCGCCGCCACCACACCAAACATTTACAGTAATGAGCGAACAAAAGATCAGCATTAGCAACGGTAAACTTAACGTTCCCGATAGTCCCACCATCCCTTTCATCATGGGCGATGGTACCGGCATCGACATTTGGCCTGCTTCGCAGCTCGTATTCGACGCCGCCGTTGAAAAAGCCTACAAAGGGAAGAAGAAGATCGTTTGGAAGGAAGTGTTGGCAGGCGAAAAGGCATTCAATGCAACTGGCTCTTGGATGCCCGAAGAAACTCTGAACGACTTTAAGAAGTACCTGGTAGGCATCAAAGGACCCTTGACAACTCCTGTGGGTGGTGGCATCCGTTCGCTCAACGTTGCCCTCCGTCAGGACCTCGACCTCTACACTTGCCTTCGCCCCGTTCGTTGGTTCAAAGGCGTTCCTTCACCCGTGAAAGAACCTCATAAGACCGACATGGTGATCTTCCGCGAAAACACAGAAGACATTTATGCGGGTATCGAATTCCAGGAAGGAAGCGAAGACAACAAGAAGTTCTTGGCAGCCTTCAAAGACGCGTTCCCCAAGCAATACAAGAAAATCCGCTTCCCGGAAACTTCGGGGATCGGTATCAAGCCTGTATCGAAAGAAGGTACTGAACGGCTGGTTCGTGCCGCGATCCAATATGCGATCGACAACAAGCGCCCGAACGTCACGCTCGTGCACAAAGGCAACATCATGAAGTTCACCGAAGGTGGCTTCCGCGATTGGGGCTACGCATTGGCGAAGAACGAGTTCGGTGCAAAAGACCTCGATGGCGGACCTTGGCAAGTAATTGAAACAGGCGGTCAGAAGATCGTGATCAAGGATTCAATCGCGGATGCCTTCTTGCAACAAATCCTCCTCCGTCCCGACGAATATTCGGTGGTAGCTACCTTGAACTTGAACGGTGACTACGTGTCTGACGCGCTCGCCGCAATCGTCGGTGGAATTGGCATTGCGCCCGGTGGTAACATCAACTACGTGACCGGTCACGCGATCTTCGAAGCAACACACGGAACAGCACCCAAATATGCAGGCCAAGACAAAGTGAACCCTGGATCGGTTATCCTGTCTGGTGTGATGATGCTCGAGTACATGGGCTGGCTGGAAGCTGCTAACCTCATTTACAAAGGCCTCGAAACCTCCATCGCGTCGAAGAAAGTGACGTACGACTTCCACCGCCTCATGGAAGGAGCCACCCTCCTGAAGTGCTCGGAGTTTGCGAAGGAAATTGTGAAGAACATGTAATTGAAGCCGCTTGCGGTTTCACCTGAGAACTTTTGATGAGGGCTGGAAGCCCACCTTCATTAAAAGTTCTCATTTTTTTTCTGAGGGCGGTTCAAAGTCCTAACTTCCTAGATGATTCAGAATTCTCCACACTCGAGACTTCAGTCTCTCGACTTCCTGCGTGGATTGATCATGGTGTTGTTGGTCCTGGAAAGCACTCACCTCTACGGTCGACTCATCCAAGCGTCGGAAGGTACTTCAGCCTATTCATTTTTTATCCAGTTCGAACATCATCCTTGGAATGGACTTAGGTTCTGGGATCTCGTTCAACCTGCGTTCATGTTTATGGCAGGCATCGCGCTAGCCTATTCTTTGCATCGTCAGCAAGCCGAAGGAAAGAGCTGGGGATACTCCTTTCGCAAAACATTGAAACGTTCCGGGTGGCTATTTTTCTGGGGCGTGCTCGATTATGCCGTTCGTAAAGACGGGCTGTCGTTCGAACTATGGGACGTACTCACCCAACTCTCGTTCACGACGCTTGTTGCTTTCCTAATTTTCCGTTGGTCGCCGGCAACTCAGATTGGTGTAAGCATGGGTTTGCTGTTGCTAACAGAAATCCTTTACCGGTATGCCAATGTGCCGAACTTTGAACAACCGTTCGTGGATCAACACAACTTTGGAAATTATATCGATTGGTTGTTGATGCGCAAGATTAATCCAGGTGGCTGGGTTGCCATCAACTGCATTCCCACCGCGGCACATACGATTTGGGGCGCCTGCGTGGGCAAGTTGTTGCTCGGCAATCGCACGCGGCCAGAGAAAATGAATGCGCTCGTGATAGCGGCTATCATAGGATTGATCTCAGGTTATGCCCTTGATGCTTTGTCGATCACGCCAATCATCAAACGTATCGCCACAAGTTCTTTTGTTCTGGCCTCTGGGGGCTGGGTAATCATTTTCTTGGCGGTGTCGTATTGGTGGATCGACATCCGAGAGCATCGTCAGTATTTGAAGTTCTTTACCGTCGTGGGGATGAACTCGTTATTCATTTACCTGTTTATCGAGATCGTCGCGTCACGATGGTTTACGGGTTACATCTCAGCCATCACGGATGGCCTGATGGGATTCGCTCATGTGCCCGCGACCATCATGGGAATCGTTACATCCCTCATCGTTTTTGCCCTTGAGTGGGGACTGTGTTACTTCTTGTATCGAAAACAGATCTTCTTCAAGATTTAGCACCGGTCACCATCCAAAAAATTGGGGAACACTTCTTCCGAAGCTGTCCCCCCAATCCTGGTCCCTAATTCTAAATTCTGAATTCTAAATTCTGAATTCAAATTCGTTTACTTCAGCGAATACACAATCCCTTCCGCTGTAGTTACGATCACTTGGTCCCCCACGACTGCCGGTGTCGACCACATGCCACCCATCTTGTATTCGGCTGCGATCCATTCGAAGGGTGATTTCAAGATGCGACCGATGTCGGGACGGAAAAAGTCGTCCTTCGTGAAGTAGTTGTCGTGGTTGGGTTTGAAGCCATCCGCTTCGAAGGTCCAACGTACGGCTCCGGTTTTTGTGTCGAGTGCGACCAGTCGGCCCCAGATGGTTGTGGCGTAGATGGTGGAGGGAGCGAGCGTCATATTGCCGAAGATGTTGAACTTTACATTGGTCTTCCAGAGCTCGTGTCCGTCGCGTGCGTCTAAGGCCAACAGCAGATGGTCGTCGGAAGTGCCAAGGTACACGACGGTATCCCGTACTTTGAAGGAGAGCGCCCACGCATTGAAACGCCGGTTCCAGTTTGCTGTTCCCTTGTCGGCATCGAGGAAATAGGCGTTGTAGTCGCGACCCCCGATCATGATCGAATTGTCACCCACGGCAGGCATACCGTTGAATTCGCCTTTCGGGAAAGCTTGCGTTCCGATGGACTTGAACTTCCAGGCGAGCGTTCCATCCGCAAGGTTCAAGGCATACACATGCCCGTCGAAGCATCCAAAGTAGAGTTTCTTTTTGCTGATAACGGCTTCGTTGTGAATGATGTCTCCGGCCTGGAACGTCCACAATACGTCTCCGTTTTCAACCTTCATCGCTTGCATGACCCCACTGGACGAACCGAGGTAGATCACGTTGTCGTGAATCAAGGGCGTGGAGTGATAATAGTCGGCAAAGTCGTATCGACGCTCCGCTAAGTAGACAGCGTTGAGGTCGAACACTTTTCGCCACACGGGTTTCCCAGTGACTTTGTCGATGCACGACAGCACCCCGTTTCCGCCGGCCAAGAAGATTTGGTTGCCGTGCACAACAAGCGTCGAGCGTATTTCACCGTTGGTTTTCAGTTTCCACTTCTGTGTCCCAGTCTTGAGGTCGAGCGCGTAGACGGTGCTATCCAACCCGCCGAAATAAACGACACCATCGTTCACCACAGGAGAAGAAATGATGGGCTGCTTGATCTTGAAGCGCCATTGAACAGAGGGCTGTTTCAAGATGTCGCCTGGCGCTTGTGCGACCGTATGCTGGGCAGAGACGAGCAGCAGAATCAACCCCAACCAGGTGGCTACCTTCGCTTGGGTGACGTGTTTCAGTTGTATGTATAAACTATTCATAGGTTTGAATTAATTGGTTCGAAAAACGGAAATTTGAACCCGTTGGGCGAGAGCGACCGAAAACAAGTTCGTTCAAGTAGATTCAGTTCAAAGGAGTTACCTCACCCAGTCGTGCACGCGTGGAATTAGAGACCGACGACATTGCTCTCGAGAAGTGTAAAGCTCGAATCGAAGAGGTTCTGGGCTGGGGCGACAGTTCGCGGTGGCATACCCAAGACTATGCGACGCTCAGCGACCGCATCCATCAAAAGACAGGTGTTACCCTTAGTGTAGCAACCCTGAAGCGTCTGTGGGGTAAAATCAAGTACGACAGCCGGCCCACGCCCACCACCTTGAACACGCTCGCGCAATTCTTGGATTACGAAAACTGGCGCAGCTTTCGGGTGGATCAAGAGTCAAACAGGCAACGCCCGCCCGCTGAGGTGACGCGCCCGACGAAAAGAAGAGCGGCCAAACCCCCTGCGTTCGATCCGATCTTACTGGCAATCATTGCGGGACTCGTTGTATTGACGGTAGCGGGCTACGGGTTGTATCGATATGCAACTGCTCCGAAAACATTGGACACGGCCCTTTTTTCCTTCAGCAGCAAGAAAGTCGTCGACCGCGGTGTACCCAACACCGTTGTGTTCGATTACGACGCTTCCGCAGCCCAACCCGACGATTCGATCTTTGTGCAACAATCGTGGGATCGTCGCCTGAGCAAGCAGGTGAAACGGGAGCAAAAGCAACATACTTCAATTTATTACTACCCAGGATTCTTCGAGGCCAAGTTGGTTGTCAACCGCCAAGTGGTGAAAGAACACAACTTGTTGATTACCACAGATGGCTGGTTGCCCCTAATCGAACAGACGTCGACACCAGTGTACTTTCGTCCAGAAGATGCGATTCGCGACGGCGTCATGCACCTGACAGTCGATCAAATCAAGGAATCAAATGTGCCGCTCCAACCCAATCCACCATGGACGGCGTACTATAATGTCCGCGAGTTTGCCGATATCAAGAGCGACGACATGGTGTTTGAAACCCGCGTGAAGAATGACTACGACGACGGTGCCAATGCTTGCCAGTATTCCGAGATCCGACTTCAATTTGAAGGTCCCGTTATTTTGGTGCCGTTAACCGCGAAGGGTTGTGTGTCAAATATCTCGTTTGGCGGAACGGATGGAACACAATACGATTTCTCCAAGTTCGGTTGCGACTTCTCGAAATGGGTAGACGTCAAGTGTATCACCAAGGGTAGCATCGGCGAGATATTCGTCGACGGTGTGAGCGCGGTGAAGTTTCAAATTACCGGGTCGACCGCTAAAATGGTAGAAATTGGATACCGGTTTCAAGGAACCGGCAGTGTGGACTTCATCAAGCTAGGCAACAGCCGTGGGCAGGTCGTCTACGAAGAAGATTTCAACTCGGAAATGCATTGAGCCGACCACGACGCTCGCCCAGAACCAATGCTTACTCGATCATCTTCACGGCTGTGATAGCCGCTTCTTCTCCTTTGTTGCCGTACTTGCCACCCGCCCGTTCGAGTGCCTGTTTCTTGTTCAGCGTGGTGAGCACGCCGAAGATGACAGGCTTGCCGGTTTTGATATTGACTTCCGTGATGCCGTAGGCAGAGGCCTGGCAGATGTAGTCGAAGTGTGGTGTCTCCCCCTGAATCACACAACCCAACGCGATGACTGCCGCGATGTCTTTCTGTTGGGCAAGTCTGAGGGACCCCAACGTGAGTTCAAAGGTGCCCGGCACATTCACACGGACGATGTTCTTGGCCGGTACGCCTAAGTCGACAAGCCCTTTGTATGCACCTTGGTACAGGGCTTCCGTGATCACGTCGTTCCATTCGGACACGACAATGCCAAATTTCTTTTTCGAGAGGTTAGCCTTAGATTTTCCTTGTACCGACTTCAAGATGCCCGCCATACGGTTGGTGTTAATTCAGTGAGGTGTCAAAACTCGCCATTGCTGGTAAATACTACAAATAAAAAAGGACCCGACGAGGGTCCTCTAATGATGTTGATCGCCGTTGCTTAAGAAGCAGACTCCAAACGAGCCTTCAACTTTTTCGCCGTTTGAGCTTCTTGCGAATCCCAGAACTCGTTGATGATTCGATCGTAGGCCGCGATCGCTTTTTCATTCTGTGTGAGCTTTTCGTAGGCTAGGGCTTCTTTCAACAAGTAAGGCGGCGTGAAGTACTTGTTCGGCTTGTAGTTCGATGCCTTGTGATAAGCGTCTGCTGCTTCGCTGAATTTGTCTTGTTCCATGTAGGCGTCGCCCAGAAGCGAATAGGCGCGTGCTTGCACAAGCAAGTCGTTCGACTTGAATTCGTTGAGGTAGAACACTGCGAGCGGGAAGTCGCCTTTCTTCAAGCTGATCGCACCGGCATAGAAATGCGCCAAGTTCGAAGCATCGGTTCCACCGTACTCATCGATGATGGTTTTGAAACCCGCAGAGTTGGCGGTTCCATTCATCGCTAGGTCGAGGCTATCCGATTCGAAAAAGCGAATGGCTTGGAACATCTCCTGTTGAGCCAATTGGTTTTGATTGCCATTCCACCAGCGGTATCCGAAGTAAGCAGCCGCCACGACGACAACGCCCACGCCGATGATGACCAAGAGGCGAGCATTCTGTTCCGCCCAGTGTTCGAAGTTGACAAACTTTTCTTGCAGGACTTCGGGGTCCTCGGCGAATGATTTCTTTTCTTCCTTTTTAGCCATATTCGGCAATAATTAAAAGCCCTGAATCAAACGTATGCCGATTCAGGGCTGCAAAACTAAAGATTTGCGGGATTATTCAAAAACCGGCATTAGTCGGTAATGAACGGATAGTCATCCTGCACATAAATGTGTTTCAGTGCATCCGACGCGTCGGGGTATTTCGATTCTTCGGCGAAGCGCACACTTTCATCAACTTGGGCCATGATTTTCTGGTCTATGGCATCCAATTCCGCCTCGGTAGCGAATTTCTTCTCTAGGATTTTCTTGCGAGTCACCTCGATCGGATCACGTTGCTTGTACTCTTCCACCTCGTCCTTGGAGCGATACTTCTGAGGATCTGACATCGAGTGGCCTTTGTAGCGATACGTCCGGAATTCGAGCAGGGTAGGGCCTTCGCCCGCGCGAGCACGTTCCGCAGCACGAGCAGTGGCTTCGTGAACATCTTCTGGACTCATCGCGTCTACTGGCTCAGAGGGCATATCGTAGGCGTCGCCCAAGGTGTAGAGCTCCGTTACGTTCGACGTACGCTTCACCGAGGTACCCATCGCGTAGCCATTGTTTTCGATGACGAAAATCACGGGCAACTTCCAGAGCATAGCCAAGTTCAAAGCTTCATGGAAAGCACCCTGACGCACGGCTCCGTCGCCAAAGTAGCACATACACACGTTGCCGGTCTTATTGTATTTCTCGGCGAAAGCGATACCGGCCCCCAACGGGATCTGGGCACCAACGATACCATGGCCACCGAAGAAGTTCTTTTCTTTATCGAAGATGTGCATGGAACCGCCTTTCCCTTTCGAGCAGCCGGTTTCCTTGCCGTACAATTCCGCCATCACGGCCTTGGGATCAGTCCCTAACGCCAATGGATGGGCGTGGTCGCGATAAGCGGTAATCCACTTGTCGTCCTTTGTTAATGCTGATACGGCGCCGGCCGCACAGGCTTCTTGTCCGATGTACAAATGGCAGAAACCGCGAATCTTTTGCATGCCGTACAACTGGCCGCACTTCTCTTCGAATTTCCTCATCAACTGCATGCTCTCGTACCAAAAGAGATAAGTCTCTTTGGAAAACGAGGTTTTTTCCTTCGCTGGTGCTTTTTTGGCCTGGGTCGCTGTCGCCATACAAATGTTAATTAGACTGCGAAAATAGGCTCATTCCGGAGGATTTTCCAAACGGAAAAATTTCGAATTTCGACCCTTCGTTTTTCATGGCCGGCCGCAATCCTTTGCACCTAGACACACTGACGATATTCAACTTTAGAAATTACGAGGAAGTGCGAGTCGCTTTCGAAGGCGATGTGCATTGCCTCCTAGGCCGCAATGGTAGTGGCAAAACCAACCTCCTGGATGCGATTTACTACCTCTCCTTCACGAAAAGTTCATTGCTCTCGACCGACACCCAGAACATCAGAACAGGTCAGAATTTCTTTTCCATACGAGGCACGTTCCAGACTGACCGCGGCCTCCACGACGTCACATGTGCGTTCCAATTGGGGCAAAAAAAGGTGATGAAAGAGGACGGGGCCGACTACACGCGCCTCTCCGAACACATCGGGAAATACCCTGTCGTGATGATCGCCCCAAACGACATTGAACTAATCTGGGACGGGGGTGAGGTACGCCGGCGGTTCATGGACGCTATCATCTCCCAGATCGACCACGAATACCTGGACCGACTGATCGCCTATACGGCGCGGCTCAAGATGCGGAACTCGTTATTAAAACGGTTCTCCGAGTCTGGAAAAGCGGACTATGACCTACTCGAGAGTTGCGACCGGGTGATGGCACCCGACGGCGACTTTATCTCGTCGACGCGGGCTTCGTTCGTCGAAAAGTTTCGCCCGGCCTTCGAACGCCACTACCGGTATCTCTCCGGTGGGGGGGTCGAGACGGCGGCAATCTCGCACCGCCGTGGCTACGAAGAAGCGAGTCATGCCGACAGTTGGCAACGCGCCTTGGGCCGAGACCTGGCTCTCCAGCGGACAACCACGGGCGCCCACCGGGATGATTTTGCCTTCGAACTCGATGAACACGAATTGAAACGCCATGGCTCGCAGGGACAGCAAAAGTCTTTTTTGATCGCCTTGAAACTCGCAGAATTCGATGTTTTGAATGAAAAGAAGGGTTTCAAACCCATTTTATTGCTCGACGACATTTTCGATAAACTCGACGACGACCGAATCGGACGCCTCATCGAGCGCGTCGGGAGTGGCACATTCGGGCAACTTTTTATCACCGATGCACGACCCGACCGAAGCGAAGCGTTGCTTGCCTCGGCTGGAATCCGCGCCAAGAGCTTCCGAGTGGAAAGTGGTACCTTGACAAAAAGTTGAGCGACATGGCAAAGAAGGGGCCCGGAAATGCGCAGAATTCCCACCACATCGGCGACGCCATCCAAGAGATGCTGAAGTCCTATCACCTCAAGTCGAAATTCGATGAGGCGACCCTCGTGGCATCTTGGGAACGGCTGGTGGGCAAACCCGTCGCGCGTCGCACCCGCAAAGTCGTGATCAAAGACAAGGTGCTGTTCGTCGAACTGGATTCCCCGGCCATGAAAAACGACCTCAGCCTCCACAAAGCCCAGATCCTAGGTTTGTTTGCCCGCGAATTTGGTCCTGAACTGATCAAAGAGATCGTGATCATGTAGGGCGTTCATTTTTCGCGTCCGTTTGGATTTGTCTAAACCGAAAAACCGTCTAATTTTGCACTCCCTATTTTTTGGGCTTGGCCGAAATCAGCTCAAAAACGGGAAAAAGTTCTCTTTTTGTTGATCATTTTCGGGGAGATACTCAAGCGGCCAACGAGGACAGACTGTAAATCTGTTGACTTATGTCTTCACAGGTTCGAATCCTGTTCTCCCCACTAACATTTTAAGATTTGAGATTTAAAATTTGAGATTTTGGGTCTATCGTCTAATTGGGAGCCTAAAATCTTAAATCAAAAATCATAAATCTTAACTGATTTGCGGGAGTAGCTCAGTTGGTAGAGCGGCAGCCTTCCAAGCTGCAGGTCGCGGGTTCGAACCTCGTCTCCCGCTCTCAACCGCCGAAGCCTTGCTTAGGCGGTTCACTAGCCGAAGCGTTGCTTGGGCGACGGGTTTTTGCAGGTGGCAAGAGCCCAGAATTTTTGAAATGCCAATGCCTGGTGAATGGCTGCAAAGGTAAGCGGCAAATCGCCAAGAATGCCGTTGTAGCTCAGTGGTAGAGCACCTCCTTGGTAAGGAGGAGGTCGTGAGTTCAATCCTCATCAACGGCTCTCATCCGCCAAAGCTTTTAGCGAAGGCGGGTCTCACTCGCCGAAGCATTGACGTAGGCGAATTCGGTTCACCAAAGCTTCCAGCTAGGTGATCAAACTCTGTACAAACGGTACTGAGTTGCTTATTGAAATATTGAATGTTGTACGTCGCTCTTGCGGATGCCTAGCGAACATCATGAGCGCAAGGATGACGTGCCGGCCGAAAGGCCAAACCTATCCGACAGGCTTAACATGTTTAGGGTGTATGTCTCTTTTTAAAAGAGGAGGCAGGTAATAGAACTGTACTAGAAACAATTTATACACTTTAAACTTTAACGGGATTTTCAAACATGGCTAAGGAAACATTCGATCGTTCCAAACCGCACGTTAACGTCGGTACCATCGGTCACGTTGACCACGGTAAAACCACTTTGACGGCTGCAATCACCAAGGTTCTTGCAAAGAAGGGTCTTGCTGCAGAACGTGACTTCTCATCTATCGACAACGCTCCTGAAGAAAAAGAGCGTGGTATCACTATCAACACATCACACGTAGAGTACCAGACCGAAAAGCGTCACTATGCTCACGTTGACTGCCCAGGTCACGCCGACTATGTGAAAAACATGGTTACGGGTGCTGCCCAGATGGACGGCGCTATCCTCGTGGTAGCCGCTACCGACGGTCCGATGCCCCAGACACGTGAACACATCCTCTTGGCTCGCCAGGTAGGTGTTCCTGCCCTCGTGGTATTCATGAACAAAGTTGACTTGGTTGACGATCCAGAACTCCTCGACCTCGTGGAAATGGAAGTGCGTGAACTTCTCACGGCTTACAGCTTCCCTGGCGACAAGATCCCTGTGATCCGCGGTTCTGCTCTCGGCGCCCTCAACGGCGAACCGAAGTGGGTTGCTAAAGTAGAAGAACTTATGGCACAAGTAGACGAGTATATTCCGCTCCCTACCCGTGCAATCGATAAGGACTTCCTCATGCCTGTGGAAGACGTGTTCTCGATCACTGGCCGTGGTACTGTTGCTACCGGTCGTATCGAGCGCGGTGTCATCAAAACTGGTGACCCTGTTCAAATCCTCGGTATGGGTGCAGAAAACCTGACATCTACCATCACTGGTGTTGAAATGTTCCGTAAGATCCTCGATAGGGGTGAAGCTGGCGACAACGTAGGTCTCCTCCTCCGCGGTATCGAAAAAGACCAAATCTGCCGTGGTATGGTTATCTGCAAGCCGAACTCGGTAACACCTCACGCGAAGTTCAAGGCAGAGGTATACGTACTTTCGAAAGAAGAAGGCGGTCGTCACACCCCGTTCTTCAACAAGTACCGTCCTCAGTTCTACTTCCGTACGACCGACGTTACAGGTGAGGTAAAACTCCCTGCCGGCGTGGAAATGATCATGCCTGGTGACAACATCTCCATCGAAGTGGAGTTGATCAACAAGATCGCTATGGAAAAAGGTCTCCGCTTCGCTATCCGCGAAGGTGGCCGCACCGTAGGTTCTGGCCAGGTAACTGAGATCCTCGACTAATACGGATTCTTAAAACCCCGTTTTTAGCCTGAAATGTGCCTTTTTGGCAAGTTTTGGGAGTCAAAAACGGGGTTTTTGTCCCCATAAACGAGCACAACTGGCGTTTCCTTGATTTTTCAAGGAAACGCTTTTGTTTTCTGCCTTCTTGTCCTACCTTTGCAGTCCTTTTGAGTTGAGGGTGTGGGGTGGTGCTCAAAAAGGCCCAGTGCGAAACCAAAATTTGTAATAGGGGTGATGCGCTACCTTAATAGTAGGGCGGATCCAAAGAAACGGGTGTAGCTCAATTGGTAGAGCAGCGGTCTCCAAAACCGCAGGCTGGGAGTTCGAGCCTCTCCACCCGTGCACCGACCGCCGACGCTTCAGCGAAGGTGGTCACCGACCGAAGTAGCCTAAGCGAAGTCGGTCACTGAAAGGATTAAAAAGTAAGGTCGATGAAAAAGGTATGGGATTACATTTCTGACTCGATAGACGAGGTTCGCAACAAAGTGACCTGGCCTAAGTTCAGCGAGTTGCAGAGCAGTGCCGTGTTGGTGCTGGTGGCATCCTTAATCTTTGCCATTGTAATCGGGGCTATTGACGTCGCTTTTCAAGAGGTCTTGGCTAGGTATTACGAGAATTTCTAAACCTGCGGAAGAATGGGCGAACTCAAATGGTACTTTCTCCGCGTGATCAGCGGCCAGGAAAAACGAGTGAAATCGTACCTGGAAACTGAAATCGAGAGGTCTAAACTTTCTGAGTTTATCCCTCAAGTACTGATCCCGTCCGAGAAGGTTTATGAAATGCGAAATGGCAAGAAGCGGGTGCGCGAGCGGAACTTCTTTCCCGGTTACGTGCTCATTTCAGCGGACTTGGCGAACGGCGAGGTATTCCACGCTGTGAACAATATCCCTGGGGTCATCGGATTCCTGGGAAACAACGGTTCGACGGCCTCTTCCAAAGACCCTGTACCCCTCCGCCAGTCGGAAGTGAACAGGATCCTCGGAAAAGTTGACGAGATCGACCAGTTCGAAGAGAAGTTGGAGAAGCCCTTTATCAAAGGTGAGTCTGTGAAAGTAATGGACGGTCCTTTCAGCGGTTTCACCGGCGCAGTGGAAGAAATTTTTGAAGACAAAAAGAAGTTGAATGTAATGGTGAAGATCTTCGGTCGGAATACGCCCGTAGAGCTCAGTTACATGCAAGTAGAAAAGCTAGAATAAGAGAATCATGGCTAAGGAAGTAACCGGTTATCTCAAGTTGCAGGTGAAAGGCGGTCAAGCGAACCCCGCACCTCCTATCGGTCCCGCATTGGGTTCGAAAGGTCTCAACATCATGGACTTTTGCAAGCAGTTCAATGCTCGTTCGCAGGACAAACCTGGACAAGTATTGCCTGTATTGATCACCATCTATAACGACAAGTCTTTCGACTTCGTCATCAAGACCCCTCCTGCAGCGGTATTGATCATGGATGCGATCAAGATTCAAAAGGGTTCCAAAGAGCCAAATCGTGCCAAGGTTGGCTCGATCTCTTGGGATCAAATCAAGAAAATCGCTGAACTCAAGATGCCTGACCTCAACGCATTCAAGGTTGAGTCGGCCATGAAAATGGTGGCAGGTACTGCCCGCAGCATGGGTGTTACTGTCAGCGGCAAAGCACCGTGGGAAAAATAAAGCATAAGCGTCATGCCAAGAATATCTAAAAACAGGAAGGCCGTCCTCGCCAAGTACAACGCTGAAAAGGAGTACTCGCTGAACGATGCTGCCGCACTCCTCAAGGACATCTCTTTTACGAAGTTTGATGCCTCTGTCGACCTCGACATCCGTCTTGGTATCGACCCTAAGAAATCTGACCAAATGGTGCGTGGCGTAGTGACGCTTCCCCATGGTCTCGGTAAGGTTGTTCGCGTGTTGGTGCTTTGCACACCCGATAAGGTGCAAGAAGCAAAAGACGCTGGCGCCGAGTATGTAGGTCTCGACGAGTTCGTGACCAAGATCGAAGGTGGTTGGACAGATATCGACGTGATCATCTGTACGCCTACCGTGATGGCCAAGGTTGGTAAGTTAGGTAAGGTGCTCGGTCCCCGTGGATTGATGCCGAACCCGAAGTCTGGTACCGTTACCCTCGAAGTTGGAAAAGCAGTGAAAGAGGTGAAGGCGGGTAAGGTGGACTTCAAAATTGACAAACAAGGAATTATCCATGCTAGTATTGGTAAGGCTTCCTTCAGCGCAGACAAGATCAAAGACAATGCGTCTGAACTTATCAGTATGGTTGCTAAACTGAAGCCGGCATCGGCGAAGGGTACATACATTCAAAGTATCTGCCTGTCGTCTACGATGAGCCCCGGTATTCGGATCGATAAGAGTAGTATTGCTGGTCTGTAATTTTTAAACAAATGACCCGGGAAGAAAAAGCGCTAATCATCGATGAGTTGTCTGTGAAATTTTCACAGCATGCTCACTTCTACGTGACCGACGCTTCCGGGCTTACGGTGGAGCAAATCAATGCTTTTCGTAGGCTCTGCTTCAATGCCGGTGTGGAATACCGCGTGTACAAAAACACGTTGATCCGCAAAGCGTTGGAGAAGAACGGAAACAAGAACGTAGCCGAGATCGCAAAGGCATTACACGGGTTTTCTGGTGTGATCTTTTCGAAGGAGTCGGGTAACCTCCCTGCGAAAGTGATCAAGGAATACCGCAAAAAGATGGAAGGCAAACCAGGCTTCAAAGCAGCCTCGATTGATTCTGACCTCTTTTTAGGTGAAGAAAACCTGAACGTGCTGAGCGAACTCAAGAGCAAGAACGAGCTCATCGGCGAAATCATCTCTTTGCTCCAGTCTCCAGCCAAGAATGTGCTGTCTGCCCTGTTGAGTGGCAAGCAGACCGTTGCTGGCCTGGTCAAGGCACTCGAAGCAAGAGCAAAATAATTGTAGAACCTGAAATTAAACACTTACTAAAATGGCTGACATTAAATCACTTGGCGATCAACTGGTAGAATTGACCGTTAAAGAAGTCAACGAACTCGCTTCTTATCTTAAAGAAACATACGGCATCGAACCCGCAGCTGCTGCTGTGGTAGCTGGCCCTGCTGCTGGCGGTGGTGCTGCTGGCGCTGCTGCTGCTGAGAAAACCAACTTCGACGTGGTTCTCAAGAGCGCAGGTGCGAACAAGCTCCAAATCGTGAAGCTTGTAAAAGATCTCAAGAAACAACTCGTTGAGGCTGGTGCCGAAGTTGAGTTGAAGTAATTTTCTTGAAGACGCTGGGTAACGTCTGAAAGTAGATTTCAGGGGCCCCGACGAGCCAAAATGCAGTCGGGGTTTCCCCATTTCTGCCCATCCTTGATTTAGTGTAGGTCCAAGAACATTTTAAACGACTAGTACCTTGGCAAAGAAGACGACAGCAAACAACAGGATTGACTTCTCCAACATCGAAAAGGTGATCGAATACCCCGATTTCCTCGATGTACAGCTGCAATCCTTCCGAGACTTTCTCCAAATAGATACACCGGCGGAAAAACGCCAGAATGAAGGTCTCTATAAAGTATTCGCAGAGAACTTTCCGATCTCCGACTCACGCGAAAACTTCGTGCTTGAGTTCGTGGATTATACCATCGACCCGCCGAAGTATTCCGTCGACGAATGCATCGACCGCGGTCTCACGTTCTCTGTTCCGCTCAAGGCCAAGCTGCGCCTCACCTGTAACGATGAGGACAACGAGGACTTTGAAACCATCGAACAAGAGGTGTTCCTCGGAAATATCCCCTACATGACCGAGAAAGGGTCTTTTGTGATCAATGGCGCCGAACGTGTCATCGTATCGCAATTGCACCGTTCACCCGGTGTGTTCTTCGCCATGAGCAAGCACACCAACGGTACCAAACTCTACTCTGCCCGGATCATCCCTTTCAAGGGATCTTGGATCGAGTTTGCGACCGACGTGAACGCCGTCATGTATGCGTACATCGACCGTAAGAAAAAATTCCCCGTAACCACATTGCTCCGCGCAATTGGATACGGTACAGATAAAGATATCCTCGACCTCTTCGGGCTGTCCGAAGAAATCGAGGCAAATAAGAATACACTGAAGAAGAGCGTCGGACGTAAGCTTGCAGCCCGTGTGTTGAAAACATGGACTGAAGACTTCGTGGACGAGGACACCGGTGAAGTGGTGTCTATCGACCGCAACGAGGTGCTCCTCGAGCGCGACCATGTCATCACCGCCGAAGATGTGGATGTGATCATTGACTCCGGTACGAAGTCGATCATCCTCCACCGCGACGACGTGAACGTGGCCGACTACCTGATCATCTTCAATACACTCGCGAAAGACAACTCTAACTCCGAGAAGGAAGCCGTAGAAACCATCTACCGCCAACTTCGCAATACGGAAGCGCCGGACGAACAAACTGCCCGCGATATCATCCAGAGCTTGTTCTTCAGCGAAAAACGTTATGACCTCGGCGAAGTAGGTCGCTACCGGATCAACAAGAAACTCGGTCTCGACCTCGGCTACGACCAACGCGTGCTCACGACACAGGACATCATCCTGATCGTGAAATACCTCATTGGTTTGATCAACTCGAAAGCCGTCGTCGACGACATCGACCACTTGAGCAACCGCCGCGTTCGTACGGTGGGCGAGCAGCTCTATTCGCAGTTTGGCGTAGGTCTCGCGCGTATGGCCCGTACCATCAAGGAACGGATGAACGTGCGCGACAACGAAGATTTCAAACCTGTTGACCTCATCAACGCACGCACGTTGTCGTCGGTGATCAACTCGTTCTTCGGCACGAACCAGCTGTCGCAGTTCATGGACCAAACCAACCCGCTCGCGGAAATCACCCACAAGCGGAGGATGTCGGCACTCGGACCAGGCGGTCTGTCGCGCGAACGCGCAGGCTTCGAAGTCCGCGACGTACACTACACGCACTACGGTCGTCTGTGTACCATTGAAACGCCGGAAGGCCCGAACATCGGTTTGATCTCGTCGCTCTGCGTTCACGCAAAAGTGAACAAGATGGGCTTTATCGAAACGCCTTATCGCAAGGTGGAAAATGGCAAGGTGAACCGTAAGGACATCGTGTTCTTGACCGCCGAAGAAGAAGATACACACAACATCGCCCAGGCCAACGTGAAGTTGAAGACGGGCGGTGAGTTCGAAGAAGAAAAAGTGAAGGCACGTTTCGAAGGTGACTTCCCTGTAGTTGAGCCGAAGGAGATCAAGTACATGGACGTGGCCCCGAACCAAATCGTGTCCATCGCGGCTTCCATGATTCCTTTCTTGGAGCACGATGATGCGAACCGTGCACTCATGGGTTCGAACATGCAACGTCAAGCTGTACCGCTGATGAGGCCCGAAGCGCCGATCGTGGGTACTGGCCTGGAAGGAAAGATCGCGATCGATTCGCGTGCTCTAATCTTGGCCGAAGGAAATGGCGTTGTGGATTTCGTAGATGCGAAGAAAGTCGTCATCAAGTACGAAGTCAGCGAAGAGCAACAACTCGTGCGTTTCGACGACGAGTTTAAAACCTACAGCCTGGTGAAGTTCCGCCGCACCAACCAAGACACTTGTATCAACCTCACGCCACTCGTGCGCAAGGGAGAGAAAGTTGTGGCAGGACAACCCCTCGTGCAAGGCTATGCGACGAATAACGGTGAGTTGGCCCTCGGCCGCAACCTGCTCGTGGCCTACATGCCTTGGCAAGGATACAACTTCGAAGATGCGATCGTGATTTCGGAGCGCGTGGTGCGCGACGACGTCTACACGTCCATTCACATCGAAGAATTTGAACTCGAAGTACGCGACACCAAGCGTGGTGAAGAAGAGTTGACTTCGGAAATCCCGAACGTCAGCGAAGAGGCCGTGAAGCACCTCGATGAGAATGGTATCATTCGCATCGGTGCCGAAGTAAAAGAAGGTGATATCCTGATCGGCAAGATTACACCGAAAGGTGAGACGGACCCGACGCCGGAAGAAAAACTCCTCCGCGCCATCTTCGGCGATAAGGCCGGTGATGTGAAGGATGCCTCCCTCAAAGCGCCGCCATCATTGAAAGGTGTCGTAATCGATACGAAGCTCTTCTCGCGCCCGAAACGCGACAAGGACATCCGTTCGAAGTCGAAGAAGGAATTGGATTCTCTCAAGAGCCGCTACAGCAAACAACTCTTGGAAATCCGGGGTGAGATGATCAAAAAGCTGACGACTCTTTTGACTGGCAAAACCAGCCAAGGCGTGAAGCATAAGTTCGGCGACGAATTGATCAGCAAAGGCGTGAAATTCTCCGCCAAGGTGATCGAAAGCAATTTGTTCCCGGACAAAAACATCTACCGCGACGAAAGTAACTACAACGTTCCGGAAGAAGTGAACCTGATCGCTGACGTCAGCCTCGAAAGCTGGACGACAGATGATCACACCAATGAATTGATCTCTGAACTGGTGAAGAACTACCTCAATAAGAGGAACCTCATCGCCGGTGAGTTTAAACGTGAACGTTTCACGCTCGAAGTGGGCGACGAACTACCTGCCGGTATCGTACAACTCGCGAAAGTGTACGTAGCGAAGAAGCGCAAGCTGAAAGTGGGAGATAAGATGGCCGGTCGCCACGGTAACAAAGGTGTTGTGGCTAGGATCGTTCGTGAGGAGGATATGCCTTTCCTCGAAGACGGTACACCTGTCGACATCTGTCTCAACCCGCTCGGCGTGCCTTCACGTATGAACTTGGGTCAGATCTACGAAACAGTGTTGGCATGGGCCGGTAAGAAGCTCGGCCGTAAGTATGCGACACCGATCTTTGATGGTGCGCGCCTCGAAGACGTTCAAGGTGAACTGAAAGAAGCGGGTCTTCCGGACTACGGACGCACCTACTTGTTCGACGGTCTCACAGGACAACGTTTCGATCAGCCCGTCACAGTTGGTATGGCGTACATGTTGAAACTGGGTCACTTGGTTGACGACAAGATGCACGCACGCTCGATCGGACCTTATTCGCTCATCACCCAGCAGCCGCTTGGTGGTAAGGCGCAGTTCGGTGGGCAGCGCTTCGGGGAAATGGAAGTTTGGGCGATCGAGGCCTTCGGCGCGTCGCACATCCTCCAGGAAATCCTCACCATCAAGTCGGATGACGTGATCGGTCGTGCGAAAGCTTACGAATCAATCGTGAAAGGTGAGAACATGAGGAAGCCGAATATTCCCGAGTCCTTCAACGTACTCGTGCATGAATTAAGAGGCCTTGCTCTTGAGATCACTATGGATTAGACGATTTATGATTTAGGATTTATGATTTCGGACGGACAAATCTTAAATCAAAAAGGCTAGATCATAAATTGTATAGGGAATTGAAATAGAAGTAGTCAACTGAAAACTTGAAATATGTCTTTCAGAAAAAATAAGAAAATCAACAACGACTTCTCGAAGATCACCATCTCGTTGGCTTCGCCGGAATCTATTCTGGAAAGCTCACATGGCGAGGTCACTCAGCCGGAAACCATCAACTACCGGACATACAAACCGGAAATGGGTGGCCTTTTCTGCGAGCGAATTTTCGGCCCTGTTAAAGACTGGGAATGTCATTGTGGAAAATATAAGCGCATCCGTTACAAAGGCATCATCTGCGACCGTTGCGGCGTAGAAGTGACCGAGAAGAAGGTGCGTCGCGAGCGCATGGGCCACATCGAATTGGTGACGCCTGTCGCACACATCTGGTATTTCCGTTCGTTGCCTAACAAGATCGGCTACCTGCTCGGGCTTCCTACTAAGAAACTCGACCAGATCATCTACTACGAGCGGTATGTGGTGATTCAACCGGGCGTGAAAGAAGAAGATGGCGTGAATCGCCTCGACTTCCTCACCGAAGAAGAATACCTCGACATCATCGATAAGTTGCCGCGCGAGAACCAAATGCTCGACGACAACGATCCGAAGAAGTTTATCGCGAAGATGGGCGCCGAAGCTCTAGAGATGCTTTTGTCACGCCTCAACTTGAACGAGTTGTCGTACGAGTTGCGCCACCAAGCTGCGACCGATACGTCGCAACAAAGGAAGGCAGAGGCATTGAAGCGTTTGAAAGTGGTGGAAGCTTTCCGCGATGCAAATACGCGCGTGGAAAACCGCCCCGAGTGGATGGTGATTAAGATGGTGCCGGTTATTCCTCCGGAACTTCGCCCGCTTGTGCCGCTCGATGGTGGTCGCTTTGCGACGTCCGATTTGAACGACCTCTACCGTCGTGTCATCATCCGGAACAACCGCCTCAAGCGCTTGATCGATATCAAAGCTCCTGAAGTGATCCTGCGTAACGAAAAACGCATGCTTCAAGAAGCTGTAGACTCATTGTTCGACAACTCGCGCAAGGTGAATGCCGTGCGTTCAGACGGAAACCGTGCCCTGAAGTCCCTCAGCGATATGCTGAAAGGTAAACAAGGTCGCTTCCGCCAAAACTTGCTGGGTAAGCGCGTCGACTACTCTGGCCGTTCTGTGATTGTGGTCGGTCCCGAGTTGAAACTCCACGAATGCGGTCTGCCAAAAGACATGGCAGCTGAATTGTTCAAGCCATTCATTATCCGCAAGCTCATCGAAAGAGGGATTGTGAAGACTGTGAAGTCGGCGAAGAAAATCGTTGATCGTAAGGATCCCGTGGTGTGGGATATTTTGGAGAACGTGTTGAAAGGACACCCTGTGCTCCTCAACCGTGCCCCAACCCTTCACCGTTTGGGTATCCAAGCGTTCCAGCCTAAGTTGATCGAAGGAAAAGCTATCCAATTGCACCCGCTCGTGTGTACGGCCTTTAACGCCGACTTCGACGGTGACCAAATGGCCGTGCACGTTCCGCTCGGACAGGAAGCTATTCTTGAAGCCTCGTTGTTGATGCTGTCTTCGCACAACATCCTCAACCCTTCGAACGGCGCGCCTATCACCGTTCCTTCACAGGACATGGTGTTGGGCTTGTACTACCTCACCAAGGGTCGTAAGGGCGAGAAGGGTGAAGGCAAGAAATTCTATTCACCTGAAGAAGTAATTATCGCGCATAACGAAGGCAAGATTTCGAAGCACGCGATGATTAAGTTGAAAGTAAAGACGCGCGACAAGAAGAGCGGCGAGATCGTTGAAAAGGAGATCGAAACCGTAACAGGTCGTGTGCTATTCAATACAGTCGTTCCCGAAGAAGCGGGATACGTGGATGAACTTCTCACCAAGAAGAAACTCCAGACGATCATCGCCGATGTGTACAAGATGGCGGGTCTTTCGAAGACCGCTAAGTTCTTGGATGACATCAAGGAACTCGGATTCCAGATGGCGTATCGTGGCGGTCTCTCCATCGGTTTGAACGACGTGATGGTACCAGTACAGAAAGAGAAACTGGTAGCAGGTGCCCAAGAAGAGGTTGATTCTGTTTGGAACAACTACATGATGGGTCTGATTACCGACAACGAGCGTTACAACCAGGTCATTGACATCTGGACCCGCACGAACACGTTGCTCACCAACGCGCTGATGAAGCAGTTGGAAGAAGACCAACAAGGTTTCAACTCGATCTACATGATGATGCACTCGGGTGCTCGTGGTTCGAGAGAGCAGGTTCGTCAGTTGGGTGGTATGCGTGGTCTGATGGCGAAGCCGCAAAAGAACCTTGCTGGTTCCGTGGGCTCGATCATCGAAAACCCGATTCTCTCGAACTTTAAGGAAGGTCTCGACGTGTTGGAGTACTTTATCTCGACACACGGTGCTCGTAAAGGTTTGGCCGATACAGCCCTCAAGACCGCTGATGCAGGTTACCTGACCCGTCGTCTCGTCGATGTGGCACAGGACCTTGTGATCACCGAAGAGGATTGTGGAACACTCCGTGGTTTGAAGGTGACCGCATTGAAGGATAACGAGGACGTAGTAGAACCGCTGTCGGAGCGTATCGTGGGCCGCGTAACGGTGCACGACGTATATGATCCGGTATCGGAAGAGCTCATCCTTGCTTCGAACGACGAAATCACCGACGAACTGGCGAAGAAGATCGAAGATGCAGGTATAGAAGAAGTGGAAATCCGTTCGTTGCTCACTTGCGAATCGAAGATCGGTGGCTGTGCGAAATGCTATGGTCGCAACTTGGCGACAGGTCGTATGGTTCAAGCCGGTGAGGCTGTCGGTGTAATTGCCGCCCAGTCGATCGGTGAACCTGGTACCCAGTTGACACTCCGCACCTTCCACGTGGGTGGTGCAGCGTCGAACATTGCAACAGAAGCCAGCATCCGCGCGAAGTTCTCGGGCGTCATCGAATTCGAAGGTATCCGCACTGTTGATACTACGGACAAAGAAGGCAATAAGGCGAAGGTGGTCATGGGCCGCACCGGTGAAATCCGCATCATGGATGCCGATAAGACCCGTGTGTTGATCAGCAACCACGTTCCTTATGGTGCATTCTTGCTCGTGAAAGACGGCGATAAAGTTGAGAAGGGTGATGAACTCTGTAACTGGGATCCTTATAATGCCGTGATTCTCTCCGAATACGACGGTGAGATTGAGTATGAAGCAATCATTGAAGGTATTACGTATAAAGAAGAGTCAGACGAACAGACTGGTCACCGTGAAAAAGTGATCACTGAAACGCGTGACAAGACGAAGAACCCTGCGATCATCGTGAAAGGTAAGACTGACACGAAGTCGTACAATATCCCGGTGGGTGCCCACTTGGCGGTTGACCAAGGCGAGCAAATCAAAGCCGGTCAGGTATTGGCGAAGATTCCTCGTGCCGTGGGTAAGTCGCGAGACATCACCGGTGGTCTGCCTCGTGTAACGGAATTGTTCGAAGCACGTAACCCGTCGAACCCCGCTGTTGTCAGCGAGATCGATGGTGTAGTTACCTACGGTGGTATCAAGCGTGGTAACCGCGAGATATTTATCGAGTCACGCGATGGCGTTCAGAAACGCTACCTCGTGCCGCTGTCGAAACACATCCTCGTTCAGGACAACGATTTCGTGAAAGCTGGCCAGCCACTGTCGGATGGCGCGATCACGCCTTCGGATATTCTGTCGATCAAAGGACCGACGGCCGTTCAAGAATACCTCGTGAACGAAATCCAAGAAGTGTACCGCTTGCAGGGTGTGAAGATCAACGACAAGCACATCGAAGCCATCGTGAGCCAGATGATGCAGAAAGTTGAGATCATCGACTCGGGCGACACCAGTTTCTTGCAAGGTGAATACGTAGACAAACTGGAGTTCCGTGAAGTGAACGACCAAGTTCTCGATAAGAAAGTAGTAACGGAAGCAGGCGATTCGACCCGTTTCAAACCCGGTCAGATCATTACCTCGCGCGAACTCCGTGACGAAAACTCAGCCCTCCGCCGCAAAGACCAGAAACTGGTTGAAGTACGCGACGCGTTGGCTGCCGTGTCGAGACCGACGTTGCAAGGTATCACGCAAGCTTCGTTGAAGACTGAAAGCTGGCTCTCGGCTGCTTCCTTCCAGGAAACGACCAAGGTGTTGAGCGAAGCTGCTATCCGCGGCAAAGCCGACCAGCTGATGGGCTTGAAAGAGAACGTGATCGTAGGTCACTTGATCCCTGCCGGCACAGGCCAGCGTAGATTCAATGACTTGATCGTGGGCTCCGAAGAGGAATACGAAAACATGGTGCAAGCAACTTCTTCTCCCCGCAAGGAGAGAGAGTTTGCCGACTAAGCGAACCATGCGCTAATAGAGCCGCAGATTGTTTCGATGATCTGCGGTTTTTTTTTGGACGAGGGGACGAACTGGACGAAAGGAAGAAATTAGACGAGAGGAAGAATATGGACAAAGATCAAAAACAACCACCAGCCAATCAGATCAACATCGAGTTGACCGAGGAAATTGCAGAGGGGATCTACTCTAACTTGGCTATGATCGCGCACTCAAACAGTGAATTCGTGATTGATTTCATTCGCCTGATGCCGGGTGTGCCGAAGGCAAAAGTGAAATCACGCATCGTGATCACACCTGAACATGCGAAACGGTTGCTGGCCGCATTAAAAGACAATATCGAGAAATACGAAGCTGCATTCGGTACCATCAAGCGTACCGATGAAATGCCCAAGTTTCCTATGAACTTCGGGGGAACTTTCGGCGAAGCGTAGTACCGATTGCCCCATCTCTTCTTGCTGAAGTTCTAAGTAATTCGTTTCTTCCTTAGTGTTTGATCGACGGTCCCGTAAGGACACCGTTGTCATTTGCTCATAGAGGTACCCTCCGCCTTCCAATGTCTTGATTTAGGTGTACCCCAAATAGGAACGTTCAATTAAACGGCTCAAGAAATGAAGTGGACTTTTCGATTACTCGCTGGAGGATCTATCATTCTCGCGCTTTCCGTGATGGCGTTCCGCCTCGAGCCTGAGGTGTCGCGCACACCCACACTTAGCGACTTTCCCGTGACACTGTGCGGTGCGGCATTTAGCGATGCGATCAACTTTGAGGTACCACCCCAACTTCTAGAAGGCCTGGGTGACTTGCACTACCCAATCACCACCCGTGAGCCACAAGCACAAAAATTCTTCGATCAAGGGCTTCGACTGATCTATGCCTTCAATCACGTGGAAGCGTTACGAGCATTCAAGGAAGCTTCAAGGCTAGATCCCTCGTGCGCAATGGCTTGGTGGGGGCAAGCATTGACCCTTGGACCCAATATCAACGATTGGAATCCAAAAGATCGTGAAGATATGGCTCAAAAAGCCATCAAACGTGCTGAAGAACTTTCCGTGGGGACCACGAAGAAAGAGCAAGACTTTATCCAGGCTTTGGCAAAAAGATACGACGGTGCCGTGCACGACGATCGCAGCCCGTTGAACGAAGCGTACGTGAACGCCATGGAGAAATTAGCCAAAGGTTATCCCAATGATTCCGAAGCGCTGGTCCTGTTTGCAGATGCAGTCATGAACTCCATGCCCTGGGACTATTGGAATAAAGATGGTTCCCCCAAGCCCAAAACCCTAGTTGCGCGACAAGCTTTGGAGGCGGCCATTGTTCGCTACCCACGCCACCCAGGCGCACACCATATGTACATCCACTTAGTTGAAGCTTCGAAGCAACCCGGCGACGCACGGAAGAGTGCAGAATTCCTCGAGAATGCCATGCCTTCGGCCGGACACATCGTACACATGCCGTCACACATCTACATACGACTCGGAGAATACGACCGGTCCAATCGTGCCAACGTACTCGCGGTGAAAGCCGATGAGGCATTTTTGGCAAAGTCAAACGACATGGGGCTATACCGCTCCGGATACTATCCGCACAACATCGACTTCCTTGCCTACGGCACCCTGATGAATGGGCAATCCGAATTGGCGATGAAGGAAGCCAACAAGCTGGCATATCAAGTAAAGTCGCTTGAGTCGACTATTCCTACGTACTACGATTTCTACTTCAACGCCCCGATCATCGCGATGATTCGTTACGGAAAGTGGAACGATCTATTGGCGTTGCCCTTGCCCGATGATAAAAACTACCACACCTCTTTGCTTCATCACTTTGGGCGAGGCACGGCGTTCCTCCGAATGAATCAGTTGGAAGATGCAAGGAAGGAGTTAACTAAAGTTGATTCATTGGCAAAGCTCGATACATTGTCGACCATCTATGCATATTTCAATTCCATACAAGAGATTGCGCAGGTGCCGCTTAACATCTTAAAGGGTGAAGTCTTGATTCGCGAGGGGAACGCGACCGAAGGGTTGAACGCGCTCAAGCAGGCGGCGCTCTACGAAGACGGTTTACGATACAATGAGCCACCAGATTGGAGGCTACCAGCGCGACATTTCCTGGGCGCGGCCTTGTTCGAAGCTGGCCGTTATACGGAGGCCGTCACTGTTTATGAAGAAGATCTCGCACGCAATCCTGAAAACGCATGGTCGTTGAAAGGCTTGTCTTTGTGTTATCAAAAAATGTCGAAGGCAACCGAAGCCGCTGCGGCCGCGAAGCGATTCGAAGCGACCTGCAAGAAATCTGACGTCAGGATTTATTCGTCTCGCTTTTAATAGGCGCAACAGCTACCAAAAGGGCGGACGCTTCGGTATCCCACCTTGTAGTCGACAGTCGGAACATTCCTTCGGCGCATAGGCAAATTGAACAATCGCCCCGCTCGGTCCATAGACCCCGTAAAGTAATTCGTGGTTGAAGCCAACAATTTCTAGCGGGCTGCAGTCGAACCCAGTATTCCTCGGAAGAATGCAGGTCAAGTTGTATTCGCACACCTTAGGTTGCGGTATCTGGAAAGCGAGGGGCAACTCTTCATACCGAATGAAGACTCTTTTTTCTGAAACTTGTGAGGCAGCGAAGTAGCCGAGCACCACGTTGTTAGGACGATCAACTTCGTGGAGATTTCCTACCACTTGTCCGGGCTGCGGGTCGAAGAGGCCACCTAGTTTTTCTGTTGTCTTCTTCAGCATTCCTAAGTATGCATACTCTTCGGCGCCAATCACCCGTTGTTTCACGAAAATACTGTAGCGGATGGAGAGCTTGAGCGACCCTGCCGGGATGCTGTTGATCACGAATCGACTCACGACCGATCCAGTAAGATCTTTGGTGGTGACAATACCGATCGACGTTGACGGATTTGTTCGCCAACAACGATAGATCTGATCTCCATCTGGCCTGGACTTGGGATTGACTGGGTCGTAGATAAAGCCTGAATAGTAAGCAGCCGTGTACTCGTAGGTTTCTTCGTAGTCCCAGCTAAAGTACTGGGCCAAATCGGTCGGGTCGTGCGCATGGACCAATACCTCTAGGCTTTCTTTGTCGTTCCCCACGGCAAAGGTGATGCTGTCGAGCGGTGGCGTTGCCCGTACAGGAGTGGGGTCGGACAAGAACTCGCGTCCATCGGAAGTTTTCACGCGCAAGGTGAAGAGGGTTCCCACGGGTGTCGGAATTCCGGTCGCGTAGTAATTGCCAGGTGAGACCTCCGCTAGGTCGAAGCTCTGGGCGGGTGATTCTACGGTCACCTTTGCCCCGCTGATGGTGGCGTTCAGGTCTTTGCTGTTGATCTCTTGTGGTCTGGAAAGCCGAACGGTAGCTGTTCCTTGACTGCCGTTGAGGAAAGCGTCGATGACGACGGGGCCATTCGGTGCCTCGCTGAAGGGTACGTGAAAGGGGTCGAGGCAAGCACTCGCCAGCAGCATGACCATCCATAGGCGGTGGCGCATTTTGGGGGTGCCGAGGCTGATTTTCATGGTCCGAAGTTCTATTGGGGGCTCGTTCGAGATGGGTTGAAGTTATGCGCTTGTGGCGATAAGTTGTGTCACTCAATGTGCGTTAGAAAGTGATTCCTGGCTTGCGGGTGGGGTTGTCGTTAGACGGTGGGGGTGGATTTTGGGTTGGGCCAATAATGCGTTTTTACGCGATTTTGGGCTATTTTTGACCCCTCGGGCGTGCAAAAAATCTTTCAGGGAGCCTTTGTAGCCATCTTTTCTTTGGATACCTTTGCAGTCCAAATTTTTGAAAAGGTCACAAAAGAATTCGTAAATGCCTACCATTCAGCAACTTGTGAGAAAAGGCAGGAAGAAGTTGACGTTCAAGTCAAAGTCTCCCGCTTTGGATTCATGCCCTCAGCGTCGGGGTGTGTGCACGCGTGTGTACACGACCACGCCGAAGAAGCCTAACTCGGCGCTTCGTAAAGTAGCTCGCGTTCGCTTGAGCAACCAGAAAGAAGTGAACGCCTATATCCCCGGAGAAGGTCACAACCTTCAGGAGCACTCAATCGTGCTGATCCGTGGTGGTAGGGTGAAGGACCTTCCGGGTGTTCGTTACCACATCATCCGTGGTGCATTGGATACTTCGGGTGTGAATGGTCGTCTGCAAAGCCGTTCGAAGTACGGTGCGAAGCGTCCGAAGGCAGGAGCTGCTGCGGCCGCTGGTAAGGGTGCACCTGCAGGTAAACCGGCAAAAAAATAATTTGATAGTCCGATGAGAAAGTCAAAACCTAAGAAGAGATATCTCCTTCCTGATCCTAAGTTCAAGGATACGCTTGTGACCAAGTTCGTGAACTACCTTATGGAGCAGGGCAAGAAGAGTGTGGCATACAACATCTTCTACGACGCGATTGAGATCGTGGAGAAGAAAGCAGGTGGCGAACCTGGTTTGGAAGTGTGGAAGCGTGCCATGAACAACTTGATGCCGGCAGTTGAAGTAAAGAGCCGCCGTGTGGGTGGGGCAACATTTCAGGTACCTGTGGAAATCAGACCTGAACGCCGCATCAACCTTAGCATCAAATGGTTGATTGAATACTCACGCGCCCGCGGAGAGAAAACGATGATGGATAAGTTGGCCGCTGAAATCCTCGCCGCCTCGAAAGGTGAAGGCGCTGCGATGAAGAAGAAGGACGACACCCATCGCATGGCAGAAGCAAACAAGGCATTTTCACATTTCAGATTATAATAGGGGCTCGAGAGCTACATGGCGAGAGATCTTAAATTCACGAGAAATATTGGTATTGCTGCCCACATCGATGCGGGTAAGACTACTACCACCGAACGCATTCTCTACTACTCTGGTGTTAACCACAAGATTGGAGAAGTGCACGATGGCGCGGCAACCATGGACTGGATGGAGCAGGAACAAGAGCGTGGTATCACCATTACCTCTGCTGCTACCACTGTAAACTGGAATTACCGCGGAAACAAATACCACATCAACATTATCGATACGCCTGGTCACGTGGACTTCACCGTTGAGGTGAACCGCTCGCTCCGCGTCCTCGATGGTCTCGTGTTCTTGTTCAGCGCCGTAGATGGCGTAGAACCGCAGTCGGAAACAAACTGGCGCTTGGCCGACAACTATAAAGTTGCGCGCCTCGGCTTCGTAAACAAGATGGACCGCTCTGGTGCGGACTTCTTGGGCGTATGCCAGCAAGTAAAAGATAAATTGGGTAGCAAGGCGGTTCCGCTGCAGTTGCCTATCGGTGCAGAAGACAACTTCAAAGGTGTTGTTGACTTGGTCAACAACCGCGGCATCATCTGGAATGAAGCAGATAAGGGTATGACTTTCGAAGTTGTGCCGATCCCTGCCGACATGGTTGATGAAGCGAACGAATGGAGAGAGAAACTCCTCGAAGCAGTCGCCGAATACGACGAAACCTTGATCGAGAAGTTCTTCAACGATCCTAACACTATCACCGAAGCCGAGATCTTAACAGCTCTTCGCAAGGCCGTGATCGACATGAAAATCGTCCCGATGGTGTGCGGTTCTTCGTTCAAGAACAAGGGCGTGCAAACGATGCTCGACTATGTGATGGAACTCCTTCCTTCACCGCTCGACAAAGATGTGATCATCGGTAAGAACCCTGATACAGAAGAAGAAGTACATATTCGTCCCGACGAAAAAGAACCTTTCGTGGCCTTGGCATTCAAGATCGCGACCGACCCTTTTGTAGGACGCCTGTGTTTCATTCGCGCCTATTCGGGTGGTTTGGATTCTGGCTCGTATGTGTACAACTCGCGCTCACGTTCCAAGGAACGTATCTCGCGCGTGTTCCAAATGCACGCCAACAAGCAAAATCAAATCGACCGTTTGGCAGCTGGTGATATCGGTGCCGTGGTTGGTTTCAAGGATATTAAAACTGGAGATACCCTCTGCGACGAAAAGCGCATTGTGGAACTCGAATCGATGGTGTTCCCCGAGCCTGTGATCGGTTACGCCATTGAACCCAAGAAGCAAGCTGACTCCGACAAGTTGGGCAACGCGATTGCGAAACTCGTCGAGGAAGATCCTACCCTGCGTGTGAACACAGACCACGAAACTGGTCAAACGATCCTCCGCGGGATGGGTGAATTGCACTTGGAAATCATTATCGACCGTATGCGTCGTGAATTCAAGGTAGAAGTGAACCAAGGCGCACCCCAGGTGGCGTACAAAGAGTCACTCACCAAGAATGTTGAACACAAGGAAGTTTACAAGAAGCAGACCGGTGGTCGTGGTAAGTTCGCGGATATCGTATTCGAGATCGGACCGCGCGAAGACGGGAAAGAAGGCTTCTTGTTCGTGAACGAAATTGTGGGTGGTGTGATCCCCCGCGAATTCATCCCTGCCGTTCAAAAAGGCTTTGAACAAGCAATGGTGAATGGACCGTTGGCGGGATATCCCGTCGACAACATGCAAGTGAAGCTCGTTCATGGTTCGTACCACGATGTAGACTCTGACTCGTTGTCGTTCGAATTGGCCGCTCGCCTTGGTTTCAAGGAAGCAGCATCAAAGTGTGCTCCCCAACTCCTCGAACCAATCATGGCCGTGGAGGTGATCACTCCCGACGAATACACCGGCTCGGTAACAGGCGACTTGAACCGCCGCCGTGGTATCATGAAGGGTATGGACACGCGTGGAAATGCGCAAGTAATCAAGGCTGACGTGCCGCTGAAGGAACTCTTCGGTTACGTAACCGACCTGCGTACCATCACGTCGGGCCGCGCTTCGGCAACGCTCACGTTCTCGCACTATGCCGCTGTTCCTAAGAACTTGGCCGATAAGGTAGTTGAGGAAGTAAAAGGCGCGAAATAAGTAGAATCTCCTGATAAGACGTTTATGAATCAAAAAATCAGAATCAAACTCAAGTCTTACGATCACAACTTGGTCGACAAGTCGTCAGAGAAAATCGTAAGGGCTGTGAAGGCCACCGGAGCCGTTGTAAGCGGACCTATTCCGTTGCCCACTGAACGGGAGAAGTTTACAGTATTGCGCTCGCCCCACGTGAACAAGAAATCGCGTGAGCAGTTTCAACTGTGCACCTACAAGCGCTTGGTCGACATCTATTCGAACAGCGCGAAAACAGTCGACGCCCTCATGAAGCTCGAACTTCCTAGCGGCGTAGACGTTGAGATCAAAGTGTAGTTAGTCCGAATTAGTTTAAGAGTGTTTATAAGAAGCCTGCGTCTCGCGGGCTTTTTTTTATGCCCAAGCTTCCGCTGATGGAACTTTCGAGAGGATTATTTTAAAGGAAACGACCGGCGAGGAAGAACCAATAGCCAATAGCCAATGCCCTATACCCAATATCCAATGGGTGTAAGTTTCGATCGGAGCAGAACCACCAACCATCAACTATCAACCATCAGATTTCGCAGCGGGGTCTCCTGTCTCAGGGACCCCGCGTATTTCGAGAGGAATGTCTTGAAGAAAGAACGACCGGCGAGGAAGAACCAATAACCAATGCCTAATACCCAATATCCAATGGACTTAAGTTTCGATCGGAGCAGAACCACCCACCATCCACCATCAACTATCAACCATCAGATTTCGCAGCGGGGTCTCCTGTCTCAGGGACCCCGCGTATTTCGAGAGGATTATTTTGAAGGAAAAACGATAACCGAGGAAGAACCAATAACCAATGCCCTATACCCAATATCCAATGGGTGTAAGTTTCGATCGGAGCAGAACCACCCACCATCCACCATCAACCATCAGATTTCGCAGCGGGGTCTCCTGTCTCAGGGACCCCGCGTATCTCGAGAGGAATGTCTTGAAGAAAGAAACGACCGGCGAGGAAGAACCAATAGCCAATGTCTAATACCCAATACCCAATGGGCCAAAGTTCCGATCGGAGCAGAACCACCACCACCAACCATCAACCATCAGATTTCGTAGCGGGGTCTCCTGTCTCAGGGACCCCGCGTGTTTCGAGAGGATTATTTTGAAGGAAAAACGATAACCGAGGAAGAACCAATAGTCAATGCCCTATACCCAATATCCAATGGGCTTAAGTTTCGATCGGAGCAGAACCACCCACCATCCACCATCAACCATCAGATTTCGCAGCGGGGTCTCCTGTCTCAGGGACCCCGCGTATTTCGAGAGGAATGTCTTTAAGGAAAAACGATAACCGAGGAAGAACCAATGCCCAATCCCCAATATCCAATGGGCTTAAGTTCCGATCGGAGCAGGACCACCCACCACCAACCACCAACCACCAACCATCTATCTCAATACGCCCGCACCAGCTTTCCCTCCATGTAATTGGCATAGCTTCTGTTCGACACGCGGGTGCCGCCAGGGGTAGGGTAGTCACCCGTGAAATACCAGTCGCCAGAATGGTTGGGGATAGCCTTGTGCAGGTTTTCGACGGTTTGGAAGACTACCTGTAGTTCGGCGTTCATGCCTTCGGGGCGAACGATGTCGGTAATCTTATCGGAGATTTCGTCGTAGGTGAATTGATCGTAGAGGCGCTTGACGTAGTTTACTTGGACTTCTTCGTTGGCTGATTCGATGCACTGTTCGTACACTTCTCCCAGCAAGTAGTCTTTACCCTGTTCTTTCAGGAGTTGAACGACAGCTCGAAAGGCAACGAACTCTCCCATTTTGCTCATGTCGATGCCATAGCAGTCGGGGAATCGAATTTGTGGTGCCGAGGAGACGACCACGATGCGTTTCGGTTGAAGGCGGTCCAACATGCGGAGGATGCTCTTTTCGAGTGTGGTTCCTCGGATGATTGAGTCGTCGATGACCACCAGCGTATCTTTACCCTTATTCACCACTTCATAAGTAGTGTCGTAGACGTGGGCCACCATCTCGTCGCGGTGATCGTCGTCGGTAATGAACGTGCGCAATTTTACGTCTTTCAAAACAATCTTTTCGACGCGCGGCCGGAACGACAGGATATCTTCCAGTGAGTCGATCGATGGTTTTTGATCGATGATGATTTCTTTTTGCTTGCTGATCAGGTAATCTTCGACGCCCGCCATCATTCCCAGGAATGACGTTTCCGCGGTATTCGGGATGTAGGAGAAGACGGTGTTCTTGAGATCGAAATTGATGGCCTTCAGAATTTGGGGCACCAGCAGACGACCGAGCTGTTTGCGTTCTTGGTAGATCTCAGGGTCGGTGCCGCGCGAGAAATAGATTCGTTCGAAACTGCACGAACGTTTCTCCAAGGGCTTCAAGATTTGATATTGACCATAGCCACCGTTCTTATTGATGATAAGGGCGTGACCAGGTTTGATTTCCTCGATTTGGTCGTAGTTGATATTGAACGCGGTTTTGATGGCTGGCTTTTCCGAGGCAACCACGACGATTTCTTCATCCGCATAGAAATAGGCAGGACGGATCCCCGACGGGTCGCGTACCACGAAGGCGGACCCTGCACCGGTGAGACCGGCCATGGTATAACCGCCGTCGAAGTCCTTGCAGGCACGCTGAAGGATGCGCTGTAAATCGAGCTTGTTCTCGATGATTTCGGAGATCTCGTTATTGGTATACTGATCCTTGTATTTTTCGAACGTGGCTTGGACTTCTTCGTCGAGGAAGTGTCCGATTTTTTCCATCACCGTAACGGTGTCCACTTTTTCCTTCGGGTGCTGGCCTAGGTCAACGAGAATGTTGAAGAGTTCATCTACGTTGGTCATGTTGAAGTTTCCAGCCATGACCAAGTTGCGACTGCGCCAGTTGTTTTGTCGCAGGAAGGGGTGCACGTTTTCAATATTGTTGATCCCGTGTGTGCCGTAGCGCAAGTGACCGAGCCACAGCTCGCCCATGAATGCTACATTTTCCTTCAGCCAAGCTTCGTCTCGGAATTTTTCTTTACCCTCTTTCTGTGCCTTCTTGTATTTCTTCCCGATTTTCTTGAAGAGGTTGGCGACGGGCTGCGATTTGATGGATCGGTATCGACTGATGTAACGATGTCCGGGTTTGATGTCGATCTTGATGTTCGCGATTCCCGCGCCGTCTTGCCCCCGGTTGTGCTGTTTCTCCATGAGGATATACATCTTGTTCATGGCATACGTGGGGCCGTATTTCTCGATGTAGTAGGAGAGCGGTTTACGCAGACGGATCAGCGCGATACCACATTCGTGCAAGATTTGATCGCTCATCGAAGGTCGTTAAGGCTCAAAGTTACTGCTATTCACCCACAGCATCAACTGGCTGGGTACGAAGAACAGTGCGAGCAATACGATAACCAGAATGAGGATCAAAAGATTTGTGAAAGGATGGATTTTTAGGACTTGGTCCCCCGAATTTTTACGGAAGTACATGTAAAACGGGATTTTCAAGTAGAAAAACAGGGACGCGACGGCAGCGAGCAGGCCTGCGACGAACAAGGTGAGGTAAGCCCCTCGGCTGGTTTCCTGGTACAGCTCCCAAAGGGCCGAAAACACGAGAATTTTGGCTATAAAGCCAGCTACCGGGGGTAGTCCCACCAGCGAAATGAGCGCCACGGTGAGTCCAAACGCCGCCCAGGGTGCCCTGGCGCCGAGCCCAGCGAAATCCTCGTACCTAGTCCCCGAGGGAAGGACCGCCAACACCGCAAAGGCGAGGAGATTCATCAAAACAAAAACGCCAGCGTAAAACCAGAGGGCGTCGAAATGGGTCCCGGTCCCCACAAACGCCACGGCAGCCGTCAACAGGAATCCTGCTTGCGCGATGGATGAATAGGCCATCATCCGGCGTGCTTCGTTTTGGCCGAGCGCCCCGAGGGTTCCCACCACGATCGATGCCAGCGCCAAACCGCTGCCCACCCCGTGCCAATCGACGGTCGACGTGTCGTCGACGAGAACATGGAGGACCCTGACGAAGATGGCGAGTCCACCCAACTTGGGAACCGTCGACAGAAATGCGAGCATCGATGGAGGACTCGCTTCATATGCATCGGGCGCCCAAATGTGAAATGGTGCCACCGTCATTTTGAATAAGAAGCCGGCAAGGGTCAGGCTCCCCCCGATTGCAAAAAGTGAGGTAGCCGTGACCGGATTCTTCCCTACCATAAAGAGAAGTTGACCCGTGGCGCCATACCAATACGACATGCCGAAGATCATGAGTGCGGTGGACGTGGATCCGAAAATGAAAAACTTCCAAGCAGCCTCGGCGCGATGGCGGTCGGCGACTGTTCCTGCCACGAGGAGGTAAGAGGCGATCGAGAGGATTTCAAGTGAGAGCAACACGGCCGCGAAATGCTGTCCCAAGGTCAAGAAACTCGCTCCGAGGGTAGCAGCAAGGATGAGCATGTAATATTCGGCGCGTTCGTCGCGTCGACCCACTAAGACTGCGAGAAATCCAGCTACACAAATCAACAACTCGAAAGAACTCGCGATGGGATCTATGGCGAGCATGCCTGAAAAAAATTGAACGCGTATTTCTGGCTCAAGCCTTAGATCCATTGCTTGAAACACGGCCGCCAACAACATGAACATAGCCGTGAGGACAAAAGCATGATTTGATATCCTACGCGAGAACGATACAAGAAGAAGGGTTGTCACACCCAAGACCAACACGAGTTCGCCACGAATGAACGCCAAGTCGGATACGAGGTTGGAAAGAGTGTTCGCTTCCATGACACGTCGCCGTTAGGGTTGATGATTCACGATCGCGTGAAGCAAAAACGCAAATGGGTTGATATAGTGAATCAACAGCTGTGGCAAAACGCCCAGGGCGATGATTAAGATCGCCAGTGGCGCCAGCATCAGTTTTTCGCGGCGCGTGAGGTCGTACATCACTGGATTGTCGTGAACGGAGTAAGTTCCAAAGAACATACGTTGAATGGTCCACAGCGAGTAACCCGCCGCAAACACCAACCCTGTGGTGGATAGAAGTGCCATCCAGGTCGGGATCGTCTCGGAACGGAACGCACCTAGGAAGACCATCACTTCACCGACAAACCCGCTTAATCCGGGGAGACCGAGTGCGGCAAAAAAGGCGATCAACGTGAACGTGGTATAGACGGGCATCTTCGAGGCGAGCCCCGAAAAGTTGGAAATAGTTCGATCGTGCGTTCGGTCGTAAATCACTCCCACGATGAGGAACAGCATCGCGGATATGAGCCCGTGACTGATCATTTGATAGACGGTGCCCGTGATCCCTTCGGTGGTCATCGATGCCACACCCAATAGCACGAAGCCCATATGCGAAACAGAGGAATAAGCGATTAGTCTCTTTAAGTCAGTCGAGGCCAATGCGTTCATCGCTCCGTACACAATCGAGATCATTCCGAATGCTGCCACCACCAACGTGAGGCTTTGTGCCGCCTCAGGAAATAGTGGGTAGGCTACGCGCAGCAGGCCGTATCCACCAATTTTTAATAGCAATGCAGCCAAGATTACCGAGATAGGAGTCGACGCTTCCACGTGAGCATCGGGGAGCCACGTGTGCAGGGGCACCATGGGAAGCTTGATTCCGAAGCCAACAAATAAACAGAGGAATGCCCAGTTTCTTGCGGGCCATCCCGCGATAGACCAGTTTACCTGCGGATCGAAGATGGAGTTCGCGAGGATGTGACCTGGGGTCATCAAATCGGGAATGGCAAATGTATGTACCGCTAATTTCCCACCGACGGTCGACGACAAGTACAACCCGATGATTACCAACAAAATCAAGATCGATCCGAAAAGGGTGTAAAGAAAAAACTTAACAGAGGCATACTCCCTTCGTGGGCCACCCCAAATCCCAATCAGGAAAAACATGGGTAGCAGCATGAACTCGAAGAAGAGATAGAACAAGAGCAGGTCGAGGGCACAAAATGTTCCGATGATTGCCGCGTTCAAGATTTGAATGAGTGTGAAATAACCTTTAACGCGGTCTTTTACTTCCCATGAGGACAATACCGCGATGGTCATGATCAAAACCGCGAGCGCAATCAACGGGAGGCTGAGACCATCGACCGCTAAGAAGTATTCCGCTTTTAAATTGAGGGGTAGATCAATCCACGTATACCTTTCGACTAGTTGGAAATCGGAGATCGACGTATCGTAACGGGAGAAGATTCCAATTAAGACCATTGCTTGCAACAATGCCGACGTCAAGGCAATCCATTTTTGGGATGCGCTGTTGCGGGCAGGTAAGGTCAACGAGGCAATCGCCCCTGCTACGGGAATGAAGACAAGCCAGCTGAGCAGGTGTTCCGACATCATTTGAGTAGCCAAATTATGAAAATAATGAGCGCGACCGAGGACCAAACAAGATACCCTTGGACATTGCTACCCGGCGTGCGACGTAGGATGTTCCCGATCGATCGCGTACACCAAGCGATCGCGGTGACGGTTCCGTCGACGACGTAGCGGTCGAACAAGCCGGCTGCCTTGGCGAGGGTGACTTGACTATACACGAATAGGTGAAGGATGCCGTCAATTCGACGACGGTCCCACCCTGCCACGCTGTTGGATGTTTTTAACGAGGGCGCAACGAACCAACGGTCGTATAAAGAATCCAATGAAAATGCCGCGGGTCCTAGATCGACGCGCGATCGACTGAATAACCACCACGCTAACCCGAGTGACAAAGCTGTCCACGAGAGAGAGAGCCACATCACAGCAGCACCGTGAGGAAAGACCGTATGCCACTGGAGTTCATCCTTTGAGACCACGCCGCCCATGTTCGATAGCCATCCACCCGGACCGGTGGGAAGCCAAGCGAAGAAGATCCACAGCGACAAAATGGCCAAGACGGATATTGGCCACTGCATCACCGGCGGGATCGGCTGTATCTCGATGCGGGGTTTGTTGCTGGAACCTAAAAACACAGCATGAAACAATCGATAGGAGTAAAGGATGGTGAGCATTGAAGAAGCGAAAAGGAAAGCCACGTATAGCCATGGCAACCATCCTTGCCCGAGCAACGCGCGATGGATAGCGGGGACGAGGATCATCTCTTTAGAGATAAAACCCGATAACAGGGGGATGCCACACAAGGCCGCTAGCGCCAATGCGGCGGCCACCGTGAGGCGGGGTGCGACCCACCACCAGCCACCCATGTGTCGAATGTCTTGTGGGTCGAATTGATTCGTTTTGGCGGCATGGTACAGGCTGTGGATGATGGCTCCTGCTGCGAGGAATAGACAAGCTTTGAAGAGTGCATGGGCGATCAAGTGGGTAAAGGCGCCCGATTCGCTACCTGCACCGATAGCCACCATCATGAAACCTAGTTGCGAAATGGTGGAGTAAGCGAGTATCTTCTTTAAGTCGTACTGTCGCAATGCATACCAACCCCCATAAATCGTCGTGAGCCCGCCGATGCAGGCGATGAGGGTGGCCGTGGGTGGCGTAATCACGAACGGGATCCGGAGTAACAGGAAAACTCCTGCCGCGACCATCGTGGCTGCGTGAATCAATGCGGAGACCGGTGTGGGGCCCTCCATCGCATCGGGCAACCACGTGAGGAGGGGAAACTGCGCTGACTTTCCTACAACTCCACCGAAAAAGCAGATTCCAACCCAAGTAAGCCAGCCGGTGTCCTCGCTGTTGGTGGTCATGAGGGCCGATAGTTCGAACGAACCCAAGTTTCTCCATAAGATCATCAAGCCGATGATAAACATGACGTCACCGATTCGATTGACGATGAATGCTTTCGTAGCCGCCTGACCGGCCTTCATCCTGTCGCGCCAGTGTCCAATGAGTAAATACGAACTAAATCCGACGAGTTCCCAAAAACAAAACAAGACGAACAAGTTCCCACTCACCACCAGTCCCATCATGGCAAAGGTGAAGAAGCCTAGGAAGGAGAAATAGCGGCCTACGTTTTCGTCGTCGGCCATAAAGCCGACCGAATACACGTGAACCAATAACGACACGAGTGTAACCATGGAGAGCATGGGCAACGAGAGTCGATCGGCCAACACAGTAAATGAGATTGTCTGCTCGCCGATTTGAAACCAAGTAAGGGAAACCTGTGCTTGGGCTTGCCAACCGCGCGCGTAAAGGAATCCCACTGCGACCATTGCGGCTAACATAAAAAGGGTAGCTATGACCGGCGCTAGCCAGACCTGACGTCGAGGGATGAGCAAGCATACAAATGTCGACAAAAGAGGAAATGCAGTTGCGGCAAGCACAAAAGTGATGGTCGATATGTCGTGTGCTTCCTTCAATGTCTTTCGTTCAACTCGTTGACCTGATCGGGCAAGGAGGTCTGATAGAAACGATACACCCGTACTACGAGCGCTATGCCGATCGCTGCTTCGCAAACGGCAACCAAGATGATGAAGAACACGAACATTTCGGCTTGCAAAGGGTCGGTAGAGGTACCTCTGAAAGCAAGCAAGTTGAGGTTGGCGGCGTTGAGCATCAACTCCAATCCGATCAACATCATGATCAAGTTGCGTCGGGTGAATAACACGGCGATGCCTGCGCAAAAAAGAATGGCGGCGAGGTATAGCAAGGCTTCTTCTTTCGTGATTGCCATTTTACGAGTCGTGTTGAGTTGCTGCAATCATGGCCCCGATCAAACTGATCAACAATAGAATGCCTGCGAGTTCGAACGGAAAAGCAAATGTGGTGAGCAATGCTGCGCCTATTTCATTTGGGTTGGTGGCCACTGTGCTCGTGTCAAATTGAGGGCCCTGTCCGATAGCATTAACGAGCAAGGAAAGGAACACAAGGCAAACGAAAATGGTCACTACTTCATTTCGGCGACCGATGCCGTTGGGTTGTTGAAGGCGGTTCGTCAGCATCAAGCCGAACATCATTAAAAGAAGCACCCCACCGGCATACACGATGATTTGGACGACGGCAATAAACTCAGCGTTGAGCACGACGAACAACCCGGCCATGGATAGGAGGCAGATCAGCAACAACAGGGCTGCATGAAAAACCTCTCGTACAAAAACGACGGCGACTGCCGAGATCGCGGCCACAAAGATCAACACGTATGCGACGAGATTCACCAGACTCATGCTTCCGGGGGTGGCGGTGGCGGCGTCGAGGGTTTCATCTTGGGCCTGAATACCGGCTTGGCCCCGGTGGTTGGCCCTACTCCCGGTGCCGGGGTTGTGCCCTCAGGTTTTGGGATGGGTGCTGCGGCCGTCTTCGCTTGTTGGTAAGCGTCCCATTCATTTTTCCGTTGGGTGATGTCCTGGTCATTCATCGTACCAAACGGAAAGTTATGTTCACGGATGTCCAAGACGCTGAAGTCATACTCCTTCGTCATGGTCAGGCATTCGGTGGGACACACCGTGGTGCACAAACCACAGAAGCAGCACTTTCCCATGTCGATGTCGAACTTCGCCGCGTAAATACGTTTAGAAGTTCCATCCGATGTTTTGCCAAATTCTTCCGGAGAGCGGATCGCTTCGATGGTGATGCAATTGACGGGACAGATCTTCGCGCATTTGTCGCATACGATGCAGTCGTCAATTTCATTGTGGAGTTTATAACGTCCGTTGTCGGGAACGGGAATGGACTCGTGGGGAAACTGGATGGTGGTAATGCCTACCTGTTTCTGGAAGTAGCCGTCAGCCGTGATGTCGACGGAGGTTTTACTCCTTCGGGCTGCCAACAGATGCCGACCGGTTAGGCGCAAACCGTGCAAGAGCGTGGTGAACGCCGTGCCGATGTTACTCCAATAGGTGCCGGGTGCTGCCATCTGCTTAAAAGTGGTTGATGCACACCACTTCTAAGCAGTAAAAATAGCTGATTGAGAGCAGAATACAGCCCGCGTCTAGGCTTTCTTGAGCGTAAAATAGAACGTGCTACCCTTGCCGACTTCGCTTTGTAGCCAGATGGTGCCGCCATTTCTTTCGACAAACTCTTTACAGAGAATTAGCCCAAGCCCAGTACCCTTCTCATTGGCCGTTCCCCTAGTACTGTAACCGGAAGTTTTTTCGAACAGGATCTTCTGAACATCGGGTGCGATACCCACCCCGTTGTCGGCAATCGACACCTCGACCATGCCGTTTTTTGCTTCGGCGCGCACGGTCACAAGCCCGCCCGCTTCCGTGAATTTAATGGCGTTGTAGATCAGGTTCCGGAATACCAAATTCACCATATTCAAATCGGCCAAGGCAAATAGCCCATTAGGGATTTCATTCTTGAGCTGCATGTTCTTGGGTTGCTGGGCCTCAAACAACTTGAAGTTGTCGGCAACCAACCGCTGCAAGTCGATCCGGTCCTCGTGTATCTTCAACTTGTCCATTTGGAGAAGTGTCCAGTCGAGCAAGTTATTGATCAACGTCTTCGTGTGGTTGAACTGCACCCTGAGTTCCTTCGTTAGCACGTTGAACTCTTCCGGGGTTAGGTGTTTTTTCTCTGCCAAGTCGAGGATGCCGGTCAACGCGTTCATCGGCGACCGCAAGTCGTGCGAGATAATCGAAAAGAACTTATCCTTGACCTGGTTGAGTTGCTCCAATTCGACACTCCGTTTCTTGATCTCGGCTTGGTGCTCCATCAAAAGCCGGTTGATCCGAATGCGTCGTTGTCCACTTCGATAGATAGAGATCAGGAGGACCGCGGTGAGTGCGGCCACCACCACGAGGATGTTGAAAAGCAACTCTTGCCGTTTCAAAATCACGTCTTGTTCGGCGGTCGTTCGCGTGAGGGAAGCAATTTCACTGTCTTTTGTCTCCGTGGCGAACTTCAACTGACTCTGGTACAGGCGCTGCACCATTTCTTGACTTACGATGCTGTCTTCCAAAACCTTGTGCGCCTTGAAATATTTGAGGGCACTTTTGAAATCGCCCTTCGCCTCTGCGAGCTCCGAGAGTAGTTTGAAACTCTCCGTTTCAAGCTTCGTCGCATGAAGTGCATGGGCGGTTTCACTCGCACTCAACAAAAGACTTTCGGCTTCTTTGAATCGACCGCTGGCTAAGTATACCTTACTTTTTCCAAGGTCGACCTCGGCTAGTCCAAATTCGTTACTATTTCTCTTGTGAATGGCATAGGCCGAATCATAGTATTTGATCGCGGCATCGTGATTGCCGAGCTCCGCCGACAGTGTGGCGTACTTACTCAGCGTGCGATGTTCCAAGATCGATAGCTCCCGCTGACGAATTACCTCCAGCGCCCTGTTCAAATACTGACGCGCCTGTTCGTAGTCTTTCTTTTTTAGATAGACCTCGCCTTTCTCATCTAACATGTAAGCGAGTCCGTCGTCGTCTTTAATTCTCTCGCCAATCTTCCTCGCCACGTCGAAGTGCTGCAGCGCGATATCGTATTGGCCTAGATCTTTGAATACAGTCCCGACATTGTGAATGGAAATATCCATGAGAAGAGAATCGCCAATCTCGGTGGCCATCCGATGCGACTGAGTGAAATAGTAATATGCTTCGTCGTAACGCCCCAGGTCTTGATAGTCGTTTCCAATCAGGTTGAGCACCTCCGCCATGCCGGCACTGTCTTTTCTTTCGACGACATGCACCAAGTTCGCGTTGTCGAATTTCAATGCCGAGTTGTAGTCACCCGAAAGGGAAGCAAGCAAAGAGAGTTGCTTGTATGCTTCGTACGTACTTGGATGGTGTTGTGTGCCCAGCGCAACCTGGAGTGCTTGGTCTGCAAACGTTCGGGATTTTTCGTAGTCGACGTATTGATAGGCCCTCGACAACGCAACCAGCAGTTCCGATTTCGCCTGATCGGAGCTTGCCTTCTGCAACAGGTTTTGCAGGCTATCGATTTTTTCCTTTGCCTTTTGTTCTGTTCCTTGACCAAAGGACGAAGTAGCGAGGCAACAGGCCAGAAAAATGCACCACGAAGTTCTTTTCATCACGCCAACCATATTTTCCAAAATCCAGTGATGATGACCAATAACAGGGCCGCCGGAGTTAAATACTTCCAGCTTAAGTTCATCAGTTGATCGATGCGCACGCGGGGATAGGTCCAGCGCACCCAAATTTGAATAACGGTGAAGAAGACGGTCTTAGCCACGAGCCAGCCCACGCCCCAGATAGCGCCCGTGGTCCAGTCGGCGAGCATCCAAGAACCCACGTTGGGCAACGGCGTGTTCCATCCTCCGAAAAATAGCACGGCACCCAGCATGCTCACCAACAACATCATCGCGTACTCCGCCAGCATCACGATCGCCCAACGAAAGCCCGAGTATTCTGTATGGAAGCCTGCAATCAATTCGGACTCCGCCTCCGGCAAATCGAACGGTGCGCGGTTACTCTCCGCCAGCGAAGAGATGAAGAAGATCACCCAAGCGACAAAGAGCAGCGGCATTTGAACCACGTTCCAGGCGAGCACACCACCCATAGAGGTGATGTCTATCGACGTAAATCCAAAAAGGAAAATCGGTTTGTTTGAAAGGGTGCCCTGCGCGAGCGAGATTTCTTGCAAGTCGAGCGTACCCGAGTACATCGCCACGCAAAGCGCCGCCAGCGTGAGTGGAACTTCGTAAGAAATGATTTGGGCGATACCGCGAAATGCGCCCAGCGAACTAAACTTATTGCCCGAACTCCAACCGGCCATCATGATTCCAACTACGTCGAGGCTCACGATCGCCAACAGGAAGAACATGCCCGTTTGGATGCCCGAGCCAGACCACGTTGGACTCAAGGGTAGTACCGAAAAACCGGCAAAAACAACGATGAAGATGACGATGGGCCCCGCTTTGAACAGCCATCGATCCGCCTTGGCGGGTACAATGTCTTCTTTTTGCAACAGCTTGAGCAGGTCGGCAATGGTTTGGAGCAACCCATAATACCCGACCTCCATAGGCCCAAGGCGGTCTTGCATAAAGGCGGAAACCTTGCGCTCGGCGTAGACCACCAGCACCAGGTATACCAGCAAGAAGGGCAATATGAACAGTAAAGTAGACATCAGTGGATGTCAAAATTGGGCAATAGTTTCAATTGAAAATCTTAAAATCAGCCGTAAAACCTACATTCTGGCGATAAAGAGGCAGTTTTTCGTCAGGTCGTTGGGTTAGGTGCTAGGGAAAGATAATGAAGTTGGGAGGAATGGGTGAACATCGTCCGAACTTTTGAAGGCGCGGGCCCTTAGTCCCACAACCCATGGCGTTCCAACTTCACCTGTTCTCCGAAGAAGATGCGGGTCGCTGCTTCGAACGCTTCGGTATAGTCCGACACGTAGAAGTGGTGATCGGGGTTTGGGTCGGTGTTGAGCAGGCTCGTGGAGGTCAGATAACTGCGGAGGGCTTCCGCCACCACCACGGAGGAATCGAGGACTGTCATTTTCCCGTGGTAGAAGTTCAAGATTTCATCCCGGATCAGCGGGTAGTGGGTGCACGCCAAGATCAGCGCTTCGATCCCTTGTAACTGTGAATCCGAAAGATACTGACCGATAATCTCGTGGCTGATCTGGTTGTGAAAGAATCCTTCTTCGATCATCGGTGCGAGCAACGGTGTTGCCAAAGTCTTCAGCTCTATGCCCGCGTTCGCCTCCTGTATCTTACGCCCGTAGATTCCCGATTGCACGGTTCGCTTGGTACCGATGAGTCCCACGGTTTTGTGATGGAATCCCTTCACTACCGATTCGACCATCGGGTCGATGACGTTGATGATGTGTACGTCTTTACGCACGTATTCTTTCAACAACTCGTAGGCCGCCGAGCTAGCCGAGTTGCATGCGATTACGATCACCTTGCAACCTCGTTTCAACAAGACGTCGGCAATTCGAATCGAGTATGCTTGGATCGCCGCCTCCGACTTATCGCCATAGGGTAGGTGGGCGGTATCGCCAAAATACACGAGCCGCTCTTGGGGCAGGTGTTGCCGGATGGCGTGGGCCACGGTGAGACCACCGATCCCGCTGTCGAAAATTCCGATGGGTTGCCCTTTCACTGATTCGAGGTAGCGCAAAGATAGTAGAACAAGTATCCTGTGTCGTGGCGCACAGCAACAAAAAAGGCGACCCAGATAGGATCGCCCTTAATTATTGTTCGCTGCCGGTTATTTCACATTCGTGGACAACTTCGCGAGAACGACTTCGCGGCGTTCGCGGTGGCGGCAATAGTTGCAGCGATAATGCTTCAACAGAAGACCAGTTTCGTCGGCCGTCGGTTGTTTCTCAATTTCTTCACTTTGGATTTTCATGGTGTAGTAACCACACTCAGGGCATTCCTCAGCGTGTTGATATGCCATGTACTTCTCAACTTTCTTGAAGCCAGTTTTTTCATCTAGCCACACGTCGTAGTCGACTGAGTGAATGGCGCTCGCTTCTTCTGCGATTTGGTCTGCCTCCAAGTGTGCATCCTCTTCCTCTTCGCTCAACCGGCGCATCTCATTACCAGCGGGCGAGATACGCGGCTTCAAACGAATTTTTTGGAGTCGTTTTTCGAGGCGGCGTGGATAATAGATTCGAACGATGCTACTAAAGAAGAAGTAGGCAATGAAACCCATGCTGACCGTAATAAACAAGCGAACCCAGAACCACAGCATCCCGCGTTCGATGATGCGGTGGGTGAGGAACGTGTTCGAGAAAAAGAACCCGGCGATGATGAACATGAAGATCGTATACCAGAAGTACTTGATCTCGTGAGTATTCACATAGTCGTACTTGTCCTTGTAGTCCTTAATCTGCAGAAGTCGGAATTCGTAGTACAGGAAGATGAGGATTCCAAGCACAATGAACCCGGTCCCGATGAGAGACATGTACCCGTTCCAGTCTTCGAAAACTAGGGCAAGTGGATTGTTTGGCTCCATGGTCGGTTTGGCTAGTTGTTTTTAGGTATTGCCCCGCAGCCTCGTTGCTTTGGGGTAAATTGTTTGAAATTTAGCAGTTTTTCTCAATCCCGTGAAAATTTATTAGGTATTTGTAATATTGTGCCCAACTTGGTTTTAACCCAATCATCATCAACGTTTAATCTATGGCATACAACCTTTTGAAAGGCAAAAAAGGAATCATTTTCGGCGCACTAGACGAGAATTCAATCGCTTGGAAGACCGCCCTGAAAATCAAAGAAGAGGGAGGATCCTTTACGCTCACAAACGCCCCGATTGCGTTGCGCATGGGTAAGATCAACGAACTCGCAAAACAATGTGGCTCGGAGGTAATCCCCGCCGATGCAACATCGGAAGCCGACCTCACCAACTTGTACACCAAGTCAATGGAAGTGCTTGGAGGCAAACTCGATTTTGTTCTCCACTCCATCGGCATGAGCCCGAACGTTCGCAAGGACCGAACCTATGGCGACTTGAACTATGAGTGGTTCCTAAAGACATTGGATATCTCAGGTATCTCGTTCCACAAAGTATTGCAGACCGCCGAGAAAACCGACTCGATGAACGAATGGGGTTCAATCCTTGCATTATCCTATATCGCGGCGCAGCGTACCTTCCCCGACTACTCCGACATGGCGCAGGCGAAGTCGGTACTCGAATCTATCGCGCGTAGCTATGGTGCCAGGTTCGCGAAATTGAAAAAGGTACGTGTGAATACCATTTCGCAATCACCTACTAAGACGACTGCCGGCGCCGGTATTTCAGGATTCGACGTATTCTATGATTATGCGCAAATGATGTCGCCGCTGGGCAATGCTTCCGCGGAAGACTGTGCGAACTACATCGTACTCATGTTCTCCGACTACTCGCGCATGGTGACGATGCAAAACCTGATGCACGACGGCGGATTCTCCACGTCTGGTATCACGCAGGAACTCATCGACCGGCTTTCGAAATAGTCGAAATACCATGGTCTGTTTTCCTCCGTGCAAGATCAACCTCGGGTTGAACGTGCTGCGGAAAAGAAGCGATGGTTATCACGACATCGAGACGTGTTTCTATCCAGTAGCCTGGACCGACATACTCGAAGTGATTCCTTCGAAAGCCTTTGCGTTTACTTCTTCTGGTGACGCCATCCCGGGCGATGCCTCAGACAATCTGTGCGTGCGCGCATACCGGTTGCTCGAGAAAGACTATTCGTTGCCACCCGTGCAGATACACCTTCACAAGTTGCTGCCCACCGGTGCGGGATTGGGCGGTGGGTCGTCCGACGCCGCCTGGACATTGCGTGCACTCGATGAAATGTTCAACCTGAAGTTGACGAAAGAGGAACTAAAGCATAAGGCCGCCGCCTTAGGGAGCGACTGCGCTTTTTTTATCGACGATCAACCGATGCTTGGCTCCGGTCGTGGCGAAGTCCTGACTCCCATCGATGTATCGCTGAAGGGAATGTATCTCGCCATCGTGAAACCAGAGGTACACATCTCGACCGCACAAGCATATGCAGGTGTCGTTCCCCATGTTCCGTCCGACTCATTGGTTGACGTGCTCCGGGGCGGATTCGACAGTTGGCGCACGCATTTAAAGAATGACTTCGAGATATCGGTGTTTCATAAGTTCCCGGTAGTGGGCGAAGTGAAGCACGCCCTCTACCGTGCCGGTGCCGTGTATGCATGCATGAGCGGTTCCGGATCGGCCGTGTTTGGAATCTTTACTGACAAACCCGAGTTGCCCGCCTTCGACAATGCCACCGTTTGGATAGGAGAGGCGCTACGCTGAGGGAGCACGATTCCCCGACAACTTCGATTTCAAAATTGGATACGACAAAACGGCTGCAAGTATGATCGCCGTTCCCGCGTAGAAACTAGGACCCATCACTTCACTTTCGCCGAACACAAGTAAGGCTAGCAAGATTCCATAGACGGGTTCCAGGTTCAGCGACAGCTGGATGAAGAAAACCGAAAGCCTTTTCATTAACTCAATCGCGACCGCATACGCATACACCGAGCATACGAAAGCCAGTATTCCAATCCACAACCAATCCAGCAGTGGGGGGATCAAATGGAGTTGACCATCGGGTGCGAGGTGCTCTCGATACCAGGGAAAGAACAACGCGATGGTGATGGCAGCTCCAGCCATTTCATAAAACGTGATGGTCGCTGAGTGGATGCGTCGTACCAGCAACGAGTTGATCACCGCGAAGATCGCGACGGTGACGCCGGAAAGAATGCCGAGGAACAGACCCATCGGGTATTGAAAGTCGAAGGAGAAGATTACGTACAACCCCAAGACCACGACGATTCCTAATCCCACTTCCAACCCTTGTATGCGCTGACGTTTGACCAAGGGTTCAATGAAGGCGGCCCACAGCGAACAGGTGGCAAAGCCTACGAGGCTGGTGGAAGGATTTGAGATGCGACCGGATACGAAAAAAGTGAGCCAGTGGATCGCCACAATGGAGCCTGTGAGCAATAGTTTGACTAAGTCCGGTCCGCTGACGTGAAAGCTTGTTTTCCGAAGCAGCATGAGGGCCCCCATCCCGACCGCAGCCAACAATGTTCGGTAGAAGACCATCTCAACCGCGGGAATGGTGACGAGCTTACCAAGGATGGCGGTGAAGCCCCAAAGGAAAACTAAGAAGTGAAGGTTGATGTAATCTTTCGTCGTGGACATCTAGCGCGGGACGTACCTGTACATGAAGGCAGCGATGATACCAAAAGTAACGTTTGGCAACCACGCGGCAATCAAAGGTGGGAGTGCCCCTGTCTCGGCAAAGGTACGCGTCAACATGAAGAAGATAAGCAAGATGAAGGCTAGAATAAATCCCATCACGATTTGAAATCCAGTCCCTCCGCGACTCTTTCGGGCCGACACCAAAACGCCCATGAAGACCAACACGAAGATGGTGAACGGCGAAGCAAACCGGATGTGCCGTTCCACCTCGAATGTCTCGACACCCGTAGACCCTCTGAATCGAAGTTTTTGTATGTGCTCCGATAGTTCGGGAATAGTCATGCCGTCGTATTTCCCTTCCTCACTTTCGAAGTCAACGGGCCTAATGTTGAGCAAAGTGTCAAGTTCGGCGCCCATCGTGTCGAGCTTCACGGGTACATCTCGGGCGGTGAAGAGGCTATCGACATACTTGCGCGACCAATTTTTGAGTACCCAGGTTCTTTTCGTGCTGTCCCAGGCAATGTTTGCTGCCCGGAGTTTTTCTACGAGGCGATTGTCTTTGAAGCGTTCGAGGGTGAATTGATAGCCGGTGTTGTTTTGGTTGTTATAGTTTTGAATAAACAGGATCACATTGGGTTCTACCTGCATGAAGATATTGCGCCGGTCCGCGTAGTACTTGTTTTTGAAGTAGGTGAGCTCGAAGTTGAGACGCGACTTATTCGATCGCGGGATAATCCATCCATTCAATACGAAGGTGATCGACGCGATGATGGTGGCGGCTAAAAAATACGGAACCAGCAGTCGCGGAAAGCTGATCCCGCTGCTGAGCATCGCGATGATTTCCGTGTGTGCGGCGAGGCGCCCGGTGACATATACCACAGCGATGAACACGATGATCGGTGCGATCAATCCGGCAATCCAAGGAATGAACTCGGTGTAGTATCCGAGAATCGTGAGGGTACTTAAGTTGTTGGCAGCGAACTTGTCGATCTTCTCGGTCAAGTCAATCACCACGATGATAGCAACCAAGATCAACAACACGAAAAAGAACGTGGACAAGACCTTGAAGAGGATGTATCTGTCGAGCAATTTCATCGTGCGCCGATTCGGAATCTAGAGTCTTTGCGATACCACTTTTACTGTTTTCTCTTTCCATTCGCGAAAGTCTCCGGCCAGGATGTGCTCCCGTGCCGACCGAACCAGCCAAAGGTAAAAAGCAAGGTTGTGGATGGAAGCAATTTGCGCGCCTAAAATCTCCTTATTGATAATCAGGTGTCGGAGGTATGCCTTCGAATAGAAGGTGCTGGCGTAGTCGCCCAGCATGGCGTCGATCGGCGAGAGGTCGTCCCTCCACTTTTCATTCCTGATGTTGATGATCCCCTGGGTCGTAAATAGCATGCCGTTTCGCGCGTTCCGGGTCGGCATCACACAGTCGAACATGTCGACCCCGAGCGCAATGCATTCTAGGATGTTTTCAGGCGTTCCGACACCCATCAGGTAACGCGGTTTCGATGCTGGCAAGATGTCGCACACCAACTCCGTCATCGCGTACATGTCTTCGTGGGGTTCGCCTACCGAGAGGCCGCCGATCGCGTTCCCAGCCTGGTTTTGCTCCGCAATAAAATAGGCAGAAGCGGTCCTCAAATCTTTATAGGTGCTTCCTTGCACGATGGGGAACAAGGCTTGTGAATATCCATACTTGGGTTGGGTTTCATCGATTCGCTGGATGCAGCGCTTCAACCACTGGTGCGTTAAATCCATCGACCGCGCCGCATACCCGTATTCGCAAGGATAAGGTGTGCATTCATCGAAGGCCATGATGATATCGGCGCCGATGGAGCGTTGGATATCCATCACTGTTTCAGGGGAGAACCGATGAAGCGAGCCGTCGATGTGCGATTTGAAGGTAACACCCTCTGCATTGATCTTCCGGTTAGCGGAAAGCGAGTACACTTGGTACCCACCGCTGTCGGTGAGGATGGGGCGCGACCATCCATTGAATCGATGCAGCCCTCCCGCTTTTTCGAGGATGTCGATCCCTGGGCGCAAGTACAAATGGTAGGTGTTGCCAAGGATAGTCTTCGCATCGATGTCGTGCTCCAACTCCCGCTGATGTACTGCTTTTACAGAACCGGCGGTACCCACGGGCATGAAGATCGGAGTCGGGATTTCCCCGTGGTCGGTGATGATTTTCCCAGCACGTGCTTTCGTCGCTGGGTCGGAATGTTGGAGCTCGAACTTCATTTAACGCGCGAAGTTAAGAGGATTAGGTGAAGGGTTTATATTTGTGGCCAGCTTTAAACCCCGGTGGTGACTTTCATTGTTTTAGTTGTAGGAATATCAGTTGTAGCGGTTCAAATCATCTACCTGACAGTCTTGTTATTCGCTTTTTCGAAGGACCGCCGCAGCCCGTCGCAACCCGGGAAAGTGGGTGTGTCCGTGATCGTATGCGCACACGACGAGGAGGCCAACCTGCGCGCGTTGGTACCGTCACTTTTGGCCCAGAACTACCACGACTTCGAAGTGATCATCGTCGATGACCGCAGCAACGATGGTACGTTCGACTTCTTGCTGCAGGAGACGGGATTAAATCCAAAGTTGCGGATGGTGACCGTGCGCGATGTGCCACGCCACATGACCGGAAAAAAGTTTGCACTCACCATGGGCATCAAGGCCGCGAAGAACGAATGGATCTTGTTGACCGACGCCGACTGCCGACCCCAACCGGGATGGATCGCCGGAATGGCATCCTATTTTGACCCATCCGCTCAAATTGTCATCGGGTTCTCACCCTACACGCGCCACCCCGGCTTGCTCAACTCATTTATTCGCTTCGAGGCGTTCATCACCGCCGTCCAATACATCGGCTTCGCCTTCATCGGGCGGCCGTACATGGGTGTGGGGCGAAACCTCGCGTATCGCCGCCAGTTGTTCCTGGGATCTAAAGGCTTCATTGCACATCAAGAAATTATCGGAGGCGACGATGATTTGTTCGTCAACCAACATGCCAGTCGACAGACCGTAGCGGTCGCGCTCGGTAGTTCGGTCGTCGTTCCATCTTCTCCTAAGGCGACGTGGAAGGAATATTTTTTTCAAAAACTCCGTCATCTTTCGGTAGGGAAGCGTTACAAACTGATCGATCGAATGTGGCTTGGACTGTTTACGTTTACTTGGATCGCGTCCGTGCTGGCATGGGCGGCAACACCGTTTGTGGAACCGTGGTTGCTAGGCGCTTTGGTGCTCAGATCCGTGCTCCTCACGAGCGTCGTCCATGCGGCCGAACGACGGTTGAAAGAGCCCTTTGAGGGCTGGAAAGTGCCTTTTTTAGATTTTATTTACGCGTTTTATTATCTTGTCGCAGGCCCCATTGCGTTAGTTACAAAAAGGGTACGATGGAAGATTTAGAAGAAGGTAGGTTCTCGTCGAAAGCGCTGGAAGACTTCAAGCTTATTGACATGGCCGTCGGCGGCGATGACAAGGCCTATGCGAAGTTGCTGCAGCGGTACAAGCGGCCTGTGTATCATATGATACTTAAAATGGTCCGCAACGTCGACGATGCCGAAGATCTCACCATAGAGTCTTTTGCCAAAGCCTTCCGAAGCCTCCACCGCTTCAAAAAAGACTTTACGTTCAGCACTTGGTTGTTCCGAATCGCCACCAACAATACGATCGATTTCATCCGGAAGAAAAAACTGAACACACTCAGCATCGAGAACACCTACACCGACGATGATGGACAATCCGTTTCCATCGACGTGGAGGACCTAAATCCCGATCCGCAAGAGGAAACCATCAAAGCCCAAAAAGAGGAACTCATACAGGTGTTTGTCAACATGCTTCCAGCCAAATACCAAAAGCTAGTTCGCCTGCGCTACTTCCACGAGCTCTCATACGAGGAAATCGCCGCAGAATTGGAAGCACCCCTCGGCACAGTCAAAGCCCAACTCCACCGCGCGCGTGAATTGATGTATGATTTGGTGAAGAATAAGAAGGAACACATTTAGAATTCAGAATTTGGAATTTAGAATTAAGATTTAGGATTTAGTGTGGTTGAGAAATACTTCAAGTTAACGGCGAAGCAGGCCGGGCAGTTTGCGCAGCTACCTTCCCTCTACGAAGAATGGAATGCTAAGATCAATGTCATCTCCCGGAAGGATGTCGAGAACATTCAAATCAATCACGTGTTGCATTCTCTTGGTATCGCGAAGGTGATGCCGTTCCTACCAGGTGCCGAGGTTCTCGATGTCGGCACAGGTGGAGGATTCCCTGGTATACCACTCGCCATCTTGTTTCCAGAAACGCAGTTCCACTTGGTAGACTCCATCGGTAAGAAGATTACCGTCGTGAAAGAAGTGTCGCAAGCCATTGGATTGACGAACGTGCGGGCCGAGCAAATGCGTGCCGAAGATGTTAAGCACAAGTACGATTTTGTCGTCAGCCGCGCCGTCACGCGCATGAAAGAATTTTACGGGTGGGTGCGCAACAAAGCCAAGGCCGAATCGAAGCATCCGCTCGACAACGGCATCCTATACCTGAAAGGTGGCGACCTCGAAGAAGAGATGCGGGAACTGAAGCGCCCTTATAGCGAGTATGACCTCACGAAATACTTTGAAGAGCCTTTCTTCGAAACAAAAAAAGTGATTTACGTGCCCCTCTGAACTTAGAGTTTGTGACCGGAGAAACTTCCGGTGAAAATTGCCCCGGTAAGAATGTTGTCGCCTACCAAGCTCACGGTTTGGCCTGGAAGCAGTCGAAACATCATCGTGGCATTGAAGCGGGCGATCAAACTTCCCCAAGGCTGGACGATCGCCACCGGGTACTTCGTTCCATTGAATAACATACTTATCTGTCCGCCCGCCGCTAGCGCCGTGTAACTTCCATCCACCACGAAAAGGTACGTTCCCGCTTCTGTCGCGGTAAAAGTACTCCCACTCACCACGTTGAAGTCGTCGAATGGCTTCGTGGTAAACGGCATCGCTTGGTCGTTGACCACGAGCCCCGATGAGTTCGTATAGTTGAAGTTCGCTTTGAACGCGTAATTGGTCGCGATCTTCGATGCCAGCACCGCGTCCGCATCGTCGGTATACTTTTTTGTCGTCGCGTCGCTGTTGGCTGTCGGCGTTCCTAGGTTGCTGATCTTTTGTGCGCCTGCGTCTGCCCCCAAACTCAACACTTGCGAGAGCGTTTGCGTCTCGGGTATCGTGACGTTGTTACCCGAAGATATCGTGAGCGTCTTGGTGGCCGATGTGTAGGTCAAATTCTGCAACTCATTCGTCGTGCTGTTGTCGTTATCCGCCACGTCGATCGTTACAGGTGTTCCGTTGGTGATGGCGATAGTCCGATTGGTTCCAGATGCTGTCGCACTTAAGTTTTGGTTGTCGGTGTTGTCCAAGTAGGGAGCCAGGTTAACAGGACTGGCATCGCCCGTCAAGCTGAGCGTGTTGCCAGCCAAACTGAGGTCTTGAATTTCATTGTTGGGGTTGTTGTCGTTGTCGGCCACGTCGATGGTCGCCGAGGTACCGTTCGTGATGGCTATGGTTCGATTCGTGCCAGCAGCCGTCGCGCTCAAGTTTTGGCTGTCGGTGTTGTCGAGGTAGGGAGCGAGGTTCACCGTCGTCGCATCGCCGCTGAGCGCTAGGGTATTTCCCAATAGGGAAAGGTCCTGAATTTCATTGCTCGAATTGTTGTCGTTGTCGGCTACGTCGATGGTGGCGGATGTTCCATTCGTAATGGAGATGGTTCGATTGGTCCCAGTTGATGTGGCGCTCAAATTCTGATTATCAGTATTGTCGAGGTAGGGAGCCAGGTCGATGGGTGTTGCCGTGGGGTTGTTGGTGATGGTTAACTTGTTCGCGTTCAACGCCAAGTCTTGGATTTCATTTGTATTGCTGGCATCGATCCCCGCCACCTTGGTGTCCACGTATTGCTTCGTGGCGGCTTGGTTGGGGTTCACCGGGTTTCCCAAGTTGTCGATTTGTTGACCACCAGCGTCCGTCCCGTAGGTGAGCACCGCAGCGATCGATTGTGTCACCGGGGCGATGTCTACTTCTTTTGTGCCACCCGCATCTGTTAGTTTGAGTTTCGTACCCACCAGTGCAAAGCCTGTATTCAATTCGTTCGTGGCACTGGCGTCAGCGTCGCCTGTGTTGCTTACCACGTTGTCCTTAATTTGAATGCCGGGCCCCGCCGTAAGCGTGGTGCCGTTCCCGCCATTGCCTGCATATTGAGCATAGAAGGCATAGGGGACGCTCATAAATTCTTGTGATCCGACTACTTGAAAGCTGCTGCCGCCGTCGGCATCCATATCGACCCGCAACCACTTGTTGCCGAGTGCCCAACTCACAAATCGAAAGTCGCCTTTCAGCGCCGCGCCGTCGCCGATGACCAGGGTGAACAAACCGAATGCGTTGGTCTTTAACGAGTGAATCTCGGAGTATTCCACTTCGCCGTTTTCGGCACCTTTCAAAATGCTGATGCGGATGGTGATGTCCTTCGACACCAGCGGTTTCCCATCGATGTTGCGCGCTACACCCTGGTAATTAATGCCTGGTGGCGACTGGGCCAAGGCAGTCACGGTGAGAGACAGAAGCGCAACAGACAAGAGTACAGAAAGGCGCATAGAGGAACTTGGGGGTCAAGGGTCAGTTCGACGTTTTTACTACCGAAATAGTGTGGACATCTTGGTTGGTTAATTTGACTCGAATCAAGTAAACACCCTGCGCGAGGTCGCCCAGGTTCAACTCGTTCGTTTTGGTTGGCAGCGCCGTAGTCAACAACCTTCCCCTCAAGTCAATTACCTCCATCGATTCGATTTTCACCTCGCACCCGTACGCTTCGATGGTAATGATATCGCGCGCGGGGTTGGGGTAGTACTTGAACGCCAAGTCGACGCATGGTAGAATCTCCGGTTGGAGAAAACCTTGCGTGATGATGCCGTTCTTCGATCCGATGGTGGTAATGGCGGGCTCGCCGATTGAAGTCGATATGAAGGTGTCACTGAGCTTGACCTCAATCGCCGCCAGGTTGTTCACGCTGGGTGCGACAGACTGCTGGGAAAACCCCAAAAGGGGCAATAACGACAGCAATATGGCGGTCAATGTGGCCTTCATAACTCTCTCAAGACAAGAAACTTAGGGATTTTGATTCAATCGGTACATTAAATGCAAGTTTTTTTCATTTTCGGTCAACTGATTTTGTGGAAACGTGGAATTTCTTTACCTATGCTTTACAATGCCGTAGTGTGAGACGTCTTGTCGCAATCGTTACCCTCTTCGTTTTCCTGCTCAATGTGCTTGGATACTACGGCGTATTGGTGGGCCTGAAAAAAGATTCGACGCGGGAAGTTTCCAAGAGGTTAGATTCCGAGATGTATGATTTGGGGGCAAAGGTCACTTTTAGGATTCCCCTCACCGTTCCCTATGGGGTCGACTCCCAGAATTACGAGCCCGTGAAAGGCCAATTCGAGAAAGACGGCGAGGTATACCACCTAGTGAAGCAAAGACTCTACAAAGACACCCTATATATTGAGTGTATCAAGGATGACAAGACCACCGGTATCAACAACACGTTGGCGGACTTGGTCCAGTCATTCGCAGGTCATCAAGATGACGGCAACCAAGCTTCTATGGTTCCGACCTTGATTAAAGACTACCTCTCGACACAGGTAGCGATTACGCCGGCCATCGATGGCTGGGAACAAGAGTTCGTTCCGCAGGCAGCTTTACCTACGTTCGCTGACTCTTTCTTTGTGTCGATTATCCATCCGCCCGATAACAGGGCATAGCTAGATGCTCCCGGCCGTTGCCGGCGTCTTTCAACAAATCCTCGCATAGGCCTTTTGACGCAGTTCTTACGTGCGCGCGATTACGTGTGGCTGTTGGGCTGTGATAGGTCGAGGAATACTTGCTCGTAAAAACCCCTATTTATCCCTATATGAAAATAAAATTACTGTTTGCGCTATTGATTTGTGCGGCGCCTGCTTTTTCGCAGATCCCAACTGATGGGCTCCTGATGCCGGCCAAGACTCTCTGTACTGGATTCATGTTTCAACACGACCGCTGGGACCATTATTGGGAAGGTGGTCTGAAACGCGACAACCAAAACATCGGAACATTTACTGGAAACACCGTGATGTGGTACGGAGTCTACGGTGTATCACCAAAGATCAACGTGATGGCATCCCTTCCCTATGTGAGCAACAAAGTGAGCATGGGTACGCTTCGTGGCCTCAGCGGAATGCAAGACGTTATGTTGTCTGGCAAGTACAAGTTGATTCAAACCGAAGCTGGACCGGGCAAATTCTACATGTTTGCCGTCGCTTCTTTCTCAACTCCGGTTTCGAACTATACACCTGATTTTCTTCCCCTCTCTTTGGGGTTGCATACCACCAACGTAGGAGGTCGCCTCAACTTCAACTACGCGCATAAGTCGGGTGTGTACATCAACACGTCAGGTGGCTACACTTGGCGGAGCAACACCAAGTTGGATCGTCCTGCTTACTATACCGATGGTCATTACTACAGCACCGATGTGGTGTGGATGCCCAACATGTTGGATTACAAAGTTGACCTAGGCTATCACAAAGGTCCTGTGCAGGCCGAGGTTTCTTACATGCAGATGAACACCCAAGGTGGTGGCGACATCCGCCGTCAAGACATGCCGTTCCCTTCCAACCGCATGAACGCACAACGGGTAGGGGCACTCGTGATGTACTACGTGCCGTGGCCTAAGGGCTTGGGCGTACGCGCGATGGTCAACTACACCATCGACGGTCGCAACGTGGGTCAAACCACATCCGTGATGGGTGGCCTACTCTACACCTTCTATTTCAAGAAAAGCAGCAAAGGAGAAACACCTCAATCTTAAGAACCCATGAAAAAGACTTTATCTATACTTTTTGCGCTTGTTGTACTCGTCTCGAGCTGCGATAAGGAAGTTCCGCTTGATCAAGAGCTTAAGCGCCTTGAACCGGCGAGCATCGATGAGACCGCCGGAAATTGGAAAATGATCCTTTTGACGGGTCCGACTCAGATTACCGTGGCAGCTCCTGCCGCCTCGACTTCAGATCCTTTCAAAGCAGAACTCGAGTCGATCAAGACGTTGCAGGCCGGGCTCACAGACGAGCAAAAGGAAATCATCGAGTATTGGAGTGCCGGCGGCGTATTGCGCTGGAACGAAATCCTCCGTGGGTTGGTGGCAAAGTTTAACCTTCCTCCTGCACCTTTGGCAAATGGAACGTATCCAGTACCCGATGCCGAGAACCCTTTCGGTGATCCAAACTTTCCTTTCGCCAATCCGCCGTATGCCGCACGCGCGTACAGCTATGTGACGGCAGCGCAATACGATGCGCTGAAGACCGCTTGGTATTACAAGTACCAGTATAACCGCCCTGCACCATACAACGCCGATGGGGCTGTGCAGGCACTCATGACCAAAACGACACTCCCTGGTTATCCTTCGGAGGATGCTGCTTTGTCGGGTGTGACCGCGGAGGTATTGAAACTTCTCTTTCCTGCCGCAGTCGAAGAGATCACATTGAAGGCAGCCCAGCAACGTCAGGCGGCGCTGTGGTCTGGTAAGGGAACAGCGAGTGACATCTCAGCGGGTTTGCAATTGGGTAAAGACGTGGCCGCCATCTTCGTGGCGCGTGCGCGCACCGATGGGATGGGAACCGCGGGCGGTAATGCCACGCAGTGGGCTGCTTTGAAGAAAGGAGCTGAAGATCGCGGTGAGATTGCATGGGTAAGCTTGGAGACACCCGCCCGTCCGCCCATGCTTCCTTTGTTTGGATTGCGTTCGTTGGGTGCCACGACCACCGGGGTTAAAGCCTGGATGATGACCAACACCGACATCGTGAATCAAAGACCACTCGCGCCTCCTCCGACGGCTTCAGAAGAAATGGCAAAAGAAGTGGAGGAAGTGAAGTACTACGCGACTCACCTCACACGCGAACGACTCGCCATCGTGCACAAGTGGGCAGACGGCGCGGGAACATATACACCTCCTGGCCACTGGAACGAGATCGCCTCGCATTATATCGAAGCTGCGAACATGAGTGAAGTGCGCGCTGCACGCGCGTTTGCGTTGCTCAACGTGGCATTGCACGACGCAGCCGTAGGTTGCTGGGAAACTAAGTATTTCTACTTCAACCCTCGCCCAAGTCAGATGGACCCTTCGATCAAAACGGCGACAGGCGTACCCAACTTCCCCGCCTACACATCGGGGCATAGTACGTTCTCGGCTTCGGCTGCCACGGTGTTGTCATACTTGTTCCCGGCAGATGCCAACTTCTTCAATGATCAGGCACAGGAAGCCTCTCTTTCTCGCTTATATGGAGGCATTCACTACCGCAAGGATTGTGAAGTAGGTCTTGACCATGGTAAGCGGATTGGAAATTTCTCGGTGAACTTCGCTAAAACAGATGGAGCGAACTGATAATCGCTTCCTTCTCTCGAGTACACTCCTAGTTGCCCTGTTGTTTGGAGCATCCGCCACAACGTTTGCCCAAAACGACTCGCTTGCAACTAGGAGACTCGAAGAGGTGGTCGTGAGATCGTTTCGCCCTGGTGGACAAGTTACTCGCTTAGCGGGCGTACAAGGCACGCACATCTGGACGGGAAAGAAAAATGAGGTCGTCCACGTGGCGAACATGGATGCAAACCTCGCGGAAAAAACTGGTCGCCAGATTTTTGCCAAAGTTCCCGGCGTATTTGTCTATGACATGGATGGATCGGGAAATCAAGTGAATATTTCCACGCGGGGTCTAGATCCCCATAGAGGGTGGGAATTCAACATTCGCAAGAATGGCGTGCTCACTAACTCCGACATGTACGGCTACCCCGCGAGTCACTACTCGCTCCCGATGGAAGCCGTCGAACGTATTGAGATCGTACGTGGCACCGGCTCGTTGCAATACGGAGCGCAGTTCGGTGGAATGGTGAATTATGTCACCAAGCGCGCCGACACGACGAAGCGATTCAACTACGAGAACATCACCACCACTGGATCCTATGGGTTGTTTAGTTCCTACAACTCGGTGGGTGGACAAATCGGCAAAGTAGAATACTATGCCTATTACCAAAAACGTGTCTCCGACGGCTATCGTGACAACGCGTCGAGCAAGAGCGACGCGCAGGCGTTGGTGTTGGTGTACAAACCCACGAAGACCCTTCGGCTCACGGCAGAGTTCGCGCGCTCGACGTATGTTTATCGCATTCCGGGACCGCTGACCGACGCCATGTTGCAGGCAAATCCCCGCCAATCGACACGCACACGGAACTACTTCAACCCTGAGATCTACGTGCCATCGGTTACGGCCGATTGGACCCTCAGCCCCAAAACCAAGTTGTCCTTCACAACCTCGGCCGTACTTGGAGCGCGCAACAGCGTGCAATTCGATAAACCTGCAGACGTGGTCGACGCCATTAATCCGGCGACCGGCCAGTATGCTGCTCGCCAAGTTGACATAGACCACTTCAATAGCTACACCGCCGAACTGCGCGTGCTCCATCGCTATCAATTCCTAGGCAAATCGCATCTCCTCACCAGCGGGATGCAGGTCTTCAATAACGACTTGCACCGGCAGCAACTTGGAAAGGGAACCACTGGAACAGATTTCAACCTGGGTCTCACGGAACCGGGTTTTGGCCGCGACCTACACTTCAAAACGAAGAACGTCGCCCTCTTTATCGAAAACAGTTTCAACCTCACCCCACGGTGGTCGCTGAACCCAGGTATTAGGTTCGAGACCGGTAAGTCCGACATGTCGGGCACGATTACCTATTACGATCCAGGTAATTTGCCCAACACCATCCGACATCAATTTCCCTTGCTGGGATTGAATTCACAGTTCAAGGTAACGGAGTCGAGCAATGCTTACGCGGGGTGGTCGCAGTCGTACCGCCCGGTGATTTTTAAGGATATCATTCCGGCATCGACCTACGAACAAGTAGATAAGAACTTGAGCGATGCGCGTGGTTCCACGTTCGAATTCGGCTACCGGGGATCGATCAATCACTTGAGTTGGGATGTGGGTGGTTTTCGCATGATCTACCAAAACCGGTTAGGCGCCCTCGCCGGCCACGATGCGAACGGGAACTATTACTTGTTTAGGACGAACATTGGAAACTCCGTCACCTATGGAGCAGAGATATTCTTGGAGTACACGGTTCCGATGGGTAAAGCTGAACTTTCAGTATTCACGTCGACGGCACTGTTCAACGCAAAGTATACGTCGGCGACCGCGCGACAAGGTGAGAACAACATCGACATTCGGGGAAACCGAGTAGAGAGCGTTCCATCGGTCATCAGCCGCAACGGCCTTACATTCCGTGTCGGAAAGTTCAGTGTTTCAGGTTTGTATTCTTACACGGCTAAGTCGTATGCCGATGCACTCAATACCGTAACACCTTCTGCGAACGGCGCTGTTGGTTTAGTGCCCGCTTACGGGCTGCTCGACTTGAATGTTTCTTATGCTTTTGGAAATAGACTTACGTTAAAAGCTAACATGGGCAACGTGATGGATGAGCATTACTTCACCAAGCGCCCTACGTTTTATCCCGGACCCGGTATTTGGACATCCGATGGTCGCACATGGTCGTGCACGCTATCCATGAAGATATAGTTTGTAGTTTGGTTATCGTTAAAAGTGTGGAAAGGGTCGGCCGAAAAAGGGCGATCCTTTCTTTTTTAACGGGTCAGGAAAATGCCGGCTAGTGTGGCGCCGAGACACAAAACGACGCTTGCAAATACATAGCCCAACGACGAGAGGTGAGCGCCTTGCTCAATCAATTGCCACGATTCCAAGCTGAAGGTCGAAAACGTACTAAAGCCGCCACAGAAGCCGACGGCCCAGAACAGTCGTGTGTCACTGGAAAAGAATTGTCGATGATCGACCAAGCCCACGATAATACCCAGGACAAAACACGCCACGACATTAACGGCTAACGTGCCGAAAGGAAAATTGAGCGTGTGCCAGGTGTTGACCCATCTCCCGAAGAGGAAACGCACGACACTCCCGAGGCCGCCGCCGGCAAATACCAGCAACAAGGCTTTCATAATAGCGGAAGTTTGCTCCGCTCGGCGTGACTAAGGTCCAAATCTGTCGTGATGCCTTCCACCGTTGGTCGGAGTAGGAGGAACACAAAGAAAATGACTGGTGCGATGTAGAGAAACAGTAACTCTGCCGTGATCAACGCAGCGACGCAACAGAACAGGAAAGGCAGTTCAAAGAGCGCGCCGCGAACCACCATGGCGGCCAGATAACGGTTGAGCTTCTGATCTAAAGGCAGGTTTTTCGCAATGGATTTGACCTGGACTTTAAAAATGAAATAACCCGCCGCCATGCCACCTGGTACAAGTAACATGGCAACTTGTTGAAGCGCGATCGCCTGCGAATAATCGGGTTCACCAAACATGCCGTTGTAGATTGCAAAGGCGATACCACCACCAGCAAACAGTTGACCCAATGCTAGCCCCAAGAAGACGATCTTGATCTGATTGAATTTGGTTTGAACCGGATCGGAGGGAGTTGCCATGTGTACAAGTTACTGATTTGAAGAAATCATTTTTGACATGGTTGCAAAAACCTTCTCTCGTAGATCCTTCACTTCGGCTAGCGTAAGCCCTTCGGTGGGAATCGGTTCTCCCACGAGGACTGTGATCTTGCCTGGCTGAATGTGAAAGCGACCGGGAGGCATCAACTTACCGGCACCGACCACGACAATCGGAAGGATGGGCTCTTGTGTTTCCACGGCGATGCGAAAGGCGCCATCGTAAAAAGGTTGGAGTGGTTCTTTGGTTCGGTTTTGTGTGCCTTCGGGAAAGATCAAGACCGAAATGCCAAGTCCCAGAATTCGCTTTAGGTTTTCGATGCTGCGGCGTCGACTCTCGTTGCTACTCCTGTCCACCACCACGCACATCACTTGGGCTATCCAACCGAAGACGGGTATCTTCAGAAGTTCCTTTTTGGCGAGGGCACGAAACTGGCCCTTCATCGTCACCACCAAGGCTGGAATGTCCATGAATGAAGTATGGTTGCTCACGAAGATGTACGACTTCCCTCGCTTGATTCGATCGCGGTGTTGGATGTCGTAGGGAATAAAATTCAAGACACTAAAAATCCGGGACCATGCCTTGATGAAGAAATGTGTGACCACCACCGCGCGCTGACCAAATAATGGAGGGAGCAAGAAACCCGGTAAGAACAAGATCATCACACTCGAGAACACGAGGAGGACCCAAAAAACGTAGAGCTTGTTAAAGACGGACTTGATGAATGACAAGGGAAATACGTTAGTTCGCAGAATCCCAAATCTAAACCTTAATCCTTAATCCTCAATTCTGAATTCTTAATTCTGAATTCCTAAGGCATGTTATAGCATTTTTTGAGCAAGGATTCGAACACTTTCATGTCGAGGTCGGCGAGTCGGTTCACGTAGATGCACGAGACGCTAGACTTGATTTTACCCAGCTTCTTGACGTCGTCCGCAAAATTCGTGACGGCACCATGGAGGTAGAGGGTGATGTTTGCCTTCCTCGGTGCGAACCCAATTCGGAAGATGTCGCCGGAACGACCGGATTCATATTGATAATGCCGGGTCCCGAACCCTACCATATGCGGGCCCCACATTTTGGCGGGTTCACCCGAAGCTTTTTTCATGAGGGCGACGATCTTCTTGCAATCGTCGAGTCGATCGCCTGCTGCCTTTTTGAGGAATGAATCCACGCTTTCCGCGGTAACAACGGTCTTGGGTTGGGATTTTTTGGCCATTCTCTAATTTACACCTTTCTTTGGATCCCACGATTTCTGGAGTTTCCGCACAAAGATGATTTGACCCGTGTGATACGCGTTGTGGGTGTTTACGTTGGCGATGGTTGGCGCGAGCTCTTTCAATTTCGCCTCGGGTGCCTCTTGAATGATTTTTTCCATGCCCGCCAATACGGCATCGAGTCGTTTGACGAGGTCGTTCCAGGTGGCTTTGTCGAATGAATCGAATGTTTCTTCGTTGTTCCCCTGGAAGTTGCTCACTTTTTCGCCTTTGAACTGTGCCAATACACGTTCATTCCAGAACACGAGGTGGTAGGTGAGTTGACCAACGGAGTGATTGCCGCTGCCATCTTTCCAGGAAGCTTGTTCTGCGGTGAGTCCTTCAATGGCGATGTTTGCAGGAACGAACCAGTCTTTGTTGGTGTGGGTACTCTTCAGTTGTTCCAATAGAACGGAACGAAGGTCCTGAGCAGATGCGGCGATGCTCGCGCAGGTACACACGATGGCAAGTAGAATTCTCATGAGATGATGGGTTGATAGAAATGGTAGCTAGATGGGAACGGTCAAGCTACCCATTCGTTTGCTACCGTCAAGGGATTTCTCGCGCGAAGATTAGCTCTTACGGCGGAGGCGCGCCATATAGAAACCATCGTATCCCCCGGACGGCGGGACTTGCCGTTCTTCTTCTAATTCAAAGCTAGCAGCATCGGCGAGGAAACGCGTTACCTGTTGTTCATTTTCCGATGGCAAGATGCTACAAGTGGAGTACACCAAACTGCCTCCGGGTTTAACCATGTTGCTGTACACGCGGAGGATATCCGCTTGGGCGACTTTCACCGACTCGATGAAGGTGGGTGAGAGTTTCCATTTGGCGTCTGGATTCCGTCGTAAGACACCCAAGCCCGAGCATGGCACGTCTAGGAGGACCCGGTCGGCCGATGACTCCAAGCGTTTCACCACTTTGGAACTGTCGATGGTGCGTGTTTCGATGTTGTTGGCGCCGGCGCGTCGGGCTCGCTTGCGTAGTTCTTCGAGCTTCCAGTCTTCTGGGTCCATCGCAAGAATGCGACCCTTGTTTTGCATGAGTGCAGCCAGGTGAAGGGTCTTTCCTCCGGCGCCGGCGCAAGCATCGATGACGCGCATGCCTGGCTCCACGCGCAAGAAAGGAGCGATAAGTTGTGAGCCTACATCTTGAATTTCGAAGAGCCCCTCCTTAAAGGAGGGGAGTCTGAAAACATTCTGGCGTTGTTCCAACACGAGCGCGTCAGGAGCTTCGGGGACGACGTGGGTCAAAGCTCGTTCGTCGGCCAAAACCCGCTGAAGATCTTTTTTTGAAATATGAAGCGTGTTGGTGCGCAACACCACTCGGGCTTCTTCATTCAATGCGTGGATTTCTGTATCCCAGTTAGCACCAAGTTCCCTTGTGCCCAAATCGTCCAGCCAATCGGGTACGGACTCCCGGATCTTTCGAACGGCCTGCGCTTCGGCGAAGCGCTTATCCCAACCTGAAAAATTTAGGGAGGAGAACTCGCGCCAATCGGGGAGGGGGAGCCGTTGAAAGTAAATCCACGTTCCAAGGAGCTGCCAGGCGGTCGGCTGCGATTCGCCAGACAACACCTGCAACAGGCGATACCAACGAACGATTTCATACGTCGTTTCGGCGATGAACCGACGGTCGCGCGCACCCCACTTGGGATTTTGCTTCAAAACCTTTTCAATCACCTTGTCGGCATACCGATTCTCGTCAAAAATTTCCGTCAAGGCTTCGATGACAGCCGCAGATGTACTTCGATGGAAAAGGGCGCTTGACACGGACTTTGCTTAGGTGAACAGTTCGAATTAACCCGTAAATTTACACCACTGCCTTTTGGCAGACATCAAACACCACTTTTTTATTATGAGAACCAGCCTGATTGTAGCGATCGCGTTATTGCTAACGACGACCCGCGTGCAAGCCCAAGTGGGTAATTTCTTGAAGGAACGTGTGGAAAAGGGAACAAAGGCGCTAAAGGACAGGGCCGCTTCGAAAGCCGATGCCGACCGCGACCGGCTCGATTCAACCGACTTCAACTATGCCATCACGGTGATCGACAATAGCGGCATGATGAACATCCGCGACAAGTCGGAAGTCATGACCAAAGCCAAGTATGCCGCTTCCAACCTATTCCTGAAAGACGACAGCAAAGGAACACCTCCAGCGGTACGATGCCGCGACCTTCTCAATACCGCCCAATTCTTTTACGAAAAACGCCAGTTCAAGCTGGCGGAATTTTATTTCCTAGCTGCTAAGACGGCCTACGAGAATGAAAACCTGACCGATAACATCAACTACAGCAAGACGTTCTCGGACCTTGGCTTGCTGTACGCCACCCTGGGGCGATTCAACTCCGCATCTCAGTTTACACAACAAGCTTTAGAGATGCGTGAAGAGAAGCTGGGGCTAAAGAGTTTTGGCTATGCGGCTTCGGTGAACAACCGGGCCGTCTTGTATCAAGACCTCGCCTACTACAACGAAGCAGAAAAAGACTTTGATGCAGCCAAAGGAATCGTCAAAGAGCTGCTAGGCGAAGGACAAGAAATGTCTATCGTGTTGAATAACCAGGCAATCTTGTATGCAGAGATGGGTCGAAACGAGGAGGCCATCGGCAACTTGAAACAGGCAACTGCCATACTCGAAAAAGCACAAAAGAAATCCGTGAACAACCAAGTCGGGATTCAATCCAACCTGGCATTGCTCTACCAGCGAACCAACAAGCTGACCGAAGCGGAAACGATCTATTTGAAACTAGAAAAGGAACTGGGTTCGACCAATCCCTACTATGCGGGTGTGCTGAACAACTTGGCGTTGCTGTACGTGCAGATGAATAAGCCCGACAAAGTGGAGGACTATTTGAAGCGAGCCGCGACCGTGTACAAGACAAAGTTTGGCGAAGAAAGTCCAACCTATGCAAAGGTGATCGGCGATCAAGGTTGGTACTACCGAACGCGCGAACGTTATGCGGAAGCAGAGCCCTTGTTGCTTCGCTCCATGGAAATCCGAGAGAAGACATTAGGTACAGACCACCCCGACTATGTGCGTTCGCGCGAAGAAGTGGCGATCCTCTACTGGAAAAACAAGCAGTGGGATAAAGCGTACAGCCACTATAAAATCGTCATGGATAAAACCATCGACTTCATCAACAAGTATTTTCCGCCGATGAGCGAAGCCGAAAAGACGAAGTACTGGGACGTCACGTTTCCCCGCTTCCAGCGGTATTACAATTTTGCGATCGATGCGAGCCCAACCATGCCCAAGATCGTAGAGGATGTGTTCAACTACCAGACTGCTACCAAAGCCCTGTTACTGAATGCGACCAGCAAAGTGAAGACTGCGATCCTTCGCAGCGGTAATGCCGATCTGATTCGCGACTATATGACGTGGCTTGATCAAAAGGAGTCGTTGGCGCGTTACTTCGCGTTGTCGAAAGAAGAGATCCGGGATCAGAAGATCAACCTCGACTCGATGGTGCAGTCGGCCAACCGAATGGAGAAGTCCCTGTCGGAGCGGTCTACGGATTTTTCGAACGGGTACACGACGCAGCCGGTAAGCTACGAAACCATCCGAAATGCGCTGGGCGATCAAGAAGCCGTTGTTGAGATCATACGGGTGCGTGGCTACAAACAAGACTTTACGGAGGAATCGAGGTATGCTGTGTTGGCGATGACGAAAACGTCGACCACTCCCACGTTGGCCATCTTAGACAATGGAAATCAACTTGAAACCCGTTACGCCAAATTTTATAAGAACGCAATTCAACAAAAGGCCCCGGATGAATATGCGTACGCTCAATTTTGGGCTCGCATCGAACCTATCGTAGGCGGCAAGAAGACCGTCTACCTCTCACCCGACGGTGTGTACAATCAAATTAACTTGAATACGCTCAAGAATTCGTCTGGCGCCTATCTGCTCAACCAGTACGACCTGATCACTATAGGTAACTCGAAGGATCTACTTGCGCTGAAGTCGCGCAAGCCGGTGGTCAAGAAGGACGCATTGTTGGTGGGCTTTCCGGACTACGGCGGATCGAATGTGCCTCCACTTCCGGGAACAAAGGTCGAACTCGATGGTGTGAACAAAGTGCTGAAGACAGCCGGCTACCAGGTGAAACAGTTTATGCAAAAGGAAGCGACCGAGTCGGCGTTGAAGTCCGTAAAAGCTCCGGCCCTCTTGCACGTCGCGACACATGGCTACTTCAAGCAAGATGCCGACGTGGCCAGCGATGATGGCACGAGTATGGAAAACGCGCAAGCCAACCCACTTCTTCGATCTGGTCTCTTGTTGGCGGGTGCGAGTGGTACGTTGGCGGGTACCAACAGCGTCGACCTGACGAGCAACGACAACGGCGTCCTCACCGCGTATGAAGCGATGAATATGAACCTGGACGGTACCGACCTAGTCATCCTAAGTGCGTGCGAAACCGGCCTGGGTGAAGTAAAAGCGGGAGAAGGGGTGTATGGATTGCAACGCGCCTTTCTCGTGGCTGGCGCCAACGCTTTGATCATGAGCCTCTGGAAAGTGGATGACGCTGCGACACAACAACTGATGACCTCGTTTGTGACCAACTGGATCAAGACAGGCAACAAGCAAAAAGCCTTCAAGCAAGCGCAGATCCAATTGATGACGAAGTTCAAAGACCCGTATTATTGGGGCGCGTTCGTGATGATGGGAATGTAGAGAGTTTAAAAATTTATCATTTACCCTTTAATATTTAACATTTGGAGTTCGAGATCTAGTAAATCCGAAATGATAAACCTTAAATCTTAAATGATAAATCTTAAATGATAAATCTTAAGTGATAAGTCTTCAATTTTACCTCTTAATTCTAATCATCTCCGACCACTTAAACCCCATCATGATCGATAGCCAACCCAGCAAGATCACGAATTCTTTGTAGGAGCCGCCTACGTTGGTTACGGTGCCGCGAACGCGGGGGAGGTAGGTCATAAAGAAGATGAACCACACGTAATAGAGATAAACGAGGACGATCTGTTGGTAACGTTTCGGACTCAGTTGCTGCGACTCCCAACGTTTGTGTATCCACGGCATGGTGAAGATGAACGCGTACGCGATCATGCCTCCGATGGCCCGCGTCCACACGGGTTCCGCATTGCTAAAGTAGAGATAGGAAAGGAGCTCGAACAAGTGCACGCCGTGGGCGACGGCGAAAGCCAAGAAAAACTTGTTCGAAAGTACCTTGCGAATATTTAGAAACGGATGGTTGTGAAAAAGAAAGATGGCGCTGAAAACACCGAGCGATACACGTCCCGAAAAACGTGTCACTGCCTGTAAGCCTTCGAGTGTCCATCCGTAACTCGCAATTCCGTAGATGATCGCCATCAGTTCCAGTAGCAGGATCAAAGGAAGGGCGCTACTGAAAGGCATAGGTTTTTTAGCGGTTACAATTTCGTCAAACGGCAGTTCACGAAAGTTAAAAATTAATACCTTTAATCGACCCTCTTACTATGAAAAAACTGTGTCTCATTTTATTGGTGATGTCGATTGTATCAGCGGCAACAGCGCAAAATAAATATGGTCTTCGGGCGACAACCCTCGCCGAGTACAAGAAGAGTTTAGCGAGCAATCCTCAAAAAGAGCTTGTCAATTTGGATGGATTTGTGCCAGGTATTGTTCTCGATATTCGCTACGCTACCAAAAATAATTTTACCGGCGAGAAGATCTACAACTTGGCGCGCGCCTATGCTCGGAGACCCGTCGCGGAAGCCCTGAAGAAGGCGCAAGCTGAATTTGCTAAGGCAGGGGTTGGTATAAAAATTTACGACGCGTATCGCCCATACAAGGCCACAGTGAAGTTCTATGAACTATACCGCGACACAACGTACGTCGCTTCTCCTTATCGTGGGTCGCGCCACAACCGTGGTTGTGCACTGGACATGACGATCGTCGACTTGAAAACGGGGAAGGAGATACCGATGCCCACGGAGTTCGATTCGTTCAAGAAGGAAGCTTGGCCTACGACACCCGTGAAAGACCCCGTCATCAAAAAGAACCGCGACTTAATTATCTCCGTGATGGAACGAAACGGTTTCAAAGTAAATGCGAGCGAATGGTGGCACTTCGATTTCGTGGGCTACCAAAAATATGAAGTGCTGGACATCGACTACGAAGAACTCGAAGTAACGAAATGAACACAACACCGAAACCCATCACGCTGCAGGAAGCGCAGCAATTGGTCGATCAATGGATCAACACCACGGGAGTTCGTTACTTCAATGAGCTTACCAACATGGCGATCTTAACAGAAGAGGTCGGCGAGGTGGCCCGCATCATGGCACGTCGTTATGGCGAACAGTCGGAGAAGGAGTCGGATAAAAACAAGGACCTGGGCGACGAGATGGCCGACGTCTTGTGGGTTTTGATTTGTTTGGCCAACCAAACAGGCGTCGATCTCACGGCTGCATTTCAAAAGAACTTCGACAAGAAATCAAATCGGGATAAAGATCGGCACCGCAATAATCCGAAGTTACAATGAGACTCTCCCTCTTACTTTTGTTGGGTTTGGCGGCTGCCTGCTCATCGCATCCGTCTGCCGACACCGTCGTGTATGGCCGCATCTGGACCGGCAACGAAGCGCAACCTTATGCAGAAGGAATGGCCGTTGTCGGAGATACAGTCGCCGCCGTAGGATCGCGGATCGACATTGAACTTTGGGCGGGCACTGCCACCCAAATCATCGACGTGCCTGCAGGACAGCTAGTGGTGCCGGGGTTGATAGACACCCATACGCACTTTGTCGATGGCGGTTTCAGATTGTCTTCCGTTCAATTGCGCGATGCGCCCACACGTGAAGAGTTCATCAGGAGAATTAAAGTGTACGCCGCTACACTACCCGACGTCGCTTGGATCTTGGGTGGCGATTGGGACCACGAAAACTGGGGTGGCGAATTGCCCCACCGAAGCTGGGTCGACAGCGTAACAGCTGGCCATCCGTTGTGGATCAACCGACTCGACGGGCACATGTCGCTCGCCAATTCAGCCGCAATCCAAGCTGCGGGCATAGATGAACGCGTGAAAGAAGTGGACGGTGGAACCGTGGTGCGCGATTTAAAGGGCAAACTCACCGGCGTCTTCAAGGATAATGCGATGGTGTATGTCGACCGGGTTGTTCCCATGCCACCGCCGGAGCTCGAAGATCGGGCACTAGACACCGCAATGGCCTACGTCGCGTCGAACGGTGTTACTTCGGCCCACAATATGTCGGGCTACATGGCCGCGTTGGAGAGGGCCCACCAACAAGGACGGCTCAAGACACGTATCTACGCAGGTATGCCGATTACCGAATGGCGGGAGCTTAATAAGATGGTCAAGGAAAAAGGCCACGGTGACCCATGGCTCCGAATCGGGAACCTAAAAGCATTTGTCGATGGATCGCTGGGCTCGCATACAGCCGCATTTCATCGCCCCTTCACCGATGCGCCAAAAGACTCTGGTTTTTTTGTCACACCCCCGACAGAATTATACTCCATGATCAAGTCGGCCGACAGCGCCGGACTCCGGCTGATGGTCCACGCCATCGGCGACCGAGCAATTCACACCCTTCTTAACATTTTCGAAAAAGTAGAGAAGGAAAATGGACCCTCCGACCGACGTTTTCGTATAGAACATGCACAACACATCGCACCCGTAGACATTCCGCGCTTCGCGAAATTGGGCGTGATCGCCAGCATGCAGCCGTATCATGCCATCGACGACGGAAGGTGGGCCGACAGAGTTATCGGTGCCGAACGTGCAAAGACAACCTATGCCTTCAGGTCGTTACTCGATTCAGGTGCGGTCGTCAGTTTCGGGAGCGATTGGTTTGTGGCACCGCCAACACCACTGGAAGGGATTTATGCTGCCGTTACACGGCGCACACTCGACGATCGAAACCCCGATGGGTGGGTGCCCGAACAAAAAGTAACGGTGGAACAGGCCCTTCGATGCTACACGATGCATGGCGCCTATGCCTCGTTCGAGGAAGAACTCAAGGGCTCGCTGGAAGTTGGAAAACTCGCCGACTTCGTGGTGCTCGAAAGAGACCTGTTTGAGATTGACCCTGCCGAAATCAGGAATGTGAAGGTCCTCCGAACCATTGTCGGCGGAAAGACAGTTTTCGAAGCAAAAAAGTAGAATCTTTGTAAGGTTTTAGTAGTCACCCTTAGACCCGACACGCGGAAATGCCCATCGTCTATTACCTCTTCATACTTCCCATCTCACTTCTGCCATTTCCTATTCTTTACGCTGTATCGGACGGGCTGTATGTGATCATGTACTATGTGATCGGGTACCGCAAGAAAGTGGTCATGGAGAATCTAAAGAATTCCTTTCCCGAGAAAACGCACGCCGAGCGGGTGGCCATTGCCAAAAAGTTCTACCATCACTTTTGTGATTTGACCCTGGAAAGTTTAAAGATGTTCTCGGTGTCGGAGAAGGACGCGTTGGATAGAATGAAATACCTCGATACTGAGGTTGCCGAAAAGTTTTACCAGCAGGGAAGAAGTGTTATCGTGGCAATGGCCCATTTTAACAACTGGGAAATGGTAGCGATCACGGTCCCCTTCGCGATGAAGCACCAAACGTATGCGATCTACAAACCGTTGACGAATGCCTACATGGATCGCAAGATGTTGGCGTCGCGGGAGAAATACGGCCTGAAAATGATGCACAACCGTACGGTGAAAGAAGACTTCCAAAGAATGAAGGATCAACTCACCGCCACATTTTTTTTGATCGATCAAGCGCCTTCGGTTCATTCGAAGCCGCATTGGATGACTTTTCTCAACCAAGAGACGGGCGTGCTGACCGGCACTGAGTTATATGCCAAACTTTACAATTACCCAGTCGTTTTCTTGGACGTGCAAAAGACAGGTCGAGGTCGTTACACATGTCGCTTTGTAGAGATCACCGATGCGCCGCGCGCACAGCCCGACTTCGAGATCCTAGAGAAAACTACCCGGATCTTGGAAAAGAGCATCCAAGAAAAGCCTGAATTCTGGTTGTGGAGCCACCGCCGTTGGAAGCGGAAGCGTGCCTAGTCGTTTAATCGGCTAATGACTCTGTCAAAACACAGCGCCGGTTTCGTCGGCTATGTTTCCAAGCAATGGTGAGAAGACAAGGTATTTGTTATTTTTGCCTCCTCATTCACGACTATGGATTTAAAGAAAGTTCCCCTTAACGACATTCACGAAAAGTTGGGTGCCAAAATGGTTCCTTTTGCCGGCTATCACATGCCCGTGCGCTATAGTTCCGACATCGAGGAACATATGACCGTTCGCAACGGGGTCGGCGTTTTCGACGTGTCGCACATGGGTGAATTCAAGGTAGAAGGGCCGCAAGCCCTCGACCTTATCCAGCGCGTCACATCGAACGATGCATCTAAGCTGATCGATGGCCAAGCGCAATATTCTTGCCTCCCCAACACGCAAGGTGGAATTGTGGATGACCTGCTCGTGTACAAGATCCGTGACAACGACTACATGCTCGTCGTCAACGCGTCGAACATCGAAAAAGATTGGAATTGGATTATGCAATTCAATACCAAAGGGGCGGTGATGAAGAATATCTCCGATAGCATTTGCTTGTTCGCCGTACAAGGACCTAAAGCAACCGGTGTCCTTCAGTCACTCACGAAGACAGACCTCTCGAAAATTCCCTATTATCATTTCGCTATCGGCGAGTTTGCTGGCGTTCCCAACGTTGTGATCAGCAACACCGGTTATACTGGCGCTGGTGGTTTCGAGATTTATGTGGACCAGTCCGCTGCCGTAAAAGTCTGGAATTCCATCTTCGATGCTGGTAAGAGCGTCGACATCAAGCCCATTGGCCTCGGTGCGCGTGATACGTTACGCCTGGAAATGGGCTTCTGCCTATATGGAAACGACATCAACGATACTACCTCGCCGCTCGAAGCGGGCTTGGGTTGGATCACGAAGTTCACGAAAGACTTCACCAATTCGGCAGCATTAAAAGATCAAAAAGAGAAAGGCGTCTCCAAGAAGTTGGTTGGATTCAAGATGGTCGACAAAGGAATCCCACGTCAGCATTACACCATCCGAGATAGTGGAGGCAACGCCATCGGCGAAGTAACATCCGGTACCATGTCGCCCGTTCTTGGGGTCGGAATCGGACTCGGTTATGTGGCCACCGCTCACGCTACTGCTGGATCCGAAGTTTTCATCGAGGTGCGTGGTAAGAACCTCAAGGCGGAAGTGCACAAGCTTCCCTTGGTTGGCAAATAAGATTCACGTCTGCTCCACAACATGGCCAAGACGATCGATGTTTGTCTAAGTCCCGACATGATGCACCTCTATGACGTGTCGAATAAGACCGTCGTAGTAGTCGACATCCTTCGGGCGACATCGTGCATGGTGACGGCGTTTGCATTCAACGTCGATCATATCGTGCCTTTCGCCGACTTGGATTCATGTCGTCAGATGGCACATCAAGGCTACATCACCTCGGGTGAACGCAATGGCGAGAAGGTAGAGGGATTTCACAAGGGAAACTCGCCCTTCGAATACATGGAAGAAATCCGCGGCAAGAAAATCGCTTTCACCACCACGAATGGAACTCAGGCGATTGAAAAGGCCAAAGGTGCGCCCGAGTTGATCATCGGCGCTTTCTTGAATCTCACCGCCGTGGCCAACCACGTGATGCAAGGCAACCGCGATGTGTTGGTGGTGTGCGCGGGCTGGAAAGGAAAAGTCAATTTAGAGGACACCCTCTTTGCGGGCGCGGTGGTTGAAAAGGTGAAGTCTCAAGTCGAACCTGGATGCGATGCGCCGATCATGGCACAACACCTGTACCAACTTGCGGGTGCAAACAAGGTCGACTTTTTGAAGAACGCTTCGCACATGAAGCGATTGAATCGCCTCGGCATCAAAGAAGATATCCAATATTGCTTGACCGAGGACCGTTATCAAGTGGTGCCACGGCTGCGCGACGGTGCCCTTCGCGCGTAGTCTAGTCTTCCGTAGGATACAATCCCTCGGCCTCTTGCCTTAGGCGCTGCCACTCCTTTTCTCCCATTACAGGCTTGAGTTCGTCGATCGCCACTTCGGAATAGTTTCGGAAACCGCGCCGTGCCGATTCAAGCGCATAAGCCTTCCGGATTCGCAACGACGAAGGATGGTACAGCATCGCTTCCGATAAGAGGTTGTAGGCCACAAAACCTTTCGCTCTAAAATAACGCGCGGCCGACAAAACGCCGTCTTCGAAGAACGGATCGTGGGTAGCTAACCATTCGTACTGTTGGGTGGCACGCACGCTGTCGCCAGCAACTTCTGCCGACCATGCATCGAACAAGATTTTATAACGACGGTCTTTACCCTTTAGCTCGAACGGCAACTGCGTCACCGCCTCGATCACGGCGGCGGGCGACCGGGTGGCCGCTACGGTGACCAACTCCATCAATGCCATCTGCTTCCCGATTTCAGGATCTGAAAGCGACAGGCCCGCGATGCGCTCCAGCATATGGTGGGCAGCATGGTATTGGTCGGCGTCGAGAAGGTCTTGTGCCAACTCCAATAACATCCGAGCCTTCAGGTCGTCGTTGCTGAGTGTCGAGATTAACTCGAATGCCTTCAGCGAATCTTGTAGTGTGTACCGATACCGCGCAAACGCATACTTTTCGTTGTCGGAAAATGTAGCCCAATCTTGGGGGCGGCTGGAAAGTACTTTCTGCATGTCGTAAGCAACTCTCCGTGCGACGGTGTCGGTGCCTCGCGTAACGCTGTCCCAGATGGCCAACGCATCCGACATCTTGGAGTCCTTCGTGCGAATGCCTTCCGTAAGTCCGACCGCGTGGGCGATGGGTGCCCGACGAAAACCTTGCGACGCTGCAAACTCGGCATACGCGAGCGCCCTTTTCGCTTCACGTTTCTCCAACGCCCAAAGCGTCATGATGTAGTTGTACTTGCCTTTTACGTCGCTTTGCACGGTCACTTCTTCCATTAACTGAAAGGCGCGTTTTACCTCACCGCTTTGATATAGCGCGAGGGCTGCCGAGAATAATATCGATTCTTTGAAACCACTATTGCCGCCACGGCGGGCAAGATTGACTACGCTGGTGACAAATCCGGTGTCGACTTGATGGCGCTGGTTCAACAAGTAGTTTGAAATAGCGGCAGCCTTGGCGAGGGTTAAAACGGTGTCGCTCGGCAGTTGAAACGAGGTCACCACCCTTCCTTGACCGTTGGCCAACGCCAGTAGGTTGGTTTCGGTGGCGGGATGTGTGTCGCGCAGTCCGCTATCAAGAGGGATATTCGTCCAACCCAGTGCATTGGTACCAATTACGTTGGCGGTCGACAGCGCCTGAGCTTTACCTTTCTTCGCCCGTTCAAAATAGGTTTGAGCGGAATCGCGAAGTCCCGCGCGTGCGTAGAGCAGCGCTAACGTGTTTTCTGCGCTGCTCGTCTCTTTCAGTTTCTTCATGCCCTCGCGCAGTGCGATTATCGCGTTCACATTGTTGCCCGAGGCTTGATATGCCTGTGCCCAGTTGAGAACCGACATCGGTGTGGGACGAACGTAGCTGGCATCTTCAAAACGTTCCCGTTCCAGCGGTAGGTTCAACCGAGATCCTTCGATGTTGGCGAGCGCATAATTCGCATGATGACCTCTGAACCCGTATGTCCGTGCTTCTTCGTAGTAGGCGTTGGCGATCGTCGGCACTTTCACTTTTGTGTAGAGATCGCCTAGTTGATTGTAATATCCCGCCACCATGTTATGCACCGGCACCTGCCAGGTGTTGTAAATCAGCAACGAAACAGTGGCAACAAGCCCACCCAACCTGAAAGTAAAGAAGGGCATGTTCGTAGGCGCATAGAGGACTTTGTGGACCGAGTAGTTTTTCAACATCAGGCTGAGGAAGTTGGAAAACAGATACGTCAAGAATATAAAGCCAAATCCCAAGTGACTAAAGATGATGATGTCTTCGATGCCGGCGAGCGGTGAGTCGTTGCCGTTGAATTCGAGCATCGCGATGGTGCCAAAAGCAAAAGCGGCTGCGACTAAGTACGCATACACCGCGTATGGATCGGCGTCGATGATCCCTTCGTACGTCTTCTGGCGCTGACGAATTCCCCAGATACCGAGGATGGCTGAAATCGTGAGGAGCAAAAGTAAGTTGATGGTGAGAATGTCCCAATCGAGGTACTTGAATCTAATGCAGTATGTAAGAATCAGGTTCACCAAGTAAATGGTCGCGGCAATGCCAAAGTGTTGCACACTGCGTGTCCTTGTATTTCCTTGGGTGACAATGAATAAGAATCCAGCAAGTATTTCGTGGGATGCTGTAATGGTCAACAGCGCGACCATCACCAACCCGGCCTGCGTGGCGTAGGTAGATAGATACAAGAAGGGCACCCCAGAGGCATTGAAGAAGGCGATGGTCAAGGCGAGGACGATCGTAACGCCGGTGAACGCCAGCACCCGGATAGCAAACGATGCAGTGGTTTGAAAGTAGAACAGGTAAAAACTAGTCAAACCGTAGAGCATTAAGATCACGACGGTGAAAGTCTTGCCAAAGTTGCCGAAGACTCCCAGCAACTCGGGACTGAGCGTCGTGACGAACAGGATGAACACACCCATTCCCAAGAGATAGTAAAATTTGCTCAACGTAGAGATGACCGAGAGCATCGCGATCACAAACAACGCCAGCAACAGCGCATAACCGGTTGCAACGGCCATGCTTGGTTGAATGGGGCCGCCGAGCTGTCGTTGGAAGATAATGTAGTTGTTCCCGGTCACCGGGAGGTCGACCATCCCTTGGTGCACCTGGTCGACGGCTATTTCGGAAAGCTCTGCTTCTACGATGGTTTGAAGTTCAATCGTAGGCTGTGGTTGAACGAAGTAACCCCACCACATCAAACCGAGGGTGACAACGAACGCGCCCGCAAACAGGTAGAAAAAAATGCGCTGGCTTGGTGACCAGTCGCGCCAAAATCTCACAGTCCACATTAGCGAGGGAATGATTTAAAGAGAGACAACGAGCCGCTCGACGGCATATTATTCCAAAACTTTGGGTACCCGGAAAAAGTCGGCGTCTTTCGCGGGTGCATTGCGAAGCACTTCTTCGTGGGGGAGATGTTCGCCCACCTCGTCTTCGCGCAAAGTATTTACTTCATGCGACATCGTGGTGAGCGGTTCGACACCATCGGTATTCACTTCATTAAGTTTTTCAACAAACGTCACGATAGCCGTGAGATCTTCCAACATCTTGGGTTCATCCTTTTCGCTGATGTCGAGTCGCGATAGATGAGCGAGTTTATGTAGTGTTTGCCGGTCGATGTTCATAAGGTCATGCCATTATCATGGCGGGGCTATTTTGCTTCGTGAGTTCTTCACTGATAACCTGCCGGACTTGTTCTTTCAAACGTCCGATGTCATCGAGTGTATAACCCTTTGTATCGATGGGTTCGTGGAAAACTACTGTGATCACCCCCCAACGAATCAGGAACTCACCATCGGGCAAAAGTATCCAATTGTGGGGAATCGTGACGGGCACAATGGGGATTTGTTTTTCGATAGCTGCACGGAATGCACCATCTTTGAACGTAGTCATGCTTGGCGGCTCCTGCGTGATGATACCCCCCTCGGGATAGATCACGAGGCTTTTTCCGGCATCCAGCGCATCCAGCGTCTTAATCATCGTGGCTACACGGCTTTTTAGCTTCGAGCGGTCTACGGTGATGTGCAGTTTGCGGTACATGAACCCAAACAAGGGAATCCGCTCCATTTCATTCTTCCCAACAAAAATGGTGTTGTGTGGATTCAGGCCCATCGTGGGGATATCCAAATAGGAAAAATGGTTGGGACAAAATATATATTGTCTCGATGAATCCAGCTTTCCCCGGACGTCGATTCGGAAGGGTAGGAAGGCAAGGATAAACAATAACTTGGCCCACCACCGGTTGATGACCCCCACCCATCGGAACTGTTTTGGAAACAGGATCGGAATCAGCAGCAGGGGGAAGAGGAGGAGGAAGACCAAGCTGAATACGAGCAAGCCGTAGCCGGTATGGATCAACCGAAGGATTTTCATGCCAAAATGTCGAAAGCTGCCGCCAATTTTGTGGGATAAGATAAGCAGAGGTCGGCATTTTACCGTTCTTTATCTACACTTAATCATAACACCGCGACCCTACATTAACTTTAGCGGTTTAACCCCCAAAGGAATAGTTGTGCGTTCGATCACTCGGTCCAACTTACCGGTACACCTCATAGGATGGGCGATTTTTTTCATCGCGCCGTTGGTGCTTTCCCCGGGTCACGGGCTAACTGGCTTTTTCGCCCCCAACATCCTTTGGCCAACCATTGCCCGCAACCTGCTGCTCGTCGCGCTTTTCTACTTCAATCTTTTTTACTTGACGCCGGTCATCCTCAAGAAGTATGGCATCTGGCCATTCTTGTTGATCATCGTAGCCGCAATCGTGGTGGTCAGCTTGGTCAATGGGTGGATTCACGTGACTTACACCGAACACTTCGGTCGTCCAGGACCACCCTCGGAGCCGCCGCATGGTCGCCCCGACCGTCCGATGCTGATGCTCGCCGGTCCCATCTTGTCCAGTTTCCTCATCACGATCATGATCGCGAGCGTGAGCACGAGCATCGTCTTCTGGAACGAATGGAACTCCGCCCGCGAGGCGGAACAGGAGCGCGCCTTGCAAAAGGTGGCCTCCGAACTGGCAGTCTTGAAACTACAGGTAAGTCCACACTTTCTATTCAATACGTTGAACAACATCCGTTGGCTCGTCCGTTCTAAGTCCGATCGCGCCGAAGAAGCCGTGGTCAAGCTGTCGCAACTCCTGCGATACATCCTGTATCAAACAAACGATGAACGCGTAGCCCTCGAAAAAGAATTAGATAACCTTAGAGACCTCGTGTCACTGCAGAAGATGAGACTCGTGAACGAAGACCTCGTTCGGTTCAACGTAGGCGGAAACATCGAAGGCAAACAAATTACACCGCTCCTTTTCGTGCCCTTAGTCGAGAACTTTTTCAAGCACGGTGACTTCGAGAGTGGGGTGCCCGCAAGTATTTCAGTCGAGGTGACGGGCAACCGCTTAGTCTTCAAGACCGAAAATGCGGTGCGACAAGGTCTCGTAGCCGAAAGCCCCGACTCGGGTATCGGTATCAACAACGTGAAAAAGCGTTTGGCCCTCCATTATCCAAACAAACATTTATTTCGCGCGGAACAATCTCAAAACCTCTACAGGGTCGAGTTAGAGTTATTACTCGATTGATTAAATTACTCCTATGGCTGACACGAAGATGACCTGTATCGCCGTCGACGACGAACCGTTCGCACTGAACTTGATCGCCGACGAGATCGCTAAAGTTCCGTTCCTCGACCTTAAGGCAACGTTTTCTTCGTCGATGGAGGCGCTCGCCTATCTACAGCGAGAATCTGTTGACCTCGTTTTTCTTGACATCCAAATGCCGGTGCTGACAGGTACCCAGTTTTTGCGTACGTTGAAGAATGCCCCCATGGTCGTGTTCACCACCGCATACGAACAATATGCCTTGGAAGGATTCGAACTGAACGTGGTCGACTATCTCGTGAAGCCAATTCCATTCGATCGTTTCATGAAGGCCGCCAATAAGGCTTACGACCTGTTCAAGCTCAAGCACGCTGCCGATGGGCCTCTCCCGAAAGAGCCAGGTTTTTTCTTCGTCCACGCCGAGTACCGCGAAATCAAGATTTTCTTCGACGATATCTTGTATGTGGAAGGGTTAAAAGACTATGTCAAGATTTTCACTGACAAACAAGTGCATCCGATTTTAACTCGGTTAAACTTGAAAGCAGTAGAGGCAAAACTCCCCGCCAATCAATTTGCCCGAATCCACAACTCCTTCATCGTATCCTTGCCGCGGATAAAGTCCTTTCAAAAATCCCAAGTCTTCATCGGTACCACCGCCATCCCGATTGGCGAAAAGTATGGAGAGGAGTTTCGGAAGAAATATGGAAATAATTAGAATTCAGAAATTAGAATTTAGAATTGGGAATTGAGGGTTTAGAGTTTAAGATTTGACACGTGCTCGATACGACCACTATTCTAAAACCTTAAGTCTTAATTCTTAATTCCTAATTCTTAAATCTTAAATCTTAAATCTTTATAACCTCCTCCTGTCTCCCATCAATATACCTAAACCCTTTCCCGTCGAAGTATCCGTCCTGTTCCAACATAATGCGCACGTCCTTTTTCCATTCTGGGATGTTGACCGTGCAGTTGAGTTCGATGGAGTAGGCGGTGTTTAGGTGCATGGGGTAGTCGCCGGTGAAGGGAACTCCGCCTTGGGCGTCCCACATTCCGATCGTCGTTCCCGCGGCGTGGCCATGGTAGCCGATCGGGTGTGTATAGATGGAGGGAGTGATTCCTTCGGCGATGGCTTTTTCGCGACTGGCTTTCAAGATTTCATTGCCCGTACGACCTGCCTGGAAGTTGGAGGTGAGGATATCTTGCAGGCGGTTGCCCTTTTTGAAGGCGTCTTTCAAGTATTGGGGTACGTCCTTTTCACCAGGTTTTAACACATACGCATGTTCTTGGGTATCGGTGTTGAGCCGTAAGTAGGTGATACCAAAGTCGACATGCAATAGGTCGCCCGGCATGATCACCAGTGGCTGCGGACGTTTCGATGTGATCGCTTCAGGTTCATTGCGTTGCACTGACACCGACGTGTGGAACCAGGTATCCAGTTTCAGTTCTTTAATCCTTTCGCGGAACCACCACGTTACATCTTCGGTCGTGGTCACGCCGGGTTTCACCACTTTCGATGAGAAACCTTCTTTGATGATGTCGTGGGCTATCTTGCAAATACTAGGATAGAGTGCCATCTCTTTTTCCGACCTGGTTTCAAGCCATGCGACTGCGAGTGTCTCTGCAGATGTGACATGTGATTGCAGGCCGACAGGCAATACCTGCATTAAGTTGTCGTAGTCGTTAGAGGTGAGTCCATCGGCATGGCCCCACGACGGAGCCTTGTTCACGCCGATCTTTTTCGGATTTCGTTCGGCGATCAGTTTTCCGAGCTGCGCCCACTGATCGGGACTTTCATCTGGATTCCACGCACGTTTGAATACCTTACCCACGTCGTAGCGCGCAACGGCCAAGTATTCCACGGGTTTGCCCGCGCCGGGGTCGAATACCACGAGCATCGTCGTGCGACGGGCAGCCATCCATGTGGCGGGAAGTAACGTTTCGATCACGGGATCTTCGTTATACTCACGCGAAATCACCACCCACATATCGAACCCCTCGCGCCGCATCAACGCCGGTAAAAGGTTGTTCAGACGATCGTCGAGCAACTCGTCAATCACCTTCGCCTGCTCACGCTGACTCAGAATGTTGTACTGCGCCCCCGCCGAAAAACTCGCCAACACGAGTAGTAATGTCAATAACCGCATAACCTTAAATCTTAAATCTTAAATCGTAATTCTTAAATGTTAATTCTTAATTCTTAATTCTAATAACGCATCTTTCCTTATTCAAAAGCTCACTCGCCCGGGCGACTTCAATCTTCGACTTTGCATCATCCATTTCTTCACGCACCTTGTTGCGGATTTCTTTCAAGCGCATCGACTCGATGAACCGCTTTATCTCCTCTTCGTTTTCAAGTATGAGTGCTGGAACTTCTGTGGGCTTGTCGTCGTCGCCTTTTGCCACCATCGTGAAATAGGAGGAGTTGGTGTGTTTCAAGACGGATGTTTTCACGTTTAGCGCCTCGACTCGGATGCCGACGATCATCGACGTTCGCCCGACGTAGTTCACCGAGGCGTGAAGGGATACGAGTTCACCTACCTCGACGGGTTGCAAGAATTCGACGCGGTCTACCGTTACCGTGACGCAATACGTGCCCGAATGTTTGCTGGCGCACGCGTAGGCAACTTTATCCATCAGCGAAAGGATGATGCCACCGTGTATCTTGCCGCCGAAGTTGGCGTACGCTGGGATCATCAACTCGGTGATCGTCGTCTGCGAAGATTTGACAGGTTTGGCATTCATGACCTTTGAATTTTACGTTGGCGCGCCAGCGCGAGGAGTCCAATCACGCTCATGCTGTCGGTAATTTTTCCTTCGTCCACCATTCGAATCGCGTCGGACAGTGGAACTTTCCAAGACTTGAGATCGGCTTCCGTGTCTTCTAATTCACTTTCGCCCGGGGTGAGGTTTTCGGCCAGGAAGATGAACCCTTCTTCGTCAGACACCGAGTTCGATAGGTGGATCCTTTGGAGCAATTTCCATTCTTGAGCGACCATGCCTGTCTCTTCGCGAAGTTCGCGCTTGGCGGCATCCAATGGGTCTTCGGAAAAGGATCCGCCACCTTCGGGAATTTCCCAGCTCCACTCACCCAGCGTGTAGCGCCACTGCCCAACAAGCCAGGTGTTGTCATCTTGGTCGATGGCCACTACGCCGATCGCTTTATTCTTGAAATGGACCTTCCCATAGATGCCACGTCCACCGGCTGGATTGATCACTTGGTGTTCGTCTAACTTGATCCAGCGGTTTTCGTACACGGGCTTGATGTCCAAGGTTGTCCAGGGATTTTTTTGAGGAGCGCTCATCTAACAAAACTATTCTTTTTCACCGAATCGTTATCTTTCGAAGTGCTACGTTCTGCATTCACGAAACACCTAATCGAAGCTGGCTGCGACGAGGTGGGAAGGGGCTGCCTCGCAGGTCCGGTGGTTGCCGCAGCGGTGGTCCTTCCCAAGAAGTTTCGCCATAAGTTGCTCAACGACTCGAAGCAGCTCAAGAAGGAGGATCGCCTCGCGTTGCGCGACGAGATCATGGAGAAAGCTGTCGCATGGGGCGTTGCCGAGGTGAGCAACGAGGAAATTGATCAGATCAACATCCTGAACGCTTCGTTCAAGGCCATGCACCTCGCGCTCGATAAACTTTCCGTGACACCCGAGCTCCTGCTAATCGATGGGAACCGCTTCAAGCCCTATCGCGACATTCCATTCGAGTGCATCATTAAAGGAGACGGGCGTTACTTCTCTATTGCTGCAGCTTCCGTCTTAGCGAAGACCTACCGCGATGACTGGATGGAGCGAGCCGCTGCCCAATATCCCGGGTACGCCTGGGAAACAAATGTGGGCTATCCAACCGATGAGCATCGCGAAGGGATTCGCAACCTAGGCATCACACCCTTGCATCGTCGTTCCTTTCAGTTATTGCCTTCGCAACTTGAACTCTTTGAAGAACCCGGATGAGTACAGTCGACATCACCAAACCCATCCCGACCGAACCCGGCGTTTGCCGCAGTTGTGGGTCGGCGCTGACCGGCACATTTTGTCAAACCTGCGGTGAAAAAGTCTTTGTCGAGGGTGAGCACACAGTGAAACATTTCTTCGGCGACGTCTTGGGTGCCTTGTTTTTTGTCGACAGTAAGTTCGTGCGAACGGTCAAGTGGATGCTTCGCAAACCCGGCGAAGTCAGCTATCAGATCATCCAAGGACGTCGCGTCCCGTTCATCAAGCCGATGTCCATGTTCTTCATCGTGAACTTGATCTACTTCCTGTTCCCGGTGTACGACACCCTGAACTCAAGTTTGCAGACGCAAATGAATAACCTACCACATTCCGGCATCGCCAAAGAGATGGTGGAAAAGCGTGTAAGAAAAGAGAAGGTCAGCATGGCGGTCTTTTCGGCCCGGTACGAACAACAGTCGACCAACTTATCGAAGATGTGCCTGTTCTTGGTCGTCCTGTTTTTCTCGGTTCCCCTGTGGCTCCTTAATTACAATAAGAAACTCACGTACTTCGACCACCTCACCGTTGCCCTGGAATTGTGGAGTGTGGCCATCTTCGTTCTATTCGTAGTGATCGCTTGGCTTTTCTATCTCACGGTCGTAGCCGGATACGCCATGGGCTTCAAATGGGAGTCCTTAATGGACGACAACAACGTTACCTGGGTCAGCGTACTCGCGTTGTCCGTCATCTTGTTCTTTATCGAGCGGAATGCATACAAACAGGGACCCCTCCGTGCCATCACTAAGGCGGCGATGCTCGTGTTTGCCTTTTACGTAGTGCTTCAGGTTTACCGTGGCGCCCTGTTCTTTATTTCGATGTGGACCATCTGAACGGAAAGGCGACATATCTCGTTTACATGGCTTTGACACTAGACTGATATCGCATCATGTGCCTCATCTTCGTCGCCATCCAGCAACACCCCGAGTACAAACTCATCGTCGCTGCCAACCGTGATGAATTTTATCAGAGGAAGACTTCGCCGGCAGAATTTTGGACCGACCATCCGAACGTTGTCGCTGGCCGCGATCTAGAAGCAGGCGGAACCTGGATGGGGATGAATAGACAAGGACGGATTAGCATGCTAACGAATTTCCGAGACCCTGCCCACATCAATCCCAACGCACCGTCGCGGGGCCACCTCGTATCCGATTACTTAGTCAACCCCACAGGTGCAGAAGACTACATGTCGCAGGTAGAGGCGAAGGCAGCGCTATACAATGGTTTCAATTTGATCCTCGGAACACCAGATGAACTCTTCTACTTTTCAAACTATCGAAAAGGTGTCGATCGACTGAACGCAGGGTTATATGGCTTGAGCAATCACTTGCTGGACACCCCGTGGCCGAAAGTTGTTCGAGGAAAGCAAAAGTTATTACCCCTCATCGCAAAGACAGAGGTTCGTTCGTCAGATTTGTTCGAACTCTTGTACGACGATCGACGCGCCGAGATGGATCAATTGCCGAACACGGGGATCGGTGTAGACCGTGAACAAGCTTTGTCTTCAATGTTTATCAAAACTCACAACTACGGGTCTCGTTGTTCCACCGTGGTATTGGTAGATCAACAGAACCACGTTCAGTACGTCGAGCGGCAGTATGACCTAAAAACATTTGACTTCACCACCCGTGAGTACGCGTTCACGTATCCATCATGAAGCAAAAGAAGAATGTCGTTCCAGTTCCTCTGCGAGTCATCCAATGGATGTTTCCGAAGTTGGAACGCGTCGCCCCTTCGCTGGCGCACCGGTATTTCATTCACCTGTTTTACACGCCCTTCCGGTATAAACCACCCGCGAAGGAAGTCGAATTCATGACCTCGGCCGAAGAATTTTCGGTCACGGTCAATGACAAGCATGTGCAGTGCTATCGGTGGGGAAAATCGGGTCCTTTGATTATCATGGTTCATGGTTGGGCGGGGAGGGCAGGACAGTTTCGAAAGATGATCCCCGAATTTTTATCCGCTGGCTTTCGAGTCGTGTCATTTGATGGACCCGCGCACGGGAAATCCGAGGGCAAGCAAACAAACCTGATCGACTTCCGGGAGGCGTTAGAGAAAATCGTGTCGTTGGAGGGAACTCCTCACGGCATGCTCGCGCACTCGTTTGGAGGTGTGGCGGCGCTATATGCCATCTTCAACGGACTTAACGTCGCTCGGCTCATCAACATCGCGAGTCCCACCATCGCGGCCCAAGTGATCGGGAATTATGAACGCGCGTTGAACGCCTCGCCGCAAGCTGGGCAAGCGTTTAATGATCACCTTCGTTCAAAGTATGGGAAGACTTTTGAAGAGTTTTCTTCGCTCCATTTTCTCAGCCACCTGCCTGCCGACCGCCCGCTGAAGCTGCTGGCCATCCAAGATGAGAATGACCCGGAAGTCGCCGTCGTCAACGTCGCGGAACTGCTAAGAGTGTACCCATCGGCAACGGCAATTTTCACACAGGGGCTCGGGCACAACCGGATTCTGAAGGATGAAAAGGTGATTTCTGCATGTATCGAGTTCTTCCGCCCGTAACATTTTCCCCTGCCGATGCGTCTTTTCGCCAAAATTCGGCATCACAGGCATGGAGACGCCCCGAGGCTACCGTATTTTTGGGCACCAACACCCAACTTTGAGGTCGCAAGCGCGTTGAAATGACTCAGGAAAGCGAAAAACTACCCACAAGAACCAGTAATCCATGAAAATTATCGAGACCAAGAATATTGCCCGCGAGTATATCATGGGCGACAACATCGTCCGCGCCCTCCAAGACATCTCCATCTCGATCGACAAGGGCGAATATGTTGCCTTCATGGGCCCGTCTGGTTCGGGAAAATCCACGTTGATGAACATCGTGGGATGCTTGGATACTCCTACATCCGGTTCGTACATGCTGAACAACCAGTTGGTGTCGGAGATGACGGAAAACGAGCTCGCAGAAGTTCGCAATAAGGAAATCGGGTTCGTGTTCCAGACCTTCAACTTGCTGCCCCGGGCATCGGCATTAGAGAACGTAGCACTTCCGCTGATTTATGCGGGCTACAGCCGGGAAGAACGCACGGAGATGGCGATGGCGGCTTTGGAAAGCGTGAACCTCGGACCGCGTTCGCACCATAAACCCAACGAACTGTCCGGTGGTCAGCGCCAGCGCGTGGCCATTGCCCGTGCTTTGGTAAACAACCCCTCCATCATCTTGGCCGACGAACCCACCGGTAACTTGGACTCTAAAACCTCATACGAGATCATGGCCCTCTTTCAAGATCTCCACGACAAGGGCAACACCATCATCATGGTGACCCACGAAGATGATATCGCCCACTATTCGCATCGTATCATTCGCCTCAAAGACGGACTCATCGAATGGGACCGCGTCAACGAAAACGTCAACCGCGGAATCCCAGCGTAGGGTTGGATGATAGTTGATGGTGGATGGTTGATAGTTGATGGTTGATGGTTGATGGTTGATGGTGGATGGTGGATGGTCGTGGCCAAAGAATCCGGGTTTGTAACGAGCTTCGTTCCATCGTCCTTTCGTCTCCTCACCCCCTCGTCCTCCACGCAATCTCCTCCACGCCCAACTCCTTCGACATCGTCCTACAGAGCATAAAGAGATAGTCGGATAGTCGATTCAGGTATTTGATCACTAGGGGTTCAACAGCTTCTCTCTCGTTGAGTGCAATCACGAGACGCTCTGCCCTTCGACAGACGGTGCGAGCCACGTGGCCAAAGGAGACCGACTGATGGCCGCCCGGTAGGATAAAGTAGCGCATCGGTTCCAGGGTTGTCTCCATGTCGTCCATTGCTTTTTCGAGCGCCGTCACATCGTCCTCCGTAATGTGTGGAGTCTTCACCTTGGTGTTACCAGGCTCCGTTGCCAATACTGCCCCGATCGTGAAAAGGTGATTTTGTATGTCGATGAGGAACGCCTTACGCCCAACGTTCACCTCCTGGTCACGAAGCAAGCCGATGTAACTGTTCAACTCGTCTACCGTGCCATAGCTGTCAATCCTCAACTCTGCTTTCGACACCCGCTTCCCACCAAACAACGCCGTCGTACCACTATCTCCGGTCTTTGTGTAAATCTTCATCCACCTTAATTCTAAATTCTAAATTCTCAATTCTTAATTCTAAACTCTTTTCTTCATTTCAACGCCGGATCATTCTCCTTCTTCAAGAAGTCCGCTTTCGCCAATGTATCCGCTTCCCATGTAAGGATGGCTTCGTCTGGAACGATGTCGACGGGCACTTTCCACGAGGTAGACGTTTCGTTGTAGGCCAAGTTAGACTGTGAACTGTAACACGAAATGATGGACCACCGTGGATATTCGGAAAGGTTGGCTTCGGAGCGATGCAAGAGATTGCTGTGGAAAATAAGAGCGTCGCCGGGATCTAACTCGCAGTAGACGAGGGGCATCGTGTGCAGCGCGTTGTTGACCATCGTCATGTCGGCGCCAACTTGTTCGCCGGCAAATCCGTGGTTTACGCGTCCGAGCTTATGCGAACCCTTGATTACTTGCAAGCAGCCATTCTGTTTGTTGGCGGGGGTGAGGGCCACCATCACGCTGATCAACTGATCGGGGAACATGAACTGATTCTTATACCAGTAGCCGTAGTCCTGGTGCCATTCCCAAGCTCCACCCACACGAGGCTCCTTTTGCATGAGTTTGGAATGAAAGTGACAAACGGGGGCATCGCTGTCGAGTAGGGGGGTGATCGCCGAAATCATCCGCTGGCTCCGGGTCATGTAGCCGAATACGTCGTTGCCGGGTGTGAACCAAAGAGAAAGCCTGGTCTTTTTGCCCGATTGGTCGTTTAGGTCAAGCGCATTTTTTCGCATCACCTCGTCGGCCACCGCCGTTGAGTACATTTTGGCCACCTCCGCATGACTGAAAAATCCCTTCAAGAGAATGTAGCCATCGGTTCGGTACTGGTTAATCTGCTGCTGGTTCATAGTCCCTCAATTTTCGGGTGTTCGTTGCTAACACCTGTTAGTTTTTATAAATTACGGACAAATTAGCTTGATATGGTAGCTACAGCGAATATATCCATCCAGCGGCGGCCAAAGTCGCGTCTCCAAGAAATTGATTTCAACAACCTGCCTTTCGGCAAGGAGGTCACCGACCACATGTTTGTCGCTGACTTCCGAAACGGGGAGTGGACGAACCTCCGCGTGGTGCCTTATGCGAACCTTCAAATCAGCCCTGCCAGTCCCGCGATACATTATGGACAGTCCATTTTCGAGGGGTTGAAGGCGTATAGTGACGGTTCTTCCGACGAAGCCCTCGTATTTCGGCCATTGGAAAATCTCAAGCGCCTCAACGTTTCGGGCGAGCGGATGGCCATGCCCCCGGTACCCGAAGAAGTTTTTCTAGAGGGGATGCGTGCTTTGATCAACGTCGATCGTGGGTGGATTCCCAAAGCCGATGGCAGTTCGCTTTACCTGCGCCCCTTCCTTTTTTCTGCCGACGAATACATTGGCATCCGCGCTTCGCTCAACTGGACGTTCATGATTATCGCTTCGCCGGTCGGGCGCTATTATTCGACGCCGGTACGGGTAAAAATTGAAACCAAGTTTACGCGCGCCGTGGCGGGTGGTACAGGTTATGCAAAGGCGGGTGGCAACTATGGAGGAGCAATTTACCCGACGAAGTTGGCAGCAGAACAAGGCTATCAACAACTGATCTGGACAGATGGTGTTGAACATAAATACATCGAGGAATCTGGAACGATGAACGTCATGTTCGTGATTGACGATGTGTTGGTGACACCAGCTCTAAGTGATAGTATTTTGGCGGGGATCACGCGCGATACGGTTTTGCAATTGGCACGCCGTCGCGGGATGAAAGTGGAAGAACGACGTGTATCCGTTCCCGAACTGGTCGAAGCCTTGGCGAACGGCCGCGTGAACGACGCTTTTGGTGTGGGCACAGCGGTGACCATTGCGCCGATCGAATCGATTGGCTTTGAAGGGAAGGACTATGTATTACCGCCCGCACAATACCGACAATTCTCCGTGGGCATGCTCAAGGAATTGGAGTCTATTCGCCGTGGTCAGGCACCAGACCCCTTCAACTGGGTAGTGCGCATGTAAGTTTTATTTTCGACTTTTAGAGAAAATAAGAACGCTTTGAGGAAGACGAGGTGGGCATTGGTGTTGGGCGTGATTGGTCTGTTGTCGCTGACAACTATCACCGCGTCGGCGCAGCAAGTACTTTTGTTGAAACATAACCACGTCACAAGCCGCTTCAACCTGGGAGATGAAATCACCTTCGAATTGAAGGGCAGCCGCCAAACGTATAAGACGGCTATCTTGGTGATGCGTGAGTTTGATTTCGTCACCATGCAAAAAGATACGATTGCCTACCGCGATATTTCCAAGCTCAAGTTTTTTCGCCCCGGTCTATTCAAGTCTGCCACCTCCACGCTTGTCGCTTCGGCGGCGATTTCTGGTTTGGGCGCTATTCTCCACAGGCCTTTCGGCGACAAGAACCCACAAGCCATTCGTGGTATGTATGCCGTCGGCATCTTGGGTGGAATTACGGGGGTTTCACAAATCTTGATGAGCCGGCGCGTCGTTCGTCTCAACCTAAATAAACGGCTGAAATATATCTCTTACGAGTCGCCACTGTACCGCTAACCGCACCGCGTGTTGATTTTACTATCTTTGCGCGTCAATAACACAAAGATGACATCAGAACAACTGAAAGATCTAAAGGTCCGAGCCTCCGCCCTAAGGAGGTATCTTTGACTACGACCGAAAACGTGTAGAAATCGAGGACCAGGAACGTATCTCGCACCAGAATGACTTCTGGAACAACCCTCGACAAGCTGAAACCATCCTGAAAGATATCCGCGCCAAGAAGATTTGGACCGACGCCTATGAACGTGTCAACAAATTGGTGGAAGACCTAGAAGTGTTGAACGAGTTTCACACCGCAGGCGACGTCGACGAGGAGGAACTCAACAACGAGTATAAGAAGACCGCACAGGCGGTGGAAGAACTTGAGTTCAAAAAAATGCTGAGCCACGAGGAAGATCAACTCAGCGCCATGATTGAAATCAACCCCGGCGCGGGTGGTACCGAAAGTCAAGACTGGGCCGATATGCTCAATCGCATGTACATCATGTGGGGCGAGAAGAGCGGATACAAAGTAACTCAGGTCGACTACCAAGCCGGAGAGGTGGCGGGAATCAAATCGGCCACCCTCGAAATCGACGGCCCCTTTGCCTACGGTAAGTTGAAAGGCGAGAGCGGTGTACACCGCCTTGTGCGGATTTCACCCTACGATTCAAATGGCCGCCGCCATACCTCGTTTGCTTCCGCATTCGTGTACCCAGTAGTCGACGATACGATCAATATCGAGATCAATCCGGCCGACATCGAAATGCAGACCTCGCGATCCGGCGGCGCCGGTGGCCAGAACGTGAACAAAGTCGAAACGAAAGTTCAACTTACGCACAAGCCAACCGGTATCGTAATCGTGTGTCAAGTAGAACGTTCGCAACATGCCAATCGCGAGAAGGCGATGCAAATGTTGAAATCGAAGTTGTATCAACTCGAGATGGAGAAGCGTCACGCTGCCCGCGATAAGATCGAAGCTGGCAAAATGAAAATCGACTTCGGTTCGCAAATTCGAAACTATGTGCTCCATCCTTATAAGTTGGTGAAAGATGCACGTACCTCAGTCGAGCGCACCGATGCTCAAAATGTCCTCGACGGCGACCTCGACGACTTTATTAAAGCATTCCTTTTGGGTGCTCAAGAAGAAGCTGCGAGCAACAAATAATCGACATTGACGACCGTTGAACATCAACACCCGTACACACCCCAGTTCTGGATGCTGTGTACGAGTTCGTTGTTGTTCTACGCGAGTTTCAACATGCTCATCCCGGAACTTCCGGGTTACCTCACTTCGCTAGGCGGCGCCGAACACAAAGGGCTCATCATTTCATTGTTCACACTCACGGCGATGCTGTCACGACCCTTTAGCGGCAAACTCGCCGACAGCATTGGGCGCGTGCCCGTAATAGTCGTCGGAAGCGTGGTGTGCATGGCTTGCAGCCTGATGTACCCATTGTTGACGTCTGTCTTCGGCTTCTTCTTACTACGATTCGCGCATGGATTTTCCACAGGATTCACACCCACGGGTCAATCAACTTATGTGTCCGACGTGATACCGGCACACCGGAGGGGAGAGGCGATGGGCATCCTCGGGACCATGGGTTCACTCGGAATGGCTTGCGGTCCGGCATTCGGTGGCATCGTCACACGCACGTTCGGAATCAACACGATGTTCTACCTCTCCTCGCTGCTGGGACTTACAGCGGCAGCCATTGTACTTGGTCTAAAGGAGACGCTCAAAGAAAAGCGACCGTTTCATCCACGCCTTCTAAAAATCTCACGACACGACCTGTTCGAACCTAAAGTGTGGTTGCCATGCGTCATCATGGCCCTTGCGATGTATGCATATGGCGCCGTGATCACACTCATTCCCGACTTCGGTGAACATGTTGGTATTCACCGCAAAGAACTTCTGTTCACGTACTTCATGATTTCGTCATTGCTCATTCGCCTCGTTGCCGGAAAGGCGTCGGATCGATTTGGGCGAGTGCCAGTGCTGGTCGTATCTACCGCAGGGGTGGCTGCGGCCATGACACTCATGGCGTTTGCACAATCTCAGAACATGCTCATTGCCGCAATCTTCCTATACGGCTTGGCTCAAGGTGGAGTGCTTCCCACTTTGCTCGCGTGGGCCACCGACTTAAGTGAATCACATCACAAGGGTCGTGCGCTCGCTTCTTTGTATATCTTTATGGAACTCGGCATCGGCATTGGCGCACTAGTTTCTGGATGGCTACTGGGCCACCTCGAGCACCCAAACGTCGCTTTCCAATACTCCTTCGTGGCGTGTAGCCTACTCGCCGGATTGGCATTTACTATCTTAATCACCAGACCATTGCTTTCACGATCATGAAAAAGAGTTGGATCATCTTCCTCGTATTTACGGTAGTGGCCGCCATTCACCTTGCGGGACAATTGCTGAACGCCGAAATGCTATCGATCGCGACAAAGCCATTGATCGTTCCATGCTTGGCAATATACTATTGGATGGAAGCGCCGTTTCGCTCGAAGATCCTACTCACGGGGTTATTTTTTGGATGGCTGGGCGATATCTTATTGATGTTCGCCGACCACGGCCAAGGTTGGTTTATCGGTGGACTAGTGGCCTTCCTAACAGGTCATGTTGCCTATATTCTTACCTATCGTCAGCTGATGTGGGAAAACGCCGACATGGGTCTCCTCCCCGTCCAAAAAATTCGGTTCAGCTTTCCCATCGTATTGGTGGCAACAGGGCTGATCACCATTCTCTATCCTGCCGTGGGAGACTTGCGTGTACCGGTCATCATCTACGCCCTCGTCATCATGTTGATGGCGATGTTTGCGTTGTTCCGCTATGGTCGCACCACCGCCATCAGTTTCTGGGGCATCTTCGCCGGAGCATGCCTTTTTATGGTATCGGACTCAATTCTCGCTTTGAACAAATTTCTCGCACCTATCCACCTCGGCGGCTTCTATGTAATGGCTACCTACATGGCCGCTCAGGCTTTGATTGTGGTAGGGGCGAGGAAACATCAATGAATTTAGAATTCAGAATTTAGAATTCAGAATTGAGAATTCAGAATTTTTGTTGACATGAACACACATCCACAGTTCACGTCACAATGCTCGATTCAAAGCGCTGAATTCAGAATTTTCTGACCTTTCCACTTCCACTCGAATGCGAGTTCACATGCGAGGGGTTTCCTTTATAATGAACCGAGCCGGAGCCGGAGATCGTTGCGTCGAGGGATTTGTTCACATTAATCTCTACGCCGCCGGAGCCGGAGATACGAATGTCACAAACATCGGTGACCAAGTCCGCGGCGAGCACTTCGCCTGAACCACTCACGGATGCCTTTACTTCGCGCGCAGAACCTGTAGCATTGATCCTACCCGAGCCAGAGATGGCAAAGGCCGCCCGCTCCGTGGCTGACACGTTGAGTTTGACCCGGCCTGACCCGCTTACGTGGCTCTCGAAGTCGCGGCAGCGCCCGGTCAGTTCGATGCTCCCCGATCCGCTCACCTGTGCGTTAATCGTTCCACTAGCATCCGATTCAACCAACATGGTACCAGAGCCGCTTACGTTCAGGTCGATATCTGTCGCGGTAAGTTTGCCCTGCACGATGATGTCGCCAGCACCACCAACTCCTAGTTGCTCAACTTTGGGAACGGTGATGTAGACGGTGACTTTTTCATTGTCGCGGTCGGTCCTCATGCGTCCCCAATCGTCGCGACCGATCGTCAATTTTCCTCCCTCCACGCGAATTTCTAGGTCTTCAATAAAATCCCGGTCGCCTTCAATCTCAAACCGTTGGGTCGCGCCCTGCTTCAAGTAGAGCTTGCCAGCTGTTCGAAAGGCAATCTTGGTGAATGCATCTAAGTTCTTTTCAGTCTTGTATTGGGCCTGCGCGGAATATGTCATCAACAACAAGGCACAAGCAAGGAGGTAGGTAAGCTTCTTCATGTTTGTAGTTTTTTCGATGGGATACAGACAGCGGCCCTGGTGCAAAGGTTGCACCGAGACCGAACATTGCCTTTAGACGCGTAAAAATGGATGTGGTTGCAGTTCGGCCGTGCGTCGGTGAACGAGTGAGTGTACGAAAACGGGCGGTCGTGGCGCGATATTCAGCAGGATATCACAACCGGCCGTTACCCACTGCAGCCATAAATTGTTAGCTTGCTCCCCGTTTTTTTAAAGTTATGTCCAATAAGAAAGGTAACGCAGGTATCATCCTCATCTTGGTCACGCTGTTTATCGACAGCATGGGTTTCGGCATCATTATTCCCGTGGTTCCTTCGCTTTTGAAGGAAGTTGCGCCGGGAACGGAGCCGGCCTTGCTCGGTGGATTTTTGCTTGCCACCTACGCGGTGGTCCAGTTTGTCTGTGGCCCCATCTTCGGAGGACTCAGCGACCGTTACGGACGTCGCCCGATTTTGCTCGCATCACTTTTTGGATTCGGAATGGACTACCTCATCACCGCGGTAGCTCCGTCGGTGGGTTGGTTGTTCTTCGCCAGGTTTTTGGCCGGTATCATGGGTGCAAGCTTTACGACAGGTGGCGCCTACATTTCGGACATCAGCACGCCAGAAAACCGCGCGCAAAACTTTGGCTTGATCGGCGTCGCCTTCGGACTCGGATTTATCGCGGGTCCACTTGTGGGAGGTTTGCTCGGCAACGTCAGCACGAGGATGCCCTTCTTCGTTACCGCGGGCCTCACATTGTTCAACTGGTTGCTGGCATTCTTCTTCTTACCCGAATCGCTCAAACCTGAGAATCGTAGAAAGTTCGACTGGCGACGCGCCAATCCTTTCGGAACTTTCGCAAGTTTGTTCCAGTATGAATTGATAAAAAAGTTGTTCGTTGCTTTGACGCTCGTATACCTCGCGGCTCATGCAGTGCAAAGCAACTGGTCGTTCTTCACCGAGAAAAGATTTGGATGGGGCGCGGCCCAGATCGGAATCTCACTTGCCGTCGTTGGTTTCGTCTTCGCCATCGTGCAAGGCGGCTTGATCCGGGTGATCATTCCTCGGCTCGGGCAAGCGCGTAGTGTGTACGTCGGGTTGGGGCTCAATGCCCTGGGAATGTTGTTGTACGCACTCGCGAGTGATGCCTGGATGCTGTACGCATTTACCGTCGTGTACTGTTTGGGTGGTATTGCCGGTCCGGCGTTGCAAGGCATTATGGCAGGCGAAATCCCAGCCAACGCACAGGGAGAATTGCAGGGTGGCTTTACCAGCATGATGAGCGCCACGTCCATCATAGGACCCGTGTTGATGAACAGCCTGTTGTTTTCCTATTTCACCAGCAAAGCTGCGCCCGTTTACTTTCCAGGGGCTGCCTTGGTACTCGGTGCTGTGTTATCCATTACCGCCACGCTCATCGCGCGTGCTGCTTTAAAAAATAGGAAGAAACCATCAGCCGCCGCCGTGGCGTAGCGCATTACTGATGCCCCAATAGTCTCCGATAGATGTTTAGGCAAACCCAAGCATCCGTGGCGGCATAACTGATTTGCTTGGAGTCGAGGTGATCGGCTTCCCAGTTGCTCGTTTGTGCGCTTTTTGAAATGCGGAAGCCCAACAACAAGGCTGTGAGTTTTTTCACACTCTCCACTTCCAATCCGGCGCCGCGCGCTAGGTCCGCCAGCTCGATGAACCCGGCGGGCTCAAAACGACGAAGTAGTTGAAGCGCCTTGATGTCGTCACGAATTCCGACGCCAGCTTTCATGACCTTCGAGTCTTCTAGAAATCGGGCGATCTCGTTCGTTACCCCCGTAAACTTTACCCTAACTAAATAAGCGTGTTCCGGAAGGGCGATTTGCATCAGGGCAACCGAATGACGATGCCCTTTCACGAAAACGGGCTTGGTCTCGGTGTCGAAACCCACGAGTTCGTGTTTCGAGATTTCGTGGAACATGTCCGGGAGCTGGCTCTTGTCTTGGATCACCCGCACCGTCCCTTCGAAAGCGCGCAATGGGAGCGCATTAATCTCTTCGGCGCTAATGGTCAACTTTGAAAACGCAGAACTTGGGTCCATTCCAACACGTGCTTCGAAGGGCTCAAGTTAATTGATTCAAAGTCAATTTTTAGTATTTTGAGCGTCTAACCGTCGTTACCAAATGTCACAATCCCTTTTCCGAAAGAAGTCCGTTGCATCGGCGATGGCAAACGTCCAGGCCGAAGACGCACACGATAAGGGCCTTCGGAGGGTATTGAAAGTAAGCGATCTGACGTCGATGGGAATAGCGGCCGTGATCGGAGCCGGTATCTTTTCTACCATCGGACAAGCCGCCTACAACGGTGGGCCAGGTGTCGTTTTCCTTTTTATCATCATTGCCGTTACCTGCGGTTTCACCGCTCTATGCTACGCCGAGTTTGCCGCTAGGGTCCCTGTTGCCGGAAGCGCTTATACCTATTCCTACGTCAGCATTGGCGAAATCGTCGCGTGGATTATCGGATGGGCACTCATTATGGAGTATGCGATCGGCAATGTCGTGGTGTCCATTTCGTGGAGTAGTTACTTCGTAAACATGGTCGAAGGACTCGGAATCGACTTCCCAGCATGGCTCGCCAGCGACCCAGTGACAGCAAAGGCGCTGTACGAACATGCCATCGCCACCGGCGCCCCCACCGAAGGTCTCGCTTGGACAACCGCCCCCATGATCGGCAACCAGCACGTGATCCTCAACCTGCCCGCCTTCGTCATCGTCGTCCTGATCACAGTGCTCGCCTATATCGGTATCCGCGAAAGCAAGAAAAGCGCAAACTTCATGGTTGGCCTTAAGCTCGTCGTGCTCGCCATTATCGTGCTAATCGGAATTTTCTATATCAACACCGACAACTGGAATCCATTTCTTCCCAATGGGTTGCAAGGCGTGCTCTCGGGCGTGTCCGCAATCTTCTTCGCCTATATCGGCTTCGACGCTATCTCCACAACGGCCGAAGAATGTTCAAACCCCCAACGCGATCTGCCGAAAGGAATGATTTATTCTTTGATCATCTGTACAGCGATTTACGTGATCGTCACACTCGTCATCACAGGCATGGTCAACTATGGCGAGTTCAACCACGTCGCAGATCCGCTCGCCTATGTGTTCGAGAAAATCAACCTGCCCAAGATAGGGTATGCCGTATCCGTGAGCGCGGTCGTAGCCGCGACCAGCGTGCTTTTAGTTTTTCAAATCGGGCAACCGCGTATTTGGATGAGCATGAGCCGCGATGGACTCCTGCCGAAAAAGTTTAGTATCATCCACCCGAAGTTTCAGACGCCTTCCTTCGCAACCATCGTTACGGGTGTGGTCGTCGGCATCCCGGCGCTTTTCGTCGATATCGCGATCGTGACCGACCTCACCAGCATTGGAACACTCTTCGCTTTCGTATTGGTGTGTGCCGGCGTACTCAATTTACCTCCACAAGAAAAAATTCCGGGCGAGAAACGTTTCCGCATGCCGTACATCAACGGCGCATGGGTGTGCTTGCCCTTACTTGGATTGTTCATTTGGGGCTACTCAGACCGCATCGCCACGGCGTTCCAGTCTCCGATCGATGACCCGTTGTTTGTCATCTTCTTGATACTTGCTTCAGCAATTTCAATCGTCGCCACCTGGAAGAAATTGTCATTGATCCCAGTCTTGGGCATGACGTTCTGCCTCTACTTGATGGTTGAAATTCCAGCCAAGAGCTGGTTGGTGTTCTTCGTTTGGATGGCACTAGGCCTGGTAATTTATTTTAGCTATGGATATAGGAAGAGCCTGCTCCATCGCCAAAATCCTAAATCCTAAATCCTAAATTTTAAATTAAGATGTCCTTGGTATCCCTCGTCAATAAAGCCAAACACTCTCCCTTCTGGCTCTGGGTGTTGAACTTCTTCTTTGAACGAATGGTACCGTTCAACATCGCGCATCGTTTCCGAATTACACAGGTGGCCGACGGGCTGGTGAAGACGAGGTTGCCTTACCGTCGCAAGAATTTGAATCACGTGAAAGGACTTCATGCATGCGCTCTTGCTACGCTGACGGAGCTGACTAGTGGATTCCTGTTGGCAGTTACACTAGATCCGACAAAGTATCGAATCATCCTCAGGAGATTGGAGATGGATTATTTATACCAGGGAAAGATGGATGCTGTGTGCGAGTTTAATGTGACCCCTGAGTGGTTGCAACAAAATGTGTTTGGTCCTCTCACCACCGCGGATTCCGCCGACCTGGTGGCAGAAGTCAAGATTTTTGACATTCAGGGAAATCAACTCACACTTGGGCGCGCGCATTGGCAAGTGAAGGAATGGAGTAAAGTGAGGACCAAGTTGAAAGGCTAACATGTCCGTCGTTCGTTGCGGACTTTTTCTATAACTTGTACTAAACTCCTACGGTTATGAGACGAATTGATGCATTGCTCTCCGAATACGGGGAAAGCCACCAAAACGCGACAAACAAAGCAATTCACTGGGTCTGTGTCCCAGCCATTTTCTTTAGCATCGTTGGTTTAATCGCCTCTATTCCTTCCGGGCCAGTAGAAGCATTCCTTGGCGCGGGAAACCCGTATGCGAATTGGGCAACGGTTGTCTTGGTGTTGGTGACGATCTATTATGCGAGCCTTTCGCTTGGGCTCACGATCGGTATGGTTTTGTTTGGATTGCTCTGCCTGATGCTTGCCCGTGTCGTGGGTTCATGGGGTCAACCTCTCTGGTTGATTTCGCTCATTATTTTTGTCGTGGCGTGGATTGGCCAATTCTACGGTCATAAAGTGGAAGGCAAGAAACCGTCGTTTTTTAAGGACATCCAGTTCTTACTAATCGGTCCTGCCTGGTTAATGCACTTCATTTACAAGAGAATCGGAATCCCGTATTAAGGTTTAAACCTCAATCGAGCGTATTGGCCAGCGAGTTTCCAGTCGCCTCGCCACAACGCGCGCGTAAGCTCGTAACCAATACGCGCTTTCAGTGCTCTCTGCTCTGCTGCCGTTCGATTCAGGGCATGAATCTTCTCGCAGACCCGCCATGTGCTCCACTGTTGGGGACTGTTTCTCATGAACTGCTTTTCGGAGAGGGAGCCAGCGACCAATCGCTTGATCGCCAATACTTCGGGTGTGTAGAAATATTTGAAGTACCGCGCGGACCGCACCCAAAAATCAAAGTCCTCATACGCCAGCATCTCATCGTAACCGCCGAGTTTCTCTAGGACGCCCCTTCGAATCATCATCGTCGGACTGCAAATGAAATAGCGACTAATCACGTCGATATAAATATCACCCTCCGGTATCGTCGCATGTGGAAACCGAGCCGAATGCAACCTCATCCCCTCGTCCCCCCGTCCCGTCATCACCGCATCCCCAAACTGAACACCCCATTCATCCGATCGCTTCGTAAATTCTTCGACACCCCATGTGACCCTTTGAGCAGTGAGCATGTCGTCGGCGGCAAGATCTATCAAGTAGGACCCTTTGCTTTCGCGGAAACCGACATTGAACGCCGCACAGTTACCCACGTTCTTTTTTAGGAAGATTGTTTTGATCGATGGATGGCTTGCGACTGCTTGCTCGATGACTTCTCGACTGTTGTCCGTGCTCGCGTCGTCGACAACGATTAATTCGATGTTTGGATAGGTTTGTGCAAGAACCGAGTTGATCGCCTCGACGACATACCTCGATTGGTTGTAACACAGGCAAATGATGCTGACGAGTGGTTGACTCATTTCCGGTTGTCTTCGCCGCCGACGATACTAAGATAACTTTCGAAGCGACTCAACGCGATCTCGCCCTCTTCCACGGCAGTCTTTACCGCGCAGCTGGGTTCGTTGATGTGGAGGCACCTAGCGCCAAACTTACAATCACGTCGACGCTCGCGCATCTCAACAAAATAGTCGGATACTTCGGCTGGTTCCATATCCACCATGCTCATTTCTTTAATACCGGGCGTGTCGATCACAAACGTGTTACCCCCCATTTGGAACATTTCGGCGAAGGTTGTGGTGTGCGTACCCTTGGAGGTAAACTCCGAAACTTCCGAAGTCTTTTGTCGAATGGTGGGTGACAATTGGTTGATGAGGGTTGATTTGCCCGATCCCGAATGGCCGCTGAAAAGTGTTTTCTTGCCCATCAACCAATCTTTTACGCGAGCGGCCCCTTCTTCTCTCGCCGAGATAAACGCACAACGCACACCGAGCGATTGATATAGATCAACCAGTTCGTCTACGTACTCGATTTCGTCGGCCGATAGTAGATCTTTTTTGTTGAACACGATGATCTGGGGAATACGAAAGGCTTCTGCCGACACCGTGAATCGATCGATAAACCCAAGCGACGTTCGCGGAAACGACAACGACACCACCAGCAACGCTTGATCGACATTGGCCGCGATGACGTGCGACTGCCCCGATTTTTTCACCGCCTTACGAGCGATATAGTTCGTTCTCGGATGGATCAGGGTAATGACCGCTTGAGTCGATGAATCACTTTCCAGTTCGATTTCCACATAATCACCGACGGCCACCGGGTTGGTTTCCTTGATGTCGTCGAGGCGGATGCGACCCCGTATGCGACTCAAGTAACTTAATCCATTGTCGGCGAGCACCTCGTACCAAGAACCTGTCGATTTCGTGACAAGCCCCTTCATTTTGCGAGGAGTTTGCGGCAGTAGGCTACGATCTTATCCGTTGCACCCAAGTTGTTGACTACGTAGCTCTTTGTCACTTCACAGGCGAGCATGAAGTTTTCGGGTGTGCTGACCATCTCAAACTTCGACCGAAAATCTGAATAGCCCTGAACTTCGAAAGCACCACCATGCATGATCAGCTCTTTAGCTTCATTAAACCTTTGATAGCTTCGGTTCCCAAAGAAGACCGGGATCCCATAGCATGCAGCTTCCAAAATGTTGTGTAACCCTTTCCCAAAAGCGCCACCCACGAAAGCAAACTCTCCATAGCGATAAAGTTTCGACAACATACCAATGTTATCGATCAAGAGAACTTGCGCTTGACTGAGATCTGCTTCTGCGGCTTGCGAAAAACGAACAGTCGTGCCTTCGATGGATTTCTCGATGTCGCTCAGAAACGCGTCACTAATCTCATGGGGTGCTATGATGAACTTCAAAGGTGTTTCATTGATGAAGGGCGCCAACACTTCCATGTCTTCCGGCCAACAACTTCCTGCCACCAATACGCGATCGTTGGATTTAAATTTTTCTGCGACTGCGATAACTTCCTTTGAACTGGTGATTTCGTACACGCGATCGAACCGAGTATCGCCCGCGAGCGTGACTTGGTTCAATCCAATGCTCGTTAATAACTTGTGCGACGATTCGTTTTGTACAAAAAAGTGCGTGAAGTTTCGAAGGATGCGCCTGAAAAAGCCGCCATACGGTTTAAAGAAAGTTTGATCGGGTCGGAAGATAGCGGAAATCGAGATCAGAGGAATGTTTGCCTTGCGCAGCACTTCTGTGTAATTGAACCAAAACTCGTATTTGACGAAAATCGCAAGCTTTGGCTTGGTTACTTCTACCCATTTCTTGGCATTACTGGGGGTATCGAAGGGAAGGTAGAACACATAATCGGCACCAGCATAGTTTTTCCTTACCTCATATCCAGAAGGCGAGAAGAAAGTGAGGAGTATCCGATGTTGAGGGAATTCTTTTCGAAGCCGCTCGATCACGGGTCGGCCCTGCTCAAATTCTCCCAACGAAGAGCAGTGCACCCAAATCAGTGGTTGGGTATTTGCGGCGAGCTTGTCGCGAACTTGTGTCAGTAGGCCTTTCCGACCCGATACCAACGCACGTGCTTTTCGGTTCGATATCGAAGCAACGCGGGCGCCGAAGATCAGTATCTGAATGGCTATATTATATAACAGCACTTCCCCTTCATTTAGCGGCAGGGCAAAATAAAGAAAAGTCTGACTCTGCAGCGGGGCACTTGTAATGAAAAAATTAAGCTAATTTTGATCTATAAACCCTTCACTATGAAAAAGTTCCGTCTTTTACTCCTCATGATCGTCGTTGGTCCCGCAGCTGCCTTCGCGCAAAGCGGTATCGATGATCTAATGAAAGGAAGTGTGAGCGATGCAAAGTACTTGGCCGAAGGATACATAAGCCCGATGATGAAAACAATCGGGTATGGCCTGAACCAAGGTTGGTACAACACGGCAAAACCGCATAAAACCCTCGGCGTCGACCTTACCTTTTCGGTGAATCCAGTTTTCGTCCCTTCGAGCGATCAATACTTCAAAGTCGACAACACAAAACTTCAAAACATATACCTGTCGAATGATGTGGACGGCAAAGTGGTTACGGCTACTGGAAGTGGCAACATTCCCACCGTGTTCGGTCCCAAGAAGCCCACTACTTATACCAACAAAGCTCCTCTGCCCGTAGGGACCGTGGGTGGCCCGCAGGGGATCGGCCTGAACATTATGCCCGTGCCCACATTAAACCTCGGCATCGGCCTTCCTAAAGGGTTCGACTTGAAGTTTCGCTACGTTCCCAAAATCGACCTCGCAAAAGCTTCTGGCGACAACATCGCCGGTACCTTCAGCTTAATCGGAGCCGGTGTCATGCACGATTTCAAACAGTATATCCCCGGTATCAAGGCCCTCCCTTTCGACCTATCCGCTTTCGTGGGATACACAAAAATGAACTTTGATATCATCTACGATTCCAAGACCCCTTCGCAACATTCTGAAATGTCATCGTCCGCGACGACCATTCAAGCCATCATCTCAAAGAAGTTGGCTGTCCTCACTGCTTATGGCGCTGTCGGATATAACATGGCAACGACGAAGCTCGCTGTGAAAGGTAACTATGACCTGAATGGCAATGGCAGCAGCGCCGATCCCGGTGAAAAAGATCCAGTAAACCTGAGCGTCGATTCGACTGGACCCCGCCTCACCGCTGGTATCCGCCTAAAACTCGGCCCGCTTACGTTGCATGGTGACTACACCCTGCAGAAGTTCAACGCGGTGAGCGCCGGTATCGGTATCTCCGTGCGATAACTTGCTTTCGAACGATCGAAGCGACTATCTATTCAGATACGCTTCGATCGTTCTATCTAGAATCTCAAAAACTTCTTGAAAGTCTTTTTCCGAACCATAGTAAGGGTCGGGCACTTCTAAGTTCGGTCCTTCCGGATCGAAAGCACGCATCAGTTGCAGCTTGTGATGGTGACCGCCCGCCAATCGGCGCGCGTTGGTTAAGTTGCTTTTGTCCATCACGAAGATCTCATCGAAGGTTTCGAAATCTCGACTCGACAATTGTCGCCCCACATGCTCGATCACCACGCCATTTAGCATCGCGTTGCGAATCGTTCTTGGATCGGGCGGGTCGCCCACATGGTAGTTGGCTGTACCACACGATTCCGCATAGAACAGGTGGTCGAGTCCCTTGATTCTTACTTTATGCCTAAAAATCGCTTCCGCCAACGGTGAGCGACAGATGTTCCCCAAGCAAACGAACAGAACTCGTTTCATTTCAAGATTTAGTTTTGTGGAAAGTTTAACGGTTTGGGCTACCCGCAAGGTCGATGTGTGCCTACCCAATCACCGCACCAAAAGCTGAAGCGTCGAACGCGACGACTGCTCTAGTACAATCCCCGACCGGCTTCGATACTCTTGGTACGTCTTCGAATCGTAATTCTTCACAGTAATAAGTGTAAGCCCGGTGTTGTAATACACTTCGAACTGTGCACTTAACGCTTCAATCAACTTCGTTACCTTACTCTCGCGGAAGTCCACACAGAAAGAAAACGAGATCGCCGAGTTCTGCATTAAGTTGATCTTCACGTCGTGTTTATCCAGCAACTGAAAAATGACGCCGAGTTGCTGCTCATCGATGAAAGTGTAATCTGTGACCTTGCAAGAGATCAAGCACTGGTTTTCCTTGAACACAATCAGGGGAGGCAAGTTCTTCACAACACACTCGTGGATGCGAGTGCCCGCCAAATTTGGATCGTCGAAGTTCTTCACATAAAGAGGGATGTTCCGATTGGCAAGCGGCTTGATCGTTTTCGGATGTATGACCGAAGCACCGTAATACGTCATCTCTGCGGCTTCTCGAAAGGGGAGTTCTTCGAATACCACGGCGCCAGCCAACCGCTTCGGGTCAGCATTCATCACACCGGGAACATCTTTCCAAATTGTTACCGACTCAGCCATCAAACCAGAAGCGAACACTGCCGCCGAATAATCGGAACCATCACGACCCAGGGTGACCGTCTTGCCCGCCGGATCACTTCCAATAAATCCTTGCGTAACGATCACCTTCTTTTCGGCAATTGGCTTCAAAGTGGCAACCAGCTTTTCAGTTTCCGCCCATTTCACTTTTCCTTCCCGAAACGTGGAGTCGGTGCGAACATATTTTCGTGCGTCGATCCATTCGGTCGGCTGTTGCCGGTTGAGTACCGCCGCGAGAATCAGGGTCGATATCACTTCGCCCATCGACACCACTTGGTCGTACACCAAGTCATAGTCGCCCGGTAAACGAAGTGCGACGGCTACCTTCTCAAATTGGTCGTCGACAATCTTGAAGATCGGGTCGCCGCTGTCGAACAGCCCCTTCAGCACCTGCACGTGGTAGTCCTTCAGGTTTGCCCATTCAGTGTCGAAAGGCTGCTGCTCACGTGCCAGCGAGAGCACTTTCTCCAAGGCATTGGTGGTCTTTCCCATAGCCGATGCGACCACCAATAGGGGCTCTCCGTTGACCAAGCCCACGATTTTGGCGGCATTGCGGATCGCATCCGCCGACCGTAGGGAAGCCCCTCCGAACTTAATAACCTTCGTATTCATCAATTTCAAACGATTGCGGCGTATATTTGGACCACCAAAACGCCCCGGCGAATTTAGCGGATAAGCGGTACTACCCGCCCAAGTTCGAGGGTGAAAAAAAGCGAAAAGACATGGCACAACTGAGGGGAAGGCAAATCGAAGAATCGCGCATCGCACAGCCGATCGGAACGGCACTCGACCGTTTCATCAAGAACAACCAAGACCAGTTTCAATATGCCAGCGGCGAGCTTTCGCAGATTCTACGCGACATCGCCCTAGCATCCAAGGTGGTAAACCGAGAAGTTAATCGAGCCGGACTGATCGACCTCGCCGGCAACCAAGGCAGCCAGAACACCGGCGGCGAGCAGCAACAAAAGCTCGACGTGTTGGCCAACATTCGATTCACTCGGGCTTTGGCGAAAGGCGGCGAAGTGTGCGCGATCATTTCCGAAGAGTCTGAATCGTACATCGACTTGAACAACTATAGCAAGTACGTGATCGCCATCGATCCCCTCGATGGATCATCCAACATAGATGTGAATGTTTCCATCGGAACAATCTTCTCCATTTATCGCCGCCGTTCTAAAGTTGGACAACCGATACACGAAGAAGATATTTTGCAAAAAGGTTTGGACCAGGTCGGCGCCGGCTATGTGCTCTACGGATCTTCCACCATGCTCGTCTACACGACCGGCTTCGGTGTGAATGGCTTCACCTATGACCCCAGTTTGGGCGAGTATTTTCTATCTCACCCGCAAATGACAATGCCTGAATGGGGGACCAGCTACTCGGTCAACGAGGGAATGGCACTTTCCTTTCCACCGTCCATTCACGACTATCTATCTCTCTGCAAAGAACGTCAGTACACGGCGCGTTACATCGGTTCTCTAGTCGCCGATTTCCATCGAAACATGTTGAAAGGAGGCATTTATCTCTACCCAGCGACAGCAAAAGCGCCGAACGGAAAACTACGTCTCATGTACGAATGCAATGCGCTGGCCTTCATCGCAGAACAGGCAGGAGGGACAGCCACCGACGGCCGCCAAAGAATCCTCGACCTCCAACCTACCTCCTTGCATCAGCGGACACCCTTCGTCGTCGGCTCCGCAAAAATGGTGGAGGAGGCGTGCGCGAGGGGATAGGGGTTTGGTTGATGGTTGGTGGTTGGTGGTTGTATCGTACCAACCCTCATTTCAACACTTCCGGTGCGAACTTCGAGAGGGTGTTATACCACTTGACCAATTTCTTGATGTCGGAAATGTAGACGCGGGCCTCGTCATATTCGGGCAGAACCGACTTCAAGAACGCACGCAGTTCCGCTGGTTCAGCGTCGCCCTCAATGCCGATGTCGTCGCCAAAAGAAGCTTGGATCTTCTTCAACACATCCTCCAAGGCTACCGTGCCTTCCTTGGTGTTGGTGTAAATCGATATCTCTTGCAGGATGGAGATGCGGCTGTTGCCCGATGCTACAAGCTTGGTCTTTGCTTCGTCCAATGATTCGAGCACCAACCCCGACTTCGTCGACGTGATCACTTTGAACAATCCACTTTTTCCAGATACGGATGCGATCTCAGACAATTTCATAGGCCGCAAAAGTAGTGCTTTTTTTAAATCGAAAGCCAACGCCGTTAAGCCCCACGCGGTGCCTTCAGGATTTGATCGATGTAGCCGAGGAGTTCGTCGCGGCCCGTTTTCTTTTCAGCCGAAGAAAAAAACATCGGTGGCAGTTCATCCCAATCCTTCCTCAGTTGGTTGCTCCAAACTTGAACCGTGTGCCCAAGCGCAGACTTCGACAGCTTGTCGATCTTGGTAAACACGATGCTGAATGGTAGTTGCAGTTTCCCAATCCACTGGATAAAGTCGATGTCGATCGGCTGGGGTGCAAGCCGACAGTCGATCAGTACAAATGTGTTTTGTAAGGTTTCTCGATTCTTGATGTACCTCTCGACCATGAGTGGCCATGCTTGCCTCGCCGTGCGCGACACGTTCGCGTAACCGTACCCCGGTAAGTCGACCAAATACCAAGAACCGTTCACAACAAAATGGTTGATAGTTTGCGTTTTGCCGGGTGTCGCGGAAATTTTCGCCAATGCTTTACGCTGCACGAGCATGTTGATCAACGACGACTTACCGACGTTCGATCGACCAATAAAAGCGAACTCAGGTAAACCCGTGTGGGGGCATTTGTCTGCTTGATTGACGCTACTCACGAAGTCGGCCTGACGAATAATCATGGTGGATGTGTTCATGTATCTTCAAATAATGCCCCATTTCGACTCAAAAACACGGGGTCATGTAATGTTTATGTAACTTATCTATGTGTTTTGGTCGATTAATGCCCCTTTAAATTGTCTAAATTGCCCAAATCTAGCCAACGTAACCGACTGGATAAGTAACCTTTTTTTGAGAATGAGCAGTATCCGCGGTATACTGATTTTTTCAACTCTTTCGCTCGTCTCCTTCCAAGTCTTGGCTCAAGAACAGGACAAGGCACAATCGAAAGCGTACCTCGAGCAAGCCCAGTTGATGATGGACGCGGGCTCTTTGGCTTTGGAGGAAATTCGAGACGTCATGGTGCAAGCTGCCGAGTTCGACACCACGAACACGAAAGCCAATTATGAGTCCGGGCGTCTCTATCTAGAAACCAATAACGGCGAGTTAGGGACCAAGTACTTCTTGCGTGTCCTTCGGCAGGCAGCCAACTACAAGTACGACTTAGACTACTCGATCGGTCAAACCTACCAAGCGGGTCGAAGTTTCGATCAAGCGATTCGGTACTTCAACCGCTACAAAGAGAAGTTGGGAAAGGGCAATGTTCCCGAAGAAGCACACACACAAGCCGAGACGGAAAGGCGCATCGTAGAATGTAACAACGGAAAGGATTTCATGGCATCGCCTAAGAATTTCTCGATCATCAACGTAGGTCGTGAAATCAACTCGGAATACGAAGACTACGCCCCCGTGTTGAATGAAGACGAAACGGAAATGGTCTTCACGACGCGGCGCAAGGATGGCAACATGAACGAGAACGTGTATTCCGACAACAAGCCTTGGGAAGAAATATTTATCTCGACGAAGTCGGGCGAAAAATGGTCGGCGGCAAAAAATATCGGCCCGCCCGTGACCACACCCACCCATGAGTCGACGCTCGCCCTGTCGCGCGATGGTAACACATTGCTGATCTACAAAGACGACGGTGGTGGCGATATTTTCGAATCGAAGCGCAAGCCCGATGGCACTTGGACACCACCCGAACCGCTGGTGGGCGTGAATTCCTCCTTCGGAGAAACATCCGCATCCCTTAGTACCGATGGCGCCACATTGTATTTCGCCAGCGATCGGCCCGGTGGCTTAGGGGGAAAAGACATCTATTTCGCCACGAAGGACAGCCGTGGACAATGGAGTAAAATCAAGAACCTCGGTCCGGTGATCAACACGCCTTTCGACGAAGAGGGGCCGTTCATCGACTACGAAGGCAAAACCTTGTACTTCAGCTCTAAAGGGGGAAAGGGAATGGGCGGTTACGACATTTTCAAATCCCAATTGGTGGATGCCGCTGCTGGCAAGTGGTCCGAACCTGAAAACTTGGGCTACCCAATCAACACCCCCGATGACGACGTGTTTTTCGTGAGCTCGAAAGACGGGAAACATGGGTACTATTCTTCCGTTCGCGAAGATGGCATGGGGTATAGCGATATCTATCGGATCGAAATACCAGACGACAAGCCAAAAACTACCGAACCCGTGGCCGCAAAAAAGGAAATCCTGCCACTTAAGTTTACGGTGCGCGTATTCGATGCAGCCACAAAAGCACCACTCGACGCGAAAGTGAGCTTGACCTCGGTGAAGGACAATGTGGTCGTTGGCGTGACCAGCACACGGGCCGGAGCTTACGACTTTACGATTACCAGCGAAGATGCCCGAGACTATCGACTCTCCGTAGAACGCGACGGATATGTGTTCCAAAACACCGTGATCAACCTACCAGGAGCCTCCGAACAAGCCAACGCGTTGAGTAGAACCGTGGAGTTGAAAAAGCCGGTCGTGGGAGCCACCCATATCCTCCGAAACATCTATTTCGATTTCGACAGGGCGTCTTTCAAACAAGAGTCCTATGTAGAGCTCAACAAGCTTGAAACGATGATGAAGCAAAATATGTCGTTGAAATTGGAGATTGCAGGCCATACCGACAGTTTCGGTCCGGACGCCTACAACCTGAAGCTTTCCCTGATGCGCGCGACTGCTGTTCGTAACTTCTTGATGTCGAAGGGGATCGATGTGAACCGCGTCACGGCCGCCGGCTACGGCGACAAACGCCCGCTGGCCAGCAACGACGACGAACAGGGGGGGCGCGAGATCAACCGCCGGGTAGAATTTAAAATAATTGGTAAGTAAAAACGTTATAAATTTGAATTCGGTAAACCAACGACCATGATCGTTGGTTTTATTTTTTATGACGGTAGTTCCATATAAAGAAGATCAGGCAGGGAAAAAGGCCCAGGTGGCCAAAATGTTCGACAGTATCAGCTGGCGCTACGACTTTTTGAACCACTTCCTAAGTGCCGGTGTAGACATTTACTGGAGGAAAAAGGCCATTCGGGAGCTAAAAGAACTGAAACCAGCTTTGATGCTGGACGTGGCGACTGGCACTGCCGATTTTGCCATCCAAGCGGTACGCTCCCTGAACCCCGACAAACTGATTGGCGTCGACATTTCCGAGGGAATGATGGATCTGGGACGCAAGAAATTGGCCCAATTGGGGCTGTCCGACAAAATTGAACTGCGCCGGGGGGATTCCGAGAATCTACCCTTTGAAGAGAATAAGTTCGACGCCGTGATCGTTGCTTTCGGAGTGCGAAATTTCGAGAACTTGGAGAAAGGCTTGGCCGATATGTACCGGGTGTTAAAACCAGGCGGCAAGTTGGTGGTGCTCGAGTTTTCCAAACCAAGCAAGTTTCCATTCCGGGAATTCTACGGTCTCTATTTTCGATTCGTAGTGCCCGTGGTGGGTCGCTTGGTCTCGAAAGACCGCAGCGCCTACGATTACCTACCCGAGTCGGTTCACGCCTTCCCACGTGGGCAGGAGTTCGTTTCTATCTTGGACCGGTTGGGCTATAAAAACACGACATGCAAGCCACTCACATTCGGCATCAGTTCCATTTACACGGGCTTAAAGTAGTCTTTGCGCTCGCGTTGCTCGGTGCCGCCACCCAAAGTGAGGCGCAGAAGTATAAGTGGGCACGCGAGAACAACCCACGCTACGACGAGCGATTCATTTCATATGGCTTCGTGATCGGCTTACACTCTGCCGGGTATCAGGTGAAGTATTCCGACAAATTCGTGACGCCTTCTTATGATACCATTCACGCGGTGATGGCACCCTCGACGGGAGGATTTTCATTGGGATTTTTGGTGAACATGCGTTTGTACGACGTGCTGGACTTACGCCTCTTACCGAAGGCCGGATTCTATGGTTATAAACTCACGTATGAGTACACGGATCGCACGACCAAAGACCAACTGATCGAGACCACGTTGATGGAGTTTCCATTGATGCTGAAGTATAAATCCTTAAGGCGGGGAAACGTCCGTATGTACATGATCGGTGGTTTCACACCTTCGTTCGAACTGTCGGGTAAGAACGACGTCCAGTCGAACACCGCGAACCTGTCCGTGAAGAAAACAAACTTGACAGCCGACGCGGGGATCGGCTTCGACTTTTACTTTCCGTTATTTAAATTCTCACAGGAGATCCGGTTTAGCCGCGGAGTCGCCAACGTTCTCGGCGACGACGTGAGTGTGTACCGAGATCCCATCCGTCGATTGAACACCAACACCATCGCGGTGTATTTTATCTTCCAATAAGAATGACGCAACGAATAGCCTTAATCACCGGGGCAACTTCCGGTATCGGCGAAGCCACCGCCCGTTTGTTGGCCAAAAACAACTTCGACTTAATCTTGTGTGGCCGCCGCCAACAGCGTTTAGACGCGCTCGCAAAAGAGTTGTCGACAAACACCCGAGTCACTACCCTAACTTTCGACGTACGCGATCGGGGGGCGGTCTCAAAGTCGTGGGCATCGCTTCCTGCCGAATGGAAAAAGGTAGACGTGTTGGTCAACAATGCCGGGAACGCACATGGATTGGATCCCATCCAATCGGGTAATGTGGACGACTGGGACGCGATGATGGATATCAACGTGAAAGGGCTCCTCTACATCACGCGCGAGGTTCTCCCGGGTATGGTCGAGCGGCAGTCTGGACATGTCATCAACATTGGGTCGATCGCCGGCAAGGAAGTGTATCCGAATGGGAACGTGTATTCTGCGAGCAAGTTCGCGGTCGATGCTTTGACCCGGGGCATGCGAATAGACCTGAACGCAAGCGGTATCAAGGTGACCGCCATCCACCCAGGCATGGTTGAAACTGAATTCAGCCTCGTGCGCTTCAAAGGCGACGAAACGCGTGCCTCCAACGTGTATAAGGGCATGAAACCACTGGTGGCAGAGGATATCGCAGACCTAGTGCTGTTCGCGGTAACGCGGCCAGCGCACGTGGTCATCGCCGACCTACTCGTGTTACCGACCGCACAGGCCAGCGCCACGATGGTCAAACGCGATTCTTAAGAATTTCTGAAACTATCGCTTGAAACCGAGCGCGCTGCCACCGCATTTCGCGCTGGGGCCATCGAACGTATACTGGATGTAGTAGATGCCCGTGGCGTTGCAGGGGTAAGCAATCGCCGAAATGAACTCGCCGTTCACCTTGCTGGTCGCTACCTTGTTTCGCTTCGAATCGTAGAGGCTCACCACCAATCCATCGGTGGAGGTACCCGCAGCACACAAATTGATCATGTACTGTGTGCCTTTTGTGAATACGTAGCTGTATTCAACTTTGTCCTTGGCCCCATTTTCCGAGTCGATCTTATAGCTCTTCAAAAAGTTAAAACCTTGGGCCAGTTTAGGGATGCATGCGTTGCTATACCCTTCCGTGTCGCATTGACCAGCCAGGTCGGACGACATGAAACTTGAGAGAATCAGGGCAGCTGCAAATACAATTGTCTTTTTCATTTTGTCGATGTTCTCTAGTCAGGGATATGAATTCTCAGCTTATGATCTTGGTGCGAATAGCTGTTGTCAGGTTGCGGATGTTGGCTACATCTTCAGGTGTAATTTCCACCGTGGTGGTTGAGTTGTCCTTCACCATCACGACGCCATTGACAACTTCCGAAGTTGGAGCCTTATAAATAGTTGTGATCTTGATTTTTGCGTATGCAGCTTGGAGTCCCTGCAAGTCAGTCAATAAGGATGCCATGTTTTCGTCGGCCTTGTAGTACTCCAGCAGTTGAATGACCTGATCCAGGATAATTTGTTGTTCTCCAATGGTTTCTTGGAGCACTTGATTGCTAGGGTCCTTGGCCGCCAATTGGCAGGTGATGTGCATCGCTTCTAGCCAGCCGCCAGTGAGCAGAAGCACACTTAGGTTCGCGCGACTTTGGTTGCTCAGGTAGCTGTTGATGTCGTTGAAATTCTTCGTCGTAAGCAGCAACAGTGAATCCAAGTTCTTGCTGTTGGCGGCAAGGCGGCCGATCGTTTCGATCTCGAAAAACTGGCCGATGTTCAATCCTTCAGCCAACTGCTCGATGGGTTCCAAGTATTTGATGCCATCTTGGTTTTGTTCGTAGATGTTGGTATAGCCCAGATCCGTTCCGTAGACGCCTAGGTTGAGGGCCATCTTGTAGTTGTTGTTGTACTTCGACAGGTTGTCTGGCGAATTCAAAATCGCCTTGTCGTACTTGCGGCCAGAGTGTTTGAGCAGCACGGAGATTTCAATCGGGCTAGGAATCCCTTCGAGGATGCCGCGGATGAGTTCATCGTCGATAGAGTTGACCGTGGAGTTGGCGGAATCAAGGCTATTCTGGAAAGCTTGATCGTCTGTGCTTTTCCCGGAGCCGCAGGCCACCAAGATGGCTGCCATTACCCCTACTAGAACGTATTTCATGAGCGGTGATTAAGGTATTTACAAAAATAGAAAAAGGCCTGTCCTAAGCAAAAAACGCGGAAATTGGCCGAGAAATAGGGGGTAGCCGCTATCTGCCGGCACGGCGACCTCGCACAGGGTTCACCAATAGGCGAAAGAGTTCAAAATAAAGGGCTATGTAGCATACGAGGCTCATGGCCCAAACAACCCCAAGGTTGAACCAAAACGTGTCGACGGCGCTCCCAAAGAGGTTTTTCTGGGGCAGGAAGAAGGCAGCCCGGTAATTCAGCGGCCTGCCCGTGTCCGGCGTCTGGAAAATCGGGTTGATTTGTTGAATAATCCGACCCTTGTATTCCAACCACCGGTCTTTCACCGTCACGTTTTGGACCAGGTCGGCGAGGCTTTCATTGCGATAGCGATTCTTTTCTTCCGCCACTTTCCGGCCGTTCTTTTCCACAAAGGCCATCTTCTTTTCGATGATCGCCGAGTTTTCGTTGTAAATCTGCTGGTAGTGGCGCTTATACAGGCCAAAGTAGTTACCGAGCCGCGTGCCAAGGTCCTCGGAATAACCTTCCAGCGTCAACACCTTTTCTAAGTCAAGGTCGGCGATACCTTCGCGGAACGGTTCGCCTTCTAACGTGTTGGCGATGATCCGCAGCTCATTCGCCATTTGTTTGCGGGTGCTGTCATCCTTTGAACTCAGGTTATCGAGAACAAAGTGATTGCGCCGAACCAACTCGTCGGCCAAGTACGCCGATTTGAAATCGGCAGACGCCTCTTCGCGTTCGTAGTTGAAATACTCGCGTTCGTATTGGTTCTCTCGAAACTGGTAAACCGCCATTGCCTCATATGCCCAACGCGATGCCATAAGGTCGGCAACAATAGGGACTTTGCCTTTTGTGCTGATCAACGCATTGAGCTTGTCGAAATTGAATAGCAAGCCGCTCAAAATCATCTGGGGAATGAGCAGCAATGGAATCATGATGTACACCGTTACCGCACTCTTAAACGCCGATGAAATATTGAGCCCCAACACATTGGCAAAGCACGAGGTGGTAAATAACACGAGCCAGAAAGGCCAAATCATACCTTGCACGTCCAGCAAGAGATTGCCGATGATCACGAAGGTCAAAGTTTGAATTGCAGAGAGACTGAAAAGGATCGTCAACTTCGACATCAAATAGCTATTCCAGCTCAGGTTCAGGAATGATTCCCGTCGCAGGATCTTGCGGTCGCGAATGATTTCTTCCGCGCTAACGGTGAGTCCCATGAAAAGTGCGACGATGATCGACATCAGGAGATAGGCGGGAAAGTTCTCGTTGAACCGGAAACTGTACTCCGTTCCGCCCGGGGCGCTTCGGTATCGTATGATGAAGGCCAGAATCAACGCCAATAGGGGGGCTTCCAGCAAGTTGATCAATAAGTATTGGCGGTTGCTCACCTTCGACAGCAGATCGCGGGTCGTGAAGATCATCGCCTGTCGAATCTTGCCCGGGATATTCAGGGTGCGGGGTGGCGACTCGCGGAGGTCTTCGATCTTGGCCATCTTGAAGCGAGCCTTAAACATCTCGTTCCACCCTTGAGGTGCAATCTTACGCTTACTCGTCGGCTCGCCGTATTCATCGACAACTTTGGCTTCGATGATGTTGAAGATTTGTTCCGGGTTCACGTTACCGCAAGTCTCACATTGACCACGGTTGCTGTCAACTTGAAGGGTGGCTTTCTTAAAATAGGTGATCGCCTCAACGGGATGGCCATAGTACGCCGGGTACCCACCAGTATCCATGATGATCATCTTGTCGAACATCTTGTAGATGTCGGACGACGGTTGGTGAATGACGACGAAAATAAGTTTCCCCTTCAGGGAAAGCTCTTTCAGTAAGTCGATCACGTTTTCAGAATCACGCGACGACAACCCCGACGTGGGCTCATCGAGGAACAAAACTGCAGGTTCGCGGATGAGTTCCAGCGCAATGTTGAGGCGCTTCCGCTGGCCCCCAGAAATAGTTTTCTCGAGCGGGTTCCCAACTTTAAGATCTTTGCGTTGATCGAGTCCCAGGTTTTCCAAGACTTCGATGACACGCTGGTGTAGTTGTTCTTCGGAGTAATTGGCGAAGCAGAGACGCGCGTTGTAATAAAGGTTTTGATATACCGTCAACTCTTCGATCAACAAGTCGTCTTGTGACACGTACCCGATGACGCCGTTGATTTCATCTTGTTGTTGATGGATATCGAACCCGTTGATAAGGATAGACCCTTTTGACGGCTTTTCGAGCCCCGCCAATACATTTAGAAGAGTGGTTTTCCCGGCGCCACTCGCACCCATAATACCGATGAGTTTGCCCGGCCCTTCGGAAATGAAGACGTCGCGCAAACCAATGACCCCATTGGGAAACCGAAATTCTTCGATGGATGCATTGAAAGACAACTTCGTGGTCTTGATTTCTTCGTTGAAGTCGGCAACGAGGTCGCTATAATAAAGAGCGTCACCATTTTGGGTTTTGATCGTGCTACCGTGCGAAAATAGATAGCAGCGATTCGGTTGCATGATGAAACCGTTCAACAAGTTGGCTTCTGTACCCAAGTACCGGGAGAAGTACATGTCAACGCTTCGCACCCGCATGAAGACCAAGTGCCCCTCGATGTGAACGTGTGCATGCTTTTGGCGCTCGGCTAGTTTCGTCGCACCGGAATTGACCACGAGGATGTCTTCGAAGTTCATCTCCTCGGGTTGGGAGGAGATCACGAAAGTTTCGAGAAGTTTGTATTCATCCTTCACGATGTTGAAGACGTCTGATACCGTGTTGATGATACCCATCCGTTGAGGCGACATCTGGTTGTCGGCGACCACCAACTCCAACAGCTTGACCAACACCAACACTTTTTGTTTTTGCTCGAGGTTGCTGTTGATCTTTTTACAGATCGCGAGTGTTTTTTGCGCGTCTTTAACGGACGTCAGTTTGTTCTTTTGCGTCTCGGTACCCTGCGTGTGGTAGCCGGACCAATTGTCGTAGAGTTCTAGATACCCAGGAATGGATTCGCGATCGAGTTCTTGCTGAAAGAAGTTGATGACGAACTGGCGCTCATTCTCCGTGACCCCACCATCTTGTTTGGTGATGATGGCGAACAACTGTGTTAGAGCTTTGAGTATCGCTTCACTCATCTTACCTGCCGATCAAAGCGCGCGCAATTCAAAAGGGATACTGACCAACGAGGCGAATTCCTCGCCTGTTTCTTCCATGTCTTCATCTTCGTCTTGAAAACACCAGACGATTTTCGAATTGGGGATCGTTTGAAGGATGGCGAAAAGATCGAACAATGCCTTCGAAGAGGCGGTGTTGAGGTACTCCATCTTGAAGACAAACTCCGTCTTGGCGTTGGGCTGTTTTGCGTATTCCGTCATCCAAGCTGCAACCGGTCGATAAAACGCGACTGCCTCTTCGGTGAGCGATCGCCCGGCGAATTCAAAGGTTCCAGCCTGTTGGTTGAGTGTGACTTGTGGAGTGTGTTCTGTTCCTTGCAACTTGAGGACTTCCATAGATGAAAAAATGAGTGGCCTTAAAACTCGAATTTAGGGGATTTTGGTTGATTTAGCCCCTCCGCCATACCACTAAAAATCCATCGGAAACAATGCCCAAATGCCCTTTTTGGCCTATTCGAGTATCTTTCGATACATCTTTCCGTTTGGCCCCAGTTGTTGAAACTTACGCGAGGTGTCGCACCATGCAAGCGATTCTTTAGCTCCCACCGACACGATGCCGCCCATGGTGAGGTGGCGGTGAATCTTGGCCAGCACCTTTTCTTGAAGCGTCTGGTTGAAATAGATCATCACGTTGCGGCAAAGGATCAGGTCGAACAAGCCGTGCACCGGTTGTGTGACCAAATCATGACGCTCGAATGTCACATTGCCGAATAGGCCAGGTCGCAACACCGCGTGTCCGTGCCATTCGGTCAACCAGCTTGTGAGATGGTGCCGGTTGCCGACAAGCTTGTAGTTCTGATCGGCGGTCGAGAGGTGATGCATCGCGAACATGCCTGAGCGCGCACGTCGAATTGCTTTTGCATCCAAATCGGTTGCCCAGATAAAGGAGTCTTTAATTCCCAACTCCCGCAAGAGGATAACCATCGAATACACCTCTTCTCCTGACGCTACCCCGGCTTGCCAAATGCGAAGCGTTCGCCCCGGTTGAACCAGCGAGGGGATTACTTCGTCGCGCAAAGCAATCCACAAGGCGGGATCTCGAAACATTTCAGTCACGGTAACAGTCAACGCGGCGATGAGATCGTCGAGTAGGTGCAGTTCGCGCGGTGCCCTGTCAAGAAGCTCGTCGACCGTGAGTTTGCGCAGTTCTAAGAAGCGCGCGATCCTTCGCCTAAGCGACGCGAGCGCATATTCATGAAATTCATGGCCGCGATGCAACTGGATGAGTCGCGCGAGGAGCAGGATGTCGGCGCTATCTATCTCGGATGACTGCAAAGCTTCGCTGGGTAACTTGAGATGCTAAAGTACGGGAATGTACTAGAGCTTGTCGGCTTTGTCGAGACTGTCTTTAGTAAATCCCAGCGGCAGAAGGGCCTGAACGGATGCACAATGAACCCAACGATTATCGGAACCCAGCATGACGACCTCCATAGGCTGCTGCTGGCGATATTCGAATTCGAGCATCACTTGGGCACAGGCGCCACATGAGGTGGCCGTCGTGAGTTCTTTGTGATTTTTCTTATGGGCGACCACGGCAAGTTTCTTAATCTTCCGACCAGGATGTTGCATCGCAGCCGTGTACAGCGCCACACGTTCGGCGCACATGCACAATGGGTACGATGCGTTCTCTTGGTTAGCACCGGTTACGATCGTACCATCATCTAGCATGAGTGCGGCGCCCACGTGAAATTTGGAGTACGGCGCATAAGAATGCGCAGTCGCTTCCTTCGCTTTATGGACCAAATACTTGGATTCCGCGTCCAAGTCTTCTATAGTCGGAATATATTCAACGCCTGTACCTTTCACGTTAAAGCCTTTGTTGTAAGTTAATCAAAATTTGAAGGCGTCGCCAACTGTACGCCAACAACATGAGGTGAGCGCGAATTTCGTTTATATTCGAGCATATTTTGAAAGCAATGGCTTCTATTCTAATCCTAGGCGCGGGGCGTTCTTCTTCGGCACTCATCCAGTACTTATTGAAGTATGGAGCGAAGAACTCGATCGACGTGACGGTTGGTGATGTGTCTATCGATGCCGCGCGAGCACGAATAGAAGGATATAGCAGCGGGAAGGCAATCGTGTTCGATATTCAAGATGTAGAGGCTAGCAAACGTGAGATTCAACAAGCAACGCTCGTCGTCTCGCTCATACCGGCACATCTACACACGGCGGTAGCAAAGATATGCCTTGACACAGGTACGCACCTGCTGACGGCAAGTTACGTGTCCGATGAAATGAAATCGTTTCATGATCGGGCCCGAGAGAAATCGTTGTTGTTTCTCAATGAATGCGGGTTGGATCCGGGAATTGATCACATGAGTGCCATGCAAGTGATGGATCGTATTCGCGACGCCGGTGGCTCGATTCAATCCTTTGAGTCCTTCACGGGTGGTCTGATTGCACCCGCGACCGACCCCGAAAATCCCTGGCGTTATAAGTTCACATGGAATGCGCGCAACGTGGTGATGGCTGGTCAGAGCACGGCCAAATACTTGGGCGACGGAACTTACCAGTATATTCCGTATCAACAACTCTTCCGACGCACGACTGCCGTTACGGTGCCGGGCTTTGGAGAATATGAGGGGTACGCAAATCGAGATTCTCTAAAGTATATACAGGCGTACCGCTTGCAAGGCGTGCAAACGATGTTGCGGGGAACACTTCGCAACGCGGGATTTTGCAGTGCATGGGATGTATTCGTTCAACTGGGTTGCTGCGATGATTCTTACGAAATGGAGAACGTTTCGTCGATGACGCATCAATCCTTTCTGTCCGCCTTCGTCGGTACCCGGCAAGGTGAAGATCTACGTCAGGCGGTTGCGCGCAGGTGTCGAGTGGACGCGAATGGTCCAGAACTTCAGAGACTCGAGTGGTCGGGTTTTTTCTCTGGCGAAGCTGTCGGTCTCGCAAAAGGAACACCCGCCCAAATCATGGAACATATTCTCAACAAGAAGTGGAAACTCCGCTCAGAAGACAAGGATCAAGTTGTGATGTGGCACCGCTTCGGGTTCACCCACGGTGGGAAGAAGAAGACCATTGAGGCGTCGCTTGTGGCGACCGGCAAGAACTCGGTAGAAACAGCTATGGCCATGACCGTCGGCTTGCCGCTGGGGATTGCTGCGCGACTGTTGTTGGAGGGAAAAATTCTGGAGCGTGGAGTAGTAATCCCAACATCTCCGGAAATCTATGAGCCCGTGCTGGAGGAGTTGAAGACGCTTGGCATTAAGTTGACGGAGAAAGAGTACTGAGTTTCTGGTTACTCATTGGGTTGGTAGCCCTCGTCAACAAGCAAATCGTAACTCGCCGCAGCGGCGACCGCAAGCCGATCGCACCGTTCGTTCTCGGCATGTCCGGCGTGGCCGCGGATCCAAACAAACTTCGGATTGAATTTTCGATGGAGTGGAATATAGCGTTTCCACAAATCCGGGTTGGCTTTCTTGGCAAATCCCTTTTTCTCCCAGCCCCACAGCCATCCCTTTTCAATGGCATCGACAACATACTTCGAGTCGGAGTACACAGTGACTGGTATTCCGGTTTTCTTAATGGCTTCGAGACCCGCAATTACCGCCATTAACTCCATCCGATTGTTGGTAGTCAGTTCGTAGCCTTGGCTTAATTCTTTTTCGTGACCTCCAAAGCGGAGGATGGCTCCGTAGCCCCCGGGACCAGGATTGCCTTGAGCGGCGCCATCGGTATACAACTTGATCATCCGCCGATGTGCACGTTATCTTTCAAAATCTTGACGGCGATCGCGAGTAGGATAACACCGAAAACGCGTCGCAGCACTGCGAAAACAGATTTGCCCAACACGCGCTCCAACCAACTCGAAGAGCGCAATACCACATACACGATCACAAGGTTTACTAGGATGCCCACGAGCACATTCACTTCGGAGTATACGGCCCGCAGTGAGAGGATGGTGGTGAGGGTACCCGCCCCTGCAATCAGCGGAAATGCAAGCGGAACCACTGACCCGGAGCCTTTGGCGTCGGGGTCGTCCTTGATGAGCGTAATGCCGAGGATCATTTCCATGGCTACAATAAAAATTACTATCGCACCGGCTACGGCGAATGAAGCGACGTCAAGGCCGAACAACTTCAAGATACTTTGCCCGAGGAAAAGAAAGCCCACCATCAAAATGGCGGAGATAATGGTCGCCTTTTCGGCGTGAATTCGCCCTTCTCTCTTTCGGATGATGATGATAAATGGGATCGACCCAAGGATATCGATGACCGAAAACAGGATAAGGGTGACCGAAAAGATTTCTTTGATATCAAACATAGCGCAAAAATACGTCAATTGTGGCACTTCGCTTTTTCTTGGTACCAACGAGCGTCCGCCACCTCGAATCGTTTCTATATGTGCATAAAAAAAAGGGGCCGGGCGCGGATACCCGGGCACCCTTTCAAAACAGCTTGCGCCATTTTAGTGCCTTTGAAATGAAGTGTTCAGACGGGCGAAACCTGATTCACGATACAATGGATGGTTGAATACAAACGGATTGAACTGTCGAGCGAAAGGATCACACCTGTCTCGAAGGATTCGAAGTGCCAGGTGCCTGGCGACAGATTCTAAATCAGAAATGAATGATGCAAGGCAAACAGTGGTCGCTTGCTGGGAGCCACCGAGTTGACGTAGGACGCCACGAGATGCAACTGCGCCGCGATGGGAGCGTCAGCCAAACCGGTAGATCCGGAGAACGGAAGATCTAGCGCGGCACGCGTTGCTTTTGATTCTTCTTCTTCGCTCCCCGCTTCTTCATAAAGCATCGCACTCAACAGGTTGTTGTTGAATATGCCCTGTACGGTGAGAGTGGTATCGTGGGAAGGTTGAGAATTAGCAACTGAGCCCATCTGCAGCACGGCAGGAGCCAACAACTCGATCGAAAAGAGTAGGACGGCTAAATACTTGACCAGTTGCACCATGAACTCGAAGACCCACAAAGTTCAGAATAATTCGGGAATAAATCGAAAGCGTATAACCCCTTTTACCTAGAAAACGATTGCAATCCCCTCATCCCCTCATCCCCTCCCCAAAAAGAACCGCATCAGCTTTTGAATCTCTTTTCTCCGTAAGGCAGGGAAATTCGCGATTCGGAACGTGTTACCCTTTAGATTTCCATAACCCTCGCCGAGTAGGAATCCCGATTTCTTGGCTTGCGCCTTCAACTTGCCCAAGTCGCCGCCTTTCATTTCGACCGCCAGGACCGTGTACGACCGAGCTGCTTCGTTTCTGATGAGTGGCTGTAACGCAAGGTTGACCTCTAACAATTTAGACCAAGCTTGAAAGCGCTGTATAATTTTGTTTGAGACTATTTCGATTGGGTCTTGGTCCTTCAACACGCGCATGAGGAGGTACACGGCCAGCACGTTGGGGGTGCAAGATGTCTGCCACTTCTCGGCCATCGCGTTCAATGTGGTGAAGCTGTTGTAGTGGTTAGTCTCGTTCAGTTCGAGGGCGCGCGCAATGGCACGGGGTGAGCAAACCATGATGGCTAACCCGGCGGGGAGTCCGAAGCACTTTTGGACGGAAGCGAACCAGATGTCGGCAGTACTGAAATCCAATTCGATTCCCGCCATCGAAGAGGTTGCGTCGACGGCGATAAGATGTTGGGGGTGCCTTTGCGCGAGTTCGGCAATGCGGGTGACCGCCACCTGGGTTCCATTCGAAGTTTCGTTTTGTGTTACGGCGATGAGGTCTCCCGACGTGAAGTTGTACTTTGAGGTATCGAGCAGTTCTTCTCGATCGAACATGTGGGCCGTAGCAGCTGAGTTAATCTTCTTTGTGTAGTCGAACCACTTTTCACCAAACGCGCCATTGAAGATATGGTGACTTTCGTGCGAGAGCGACTGAGCAATTACCTCCCAACATTCCGTCGCGGAGGAGAGAAAGAAGACTTTGTAGTCGGACGGCACGTGTAGCTTTTCCTGCATCAACGCGACCGTCTTTTCGTAGAGCTTCATGAATTCCTCGCTGCGATGGTTGAGGCTGAGAATGCCCTTTTTATGCGCTGCTTTTACGTAGCGGGGAACCTCATCATACACACGCGATGGCCCAGGGTAGAAGGAAATCATGGAGCAAACTTTATCGTTGGTTGATGCCAAATCCTAAATCCTAAATCTTAAATCTTAAATCTTAAATCTAAGATATTCCATCGCCATCGCGTATCCTTCCAGCCCAAATCCCGTGATAAGGCCTACGCATTTGGACGTGATGAGACTTTTGTGTCGAAATTCCTCACGAGCATACACGTTCGAGATGTGAACCTCAACGACGGGAGTCTGGATCGCACCAATGGCATCGTGGAGGGCAACAGAAGTATGGGTGTAGGCACCGGCATTCAACACCACGCCATCGTAAGTGAAGCCGACTTCGTGGAGCTTGTTGACGAGCTCGCCTTCTACATTAGATTGGAAGTAGTCGATCTCAACGCCACTGAATCTTTTTCGCAATTCCGGTAGAAACTCTTCGAAGCCAGTTTTTCCGTATACGGTTGGCTCTCGTTTTCCTAGTAGGTTCAAATTCGGTCCGTTGATGATTTGGATCTTCATATGGATGTGCTCGTCAGGGACTCGAAATTAGCTATTTTGGCGGTGAACTCATTCCACTCCGTTGAATTGGACTAGTTACATCAAGCAGTTTTCAAACTACCTCAAGTTGGAGCGATCGTTGTCGGCCAACTCAGTCGAGGCTTATGTCCGCGACGTCGAAAAGTTGGCCCAGTTCATTTCCATGAAGCATGGCGACCAGAGTCCGATGAAAGTGACGTCGAGGCAGCTGCAGGGATTTATCGAGTATGTCAACGAACTCGGCATGAGCGCGTATAGCCAGGCTCGAATCCTGTCCGGCATCAAGGCATTTTACAAGTTTCTCATGGTCGAAGATCTGGTTGAGAATGATCCGACTGCCTTGCTCGAAGGCCCGAAGTTGGGCCGGAAGCTGCCCGATACGTTGGACTACCCCGAGATCGTGAAGTTACTGGAAGCCATAGATCTATCGACGCCCGAGGGTGCACGCAATCGAGCGATGTTGGAGGTGCTTTACAGTTCTGGGCTTCGGGTGTCGGAGCTCGTGGAATTGCGGATGGGCAACGTCTATTTCGACATTGGTTTCCTACGAGTCATCGGGAAGGGAAACAAGGAGCGACTTGTTCCGTGTGGCAAGGATGCGTTTAAGTATCTCAAGTCATACATTGAAGACGTTCGCGTACATGTGCCGATTCAAAAGGGATTTGAGAGTTACGTGTTTCTAAATAGACGGGGCCGAAAGCTTACGCGTGTCATGGTCTTCATGATCATCAAAGACCTAGCCGCGCGGATCGGTCTCCAGAAGTCTATAAGTCCCCACACATTTCGTCACTCTTTCGCGACACACTTGATAGAGGGTGGAGCCGACCTTCGTGCCGTCCAGGAGATGCTTGGACATGAGTCGATCACGACGACGGAAATTTATACTCACCTCGATCGTGACTACCTGCGGCAGGTAATCAACGAATTCCATCCACGCCGATAGACCTGTTGGCTCGTTAAAATGTGATGAGAAATCGGCTCGTAAACTGCTGTCAATTGATTAAATTCAACAGTATGCGGGATAGACCGGTGGAAACACCAACGATCACGCCGAAATATTTACCTTTGCCCTATGCGGAAATTGCTCGTTTTGATAGCGGTCGTGGTGGGAGCGACGACCCAAGTAATCGGTCAAGATATCTCGGCGGAGTTCGATAAGAATCGTGACTTTACCGTGTACAAAACCTTCGCGTTGGGCGAGGGGGAAATCATTACTCCGAAAGACCAACGGAAGATCGACGATGCCAAACTCCACAAATGGGTGCGCGATGCCATCGCCGAAGAACTTAAAGAAAAAGGTCTCGTGCAGTTGGATTCCGGCGCCGACCTCACAGTTAGTTATATAATAGGGTCGCTCGAAAGGAGCAACCTCGCAAGCAATGTCACAGGAGGTATCGGTGCAGGTGTGGTGATGAACGACTACGAACAAAGTAGCTTTGTGATCGACATGAATGATCGAAGCAATTACTTGATCTGGCGTGTGAATGGAGTCACCTCAACGGATGCGCCCAACGCCAGCCAAATGATCAAGGAAGTCGTCGGTAAAGGCTTCAAGAAATTTTCGATTAAACCCAAGAAGAAGAAAAAATAGTAATGTACCGCTTCTTCATCCGGCCGCTGCTGTTCTTATTCGACCCGGAGGCAATTCACCATTTCACTTTCAGAATCTTAAAGTTTACTGGCTTTATTCCCGGTGCGAAAGCCCTCTTAAGGGCGATGTACACCGTGAAGGACCCTCGGTTGTCCAAGACTTTGTTTGGGATCAGTTTTTCAAACCCTGTGGGACTCGCGGCAGGGTTCGATAAAGATGCACGCCACATCGATGAACTCGAAGCGCTTGGCTTTGGGTTTATCGAAATTGGAACGGTGACGCCAAAACCTCAGCCTGGCAACGATCGCCCACGTCTTTTTCGATTGCCCCAAGACCAGGCGATCATCAACCGCATGGGATTCAACAATCAAGGTGCGGTGGAGGCTGCCCGACGATTGTCTCGAAGAAAGTCGCGTGTGGTGGTGGGCGGAAACATCGGCAAGAACAAAGTCACGGCAAACGAAAACGCGGCAGACGACTACCGGCAGTGCTTCGAAACACTGTATCCGTTCGTGGATTACTTCGTGGTCAATGTGAGTTCGCCCAACACGCCGGGGCTTCGCGACCTTCAAGAGAAGGAACCGTTGAAAAAACTGCTGATCGATGTGAAACGTCTCAGTCAATCTAAGCCCAGACCCAAGCCAGTCCTGCTGAAGATCGCTCCCGACCTCACCCTGACCCAATTGGACGACATTGTTGAAATCTTGAAAGAGTCGGGAACGGACGGAGTCATCGCCACAAACACGACCATCTCACGCGAAGGCCTTCTCACACCGAAGGGCGAAGTGGAAAAGATGGGTGCCGGTGGATTAAGCGGCCGACCACTCACGGTGCGCTCGACGGAAGTGATTGCGTATCTGCGTGCCAAACTTGGCGTCGGTTATCCAATCATTGGTGTGGGCGGAATCATGTCGCCAACAGATGCCATTGATAAACTCAAGGCGGGCGCAGACCTCGTCCAAGTTTATACTGGATTCATTTACGAAGGCCCCGGTTTCGTGAAGGAGATTCTTACCGCGCTCCAATCCAATCGGCTATAAAAAAAGGAGCAGACTTACGCCTGCTCCCGAAGAGGATTTCGATACGTCAAAGATTAATTCTTAATACCCGCAAGGTCTACGATGAAGGCGTACTCTTGTGCGATTTCGTGAAAACTCTTGAATCGCCCCGTAGTTCCACCGTGCCCGGTTTCCATGTTGGTGCGGAGGAATATCTTGTTGTTGTCGGTCTTCATCTCACGAAGTTTCGCGACCCACTTAGCCGGCTCCCAGTATTGTACTTGGCTATCGTGCAACCCTGTCGTCACCATCATGTTGGGATAGTTCTGCGGCTTCACTTGGTCGTAGGGTGAGTACTCGAGCATATACATATAGGATTCGGGATTTTCTGGATTTCCCCATTCATCGAATTCTCCCGTCGTTAGGGGAATATCCTTGTCGAGCATCGTCGTGATCACATCGACAAAGGGCACTTTCGCGATCACGCCCTTGTACAAATCTGGGCGCATGTTCACGACCGCACCCATCAATAGACCTCCGGCACTTCCACCCATTGCAAACAACTTCTGAGGGTTCGTGTATTTTTCTGAGATGAGGAACTCGCTGCAGTTGATGAAGTCGGTAAACGTGTTCTTCTTGTTGAACATCTTTCCGTCTTCATACCACCCACGTCCCATTTCTTGGCCACCTCGAATGTGTGCGATGGCGAATACGAAGCCACGATTCAACAGGCTCAACCGCGAGATGGAGAACGTCGGGTCGGTACTTGCTCCATAAGAACCGTAGCCGTAGATAAGGGTGGGGTTCTCGCCATTCTTTTGCAAACCCTTCTTGTATACGATCGACATCGGAATCTCCGTTCCGTCGTCGGCCGTAGCCCACACGCGTTCCGTCTGGTAGTCCTCGGGATTGTAACCTCCAACCAACTCCGTTTGCTTCTTCAGCACGCGCTCTTGCGTCTTCATGTTGTAATCATAAGTGGAGTTGGGGGTGGTCAACGAAGTATACCCATAGCGCAACCAATCTGTGTCGAACTCTTCGTTGACGGAAGGATAGATTGTGTAAGCGGCTTCGCCAAAGTTCAGATAGTGTTTCTTGCCAGTCGTTTGGTCGATGATCTGCATCAAAGTATTTGCCTTCGCCCGCTCGCTGAGCACTAGGTAGTCTTTAAAGATGTCGATCCCTTCTAGCAAGGTGTCGGCACGATGCGCGATTTTTTCTTTCCAGTATTCCTTGGCCGTTTTCGTATCGGGTGTTTCCATCAAACGAAAGTTCTTCGCGTCAAGGTTGGTGACTACGTAAAACTTGTCTTTGTAGTGATCGATGGAATACTCAAGACCTCGTTCACGCTTCGTGAAATTGGTAAACTGACCCAACGGGTTGTTGGCATTCAAAACTTGATAGTCCTTCGTGAGCGTGCTACCCGACCAGATAACCAAGAACTTGCCTGATTTAGTCTTGTAGATACCCGTGTAGAAGGTGTCGTCGGTTTCTTCGTAAACGTTGACGTCTTTCTTCGGATCGGCGCCTAGTTGGTGACGAACGATCCAGCGCGAGCGAAGGGTTAACGAGTCTTTGCGAGTGAAGAAGAAGGTCTTGTTGTCGTTCGCCCAGGTGATGTCGCCTTCGGTGTTGGCGATCGGCGTATCTACAATCTTACCCGTTTTTAGATCCTTGACATATATGGTATATCGTCGACGGCTGACACTGTCTTCCGCGAAAGCCAAAAGGCGGTTGTCGTCGCTCACGTCCAACCCAACAATGGAATAGTAGTCGTGTCCCTTCGCCATTTCGGGCACGTTTAGGAGAATCTCTTCCGGCGCCGTCAGCTCACCTTTCTTCCGGCAATAGATGGGATACTCCTGACCCTCCTCGTAACGCGTGTAATACCAATAGCCGTTCTTCTTGTAGGGAACCGACTCGTCAGTTTGCTTGATCCGTCCGATGATCTCGTTATAGATTTTTTCTTGCAGTGCTTCGGTATGCTGAAGTTCCGACTTTAAGTAGTCATTCTCGGCCGTTAGGTAGTTGATGACCTTGGTTGTCTGCTCGTCTTTTTGTTCAGCGTTTTTCTGCGCGTCGGTCAACTTCATCCAGTAATAGTTGTCGACTCGGTTACCGCCGTTTTCCTTGAACTCATGCGGAATTTTTTCAGCGACGGGCGGGGGTGTTGCATTGGCTAGCGACTCTTCTTTTGTCGCCGGCTGGCAGGCTGCAAGTGCCATGGCCATAGCACTCACATAACTTAATCTTTGGATCAATGGAATCGTCATGGAGAATCGGGTTTGAGCCGGCTAAAGTAGCAACACCCCCCACACAAAAAGCGAACGGGCGCCGAAAAATGTGGCGCCCGTTGCTCGTATCCCTCACCTGGGATTAAAATGACTTAACGTAACTCAAGGTAATGACAGAAGACTTGTTTTTCTGTGCGTTCTTGCTCCCCGGCGCGCTCATATCGACCAACCCCAAACTATATCGATAGTCGAGCAGTAGACTTCCCGCGAACAACGTGTACTCGAGGCCCGCCCCAAAATTGGGACCGAAGTCGGCACGCTTTTCACCCGAGAAAACATAGTTTTCCTTGATCTTCGAGTCGAAGATTTTCGTCTCGTACTTGGCGTTTAGCCACCGCGACAAATACAAGCCGCCCGCGGCATGCGCCTTCAGGTTTTCCAATTTTGAACTGATCTTCGGAAGGTAGAATGAATACCGGAACGTAATGGGAACCTCAATGAACGTGCTCGTGAACTTGTCGTAACACTGGTTGCAAATCTGGTGGTTATAACCTTTTTGCACATACAACAGATCGGCCTGTAATGCTACGTTCTTTCCAATCGTGTTCATCACGACAAGTCCCGCGGCCAAACCACCCTTGTTTGCTTTCGTGTATTTCGTGCTAACGGAATAGTCGGCCAAGGACACACCCGTTTTGATGCCAACGCTAAACTGCGCCCACACTCCCGTCGACGCCAATAAAAAGATAAACAGCAATAGGCGTTTCATAGTAACTCGGGGATTAAGACATACCGAATTTGTGACGGACCCGATTTTGAACTGTTGCGGTTCAGTACCAGAACCAATTGACGCAAGTTGAACGACTCAATCACGTAATCTTCTTCCGGCGAAATGTTTGGCTGCAATACCAACACCGTTTCGCCGCTCGCCAGCGACCAAGACCCACTGTCCGCGAAGCCAGCGGGTTGACTTCGCTCGTAAGCGCCTGCCGGTTGCAGATTCAGCCTATAGGCAGCGTAGCTCGTCGGCTCTTGCCTTTCGTTGTCGATGTAAACTTCCTTCACGACCCACACGGCAGCCAGCACGTCGGCCTTACTACTGCAGTCTTCCAGCGACGGAACGCACGCAGCAGTCGTGAGTAAAATCAAGATAAAAAGTCGCTTCATGCTACTTGGTCATTTTAATTGAAATCAGTTCTTGGTTCTTTTTAAAGCGCACGACGTACACGCCTTGCGACAGGGCCGAAACATCGTTGTCTCCGGGATTCAACCGAATCAGTGTTCTGCCCGCAAAGTCTAAGAGCGACGCCTCCTCTACATCGGGACTCAACGTCAATACTTGTGAGAAGGGATTCGGGTAGACCCAATTGGCTATTGACACGTCACCCAATCCGGTGACGAGGTTGACAAAGTTGTCGGAGGTCGACACACAATCAGAAAAGTCAGTGACCGAAACGCGATATACGCCGTATTGGAACGGGTTGTACTTCAGGAATTGTTTGGTGCCGTCAGGGATTGCTACATCACCATAATACCATTGGTATAACTTCGCCGGTGAGGATACCAACACGTCGGCACCCACCGAGATCGTCGGCTTCTGTGCACCCGTCGTCACGACAAAGTCGTCCGACGATGCGCTTTTGCATCCCGAGGCGTTGATCACTTTCACTGAGTACGCGCCATTGGTCGTAACGTTGATGGTTTGCGTGGTGCTACCGTTCGACCATTCGTACCCCGCATATCCGGCGGGTGCTGTCAACGTGAGTTGATCGCCTGCCGAACAGAGCCTATTCTTTGGACTGTCGATCACCGGTTTGGGAACACTCCCCGATGTAATCACCACCGGGTCGGAGGCAAGACTGTTGCAGCCATTAGCATCTTGCACGATCAAAGAATAAGATCCAGTAAAGGTGACAGAAATGTTTTGAGTCGTCTCGCCATTCGACCAGTTATACGCGGCGAATCCTCCGGGCCCCGAGATAGTAATCTGGTTCTGACCGCAAAGTGTCGTACCCGGAGCCGAAATAGCGGGCTTGGTGAGAGGCGTTATGGTGGCAACCGCGGCTGTACGCGCGCTCACACATCCATTTGCATTCGCGATGGCCGCATAAAATGTCGTCGTCGAGAAAACAACCGGTGTTTGAAAGGTAGCGTTTACCTCTCCCGCAATAGCTTGAGCAGCGGTCGGCGAATCGAACCACCGATAGAATCCGTTGGCACCTCCGGATGCCGAAAGTGACAAGCTCGAACCTTTGCATGCCGTCGCTCCCGATGTCGTGGGCGCAGCCGGAGAAGGAGACGTTGTCAGGGTAACTTGATTCGAGAATTTGTCCGACGCGTTGTCTCCAGAAATCTTACAACGATAGATGCTGCCCGTCAATGACACGCCTATGTTACTGACCAAAAGCGTACTCGTGGTGACGCCCGAGTACGTCGCGCTGGCCACTAGGTTGTCGAATGAGCTCGTGTTGGTGTTGAACACCTGCCACGTGAATACGAGGTTGTTCGCGCCAGTGGCGGCGGTGCTAAAGCTCGCATTCCCGTTCTCGCACGCCGTCACGCTGTTCGGTTGTACCGTCACAGAGATGCTAGGACCGGGAGGGATTTGATTCTTGAAAACCGTCACGGCATTGGCGGTTGCCCTTGTAACAATAATATCCGGACGAGTATCACCGTCAATATCTCCGACCGCAATCCAGCGCGGCGAGCTCGCCACCGCATAGTCAACTTTGGCGGCAAAACTAGACGCCGTAAGGGTTCCTACCGTACTTAGGTTTCTGAAAAGGGAGAATGAATTGGCGCCGGTGCCCCAATTCGCTACGATGATATCCACTTTGCCATCTCCGTCCATGTCATCCACAACTACTTCTGTTGGTGTATTGCCGGCGGCAAAATCCTGTCGCGCGAAGGAGATCACAGCACCTACCGTCGTGTTTCGAAAGACCGAAATTGTCGGCGATGCCGAGACAGCGTTCGTGACAACAAAATCGGGTTTCCCATCATAATCGAAATCAGCGACCGCAATCCCGGTCGGCGTACTCAGTCCAGTGATATTTGACGGGCTGTTGAATAGTGCCGATGCGAGCGGCAAAGTGAATTGCTTATTTTGAAAAATTGAGACCGAGTTGGCACTTGGGTTTGTCGTCACCACGTCGTTGAAGCCGTCGCCATCGAAGTCTGCAGCCACCAATGAACCAGCTGAGGCAGGTCGGGTAAATGAGACGTTAGGTAAGATAGACGGAAAGGTGGACGAGTAGGCTGCAAAGTCTCCAATGCGGGCCTGGTTTCCGTTCACGTATAAACTGGCCACGTTACCGCCGGTTCCCATTAAGTCAATTTTTCCGTCGTTGTTCAAATCACGAAACACCATCCTTAGGTAAGATGGATTGCTGCCCTCGCGCGTGAGGGTAGGACCGAACGCAATGGGATTCGGCAATAGGTTGCTACTGATGTTACGCGCGATCGTGAAGTTCACATCCAAGTCGATGAGTCCATCCCCGTCGATGTCTCCCTTTTTGATCAGGTTTCCGTTACTGCCGGTCGTGGTGGTCGCAGCAAACGTCGTGGCATCGAGCGTTCCTGTCGTACCGACGTTTCGGAGAATCGCGAGGGACGTGCCCGCGTCCGCGAGAACGTCTACTTTGCCGTCTGCATCAAAGTCACCCACCGATAGGCCATTCGATCCACCTGTAGCGCGGTCGAACGCCTGAACAAAAGAACCTGCACTAAAGTCTGACCCACCTGAAAACGTCGGTGTGAAAAAGTCTTTGCTATAAATCGTGTAACCGCTGATCGCGACCGACACTTGATCGTAGGATGCGCCGATCGGTACAGTTACTTCAAGTGTATTTGAACTTGCATTGGTGATCGAGGCCTTGGCGTTTCCGAAATACACGACTTGATCTGTTGCCGTCGAGCTGAAGTTAGACCCGGTGATCGTGACAGTAGAACCCGGTGTTGCCGACTTCGGAGCAATGTTCGTGACGGTCGGTGGCGCCGTGGCGATGTTCTTCACGATGGCCACATTGAAAGAGTTCGAATTGTTGGTCACCACGTCCGGTCTTCCGTCCAAGTCAAAGTCGGCCAAATCCAGCCTCGTGGCAGCCAATCCTCCGCCGTCAAAACCTACAGGCGGGCGGAAGGAACCCGTGTTCAACTGTCCATCTACAGCAACGTTTTGAAAGACAACGAGGCCGCCGTTTTGGGCCGACACAATGTCGGGCTTGCCGTCGCCATTCATGTCGGCAATCTTCGCGGTATTGATCGCGCCAGCTATCGTAAACACCGGCTGGAAAGTCGCAATAGAAAGGTTGCCAGGTGTGGAGTTGTTCTTAAAGATCCTAAGCCCCGTGCTCACGCAAACGACATCGAGTTTTCCATCGTTGTCTAAATCTGCTATACTCGAGTTGGTGTTGCCCGGCGTCAGATCGAAAGGCGCGTCAAAACTCAAAGCGCCAGGGGTTGACGTGTTCCTAAAAATTCGAGCGGCGGTTTCCACAAATTCAATGATGTCGAGTTTGCCGTCGCCGTCTAAGTCGGCAGTCGCATAACTGGCACCACAACTGTTAGCACCCGCAAGCGAAAAAGACGTGGTGAACCGGATGTCACCCGGGACGCTAATGTTCAACATCACATAGACTGGATTCGCCCCGCAGCTACTTCCCCAACTGATTAACTCGGGGCGCCCATCGCCATCCAAGTCGGCCGCATGGGCGGCACTAGCGGTATAGGGAGGTACTGTTACATCGATGGAAGGACCAAAGGATGCAGCTGAGATGGGACCACTCGTATACTTGTTTGGCATCACGACTACACGACCTTGATCCGGATTATCTCGAATGGCCATGTAGATGTCGACTTTGCCGTCGCCGTCCAAATCCATGGAACCCACGTCGGAGTATTGAAAGGCGGCCGAAGGCGTGAAGTCTTGCCTTGTGCCAAAAGAATTGGCATCGAGTTTCCCCACGGTCGTGAGGTTCTCGAATACCGATACCGTACTACCTTCCGATAGAATCAACTCTGGTTTGCCATCTCCATTGATGTCTCCATGGGTCAAACTATAGCTCGTTCGATTCATCGATAAATAGTTTGCGAACGAGCTAGGGATCAGCGTGGTGCCACCACCTGTCGCAAATTTTGGAATGAATTGCTTGGACGATGCGCCCATTAACCCGCTGGTCACGTTGAGCACACGGAGTTGGTCGAGGTCGGCGCCCACAGGAACCTGCACGGTGATTTGCGTGGCACTGGCGGATTGGACCGCGCCTCGGATTGTGCCGAAGAACACTACGTTGTTATTGACACCAGTTCCAAAACCTGAGCCCGCGATTGTTAGCGTGCTGCCGGGTGCTGCCGACACGGGGCTGAAAGAAGTGATCACCGGTGGAGCCGGCGCCGGAGCGTGCGTACCCAACACCACGTTATCAATTCCACCCGTCACGTTAACCGTAAGCGTTTTGAATTGCATGTAGATCCGAATGGTCGTCAAGTTGCTGAGTGTCGCAATTACGTAGTCACGGGTGGCGGTAAGCCCACCAATGCTTCCTTGTTTCCAATTGGCAGTTTCGTCGAGTGGTATCGAGAAGTGGGTCCAGGCGGGAGCAGTGGCGGGAAGACTTGGTAGTGTTAAGTACAGCGATTGAAATCCATTCGACAGCACAAGGTCTCCCACAGAACTATGGGTAGGGGATGCAGCCGCTGTTTGTAGATCAAACGAGAGCGTTTCACCGAACGAGGTGTATGCCTTATTCCCTAAAAACTTGGCGGGGGCAAACCAATAGCGCTCGTTACCATCCGCAACGATGCCGGAGAGAAAGCCACCCGGGTTCCCACCAGAAGCATTGAGTGTGGGTGTCAATTGACCGTTTTGGTTCTGGTCAGCGATAATCCAACCGTCGTTAGAACTCGTGAAGTTGCTCACAACTTGAGCAGTTCCAGACAGAGAAGAAAGCACGCACGCGACAAACGCAAGGGTGTAAAATGAACGCATGTCTTTGGAATAGATAATTTTTGCTATTGATCCACTTAAAAAGTTTCTGGTGCAACCAACATCAGAATCGGGGAGGGCTGATGGTGGGTGGAGTTTCTGCCTCCACGTCAAAACTATTCAATTCACACCAACTAGATATGGTGCAGATATTACCTTTTCAGTGACAACTCGCGTTAGAAATTGGTCAGCGATCGGTCATGGAAGTCGAGAACGCCCATCCGAAGGCCGAGCGTAATTTCATGCGTGGTAAACTGCGCCCCAACCGACTTTTGTGTCGGAAGTTCGAAGACGTAACCCAGTTTCAACTTCTCACCCAACATGGTTTGCAGCAAAACACCATAGGTGTTCAGGTTTCTCGTAAACACGCCCACGGTATGGACCAAATTCAAGTTGATGTTAAACGCGACATCCGCCGACAGCGGCGCGCCCGCCACACCTCGCAACAAAACCGATGGCTTCAACCGTAGTCTTTCGTTCACGATGTGTACGTACGATCCAAAAAGATAGAAGTGTTGATTGTATAAGTTGAATTGCTGACTTCCAGAATTCACCTTCGATGGGAGCAAACGAGGCACCGACAAGCCCACGATGAACTTCTCGCCCATCAACGTAACACCCGTACCGAGGTTAACACTCGAGGTTCGGGTCACACCCTCGGGAAAAGCAGCGTCGCCTTGATCGCGAATCCGCAACGAATTGTTGTCGGTCTTGAAACCCAACACACCGCCCTGCATACCAAAGCTGAAAACAGTGTTGTTCTGCAACTTGAGCTTATAGGCAAAAACCGCGTTGAACTCTGTAATGTTCGTGTTGCCAATTCGATCTTGTATAAGTGACCCACCCAAACCAACTTTGTTATCCACCAACGACACGTGTCCATTGAGATTCAATGTCTGAGGCGAAGCATCCAAGCCCATCCACTGCATGCGATAGCCCGCGTTCACCATCAAGTTGTTGTTGATCCCCGCATACGATGGGTTGATCAACATCGGGTTCGTCAAGTATTGAGCGTAGATCGGGTCTTGCTGCGCACGTACCGATGTCGCCACACAAAGGGCCAGCACGAAGAGTAAAGAGAATCTCATGGAAGGGGTTGGTGGTCGGGTCTAGACAAATATCGCAAGTCGGCGCATCATTTCACGTACCTAAAAACCACTAAGTCGAATCCAATTGTCAACTTTTTTAAGAGGTGATTACCGTACAAATGCGGGGTTTTTCAGTTGCCAACCGCCCAGTTTAGATGCGCGCTGGTACTTCAAACACCCTTATCAACTAGAGATGTAGGTGTATTTACATGAAGTGTTACTTTAAGTAATCTGGTGGCTATCTCGTTGATAGTCACCCAATAAGCCAGCAATTGCAATCGTTATTTGGCCATTTTTAACTAGCTTTACTTTACTTTTTAAACTTTAGATGGCAGAAAACACCTACAAGTCCAACACTTTTAAAAAACCCGAAAAAGAGAAGAAAAGCAGAAGCTCAAAATCGCAAGGCAAGTTCAGCTTCGCATTTCTAAAGGACCCCAGGTTCAGGCTAGCGATAGGATTCTTCCTCATCATTTTTTCAGTCTACCTGTTCGTCGCTTTCGTCTCTTATCTGTTCACGGGCAAAGCCGACCAAAGTGTGATCGAATCGCTGCACACTGGCGGCGTGATCGAATCGGGTCAAGAAACTGAAAACTGGCTCGGCCTGTACGGAGCCCTTACCTCGCACTACCTCGTGTTTCGATGGTTGGGGATTTCGGCGTTCGCCATCCCACCGCTCCTTTTCTTGTTGGGATTCCGCATGGTGTTTCAACGGGAGCTCCTGCCGATATTTTCAGTGTTCACCTTTTCGGTCTTCGCCGGATTGTGGCTTTCACTCTTGTTGGGATACCTCACGCACAGTATCTCAGGAGTTACAGAGGTGAGTTTCTTAAGTGGTGGGCTTGGCTATCAAATGGCTCGAATCTTCTCTGGGCTTTTTGGCTGGGGAACGTTTCTGTTTTTGGTGCTATCCTTGTTCGTATTCATCATCTACTTCTACAACGTTACAACCATCAACGCGTTCCAGCCACGCATGGCGAATCCTGAAGGCGCCGTCGACGCTGATGTCAATGCTCCAACCGAGTACACCGACGATCGCGACAAGTGGGTCGATCCTAAAAACGAAGTGACAGCGCCTGAACCTGTCGTGGCGCCTCTCACCTTGGATGAAGAACTCATCCCGGAACCCGTGAAGTTGGAACTCGAAGTTCAAAAACCCGAGACGAAGAAGGAGAAAGCGGAGCCGACGTTCTCGATCGAAGAACCCAAGTCAGACACGGATGTGTTGGCCGAGCAAATCGTGGAAGAGAAGGGTTTCTACGACCCGACGTTGGACCTCAGTACCTATCGATTCCCTCCGTTGGAATTGCTGAACGAGTATGACATGGGTAAGGTGCAAGTGACCCAAGAAGAACTCAATCAGAATAAAGACAAAATCATCGCGACGCTGGTCAACTTCAAGATCAGCATCCAAAGCATCAAGGCGACAATCGGCCCCACGGTCACATTGTACGAGATTGTCCCCGACGCAGGCATTAAGATTTCGCGGATTAAGAACCTGGAGGACGACATTGCTCTGAGTTTGGCGGCCCTTGGAATTCGAATCATTGCGCCCATCCCTGGTAAGGGAACCATTGGTATCGAGGTGCCGAATAAGAACCGCGAAATGGTAAGTATCCGTTCGGTGTTAAGCACCGGCGCCTTCCAAAAGACTGACAAGGAACTTCCCATCGCAATAGGAAAGACCATCAGCAACGAAGTGTTGGTCATCGACTTGGCGAAGATGCCGCACTTGCTCGTCGCGGGTGCTACAGGCCAAGGTAAGTCTGTCGGCTTGAACGTAATCCTTGCGTCGCTGTTGTACAAGCGCCATCCATCGCAATTGAAGTTTGTGTTGGTCGACCCCAAGAAGGTCGAGATGTCGCTCTTCAGCAAGATTGAACGTCATTACCTGGCGAAACTTCCCAATAGCGAGGAGGCCATCATTACTGATACACGCAAGGTGGTTCACACACTCAACTCGTTGTGTATCGAGATGGAAAATCGGTACGAGATTCTCAAGGATGCCGGCACCAAGAACCTGAAGGAATACAATGCGAAGTTCATCGCGCGCAAGTTGAATCCAAACGAAGGCCATCGCTACTTGCCTTATATCGTGTTGGTGATCGATGAGTTGGCCGACTTGATGATGACAGCCGGAAAAGAAGTGGAGACCCCGATCGCTCGCTTGGCCCAGTTGGCCCGCGCCATTGGTATTCACTTGGTGGTCGCCACGCAACGCCCTTCTGTGAACGTGATCACAGGTGTGATCAAGGCCAACTTCCCGGCGCGCCTGTCGTTCCGCGTGACCGCGAAAGTCGACTCGCGCACGATCCTCGATGCCGGTGGTGCCGACCAATTGATCGGTATGGGCGACATGCTTTTGTCGTCTGGGTCCGACATCATTCGCTTGCAATGTCCTTTCGTGGATACCCCGGAGATCGAAAAAATCGTCGACTTTATCAGTCTACAACGCGGCTACGATTCTGCGTACCTCCTCCCTGAATTTGAGGGCGAAGATGAGGGCGGCGTAGCCGAAATAGATCTCTCGGAACGCGACGCCTTCTTCGAAGATGCAGCACGTTTGATCGTCCGCCATCAACAAGGAAGTACCTCCCTGATTCAGCGTAAAATGAAGTTGGGATACAACCGCGCCGGCCGTCTAATCGACCAATTGGAGGCAGCTGGAATCGTGGGCCCATTCGAAGGTTCCAAGGCGCGGGAGGTGCTCGTGAAAGACGAACTCAGTTTGGAACAATTATTGACTGATTTGAAGGAAAAACACGGACATTCGTAAATTTGCCTTCTCCAAACCATGAAAAAGCCTGTTCTCGCCCTCGTTTTCGCGATTTTATCCATCGCTGCTTGGGCACAATACGATCCCAAGGCACTCGAGACCCTCGATGCCATGAGCAAGAAATACAAGAGCATTGAAGCCTTCGAAGCCAACATCGTGTGCACGATGACCAACGAGATCGACAAGGTCAACGAAGAATTCAAAGGCAAAATCACGGTGAAGGGCGACAAGTTCCGACTAGTCCTGCCCGAACAAGAAGTCATTAACAATGGCGCCACACAGTGGACCTACCTGCCAGAAGCAAAGGAAGTTAACATCGACAACTACGATCCGAACTCCGACGACGTGAACCCCACGAAGATCCTCGATATGTATAAGAAAGGATATAAATACTTATACATCGCCGATAAGACCGAAGGTGGTGTCGTATGTGAGGAAATCGACCTCGTTCCTGAGAAAAAAGATGCTCAGTACTTCAAGATCAAGATGATGATCAACAAGAAAGACAAGAGCATCCAAAGCTGGACAATGTTCAATCGTGCCGGCGACCGGTATAAGTACACGATCACGAAGTTCAACCCCGGTGCCAAGGTCGACGATTCTTTCTTTGTTTTTGATACGAAGAAGTTCCCCGACGTGGCCGTGAACGATCTGAGATAAGCCTCACGCTCGTCATCCATGACCCGATTGGAGCTGGTATCGCAGATTAAGAAGAAAGCTTCTTACCTGTGTGTTGGCCTCGATACGGACCTCGCCAAGATCCCCAAGCATTTGCTTGCGTCGAAAGATCCTGTTTTTGAATTCAACAAGCAGATCATTGACGCGACCGTTGACCACTGCGTCGCGTATAAACCCAACGTCGCTTTTTACGAAGCACTAGGTCCCAAGGGATGGGAAAGTCTTGCCCGTACCGTTGAGTATATTCCCAAGGAGTGTTTCACCATCGCCGATGCCAAGCGTGGCGACATCGGCAATACGTCGACCCTTTACGCCAAAGCTTTTTTTTCAGAGATGAACTTCGATTCGATCACAGTGGCGCCGTACATGGGCCGTGATTCAGTCGAGCCGTTTTTGACTTTCGAAGGAAAATGGGTCATCCTCCTCGCGCATACGTCTAATCCCGGCAGCGCCGATTTTCAACTGCTCACCACCGAAGGACGCACCCTCTACGAGCAGGTGATTCGAACCTCGCAACAGTGGTCTACACCCGCCAACCTCATGTACGTGGTGGGCGCCACGCATGCCGACAGGATGGAACACATTCGGTCCCTCGCCCCCGAGCATTTTTTCCTGGTGCCCGGTATCGGCGCGCAAGGTGGCGATCTGGAAGCGGTGTCGAAGTTTGGCCTAAACCGTGATGGAGGCCTCCTCGTGAATGCCGCTCGCTCCATCATTCTCGCTTCGAGCGGCCAAGACTTCGCGCGTGACGCAAAGAAGGAGGCCCACAAGCTCCAGCAAGAGATGGGTCAATATCTCGAGAAGTATCTTTGACATAGTCTCTTTTTTTTGCTGTAAGAAAACCTGACAGCGAGTGTAATCCATCAGGTTTTTCGTTGGTCCCATCTCGCTAGCGCTCCACTGCTTCATTGGAACTTGCTTGCATAACGCAATCGCTATGCAAGAATCATTTCTACACTACGTTTGGCAGTTTCAGTACTTCGACAAGAAGACCTTGCTCACGACACAGGGTGAACGACTCGACGTGAAACGCCCCGGGTTCCACAATACCGATGCGGGCCCCGATTTCGCGGATGCAAAGGTTCGAATCGGTACCATGTCATGGGCCGGTAATGTCGAAGTGCACATTCACTCATCCGAATGGCAAGAGCACCGACACCACGTCGACCCGGCATACGACTCGGTGGTACTCCATGTGGTATGGGAAGACGACAGACCCGTTCGCTTGTCGGATGGGTCGCTCTTGCCCACGTTGGAACTGAAAGGACGCCTGGATCCAGCCTTATTGAAACGATACCGCACGCTGCTAGAGTCGTCGAATGCGATTCCTTGCTCGCGTTCTTTTTCAAGAGTGCCCAACGCAACTTTGGTGAGTATGGTGGACAAAGTAATGGTCGGTCGACTCGAGTCGAAGTCGAACGACGTGCTCGAAATACTCGGAAGCAACAAGAACGATTGGGAGGAAACCACCTACCAAGTACTCGGCCGTAATTTTGGGTTTCGGATAAATACTCAGCCTTTTGCTCAACTGACCCGCGGGCTCCCGTACAAGATACTTATGCGGCATTCCGACCAACCGCGCCAAGTGGAGGCGCTCTTGTTCGGACAAGCCGGCTTTCTTGACGAAGGCATGAAGGACTCCTACCACCGCTTGTTGCGGCGCGAGTATCGCATCCTGTCTTCGAAGTATAAGCTGACCAACAAAATGAAGGCATCCCAGTGGAAGTTTCTCCGGATGCGTCCGGCTAACTTCCCCACCATTCGGTTGGCACAATTTGCTAGCCTTCTATGTCGTCAGAAGAACTTGTTTTCTTCGGTCGTCTCGCTGAAGGATTTTCACGAGGCGACATCATTTCTTGAAGTGGAGGTGGCCGAATTCTGGCACTCGCATTACACGTTTCGCGCACCTTCGAGGGTCGGCGCCGGCGGTCTTGGACTCACAAGTATTGAGAATGTCGTGATCAATTCCGTCGTTCCAATGATGGCGGCGTACGGCACTTACTGTGGCGACAACAGCTACGTAGACCGGGCACAAAAACTACTCGAGGAGGTGATGCCCGAAGACAATCGTATCCTGAGGACGTGGCGTGAACTGGGTGTTGAGGTAAAAAATGGATTTGACTCGCAAGGCCTCATTCAACTTTTTAATTCATATTGCACACCTAGGCGATGCCTTCATTGTAACATTGGCGTGTCGCTGTTGAAACCAACACCATGACTATCGTTGTCGCCATCATCAACCTGCTCGCCATCGGGTTTCTCGCTTGGCGCAGATGGCGGCAGTTTGCCTCTCACGATACCGCGGCCTATTGGCTTGGGTTTGCTACCCGGTTGGCTGGAGGCATCGCCCTCGGGTTGGTGTACAAGTACTATTATCGTGATGGCAGCGACACGTTTACATTCTTTCAAGATGCGACCCAACTGGCACGCTTGTTTTTCGAGCATCCGGGCCAGTGGCTGGAGGTGTTGGCGACCGGCGTCAGCCCCGTCCCCCTCGAAACCGTGGAACCGAGGTCGGTGTTCTTCGTCGCTATCGTGAGTGTTGTCACGATCGCGACGGCCTGCAACTATTGGGTAGCATCGATGTGGTTCGCATCGTACGCATTTCATTGCGCGTATTTCTGCGTGCGCACGCTCGACAATGTACTCGGCCGTGGGGGGTGGGCGGCCCGTGCCGCACTTTTATTTTTCCCGTCCGTTGTCTTTTGGAGTTCGGGTATCATCAAAGAAACACTCGCGCTTGGATCCATCGCCATCATCGCAAGCTACTTCATCATGTTCTTGAATGGGAAGAAGTTGTTTTGGTGGCAGATCGTTTTCGCTGTCGTTCACCTTTTCCTGCTGATAAGCCTCAAGTATTATTGGGCGGCTATTTTGATTCCTTCCATGGTAGCCAGCCTAATCATCTACTGGATGCGAACCTACGTCGTGTCGTTCACGGCCACGGTCGCCGTTTGGATTGCGGTGTACTTGGGAATTACGGTCATCGCGACCTTCACGCACCCGAATTTTTATTTGGCCCGCTTGGTGTCGGTGATCGTAGAGAACCACAACCAGTACATGAGGATTTCAGATCCCGCGAACGTGATTCGCTTTATACCACTCGACGGTAGCTGGACCAATTTATTACTAAATGCGCCACTCGCCTGGTGGTCGGCTTGGTTTCGGCCGGGGTTGTGGGAGGCTCATTCATGGACGGGATGGTTGGCAGCCATCGAAAACTGTGTGGTCTTTGTGTTGGTCGTATGGCGGTTGAGATATTTACGCATCCCGTCGCAGGGATTCCAATTGATTGTGATCACCACGCTCACCTACGCGATCGTGCTCGCAGTCTTCCTCGCGCTCTCGACGCCTAACTTTGGAACGTTGTCGCGTTACCGCGTCGGGTTCTTACCTTTCTTGGTACTGCTGACTGCAGTTGATCTCCCCATTCGACGGGTCGCAGGGAGCAAGTGAATAAACCGTTTGTGCTCCGTACATTCGCGTACTTAAGATGATATCGATTTTATGGACAACCCTGTGATCATATTCGGCGCCAACCACCTCGGTCGGGCGGCGCGCGAGATATTCGAAACCAACCAAGTGGAGGTTTTCGGTTTCTTAGATGACGACGTAAACTTACATAACAAGGAGATCGACGAAATCATGGTATTAGGCGCAACCGACGACGATGGTTTTCTGAAATTGATCGGCAAGAAGTGCGAAGCGTTTGTGGCCCTCGATGACAACCGTCTCCGCAAGGCCGCGGTGAAGACGTTGAACGACGTTCGGAAAATGCAGCCGGTGAATGCGATTCATCACCAAGCCACAATTTCGAAGCGGGCTTCCATCGGTCACGGCAATTTTATCGATGTAGGCGTCACCATGGCCCCGGGGGCGAAAGTTGGATCACACTGCATCTTCCACGCGAAAGCCACGGTCGGCGTCGACGCTACCCTTGGTAATTTCGTCCAGATCGGTGCGGGCGCACAAATCAATCCGGGCGTGACGATCGAAGACGAGGCATTCATCGGTTCAGGAGTGGTGGTCGTTTCCGGCGTCACGATTGGAAAAGGCGCGCGCGTCGGTGCAGGTTCTGTCGTGATTGGAACGGTGGCCGCCGGAGAGACCGTTTTTGGAAATCCTGCCGCCTCAGTAAAGAAGTAACTTGACTCAACGATCGGTTCAAAGTTCATAGCACGAATGCCGCGCATATCAGAAACAGACTTGATACTCAATCCCGACGGGAGCGTGTACCATCTCAACCTGCTCCCCAAACACTTGTCGGATACCATTATCACGGTAGGGGATCCCGGGCGCGTGTACCGAGTCAGTGAGCATTTCGATGAACTTGAGTTTGAAATGAACAAGCGTGAGTTTGTAACCCACGTGGGCCGATACAAAAACAAGCGCGTGACGGTGATCAGCACGGGTATCGGCACCGACAACGTCGAGATATTTTTCAACGAGATCGACGCGCTGGCTAACATCGACTTCAAAACGCGCGAGCCGAGACCACGAAGGCGTAAGTTGAAGATTGTTCGCATTGGAACATCGGGGGCACTTCAAGAAGATGTTCCATTGGATTCGCACTTGGTGTCCGACTACGCCGTCGGTTTCGACAACCTGATGAACTTCTACGACCTGATGACGGATGATAAAGAAGCCGGTATTGCACACGACTTACAGCGCAAAACAGGTTTGCCTTTTATGCCGTACGTGGTTAAGGGGTCTCAGTCGTTGCTTGATCAGTTTGGGGGCGGTATGATCGTTGGCAATACTGTTACGTGCCCAGGATTTTACGCACCTCAGGGTCGTGTGCTCCGGGCGCCGATCCGATATCCCAAGTTATTGGAAGACCTGAACCACTACCACAAAGACGATTTCTGGCTTACGAACTTCGAAATGGAAACGTCGGGCTACTATGCCTTGGCGCGGTTGCTGGGTCACGAGGCGCTGAGCGTGAACGCGATTGTCGCGAATCGCATCAAAGGAAAATTCTCGAAGGATCCCAACAAGGTGATCGACGCGTTAATAGCCAAAGTGTTGGACCGCATCTAGGCGGGCCATTAGAAATTGAAAGGGGGTAAGGAAAACCTTTCGAAAAGTTACTCGGTCGCGAGCGTCATGCTGTCCATACGCATGATATGCCGCGATGCGTTGAAGGGGTCGTCGTTGTAGAACCCGGAGAGCACGCGGTGTGCGATTTGCTCAATGACAAGTTCGTCGTCCGATTTGCCTTCTTTCCCTCGCCAAAACACGCGGGCGGGGTGTTTTTTCATGTCCTCGATATAGGCCTTCGCCTTATCGTACTGCTCTTGGGTGTAGGTCAGCGTGAAGCACGTCCGGACCTTTTGCATTGCCATTTCCATGGAATTTTTTTTACAAGGTTTATGCCATATCCTGTATACGATTTTAAGCAAAAAAAAGTAGTCCTGTCAACCGGTTTGCCCGTTTTTGGGAGGAACCGTTCGACTTTGGGATGGTGTTATACCCCTACGTTTGGAGGGGGGCTTTGCATTTGAATCCAAATCCGCTACTTTCAAAACCCTAGTTTTATGAAAAGTCCAGAAATCGTCACACTAGACAACGGAATCCGGGTGGTGCACCACAGGGTGGCCAGCACCAAGATTGTCCACTGCGGCATCATGCTGGATATCGGCAGCCGCGATGAAACGCCTTCCAACCAAGGGATCGCCCATTTTTGGGAGCACATGGCTTTCAAGGGTACCCGCAAACGGAAAGCTTTTCACATCGTGAATCGTTTGGAGTCGCTCGGAGGCGAACTCAACGCATTTACCGACAAGGAAAAGATTTTATTCTACGCGTCGTTGCGCGACGACTTCTACGAACGAGCCGTTGAATTGCTCGCCGACATCACGTTCGAATCCATTTTCCCCAAGAACCAAATCGAACGCGAACGCAACGTGATCTTGGAGGAAATGTCCATGTATCTAGACGACCCAGACGATTCACTCAACGACGAGTTTGATGCGGTCGTTTTTGGGAAACACCCGCTAGGTATGAACATCTTGGGTACCGAAAAAACTGTCCGCAGTTTTCAGCGGAAAGACTTCCGGAAGTTCGTCGATGAACACCTCGACACACGACGCGTCGTGTTTGCCAGTGTTGGAAATATTTCTGTAAGTAAAGCGGTAAAACTTGCTGAAAGATATCTTGGCCGCGTACCGCGCATCATCTCGCGCAAGAAGCGTAAGCCATTTTCAGGATATAAGCCACGGGAAGTGGTCACACAACGAGAGACCAAGCAAGCGCGTGTGGCCATCGGGCGCACTGCCTTTAAACTCAACGACGAAAGAAGGACAGGTTTTTCACTGCTGACGAACATTCTGGGAGGACCGGGCCTCAATTCGAGATTGAACATGGCGTTGCGTGAGAAACACGGTTTCGTGTACTCGGTCGGCGCCCAGTACATTCCGTACACCGATGTGGGGCTGTTTGCCATTACGTTTGGTACCGAGCGGAGCCAGATGTCTCGATCGGTCGAGATCGTGAATCAAGAAATGAAAAAACTTCGCGACGACCGGATGGGCGTGAAGCAACTCGCGGCCGCGAAGGAACAGATGATGGGTAACATCGCGATGTCGGAGGAAAACAATTTGAACTTCATGATGACCTTGGCGCGGTCAGTCCTCGACCAAGGCGCGATCACGCCGCTGGAGGAAGTGTTTGATCGCATTCGGTCTACCTCGGGTCGTGCATTGCAACAATTGGCCAACGAGATGTTTGTCGAAGAAAAGATGAGCTTGCTCTTGATGGAACCGAAGCAGTAGCGCGTCGTTAAACTCATGGAATTCATCGACCCGAGGCTGCTCACGTATTCAGAAGCGCACACCACACCGGAAACGACACTGCTTCGGCAGTTGAACCGCGACACGCACGCACATGTGCTGAAACCGCGCATGCTTTCTGGTCACCTGCAAGGTCGTTTTTTGTCGATGGTGAGCCATATGGTGCGCCCCACGACCATCCTGGAGATCGGCGCCTACACTGGCTACTCTGCTATCTGCTTGGCCGAAGGTCTCGCCCCTGGGGGCAAACTCATCACGGTGGAAAAGAACGAGGAATTGGAGGAGCGCCTTAGAGGTACGTTCCATGCCGCCGGTTTGGCGAATGTCATTGAATTAAAGATTGGGAACGCGCTCCAAATTCTACCCACGCTGACTGGCCCTTTCGACCTTGTGTTTATCGATGCAGACAAGGAAAACTACGGCAACTATTTTGATTTGGTGATTGACAAGGTGCGAACCGGCGGCTTTGTCCTCGCCGACAACGTGCTGTGGAGCGGGAAGGTCTTGGACGAAAAGCCTGATAAGGACACGAAAGCGATCCTGCAATTCAACGACCGCGTGCAGGCCGATGCCAGGGTCGAGAACGTGTTGCTGCCCCTCCGCGACGGAATCGTGGTCATGCGCCGGCTTTGAAGGCTCACATTTTGTAGATACCTTTGTCTACGAATGAGATTTTTTGCAACCACGCTAATTTTTTGCGGAGTTGTTGCCTCAAGCGCCCAGCTGGCGTTCGCCCAGGCCCAAGCTCCCGTAGTGCCGCACAAGATTCATTTCGCCGGCATGACCCTCACCATCCGTGACGACGCACGTGAGGAGATCCAAAAGGACGTCAACATGCTTACGCAAAGTCCGAAGTATTTCGAGATCAAGGCGGAGCGTGCACGGACCTACTTCCCGATTATCCAACGGATCTTCGCCGAGGAGAGAGTCCCCGACGATTTCAAGTACCTGGTCTTACAGGAGAGCGCCCTCATTGCCGATGCCGTGTCCGTGTCCGATGCCGTCGGGTTCTGGCAATTCAAAGACTTCACCGCCCGTGAGATGGGTTTGCGTGTCGACAGTGACATCGATGAACGGATGAACATCGTTTCTTCCACGCGCGCCGCAGCAAAGTATATCAAGCAAAACAACTTCATGTTCAACAACTGGGTATATGCCTTGCAGTCGTACCAGATGGGCGCCGGCGGTGTTCGTCGGACCGTGGGCGACGAAGTGAACGGAGTGCGCCACATGGAGATCAATCGCGACACCTATTGGTATGTGAAGAAGTTTTTGGCACACAAGGTAGCTTTCGAAGGAGCCGTAACGGCGGAACCCAAGTTGAAAGTAACGGAGTTGGTTCTTGATAAACCTGTGACCTTATCAGACCTTTCGTCAAACCTCTCGGTCGAGGCGGCGGGTTTAAAGGAGTTCAATAAATGGCTGCGGAGCGAGTCTCTGCCAGGCGATAAAGCCTACACGGTGATTGTGCCGTCGGGCTCCGTGAATGCCGATTTCTCGACGTTGTATGTGGCCTCCAACAAGAGCACGGCACCGGAAACGAACGCTCCTCCCGTGGCCGAGAAAGAAGTGTTGATTAATGAAATTCCTGTGATACAAGCGCGGGCTGGCGAGACCCTCAGCGCCCTCGCAACACGCGCGGGGCTCGACCTTGGTCATTTTATGAAGTACAACGACCTCGAGGACAGTCACCGAGTGAACCCAGGCGGATACTACTTCACTGCAAAGAAGAAATCCAAGACGGAAGCCGACTTCCACCAAGTGAAGGCCGGTGAGAACCTTTGGCAAATCAGCCAACTGTATGGCGTGCAGGTAAAGCGCCTGAAGAAGTACAACCGAATCTCGGACGAAAGCAACTTGACGGCAGGAACCACGATCTGGTTGAATGCTACTAAGCCGAAAGATGATACTACTCCGGTGGCGGCAACCGAGGACGACCTTGTTGCCGAACTCAATGAAGACCGCGTATTCGAGTGGGCAACATCGACCATCGAGGATGACCAAGTGAGTTCACAGAGGGTGACACCCGACACCCATACCGTGCAAGCGGGGGAGACCCTTTTTGCGATAGCCAAACAACACGAACTGACGGTTGCAGACCTCAAACGCTTGAACGAACTAGGCGAAAGTCCAGATTTAAAGCCGGGTCAGGTGTTGAAAGTAACTGGAAATGAGACGATTGAGACGCCTGCCGTCGCGAAAGACCTCATTCATGAAGTAAAAGTATCCGATACCTTGTACAGCGTCGCGCGTCAGTATGGCGTAACGATCAAGGATTTAATGGAATGGAATAACAAGAAGGACTTCTCCCTTTCGCCGGGGGAGCGACTGAAAATCCCTGCGCGACAGTGACCTTTGCGACGTCTGGAATGCCGTCGATTGGTTTTCGTCAATTTGGCCAAATTCCTTACGTGTGAGGCGCAAAATCGGTGGACGACTGCCCTTTTTTAATGAAAAAACCGCGTTATTGCGGGCCGTGTTAAATGATAGGTACCAACCTTAAAGACTGCAGGGAATGCTAACAGAGGCAACCAAGACGATCGATCTGGTAATGTTGGTGGACGACAACGAGACCGACAACTTTATCAGCAAACGGATCATCGAAATCACCAAGTTTGCCAAAAGGGTAGAGGTCAAGAATTCTGGGAAGAGTGCGCTGGATTATTTGAAAGAGCATCAGTCATCGCCCGAGAACTTGCCGAATATCATTTTTCTGGACATCAATATGCCCATCGTGGATGGCTTCGTATTCCTGTATGAATTCGAGAAGTTTAGCGAAGTGGTCCGCAACAAGTGTAAGGTGATCATCTTGTCAAGCTCGGACAACAAGCGCGATATCGACAAGATTGTCAACAACAATCACGTCATCAAGTTCATCACCAAGCCTCTCACCGAGGTCGCCCTCGACGAAATCAAGCTTAATAACATTTGAAACGGTAAGCCGCGTTTAGTTACCTTTGTGGCCTAAACTGTGTTTTATGAGGGCAGTTCTACCCCATCGTTCTTTCGTTGCTTTAATTGTGTTCCTTTTGCTAACGACCGCCGCCTCGGCGCAGATCGTTCACCTCGACTCCACCTCCAACTGGAAAAAGGCTTTCAAGGCTGGCATCAACCTGAACCAAGCCGCGTTTTCCGGTAACTGGAAGGCGGGTGGTATCAATTCGTTTGGATTCAACGCACTCATGAACTTTAAGGCCAATTACAAGAAGGGCAACAATTCGTGGGACAATGAAATCGACCTTCTCTACGGGATGGTCCGCAACGCGGGACAGGGCTACAGAAAGACCGTCGACCGCGTGTTCATAGATAGCAAGTACGGTCGGAAGATGAGCGACAAATGGGATTTTGCCGCCTCACTCAACTTTGTTTCTCAATTCGCGAAAGGTTATAAATACGAAAAGGATGTGGTTGGCCGTGATTCTGCGGTCCTGATTTCCGACTCTTTTGCGCCAGCATTCATCACCTCCGCACTTGGTTTTGAATACCATCCCAACGCCTTCTTCAAAGTACGGATGTCTCCGTTCGCACCTCGTGTCACCCTCGTGCGCGACAACCAGCGTTTCGTGACCGCCGCCAACGCCGAGCCCTATGGTGTTGCCGTGGGTAAGTCGGCCCGCTTCGAATGGTTGGCGGCTCAAATCTTAGCCGAGTTCAACAAGGACATCGCGAAAAACGTAAACCTGAAGTGGCGCTATCTATTGTTTGCCAACTACGAAACTCTGTCGTTCAGAAACATTGACCATCGACTTGACTTCAACCTCACAGCGAAGGTGAATCAGTTCGTCAACGTGTCGGTTGGCGGCATCGTATTGTACGACCGCGACCAAGACGCTTCCGTTCAGTGGAGCCAAGTGTTTTCGCTAGGTATTTTATATACCGTTCAGAACTACGCAGCCAAGTAAGAAAGTGACCATACGTCTTCTGACGGCTGCCGATATCCCCGTATTGAGGAGCCTCGCGATCAAGATTTTTAATGCCACGTTCTCGGACCAGAATACGCCCGAAACGATGGAGGCGTTCATCTCGAAAGACTATAGTGTTGAAAGTTTCGAACGTGAATTTCGAGAACAGAACGCTTGGTGTTACATGATTAGCGATGGCGATCGCCCGGTGGGTTACATCCGCCTTCGCGAGAACCCAGAAGTGCAACACTTGCTGGGGACCAACACCCTCGAACTACAACGCATCTACGTCGATCACGATTTTCATGGGATGAAGGTCGGCGACAAGCTGATGCAATTCTCGATCGACATCGCTCGGGAGATGAAAAGACAATGGCTCTGGTTGGGGGTGTGGGAATTGAATCCCCGTGCACAACGCTTTTACGAAAAGTGGGGCTTCGTCAAGTTCTCCGAACACATCTTTAGAATGGGGGAGGAAGAGCAAACCGATTGGCTCTATAAGCTGGAGTTGAAGTAGGGTGGGGTTGCTGGGGTTACGAGCACCCATTGGCAACCAAGGATCTGGGCCAAACTAGCTTTCAACCTTACGTTCCACCTTGCCTACATGGTTCATCAAATACTTCTTCGGCGTTACCCCATACTTTTTCCTGAACGCAGCGATATAATGACTCGGGTTGGTGTAGCCAATTTGATACGCGACTTCGTTTACCTGGTAGCGACCCTTGTCCAACAGAGCACGTGAGTGGTCCAGTTTATGATCGAGGAGGTATCCGTACACCGTGTTACCGTAGATTTCTTTAAATCCCACTTTCAATTGATATTCATTCAGGCCGGCAAACTTGGCCAGTTCTTTCAAGCTCGGGGGAGATTCCAAGTTTTTCAGCAAGTGTTCTTTCGCATGCTTGATTTTCCTTACCGTCTCTTGGTCGTTGAGGAAGGGACAACTCTCGGTGTTCGGTTTCTTCGTCGAGAAGTAAAGACTCAATAGTTCCAACGCCTTCGCGTGATAGTAGAGCTGCTTCGACGTATCGCTGATTTGGATCGTGAAGAGTTGATTCAATACCACATATAAGTGTGCGGGAATGTCTCGCTCGTCGTAGAACGTCCGGTTGACGTTTTCGGGTTTCAAGAAAGGGAGGGCGTCGTGTACAAACAACTTGTGAAGGGCTTCCAGCGAAATCGCCAATACCGCCATCTTGGTTTTCGGCGCGAGCCGGAGCACGAATGGCAGGTTTTTCTCAGGGTTGTAGAAGAAGTAGTTCTTCTGTTGCTGAATTTCCCTTTGGTAGTGTGGGCCGAACTCGAAGGCTGCGTTTCCTTCTAGGCAGAAATAGAAATAGATCTTGGACCGTGTGACCTCCGTGGGCCAAGCGTCTTCCTGGTCGCCACTGTTGTCGATTGCGACAAGCGAAATGTCCTCCTGTTCGTACAGGTGTCTAATTTCACTTTTGAGGGTATTTTCTGAAACTTGGTCCATGGCTCCGTGAGTTTTGTGGTTCAAAAGTAACTTTAAGATACCTGAGTTTTGTCAGGATTTAGGCCGTTTTAAGGTCGAAATACCCAAATTCAACAAAATCTATCGTTTGAAAAGTTCCCGGGCATTATTAGTCCAAAGCAGGGTATTTTTTATTTTGAGCGATGCCAATCTTTGCTGCCGTGAAAATGAGACCCCGGCTTAAATTTTTGATTGGTATCGTCGCGATGACCTTGGCTACTTGGACGGCGGCGGCTCAGAATGGAGGTCAAATTGACTCCCTGTCGGTGTACAACCTCGACGAGGTTGTCGTTACCGGGCAGTACGAACCCCAATCTGTTGAAAAGTCTGTGTTCCGCGTGCGAACCATTCCGATGGAGCGCATTCAAGCGCGGGGCGCCGTCCGCCTTCAAGATGTGCTCAATACAGAACTTAATATTCGTTTCTCGCAGGACTTGGCCTTGGGTACCTCCAGCATCACGATGCAAGGGCTAGAAGGTCAAAACGTGAAGGTGTTGATCGACGGCGTTCCAATGGTCGGCCGCCAAGGTTCCGACAACGCCATTAACATCAACCAGATCAACGTAAACTCAATCGAGCGGATCGAGATTATCGAGGGCCCCATGTCGGTGGTCTATGGCGCCGACGCTCTAGCCGGTGTCATCAACATCATTACCAAGAAGTCGGCGGATGGTAAAATTGACGTCACGGCCCGCCTTCACGAGGAATCGGTTGGCAAGGAGTATGGTGTAACGCGCGGCATTCACAATGAAGGCGTGGGAGTAGGTTATTCCATGAAGAAGTGGACCACGCGCTTCGACGTGGCGCGAAACGACTTCGGTGGTTGGAAGGGAGATTCGACGGCGCGCGAACGAACTTGGCATCCAAAGATGCAATATCTCGGCAATGGGCTGGTTCAGTACAACAACGACCGCGGCTCCGTGTACTACCGGGTCGATTACCTCAATGAAAACATCTATAACCCCGGCAACTTTGGTCAGGGGGGAGCAGCTCCGGGTTTCGCGTTGGACCAAAACTATATCACCAACCGGTTGATGCACCAGTTGCAGGGCACGCAGAAGATGAGCGATCGACTTACGTTCACCGGCGCGTTAGCCTATACTCAGTATTCCAGAAGAACGCGCACGACGACGGTCGATGAATCGAACGGCGACGTTCGCCTGTCGTTGGGTGCGGGACAGCAAGACAAAACCACTTTTGATGGCGCCACCTTCCGTGGCACGGTGGTTTACCGCATCAACAAAAAAGTATCAGTACAACCGGGTTTGGATCTTAACCACGAGAGTGGTGAGGGTGGTCGCATCAAAGCGGGTGTCCAATCGATTGGCGACTATGCGTTTTTCCTTTCCGGTGAATGGAATGCGACCTCACGTGTGCAAATACGCCCCGGCGTTCGATTCATCTACAATACCGTTTACCAAGCGCCGCCGGCAGTCCCTTCCGTGAATGCCAAGATTCGGTTGACGGATCGCCAGGACTTTAGAATATCGTATGGACGCGGTTTCCGGGCGCCATCGCTTCGTGAGTTGTACTTCGACTTTTTCGACGCAAGCCACTCTATCGAAGGAAATCCGAACCTAAAGGCGGAAACGTCGCATAGTGTCAATGGTTCCTGGAACCTGACCGTGATGGATGTCGACGGAGCCAAGGCAACAACCGCCGTCGGGGGGTTCTTCAACGACGTACATGACAAGATTAACTACGGCCTCAAGCCCGGATCTACTGTGACTACCTACATCAACATCGATCGGTATAAGACCAAGGGGCTTACCTGGAATAACACTTTTCGCAACCGACGCTGGGACGTCAACCTTGGATTCGCCTACACCGGCCGATACAATGACCTGTATGGAGATGGCGACAACCTACCCCAGTTCGTCTGGTCGCCAGAAGTGACCACGACCACCGCCTTCAAGACAATCCGGGGCGGCTGGAATTTTTCGGTGTACTACAAATACACAGGCCGCACACCGTATTACCAGATTCAAACAGAGAACGGACAACAAGTTGCTACGCTGGTGAAAGTGGAGCCTTATCCCTGGGCCGACGCGTCGATTCAAAAGCAACTTACCAAGGGGCTTTCCGCCACCGTCGGGATGCGAAACCTATTCAACATCACGAATATCAACGCTTCGGGACAAGCAGCCGCGACAGCACATTCGTCGGGCCCCGTTCGACCGATCGGGTCGGGCCGGTCTTACTTCGTGAGCCTTAACTATATGTTCAATCATTAATACTTCCAATAGATATGAAATACGTTCAAAGTTTCTTGATGGCGATTATGTTGCTGGGCGTGGTGGGTTTGACGTCGTGCAATCAGGATCCTCCTCTTCCCGATAACCTCACTGAATTCGAATCCGATGCGCTTGGTTTTACCTCCGCTGAACAGAGTTTGGTGGTGAACTTAAAACTGACCCGGGCTGCCGATGCTGATGGGACCATCACGGTTTCTTTAGAGTCGACGGGTGCCGCCTACGGAACGAGCTATGTCACTGAACCGGCCGCCACTACCAACGTACTGACCATTCCAGTAGCCAACGGTGCTACGACCGCTTCGTTCACGATAAAGAAAGTTGACAACGCTATTTTCGATGGATCTGAAAAGGTTGTGTTTACCATTTCGTCGGTCAGCAATGTGCTCGTGTTGGGCGAGAAGAAAGTGTTGACGCTTTCGTTTGCCGAGATCGTTGCTTCGTCAGGTACCGTTGAGATTTCCGGCGGCGGCTCAACGTATCCTAACAAGGTATTTATCGACTTGAGTGCCAACCGCCAGACAGCTGTGACCCGCACAAGTTGGGACCTAGCATTCTCGACCACCGACGATTTCCGCGTGATCCTCAATTCTTCGAATGGAATGATGGCCCGCGCGCTGGATAAAACGGACATGAATGCCGTGACAGCCGCCGACACCGTGGGCATGGGTATTCAACTTGGCCTTGATGATGTGTTCGCTGCAATCAATAGCGCGACAACTCCGGCGTGGACCGCCCAAGCGATTACCTGGGTAGATGATCCAACCGGAGACATGACGAAGACGGCAATTGCGAACGTATCCGCGACCGCAACAGACAATAAAGTTTACATCGTCAACAGAGGAACGGCTCCTGGTGGTACCAAAACCATGGGATGGAAGAAGATCAGGATCTTGCGCAATGGAAGCAACTACACCTTGCAACATGCGGACATATCTGCTACATCGTTTACCACGGTTGAAGTGGTGAAGAACGCCGCCTATCGGTTTAACTACGTGTCGTTCGGTTCGGGTAACGTAACCGTTGAACCTGCGAAAGATAAATGGGACATCGCGTGGACAGGTTTTACCAACTCCACGAATTTCGGAACTGGACCGGTACCGTATTATTTCCAAGACGTAGTTCTCCAAAACACGTCGGGTGTGCAAACGGCGCGCGTCTTGAATTCAACGATTACCTACGAGGCATTTGCGGAAGCTAACATCGCATCGATCACCTTCGGCACCAGCCAAATCGGTATTGGTTCGGACTGGCGTAGCGGAGGAGGTCCTTCGTCGTCGCCTGCCGTGCGTACCGATCGTTTCTATGTGATCAAAGATGCGGCTGGCAATGTTTATAAATTGAAGTTCACAGCGCTCACCACCAACGGCGAGCGTGGTAAACCCCAGTTTCAGTTTGCGTTGGTGAAAAAAGCTTAAAATGCGTTCACCGTATTCCGTTTAATCGTCTCCGTTTGTGGTTTGAGAGTAGAATCTATTCGAAACCATGGACGACGATTTAACGGATAACGCCTAACGCCTAACGCCTAACGAGTAACGATTAACGAGTAACGCCTAACGATTTAACGATCCATGCAATCCATCCGAAACCTTCGATACATCGGTATTGCCGAGGGAATTTCATTCCTCGTGTTGTTGTTGATCGCGATGCCGCTCAAGTATGCCTTTGGCTGGCCGTTGGCGGTGAAGTATGTGGGCTGGGCGCACGGTGTTCTGTTTGTGCTCTACGGAATCGCCGTGTTGGGGGCGGTGCGCGCCATGAAGTGGGGACTGAAAGGAGTGGCGATCGCCATGATTGCATCCTTGCTGCCGGCTGGTACCTTTGTGCTCGATCGTTCGCTTCGCCGTCGCGAACGAGAGCTTGCATGAAAGACTTTAAGAAATACTATATCATCCCCGCTCCACCGGAGGATGTATACTTGGCCATTACGGTCGAAACCACACTCGAACTTTGGACGGGTGATCGCGCCACGATGAAAGCCGAACCGGACACTGAATTTTCGCTCTGGGACGACAGCATTGTAGGCAAAAACATCTCCTTCGAATACGGGAAAACCATCGTACAGCAATGGTATTTCGGCGAACAGGCCGAAAAGTCCATTGTCACGATCAAGTTGCATCCCCATGCCGAGGGTACCTCGATGGAAGTTCGCCACACGAATATCCCCGATGAGGCGTACGAGGATATCGCCGACGGATGGACCCATTCCTATGCGGAGGGCCTTATCGAGTTTTACAGTTAGTTCTTTTCTCCCCTATCTGCTCCAAAACCGCTTTTTTGGCGGATTGCCTCACTTTTCTAATAATTTGTATTTGGATTAATTCTAAATAGTGAGCTTATTTGCGACCTATTTAGAATCAATCTAAACAATGAAATTCGTTGTAGGATTCGTAGTCGCACTCTTCATGCTGGAACCCGTATTTGGGCAAGGGGTGCGCATCGTCACAGCCGGAAGTGCGCTCACCGAAACGGTGTGTGCCCTCGGCGACTGCGACAAGTTGGTCGCCACCGACAAAACCAGTCTCTACCCCGAAGAGGTGAAGTTGCTGCCCTCCATCGGGTACCGCTCCGGAATAAATGCGGAAGGCATCATTGCCATGAAACCGACGATCTTCTTTGTCGAGAAAGGCTATGTCGACGATGCGGTGGTCAAGCAAATACGATCGACTGGAATGTCTGTGGTTGAAGTGGCGCGAGCCTACGACGTGGCTGGCACGCGCGACTTGATTCGCACGGTTGCTCAAAGTCTGAAGCGGTCGCGCGAGGGAGAGGAGCTGATCCAAAAGATGGAGCGGCAGTTGTCGGAGGCGGTGGCCATTGCGAACCGAGCCTCCGAACAACCGAGGGTCCTGTGTATTTACAACCGGGGCACCTCTTCATTTGATGCGGCTGGGGCGCACACGTTCTCAAGTATTCTCACTTTGGTAAAAGCTCTTCCGGCGGTGAGCAACGTGGAAGGATTCAAGCCATTGAACGCTGAAGCCATCTTGGCGGCGAATCCGGACTACTTGCTGATGTTTGAATCAGGTGTCAAGAGCCTAGGGGGCATTGAGGGCGTGTTGCAAGTGCCGGGTGTGGCGCAAACCACGGCGGGAAAGAAAAAGCAAGTGATCGCCATGGATGGTGGCAAGCTTTCAAATTTTGGTCCCCGTTTGGGCGAGGCCGCCAAAGAACTGGCAGAACAACTTTACAAGTCGCCGCGATGATCGCAGCGGGGACGATACGAACCGATCGGCGGGACGTGATGGTCTTGATCGCGTTGGCCGTCACGCTATTCTTTTTGCTGCTGCTAAGCCTCAGCGTGGGGCAACTCTACATACCGGTCAACGAGATTGGTGAGGTCTTTTTGCAAAAGCTTGGACTCTTTTCATTGCGCGAGGTCGACACGGTTCATGAAATGGTGTTATTCAACATCCGATTGCCGCGGTTGGTCATGACGGTCTTGGTGGGACTCAGTCTAGGTGTGAGCGGCGCTTCCTTACAGGGACTGTTTCGCAATCCACTGGTCGAACCGGGTTTGATAGGTGTGTCGAGTGGCGCATCTCTCGCGGTTGTGTTCGTGATCGTTTTTGGCGCCGCGTTGTTACCGGAAGGGCAATCATGGGCTATGTCGCTGGTGACATCCGTGTTTGCTTTTGCCGGTGGGTTGTTGGCAACCTGGGGTGTCATGCAAATCGGCCGTAGGATGGGGCAGACCAGTATCGCTATGTTGGTGCTAGCGGGTGTGGCCGTCAATGCCTTGTGTGGTGCTTTGATGGGACTTCTGATCTACCATGCCACCGAGAATCAACTTCACATGTTTACTTTTTGGACACTTGGCGATTTGGGTGGCGCCAGTTGGAGCAGCCTATTGGTGGCGGCGCCTTTTCTGCTCGGCGGCAGTTACGTCTTGCTGCGCCAGGCACCTGCTCTGAACGCGATGGCGTTGGGCGAAGCGGAGGCGTTCCACATGGGTGTAGATGTACACCGTTCGAAACGTTTGATCATTTTGTGTGCGGCCCTCTCGGTTGGTGCCGCCGTCTCGCTCGCGGGCGCCATAGGGTTTGTGGGCTTGATCGTACCGCATTGGATTCGCGTGATGTTCCATTCCGACAATCGCTTGGTGTTGCCGGCATCGGCCTTGGCAGGACCCATCTTGTTGATTGTTGCCGATATGGTGGCACGGGTGATCGTATCGCCAGCTGAGATGCCCATCGGAATTGTCACCGCATTGTTCGGCGCCCCGGTCTTCATTTTCTTGTTGGTTCGTTCGCAAATCAGAAACCATGATTGAGGCGCGCGATTTACAGTTTGCGCGACAAGGGCGCAGGTTGTTGGCGGGTGTCGATCTCACGCTAGAGCCGGGCACGTTCACCGCTATTGCGGGACCCAACGGGGCAGGTAAGACTTCATTGTTGAAAGTAATTTCTGGTGAGGCGAAAGCTTTCGGCTCGCTAAAGATCAACGGCAAGGACATCAATGATTTTTCTGTCGCAGATCTGTCGAAGGTGCGCGCCGTGCTTCCCCAGTCGTCGCACCTTCAGTTTCCGTTTACCGTGGAACAAGTAGTGCGACTAGGGCATAAGCTAAACGGAGGATTTAATAGCCAGTCAAACGCTACCATCGAAGAGGTGATGGAGTTGACGGGCATCACCAGATGGGCCTCCAAGAATTTCCTGGCGTTGTCGGGTGGCGAACAACAGCGGGTACACTTAGCCCGGGTCTTGGCGCAGGTGTGGGAGCGACGAGGGTACCCTCGTTACATCTTATTGGATGAACCGACGTCGAGTATGGACATCGCACAGCAGCAATTGACGTTTAGCTTAGTCAAGCAAGCGTGCACCCGTCATATTGGCGTGATGGCCATTGTACACGACCTCAACCAGGTTGTACAGTTCGCCGACCGCTTGTGTTTCCTCCGCGACGGTCAGATCCTGGCAAACGGAAATGCAAAAGACGTGTTCACAAAACCCATTATCGAGGCCACATTTTGCTGCCGGGTGAATGTGTACCACGATCCATGCACGAACTGTCCTTACATCGTACCCGATCAAGTTTCGAATCTATCTCCACTTAAGAAAATACAATTATGAGTCAAGTCATTGAAACCAAGGCCACGGCATTGAGAACAGCGTGGGAACAACTCAAAAAAGAGAAACCTACCCTTCGAATTCGTGATTGCGCCACGTACCTAGGCGTGAGTGAGGGGGACCTACTTGCGACGACCGTTGGAGATTACACAACGGCACTAGAAGGTGACTGGACGGTGTTGCTGTCGCGTCTGCCGGAACTCGGTCGGGTCATGTCGTTGACGCGAAACGACGCGTGTGTGTTGGAAAACAAGGGTACGTTTCAAAAAGTGGATATCATGGGGTCTCCCGCTCACCGCATGGCGACAGTAATCGGACCCATCGAAACACGCGTGTTCTTCTCGGCGTGGAAGTTTGGATTCGCCGTTCGGCAGATGACACCCAATGGCCTCCAACAGAGTATTCAAATTTTCGATGAGGCAGGCACTGCCATTACCAAAATCTTCCTGCAGGCAGACCGGGGTAATCAAGAGGCGTTCGACCGATTGATCGCCGACTTTACTTCGGCCGAGCAGAAACAAGAGATCGCCACGACTGTGGTGCGAGAAGTCCCCACGAAACATATCGACGAGCTAAATCGCGAAGCGTTGCTTGCTGACTGGGCTGCGATGAAAGACACGCACGATTTCTTCGGCATGTTACGTAAGCACGGCGCCAACCGATTGGATGCTGTGAGGGTCGCATCGGGAAAATTCAGCTACCAAGTGAATAAGTCGTCGCTCCGGACGATGCTAGAGAAGGCTTCGGCAGACAAGTTGCCCATCATGATCTTTACTGGCAATCGCGGGAACATTCAGATCCACCAAGGTAAAGTGACCACGATCCGTGCGTCGGACGCTTGGTTGAACGTGCTCGATCCCGACTTCAACATGCACTTGCGAGAAGATCTAGTCGATTCCGTGTGGGTGGTGAAGAAGCCTACGGAAGATGGTGTTGTGACGGGCATCGAAGTCTTCGACAAGAAGCGAGAAATGGTGGTGCAGTTTTTCGGACTTCGCAAGCCAGGCATTCCAGAACTGGAGTCGTGGAGGGCCTTGGTGGAAAGCCTGCAGCGGGCGTAGGCATTCGCTAGGAGTCGAAGGGTTTCGCTATTTTCGCGCAACTTTTAGATCTCCATGGTTGACCTCATCAAATCCCTCATCGACTTCATTCTTCACATCGACCACCACTTGGTGGAGATTGTGCGGGATTACCAGACCTGGACGTACTTGATCCTTTTTGCGATCATTTTCGCGGAAACGGGCCTCGTCGTGACGCCGTTTTTGCCGGGCGACTCATTGCTGTTTGCGGCTGGCGCCATTATCGCGAAACCCGATACGGGGCTGTCTATTGGCACCACGCTCGTGTTGTTGTGCATCGCGGCTGTGTTGGGCGACTTGGTGAACTACCACGTGGGCAAATTAATTGGGCACCGCGCGTTTAGCGGAAAATACAAATTGTTGAAGGTGGAGTACCTTCAGAAGACCCAAGCTTTCTATGAAAAACATGGAGGGAAGACCATCATCTATGCCCGGTTTATTCCCATCATTCGAACGTTTGCGCCTTTTGTCGCCGGCATTGGTACTATGAGCTACGCCAAGTTTGCGTCTTTCAACGTGATCGGAGGCATCGCGTGGGTCACCAGCTTTTTGTTGATCGGCTACTTTTTCGGTGGCCTTCCCGTTATCAAGAGCAACTTCACGCTCGTTGTCTTTGCCATTATTTTCCTTTCAATTCTGCCACCCATCATAGAGGTATTGCGAAGCCGGAGAAAGTAAGGTTGTACGGTTCAATTCGCGGGACTAACTTGGGCTAGCATTCCCAAACCATGTCGAATTTGAACCAACGCTATCTCTCCCTCGATGTATTCCGCGGCATGGATGTCGCGCTCATGATCGTGGTCAACTCATTGGGCAGTTCCGAAACGTACTCGCCGTTACAGCACGCGCATTGGAACGGTTTCACGTTGACGGATCTCGTGTTCCCAACTTTCCTATTCGTCGTCGGAAACTCGATGAGTTTCAGCCAACGCAAGTATGAAGAGTTGGGCAATAGCGCCTTTTTTGTCAAGGTACTCAAACGCACGGCCATCATTTTCTTGTTGGGATACCTCATGTATTGGTTTCCATTCTTCCGTCAAAATGAGATGGGCGAATGGGTATTCAAACCCTTTAGCGGCACACGTGTCTTCGGTGTCCTCCAAAGGATCGCCCTCTGTTATATGATCGCCTCATTCGTCATCCACTATTTGAAAGTGCAAGGCGCGCTGGTCTTTGGATTGTTTGCCTTAGTGGCTTACAGACTCATTCTCGGATTGTTTGGCGACCTGAGTATGGAAGGCAACGCAGGTACACTGTTAGACCTTTGGTTGCTGGGCCCCTCACACCTATACCACGGTGAGGGAATTGCTTTTGATCCAGAAGGACTTTTGAGCACGCTGCCTGCAACCGTCAATGTTATCGCGGGGTATGCTGCCGGGTTATTCCTCCAGCGCAACGGGAAGAACTATGAAACCATCGCTAAGATATTGATGACGGCAGTGGTGTTGATTCTCGGGGCCGTTTGGTGGGACTTGATGTTCCCCATTAACAAGAAACTCTGGACGAGTTCCTACGTGCTTCTTACCGTGGGTATCGACCTTTGCGTGCTCGCTATACTCGTATTTATCATCGAGATAGCGGGTAAGAACAAATGGACCTACTTCTTCGAAGTGTTTGGACGCAACACACTCTTCATTTACCTGCTTTCGGAGGTGTTTGTCATTTTGTTGTTCACCATTCCCATGGGGGATATGTCGCTCTACGAATGGATCTACGTGAACCTGTTCCAGTCGTGGGCGGGAAACATGAATGGATCTCCGCTTTTTGCAATCTGGGTGATGTTGACTTGCTGGGTAGTAGGCTACTGGATGGATAAGAAGAAGATCTACGTGAAAGTGTAGCCTCAAAGTCAGATGAGTGAGAGCTACAGGTCGGGGTCGAGCCCGAACCTCTCTTTCATTTCTTTCAGGACGGGGTTGCGCGCGGCCAGGTACTCAAACTTGTCTTTGTTGGTGTAAGGCTTGCTGTTGTCGACTTGTACTTCTTGGAGTTTCCCGACCACCATCAAAGAACTATTGCCAAGACGATCTCGCAAGAACGTGATCATCGGCGCGCGCATATTGTGAAGGAGTGGTTCTTCGATGGGATTCGTTAACGGAATCACGATCGTATTACCTTGAAGCGTGTATTCACGTTTCATCAAGGTTACTTCAGCCACTTGATTTTTACGCAAGGCAGTGAGTTCCTCCCAGGCTTTTCTAAGTAGAGTCTCGTCGATAGGTTTGTCGGGAACCCGTTCGGTCACTTTTACCACAGGTGTTTCTTCGGTCGTTTTGACCACTTTGCCGATGTTTCCTAGGTTGAGCGTGGTGCGTTGTCGCCCGTCGCGGGGCGTTGGCGGCGGGACTTTACTCTCGATGTTTTCCTTGGGGCCGACCAAGATCTCGGTCACCTTTTCAGCGAGTGTCTCTTTTTGCTGAGGGGCTTCTTCTTTAGAAGGGGTTTCTCCCTTCGAGGGAGGGGGCGACACGTGGGTCGAGGGTGTTACCTCGGACGTTAGTTCAATTTTTTTTTTAGTCCTGCCGAGTCGGCAGTAGCGGCGTTAGAGCCCTTCGCACCTTTGAAAACGGCATTGACGTTGGCCATCTTCATCAGGGCGAGTTCGACGGTGAGCCGTTGGTTCTTGCTCGTTTTGTAATTGATGTCGCATTGGTTGGCGATATTCAGCCACGAGAGCAGCAATGATGCAGGGGCGGATTGCGCTTGCTCGGCGTACTTCTTGCGGATGCTATCGGGCACTTCCATCAACTGAACGGTGCGTGCATCTTGAGATACCAGTAGGTTCCGCAGGTGCTCACTCAGGCCCACGATAAAATTTTGACCGTCGAAACCCTTCCTGAGGATTTCGTCGAGCAGGAGTAATGGCTGTGTGGCGTTCTCAGCGAGTAGACCGTCGACTACGTTGAAATAGTAATCGTAGTCCAGGATGTGAAGGTTATTCAGGACGTCTTTGAACGTCACGGCTTTCCCGGAGGAGAACGTGACCATCAGGTCGAAAATCGATAGGCCGTCACGAAGGGCACCATCTGCTTTTTGCGCGATGAGGTGAAGGGCTTCATCTTCCACCTTAATTCCTTCCCTTTCGGCGATCTTTTTCAGTTGCCGCGATATATCCGAAACTTGAATACGGTTGAAGTCAAATATCTGGCAACGCGACAAGATGGTGGGAATCACCTTGTGCTTTTCGGTCGTCGCTAGGATGAAGATGGCATATGACGGTGGTTCTTCCAGCGTCTTCAAGAACGCGTTGAAGGCCGCGTTCGAGAGCATGTGCACCTCGTCGATGATGTACACCTTGTATTTTCCGAACTGCGGAGGATATCGAACTTGGTCGATGAGACTTCGGATATCTTCCACCGAGTTGTTCGAGGCGGCGTCGAGTTCGAAGATGTTGAGGGAATTGACTTCCGCTTTTTCTTCAAAGCCGTTGATCATTCGCGCGACGATGCGGGCACAGGTGGTCTTCCCTACGCCACGAGGACCGCAAAACAAAAGCGCCTGCGCCAACTTGTTGTTGTCGATTGCATTTTTAAGCGTTGTCGTGATGTGTTCCTGCCCCACGACCTCCTCGAAACCGAGCGGTCTATATTTACGGGCGGAAACGACAAAGTGGTCCATCGGACCGGCAAGATAACAGAAGAATTAAGAAATGAGAACCGAGATTTTTAGAAATCAGGCCTACAGTTTTTCCATCAAAATCGCAGTAAATGTTTTGACGGCGTCGATGTAGTTACCTATGCGAATGTTCTCGTTTTCAGCATGTTGGTTGTTGTCGGGATTCACTGTGGGAACCGCCACCGCGGGGATTCCCAGCGTCACGACGAATGGCGAGATCGGAATGCTGCCACCGGCGGTCCGAATCCGGATCGGGTCGCGGCCGAACGTTTTCACCATAGCCCGGGTGAGCCAGGCGCCACACTCGCTGTCGAACGGAGTTTGAAAAGCGCCGTAAAGGGTGGTGCCATGGAATTCGACAATTCGTGCGTGGCTCATCCGCTCGGCTTCGGTGGGCGCGCGATCAATCACAAAGTATCCTTGTCCTTCGATATGCTTTTTCACTAGGCCCATGAGTCGCACGGGGTCGCTTCCAGGAACCAGGCGAATATCTATTTCGGCAGTCGCCGTTGCTGGAATGAGCGTGCGCGATTCTTTGCCAATGAACAGCGCGTCGAGTCCACGAATGTTCAGGGTCGGAAATTGTAGCGACTCTTGGAAATTGTCGCCTACCCGGTCAGGGGCGGCAATACCCAGGAACTTTCGAATTTCTTGGTCGTCGTCGGGCACTTGTTTCAAGATCTCCTTTTCCTGATCAGAGAGCGTAACGCCGTCGTAAAACCCGGGAAGAAGCACGCGCCCGTCGTCGTCTTTCATGGTTGCCAACAACTGCGACAAGCGCATAGCAGGATTGGGCGTATAGTTACCATAGTTTCCACTGTGCACGGGAACACGTGGCCCAAAAACGGTGATGGAGACTTCGCAAATACCACGTGCGCCAAAGGTGAGGGTAGGTTGATTGCTGATGTGGCGGGGCCCATCGTAAATAACCAACATGTCGGAAGCGAGGTCGGCCTTGTACTTGGTAACAGCGTCTGGCAACCTCGGTGACCCGAGTTCTTCTTCGAAGTCCATGATCACCTTCATGTTATAATTTGGAACTACTTTCAGTTCCGCACTGGCGTCGAGCGCAGCCAAGAATGCCATGGCCGGACCCTTCGCGTCGGAAGTGGAGCGAGCAAAAATTCGCCAGTCCGCATGGGGATCTTGAAATGCCCTTTCGAAAGGGATCGCATTCCATTTTTGATCGGGGCCAAATTCTTTTAGAGTCGGCGTCCATGGGCTTTCCTGTTCCCATTGGGCGGCGTTCACCGGTTGACCATCTATCTGTAAATAAATGAGCACCGTGCGCTTCGCGTTTTTTACTTTCCTTTCCGCCAAGAGCAAAGGAACCGTAGGTGTGCTCAAACGTTTGGTGGTAAACCCACGCTTCATAAATGCAGACTCACACCAAGCGATGTTCTTCTCGATATCCGCCGGTTGGTGGGCATCGTTGGGAAGGCTCAACAATTCATACAGCTCGGGCATCGAACGAATCGCATTCCTAGCAGCCACCTCCGACCAATTTTTCTGGGCCCAAACCATCGAGGGACACAGGCACAATAAAAGCAAGCACGCGCGAATCATGGATCTATTGATGCTACCAAAAGTAAAATAGCTTGAGGAAGCGATTGATCGTGAGGAAACGAAACCTATCCTTGTGTCAACGAAATGTCACTTTCCGGTCACGTATTTATCGGGCAACGGAAATCCCAGGTTTTCGGCACACCAGAAAATGTTGATCACATAGTACCGTTTGCCGTCGTGGAAGAGTTGGATGCTGTTGACACCCCGGTTCGTCACGGGTCCGTCTTTCTTCTCTTTCGTTTCGTACGTACTAAAAAGGTGGGTAACGGTTCCGTACTGCTCGGTAACGCGGTGGACTTCGCGTTCGAAGAACCCTGTTGCAATTCGGGTGGTGAAAAGCTGCACATAGTCTTCCGGCGTAAGTGCTTGTAGGGTCAAAGCTCCTTCTTGAGTTTTTCGCGTCGGGATCAGGCGCGTTTCGGGTCGGAACAAATTCCGAAAGCGATCCCAATCACGAGGCGCACCGGGGTCGCCGGAAATTACATCGTACAGGGCGGCGATGATTCCGTCCACCGAGGCCACATCTTTCGAATAGTCTTTCGACTGACCAAAGGTGACATGTGCACCGACGAGCAATACTGCAACGAGCATGAATTTCATAGGATTGGAGTTTGGCGTAAGGTAGTTACTTTTGTTCGATGCCTGGCCCCAAATATTCCGTCATCGTCCCGGTGTACAATCGTCCCGACGAAGTTGATGAACTTCTAGGCAGCTTGGTAGCTCAAACTTTTCGCGACTTCGATGTTGTGCTCGTGGAAGATGGATCCACGCGTACCTCCCAACAGGTGTACGAGAAGTATGCCTCCAGCCTTCGAATCCAATATTATGTGAAGCCCAATAGTGGCCCGGGGCCCAGTCGAAACTTCGGTTTCGAAAAGGCGACCGGGGCGAACTTCGTGGTGTTCGATAGCGACTGCGTCATTCCGCCTCAATACTTCGACCAATTGGATCAGCATCTGAGGGAGGCGCCGCTCGACCTTTGGGGAGGTCCCGATCGGGGTCATGGTGATTTCACACCGATACAACAGGCGATGGGTTATTCCATGGCTTCCATGCTTACTACAGGAGGAATCCGTGGTGGTCGCTCTCAGAATTTCCAGCCCCGAAGTTTCAACTTGGGCATGACCCGGGCAGCGTGGGAGAAGACCCGTGGTTTTGTCTTTGACCGTTATGCCGAAGACATTGAACTCAGCGTTCGTGCGCGTGAACTAGGACTGCGCGTTGGGTTGATCGCCAGCGCCTTTGTTTATCACAAGCGGCGCACAAGCTTCGCCCAATTTTTTCGGCAGGTGTCAAACTTCGGCCGCGGCCGGGTGCATGTAAACCGGGCGCACCCCGGCTCCATCAAATTGACACACTGGTTCCCGGCCGTGTTCCTACTGGGAATCGTATGCATGCCGATCGTTGCGTGGGTGTCGCCGCTTGCCGGTGGCCTGGTTGCGCTCGGGTATCTGTCCTTCCTGGTAGCTGTGGCTGTCGACTGCTGGCGCGCGACGCGGAACTTTCGAGTCGCAGTCCTCTCGATTCCCGCCGCCCTCGTCCAATTGACGGGCTACGGCTACGGCTTTTTAGCGGCGCTAGCAGGGAAGTAGAATTTTTTCTTCTATCTTTCAAAATCCAACACCCAATGGAAAAGTTCGCTGTGATGGCCACGAGGTCAACGGCTTGTCTGCTGTTATCTTTTTTGGCCACTTCTTTCGCCCTACAGGACACGCCTCCTGCTCTATCTAAAGGTTATTACATCACCGTCGGAGCCTTCGCCCCGCGAAAGCTGTCGTATGCGGAAGCATTTCGCGACAAGCTTGCCAAGGAAGGCTATCATCCTTCGATCGGTTTAGATGTGAAACGAAATCTACTCTTGGTGTACCTCGACAAATACGAGGAATACCAACCCTCGATCGACGAGATGCTCCAGACTCGAAAGAAAGGAGCGTTTCCCGAAGCTTGGGTACGCATCATCCGACAAGGAGAACTGGATGAAATCAACGGAACGTCGTCCGACAACCCGGTGAAGCAGGAGCCTGTCGTTACTCAAGGAACGACCACCACTCCTACCACCACGGGGTCGACCACCACCCCGGCGAACACGCAGGCCCCTGTCGACAGCGCGACGGTGAAATCGCAGCCCGTGATCGTAGAGATACCGGAACCTAAGAAGGAAGAGAAAAAGAAGGAGGTGGTCAAGAAAGGTCCAGCCACCCTACAGAATACCAAGGTGATCCTACACTTGTTCGATGCCAACAACAGCCAGCCGATCGATGGTTCGGTAGAAGTAGTGGATGCACAACGGACAAGGCTGATCACCACGTTCAAAGCTGGCGACACTGTTTCACTCCCCAATCCCAACAGCGATACGAAGATGCTGATCTTGATCGGCGACGTGTTTGGTTATCGGAAGGTCCAACATCAACTCAACTTCAGCCAGCCGATTGCCGACACCTCGAAATATTACTTTGACTTGGTGGATGATTATTACGTGGCAAAGTTCGAGATGGCGCGTTATCACCGGGGAGACATCGCAACGCTATACCATGTCTATTTCTTCAACGATGCGGCAATCATGCAGCCCGACTCAAAGTACGAATTGAATAAGCTGCTGGACATGATGAAAGCCAACCCGGGTTATCGGATTCGCCTCCATGGCCACACGAACGGCAATGCACACGGAAAAATCATCTCGATGGGGCCGTCGAAGGATTTCTTTTCTGTCAACGCCCCCGATGTAAAGACCGGTAGCGGTTCCTCGAAGGCTCTTTCAGGCGAGCGAGCGGAAGTCATTAAAGAATGGCTCGTGGCCCAAGGGATTGCGGCCGATCGGATGGAAGTGAAGGCATGGGGTGGCAAACGCATGTTACACGACCGCAACAGTCAACACGCCCGGAAGAACGTGCGCGTGGAAGTGGAGGTTTTGGAAGAGTAAGTTCCTGGAAATTCCAGAACCGTCGCTGGACTTATCCCGTTGATGGTATTCATAATTCTTGGGCATGGGTAGAAAAACGGTCCTCATCACGGGTTGCTCGTCGGGCATTGGAAAAATCACGGCGGCCTGGTTTCAAGCCCACGGTTGGAATGTGGCAGCCACCATCCGACATCCTGAGAAGGAGACCGAGTTGATCGAGTTGGAAAACGTAAAGTGCTTTCGACTCGACGTCCATGACGAGACGTCCATTTCAAATGCCATTGGAGATACGATTGCCGCATTCGGCGGCATCGACGTGGTCGTGAACAACGCGGGTTACGGCGCAGTGGGACCGTTCGAAGCGGCAAGCGTCGAACAGATCAAGAAACAGTTCGACACCAACGTCTTTGGGGTAATGAATGTCACGCGGTCGATCCTTCCATATTTTCGGCACAAGAAGGAGGGGACCATCATCAACATTTCGTCGGCAGGAGGTCGCATGACGTGGCCTTTGTATTCGCTCTACCACGGGACCAAGTTCGCGGTCGAAGGTTTTTCCGAAAGCTTGCAATATGAGTTGAGGCCGTTCAATATCAAGATCAAGCTCGTCGAACCAGGTTCAACCAAGTCCGACTTTTGGGGACGCTCTCAAGATGTGATGTTTAGAAAAGGACTCGATGCCTATGAGTCATATGTTAATACCGTGATTCCCAACTTGCAAAAGGCTGGTGCACGCGCGCCCGAGGCAGATGTAGTGGCGGCGGTGGTGTACCGCGCTGCGACAGACACTTCGTGGAAACTTCGTTATCGAGCGGGATTAGGTGCAAAGACATCCCTCTTTTTCCACGCACTCATGCCCACGCGTTGGTTCAACGCGCTCGTTCGGATGGTGGTGGAAAAGAAAGAAGATCGACTGAAGAAGTACGCTAACGAGGCGTAACCAGTGCTTCTCCGACAGGCCGAACCGTTTTGGGGCACTTGAATGCCAACCCTTCCTTTTTAAAAAGGCGTAACAATTTGGTAATCTGTCAATATTTAGAAAATTTCACGTCACCAAAGACCGAACTCCCCTCTACCCACGCACGGCTATGAAGCTAGTCAGAAGTTTCACCTACATCATCAATTACAAGACCTTGATCGTGACCGTGCTTGCGGTCGTGTCGACGTACCTGTGTTACGAGTACCAACTCATTGCGAAGTTCCCCGATATGTTGGTCGGGGTAGCCATCGTTTTTCCCGTTGTGTTCTCGATAGGGTCGGCCTACAACCGTAGGGAAACTGCATTGCAAAAACTCTCTGACTTTAAGGGGCACGCGGTTGCAATCTATTTTGCGTCGAAAGACTGGTCTGGGAGCTCGGGTTCAGACCTGCATCTCAAGATTCGTGATCACATCCACAGCATGTTGACGCTGATGCGTGAAATGTTCATGGTAACAGAAAAGGACCACTGGCAGGAACACGAGAAGGAGATGTATAAGAAGTTCTCAGAATTGTCGCAACTAACTCTTCAGCTGAGAACGCTCGGTGTTCAAAGTGGTGAGATTTCACGTGTGAGCCAGTACGTGAGCAAGATGATTATAGCGTTCGATAACCTAAAGATTTTCTACGCCTACCGCACGCCCATTACCCTTCGTGCCTACAGCAAAGTGTTCCTGTATATTTTCCCGATCATTTACGGACCCTACTTCGCGAGCACTTTTCACGACTACTCAGCCAATCTCGAGTACGTGATGCCTGTGCTCTATAGCTTTATCCTCGTGAGCCTCGACAACATCCAAGATCACTTAGAAAATCCTTTCGATGAAGTCGGCGAGGATGATATCGTGATTGATGCGGATGAGACTACAAGGATGTTGAATTGAAACGATCATTTGACATTTAAGATTTATGATTTAAGATTTAAGATTCGCTACGAAAAAGTTGGCTCTTTGCCCTAAATCCTAAATCCTAAATCCTAAATCCTAAATCTTAAATCTTAAGTCTTAAGTCTATCACACCTGCCACAATTACATTCTCACGGAGATTCCTAGCTCCTTCAACTGTTCCTCACTAATTGTCGACGGGGTGTCGATCATCATGTCTTTGCCCGCATTGTTTTTCGGGAAGGCGATGAAGTCGCGGATGGAGTCGGCGCCGCCGAAGAGTGAACAGAGGCGGTCGAAGCCGAACGCGATACCACCATGTGGCGGGGCGCCGAACTCGAAAGCTTCCATCAAGAAACCAAACTGCTTCTTCGCTTCTTCTTCCGAGAAACCGAGTTTTGTGAACATAAGCTGCTGGGTTGGACGGTCGTGGATCCGGATAGAGCCGCCGCCCACTTCAGTGCCGTTGATTACCATGTCGTAGGCATTTGCCCGAACTTTCCCAGGATCTGTTTCCAATAACGCTAGGTCCTCGCGTTTTGGCGACGTAAACGGGTGGTGCATGGCGTGGAACCGGTTTGTTTCTTCATTCCATTCGAGCAACGGGAAGTCGATTACCCAGAGCGCCGAAAACTTGTTCTTGTCGCGCAAGCCCAACAATCCACCTACGTGGAGTCTCAGTTCACCCAGCGCTTTGCGGGTCTTATCGCCCTCGCCGCTCAAGATCAAGAGCAAGTCGCCGGCTGACGCATTAAACTTTTGTGCCCACGTAGCGAGGGCTGCATTGTCGTAGAACTTATCGACGGAAGATTTGAACGTTCCGTTCTCTTCGCAGCGTACATAGACCAACCCTTTGGCGCCAATCTGCGGACGCTTCACGAACTCAGTCAGTTCGTCGATTTGTCTGCGGGTGTAGTTGGCACAACCCTTGGCGCAGATACCCACCACCAAGTCGGCGCTGTCGAATACTTGGAAGCCCTTGCCTTTGGCGACGTCATTCAACTCGACAAACTTCATGTCGAATCGCGTGTCCGGTTTGTCGGAGCCATAGTATTTCATGGCGTCTGCATATGTCATGTGGGGCAGACGCGGCATGTCGATTCCTTTCACCGATTTGAACAAGTGTACGATCAACCCTTCGAACGTCGACAGGATGTCTTCTTGTGTAATGAACGACATCTCGCAGTCGATCTGGGTAAACTCGGGCTGACGGTCGGCGCGCAAATCTTCGTCGCGGAAGCACTTCACGATTTGATAGTAGCGATCGAAGCCAGAGACCATCAACAGTTGTTTGAAGGTTTGAGGGGACTGGGGTAAGGCGTAGAATTCGCCGTGGTGGATTCGCGATGGCACTACGAAGTCGCGTGCACCTTCGGGTGTGGATTTGATCAACACGGGTGTCTCTACTTCGATGAAGTTCAAGCTATCGAGATAGGCGCGTGTTTGCTGGGCCATCTTATGTCGCAACTGCAAGCTTTCGCGGACCGGCGTCCGACGTAAGTCGAGATAGCGGTATTTCATCCGCAGGTCGTCGCCACCGTCGGTATTGTCTTCGATGGTGAAGGGAGGGTTCTTGCTTGGATTGAGTACGGTCACTTGGTTCACCCATACTTCGATGTCACCCGTGGCGATTTTATCATTTTTGGATAGGCGCTCGCGCACGGTGCCTTCGGCCACGACGACGTATTCACGACCCAGTTTTCGAACCTGTTCGATCACGGCTGGGTCGGTTTTTCCCTCTTCTAGGATCAATTGTGTGATGCCATATCGGTCGCGGAGGTCGACCCAAATGATGCCGCCTTTGTCGCGGGCGCGTTGTACCCAACCTGTTAGTTTAACTTGTTTTCCGCTGTCGCCGATTCGGAGTTCACCGCATGTATGAGTTCTGAGCATGGTAATTCGTTCCCCAACTTGATTTTGCTGTGAAACGGGTGCGAATTTAAGGATTTTCGCCCCGATTAGAGCCCACAATCGCCCCGTAGGAGCTAAAATGAGCGGCAAAATTTCGAATTTTGGCGGATATGAAAATCCGCCCGTTTTTCGTTTGATCCCTGGTCTATGAACAAAATCCTCATCCTTTTGACCGCCTTCGTGGCCGTCGCAGGCAACAACAAACTAGTAAAGACCAAGGTCAACGACGAAATCACCCTCTCGATCCCCGAGGGATTTTTGGCGATGACGCCCGAGGACATTGCGCAGCGCCTTCCTTCGGTTCGAGCACCACTCGGTGCCTACACGAATGAAGACCGAGTAGTCGATATCAGCATCAATGTTTCGGCAACCCAATGGCCCGATGCCAACTACGAGATCGCAGCGAAGTTTTTCAAGTCGGCGCTATTCAACCTGTACGATAAAGTAGATATGATCGACGAAGGGGTGCACGAGGTACACAAGAAGAAGTTTATCTACTTCGAGTTCGAATCACGAATCAATGCCAACCGCAGGGTGGAAGGCGGGTCCGAGCCATTGTTGAAATACACCTACATTCAATACTTGGTGGAGCCGGGGCGCACATTGGTGTTTTCCTTCAGTTGTCCGCGTTCCCTTCGCCAAGATTGGCAGGAGACCTCTCGCGCGGTGATGAAGTCCATTCGGGTAAAGTAATCGGGCGCACCATGGAATTGTTCAGCGACGAGTATTTTATGGGTGAAGCGCTCAAAGAAGCGCGCCGTGCATTCGACGAGGGTGAGGTGCCAGTAGGTGCCGTGGTCGTGGTCAAGAATAGGATCATCGCGCGGGCACACAATCAGACCGAACGGCTGACCGACTCGACGGCCCACGCCGAGATGTTGGCCTGCACGGCCGCGACAAATTATTTGGGATCCAAGTATCTAGATGAATGCACCCTGTACGTGACGCTGGAACCTTGCGTGATGTGTGCGGGCGCGTTGCACTGGGTGCAGCTGCAGAAACTCGTGTACGGGGCTAGCGATGTGCAACGAGGGTACTCGATGATCCCGAGCCCGCTCCTGCACCCACGCACGCAAGTTGTGAAGGGCGTAAAAGGTCAGGAATCCAAGACGCTTGTGGAGGATTTTTTCAGGCGTATCCGGGAAAAGAACTAGATTGCCGCCATGAGTATGGACATCAAAGGAAAGGTTATCCAGTTGCTGGCGCCGCAGACGGGCCAGGGCAAACGTGGAACGTGGAAGAAGCAAGAATTTGTGATTGAGACGCAAAGCCAATACCCGAAAAAGGTATGCTTATCGATGTGGGGTGAAAAAATCGATCAGTTCCGCCTGTCGGTAGGAGAGATGGTCACCGTGTCGGTGGAATTGGAAAGCCGCGAATACAACAACCGTTGGTATACCGAAGCTCGTGCGTGGAAAGTAACGAAAGATTCAGCGGGTCAACCCCAATCGCAGTATACAAACGACGTTGGGGATGAACCGATGGGTGCAAGCGGAAGCGACGACCTCCCTTTCTAAGCGTTGGATTTCTCCTTTTTCTTAGAAGTAGTCGACGCAGACTCTACTTTCTTGCCGTTTTTGTGTTCTCCCAAGATGATCACATCCTTCGTGATCTGGTACTGGCGGGCGGCCTGCATCATCGCCTCGTAACTATCCCTAATGATGATGACACCCGAATTCGCGCCTTTGTTGCGGATATCGAGCCAAAAGCCATCTTTTTTCTTCTTCGGTAATACAGGAGGTCTTCCCATGTTGATCTGTTTTCGGATTAGTTGGCGCAAAAGCCCCAAAATGGGCTAATTGCGATGCAAAGATAACATATTCAGCGGGTTAATGGTTCACCCGTCCAAATAATGGGGTTAACCGCCTAGGTAAACCGGGAGCGGAACACCCGGTTTCAATTGCTCGTCGGGGATTGGAACGCCGCGAACGAGTTGGATGGGCTGTACACCCGCCCAGACATCAAGGGAATAATCCTCGTCGTCATCTTTGGGACCACCGGTGCGCACCTTCGCCGACGCTTCGGTCAACTCGAACGCAATCACCATCGTCCCTTTCCATTCCGAATCGTTCGGCTGCCGGATATCGTTCCACCGACCCGGGCACATCTTGTTGGTGAAAACTTCTAGCGATTGGTAGAGTTCTTCCCGCTCGGTTACCCGACGTCCCTTGGCAAAGAATACGACCGAACGATAATTCACAGAGTGGTGGAACGCGCTACGTGCCAACACCATCCCATCGATCAACGTTGCCGAGAAACACACCGGTGCTCCCTCTGCGATCTGCCGCATATACCAAGCTCCGACCGACCCATGGATGTACACGGTGTTGTTGACGCGCGCGAAACCAGTAGGAATCTGGAAGGGTTGCCCTTCGTGCACATACGCCACGGTGCATACCAATGCTTCATCCAAGATGGCATGCACAGTGGCAACGTCATAGCTGCCACGCTTCGGCAAGCGTGTGATCTCCGTACGAGGTGTGACAGGAAACTTCTCCATAATGATTCATTTGATAAACGAAATTGTTAGAAATCTGACGATTAGAACAGATTCAGTTTCTGGAAAGTGTACCAGATCAGTTTAAGGGGCTGATCACGATCTTACCAAACTGGTGCGCGCTCGTCATGCGCTCGAAGGCAGATTCGATTTGGTCTAGGGTAAAGGTGCTATCGATCACCGGGTGCACTTGACGTTTTTCGATGAAGTCGAGCATGGACAGAAACTCGTCGCGTGTTCCCATCATCGTTCCGTGGATGGATAGCTGTTTCGAGAAGATGAGGCGCGGAGGAATGTCGCTCATGTCGCCAGCGGTGCGACCGAACACCACGACACGACCTCCGGGCATGGCCACGTCGAGCAGGTTCTTAAACTGGGGTCCTGCTGCGCTGTCGATCACCACGTCGAATCCACGGTGTTGCTTTTTCGCTTCATCGACCCAGCCCGCTTGTTTGTAGTTGAACGCGCCGGTGGCTCCGAGTGCGAGGGCACGGTCCATCTTCTCTTTCGAAGACGATGTCACGAATACTTTGGCTTGAAATGCCACGGCTAGTTGAAGAGCCCACAGGGCTGTTCCCCCGCCGATGCCTGTGATCAACACTTTTTCTCCTGGACGCAACCTCGCTTTTGTAAACAAGGCGCGGTAGGCGGTCAATGCCGACAATGGGACCGCTGCCGCTTCGGTGGCCGTCAGGTGTTGAGGCTTGTCGTGAAGGTACTTCTTAGAGATGACAATATGCGACGCAAACGTACCGTGGTCGGGGTACCCCAAGATTTTGAATGCGTCGGATTGGAACCCGGGTTCTCTTCCCCACTCCAGACTTGGGTTGATGATCACTTCCTTTCCAATCAAACTTGCATCTCCTTCTTCGCCCACGGCTTCGACCACACCACAGCCGTCGGAGCCGAGTATAATTCCGTGTTCGGAAACATTGGATTGCTCAGATCGAATCCAGAGATCGCGGTGGTTGAGAGACGCGGCGTGTAGCCTCACCAGTGCTTGATCCTTCACAGGTACGGGAGGTTTCTGTTCCCGTACCTCGAAGGGCAAGTTCTTTCCTTTGAAAAAAGCTGCGCGCAAGGACAACTAGATGTACTGACTGATGATTAACCGATCACGTAGTTCCAGCCATGGAGATCGGGGCTCGTTCCCAGTCGGATCTCGTTGAGTTTTTCCTTCACCTTGTTTTGGAAACTGTCGACAGCTGGAGGATTCACTTGGTAATCGATGCCATTGATATTGATGACAGCAATGGTGGCGACGACCGCCGCGGTTCCTGCGCCGAATGCTTCGGTGATGGTACCGTTCTTGAATCCTTCTTCCAATTCATCTACACTGACGCGACGTTCTTCGGTGGGCACACCCATGTCTTTAGCCAGCGTTAGGATCGAATCGCGGGTGACCCCATCGAGGATCGCCGTCGATAACTTGGGTGTTACCAACTTTCCGTTGATCATGAACATCACGTTCATCATACCGACTTCGTCGATGTACTTATGTTCTTTGTGATCAGTCCATAGGATTTGGTCGAAGCCTTCCTTCCGTGCGATTTGAGAGGGATAAAACGCACCACCGTAATTTCCGGCGCATTTAGCAAAACCAGGTCCGCCTTCGGCTGTCCGCACGTAGGTCCTTTCGACCTTTAGGCGGAATGGTTTGTTCAAGTAAGCTCCGGCGGGTGTTGTCAATACGATGTACTTGTATTCGTCGGCCACCTTGACGCCGAGTCGGGATTCAGTAGCAAACACAAACGGACGGAGGTACAAGGAAGCTCCGTCGGAACTAGGGATCCACGCTTGATCGAGTTCGACCAACGCGTGCAGCGATTGAATAAACAGGTCTTCGGGAACGACGGGCATACACATCCTGTCGAGCGATCTTTGAAAACGTTGTTGGTGGCGGTGTGGGCGGAAGATGTTGATCCTTCCATCTTTCATGCGAAATGCTTTCATGCCCTCGAACACAGATTGTCCATAGTGTAACGAGAGCATCGCAGGGCTCAGGCGAAGGTCCCCGAACGGGACGATGGTGGGCGTACTCCACGCGCCATTTTTGTAATCGCACACGACCATGTGGTCGGAGATGATTTTACCGAACTCCAAGTTCTTGAAATCCACTTCACCGATCCGGGTCTGCTTCGTCTTTTCGATGGGAAAAGAAGTTGTCAACGTTGTCATGTTCATAAAATTTTGAGCGGTTTGAAGGTAAATGTTTTATCGATTGGAAGCTAATTCTTTCAAGGTGTTGATGGCTATCTCGATGTCGTGGTCCGACGTTAACCAGTTAGAAATTGCTGCGCGAATACCGGGCGTCCCTTTATATACGGTAGGTGTAAAGAAGATTCGCCCGTCGTCGCGGACTCGATCTAGAAACTGTCGAATCTTAGTGGCGTCGGGTTTTCCAACTAGTGTAAAGCAAAGCACGTTCATCCGAACGGGTGCCAATAGTTCATATCCCGTAGATTGAGCGATCCAATTACCAAGTTTCGATGCCATGTCGCAGTTCCGCTCCACGATTTCGCGATGTCCTTCACGGCCGTACGCGAGTAAGGTAAACCACGCCGGTAGTGCTCGGAAGCGTCGTGAGTTTTCCGGTGTGTAGTGAAAGAAGTCTGGACTCTGCTCTGGATCCGTTAGGTATGCCGCGGCGTTTTGAAAGATCTTTAGCTGCAACGCCTTGTGCTTTGTAAACTGCATCGCTGCGTCGTAAGGTACATTCAACCACTTATGCGCATCCACCGTTATGCTATCGGCGGCGTTGATACCGCTGATGAGATGTTCAAACTTCGGTGAGCACCCGGCAAAGCCACCGAACGCTGCGTCGACGTGAAGCCAAAACTTATGTTTTTGCTTTAGTTGTGCAATTCCGCGTAGGTCGTCGAAGTCTACGGTGTTCACAGTGCCCGCGTTGGCAACGACAATCGACGGACCTCCGTATGCGGCGAGTTGTTCTTGCAGGTGAACGAGGTCGATTGCCTCACGGCCTTCGAGTGTGTTCACTAGGCTCATGCTTTCGCGTCCCATACCCAACATCGATAAAGACTTCAAGATGCTTGAGTGCGGGGCGGCGCTGAATACGCGAAGTCTTCCCACGATGCCTGTCTGACTAAAGTCAAAGCCCAATTGCTCACCCACCCATTGACGTCCCAAGGCGAGCCCCACGAAATTCGACATCGTCGCTCCGGTGACGAACGATCCAAAGAATTCAGGCGCTATGCCCAATAGTTGTCGAAGGAAATCGATTGTTTGATGTTCGATTTGCGGCGCGATGGAATCCGCGAAGCCACACGCGTTTTGATCGTATGTACTGACCAACCAGTCGCCTGCCACCGATGCGGGTGTGGACCCACCGGTCACGAAACCAAAGTACCGGGGCCCCGCTGAATGAGTTAACTGTGACGCATAGGCTTCATGAAACAATTTCAGGACGCCCGCGGCGCCCATGCCGCGTTCCGGTAACGTGCCTGGCGGTAGAGGATTGATCCGAATCCCCGGCGCCAAACGATCACGATCGTCGCGTAAGTAGTGTTCGGCGATGTGCTTGGTCGCCTGCAAGATTTCGCCGATCGAGCGACGGTCGGATTGCAACAACGGGTTCATGGATGTTCCATTAGAATGTCTGAGATCTTCAATAAATGATGGTCGTCGTGTTCGGCATCGAAGTAGGCCAAGTCGACAGGAGTCAGTCTCACCGCCAAGCGTGGGTGCATCGATCCGAGGGTCAGTTGCTTTTCATTCAGCGTTCGAAACTTGCGCAGTGTTTCCTGTCGCGTGGTTTCGAAGAGTTCAAGGACACGTTCGATCGGCCAAGGGTTGTAGTCTTGAGGTTCAAACACCGCGGGCGATAGCGTGGTGACACCCTCGCACATCTCATCGATGCGCCGTGTTGAAATTTGAGTGACTTCGGCAAGATGACCGATGTTTTGCTTGATCGACCACTTGTCATGAAATCGCGTCGACAACAACTCGTTCGACTTCCCCCTGACCTTCTTTTCGATTCGTGCAATTGCTCCATCGAGGCGTTCGAGGAGAAAAGGAAACATCTCGGGCTTTTGTCCGAACTCGAAAGAGCGTTGAAACCAGTCCAGCCTTTTCATGATTCGATTCAGTTGGATCTTACTTGATCTATGTCACCGACTAAACTGTGCACGCCAGAGGTCGCGCAGTTGAAAGCCTCTATTCACGATATAAATTCCGCCCACTGTGACCACCATGGCGATTCCAATGCGTAGGTTGAAATCTTCGCCCAACACCCAAGAACCGAGCAGCACTGCTACGATGGGGTTGACATATGCGTACAGCGACACGATCGTGATGGGAAGTTTCTTCACCGCATAAGAAAAGCAGGCGAACGAAATGACGGAACCGAAGATGATTAAGTACACAAGCGACCACACGGCGGAACTTGTCCAGCGGAGGGTAGAATAATCATCGAAGAGCGCGCTCGCGAATAGGAGGAAGACGCCGCCGAAGAACATTTGGAGTCCAGCGACGACGAACGTGTTTTCTTGTTGATTCTTTCTTTTCACCCATACGCTTCCGAACGACCAACCCATGTTGGCAATGAAGATTAAGGCCAAGCTCCACCCGAAGTTGGCGTTGTTGAAGTCGCCGAGGTTATTGCTGAACATGAGTACGATGCCACTCAGACCAATAGCGAGCCCGATGAAGACAGGGAGGGTGGGGCGCTCCTCACTGCTGGTGCCGAGGTTGATGAGTGTGACCCAGATGGGAATCATGGAACAGATAATGGCGGTAATTCCGCTCGGGATATGCACCTCTGCTAGTCCGATGAGTCCGTTACCGAGGGTAAACAAAGAAAACCCGGCCAATGCTTGCCGGAAGATTACCTCCTTAGATGGCAGCTTGGCTTTCGCGAACAGCAGCATCGAACCGGTGAGAATGGCGCCGGCCAGCACCATACGTAGGGCAGCGAAGAGGAAGGGTGGGATGTCGTGTACGCCGATTCGTATTCCGAGAAAGGTGGTTCCCCAGAGGATGCAGACGACGCCGACGGCGGCATACGCGATCCAGTTGGACCGGGGCGGGGGAGATGGATTCATACTTCAAATTTGGTGGGGTAAACGAAGAAAGAACAGTTTCAGTTATTTTTATTTTGGCCATATCAGTTTTTAGGAGTTATCGAAGAATAGACTCAATTCACACGAATTGTCGACCTGAAACTGAGCTACAAGTGTCTGGATGATAGTTTGACCGCAGAATAATGATGTTTGTATAAACAAACATTATAGCTATATTTGTTTCATAATATAAACATTATGCCAAGAAAACACCCTACCCTGATGCCGCGGGTTGACAGGATACTTGGGGAGCTTGGCGAGCACTTGAAGCTTGCCAGGTTGCGCAGGAGACTCAGTGCCGAGATGGTATCGGAGCGTGCAGGTATTGCGCGCAGTACGCTCTGGGCGATCGAAAAGGGTTCACCTGGTGTTGCCATTGGATTCTACACCCAAGTGTTGTTTGTGTTGGGGCTTGAAAAGGATTTGCAGAAAGTTGCGGTCGATGATGTACTCGGTCGAAAAATTCAAGATGCGCAGCTGCTGGTCGGCAAGCGCGCGCCGAAGAGGTCAGAATAAGTCATGGCAACCAAAGATGACTATAGAACAATAATGGTTTACGCCCAATGGCAGGGCTTGAAGTATCCTGTTGTTATTGGATCGTGATTAAGGGAAGCAACCAACTTCTCCTAAGCGATAACGTCACGAGTCCAGACCTCTCTCAAAATCGGCGATCAAATCATTTACGTCTTCGATGCCCACCGATATGCGCAATAAGTTATCGGGACTCAAGGCCATTGCACCTTCCGCCGACCGTCGGTGTTCGATGAGTGTTTCTACTCCACCCAAGCTGGTCGCGTGTTGGATCAACTGGAGTTTCTTGCATAGATCGAGCGCCTCTTCGCGACCACCCTTTACTTGAATGGACAAAACACTGCCGAAACCATTTTTCATCTGGCGTTTCGCGACGTCATGAAGGGGATGACTCGACAACCCCGGAAAATACACACGCTCAACTTTCGGATGCTTCGATAGGAAGTCAGCGATAGCTTGCGCATTGGCGTTTTGCTTTGTCACCCTAAGTGATAACGTCGCGATGCTCCGCGACAACAACCAACAATCGAACGGCGCCGGCACCGCGCCGGCTGTTCCTTGGTACGTACGCACACGGTCGAGCAATTCACCTTTTTCTTTCGCGATCACGACGCCCCCTAAGATGTCGGAGTGACCACTGAAAAACTTCGTTGAGGAATGCATCACCAGATCAACACCCAAAGACAACGGCTTTTGCACCAGCGGCGTGGCAAAGGTGCTGTCGCACGCTGTGACGATCTTCTTTTGCGCGCCTATTTTTGCCACTGCCTCGATGTCGGTAATTTTTAGCCGTGGATTCGAGGGTGTTTCCATCCAAATCAGTTTTGTGTTGCTGCGAATCGCGGCAGCCACCTGTTCCAAGTTGGAGAAGTCTACTTCTGTTGTTTCAATGCCCTGGCGCGAGAAAACATTCTTCAGGAGCGACCGCGCTCCATGATAACAATCGTCGGGATAGAGGAGGTGACTACCGGGCACCAGCGTGGCTTCGAAGATTGCGTTGATTGCTGCCATCCCAGATCCGAAGGCGACGGCGTCGACACCACCTTCGAGAAGGGCGATCTTTGTTTCGACTGTGCGCCGGTTGGGGTTCGCCGTGCGTGTATAGTCGCCTACCACGTCGTGTTGCTCGCGTCGAAAGGTGGTCGACAGGTGAATAGGCTGTGTGATGTCGGGGTGACTTTCATAACCGGCGTGCACAACTTGAGTATCGACACGACTACCGGTTATCAATTCGTGGTGGTTCTGCATAGGTGGATCAGTTCGTTCGTAAATATCAGCGAACGCCCGCTAAGTTAACAGCAACACCTAGCGATATTTTGACCGTATCAGTTCCAAGTCTAAGACACGGTCAGCACAACCTTGCCAATGTGTAAGCTAGACTCCAACAAGCGATGGGCGTCGGGCGCTTGGGCGAGGGGGAAAGTCTTATGGACAATCGGTCGAACCAGTCCACTCTCCAACCAGGGCCACGCGGTTTTGTTGAGTTTGGCGGCGATGTCGGCTTTGAATGCGTCTGTTCGATTCCTTAACGTCGACGCCGTAATCGTTAAGCGCTTTCTCAGGACTTTGGAAAGTTTGATGTTGGTCTCATCACCTCCTTGGAAGTTGATAATCGCGAGCCTTCCGTCTTCGGCCAACGCTTCTATATTGCGAGGCGTGTAGTCGCCACCGATCATATCAAGAATGACATCGACACCCCGGCCTTGCGAATCGTCGCGAACGACTGCGACGAAGTCGGACGTACGATAGTTAATACCTTTTCTTGCGCCGATCGACTCGCAGAACTTGGCCTTTTCGTCTGTGCCCGCAGTCGCATATACGACGCCTCCAAATGCCTTTACCATTTGAATGGCGGCCACGCCGATGCCGCTTGTACCACCGTGAACGAGGAATGTTTCCCCAGGCTGTAGGCGCGCTCGGTCGAACACGTTGGCCCACACGGTGAAAAAAGTCTCGGGAAGGGACGCGGCTTCAATCGCTGTCAGCCCTTTGGGGATAGGAAGACAATGGCCTTCGTGCACGGCACACAACTCGGCATAGCCACCGCCCGCGACCAATGCGCACACCCGATCACCGACTCGAAATCGCGATCCTTTCGTTTCAATGATAGTACCGGCTACCTCTAGACCAGGGATATCTTGGGGTGCCCACTTAGGAGGTGGGTATTGGCCTTTGCGTTGGGCGATGTCAGGGCGGTTTACGCCGGCTGCTTCCACCCGAACGAGTACCTCATGATCCTGGAGCACCGGTGTGGGGCGTTCTTGTAGTTGCAACACGTCGGCGGGTCCGGGTTGCGAAATTACGATGGCGTTCATACGCGGTGGGATAGGTGGAAGTCTCAAAGTTGAGAACATCTTTCGAGTGCTGCAACCAGCGACTCCAACTTAGGCGGTGGGGTAGGTAATCGTCTGTTCAGACGGCAAGACACTGCCATTTCCGGCATCCATCAAGATCACGTCGTGGGTAGGCGTGTCCAACACTCCCAACACTTATGCCTGTTAGCGAGGGAACTTGATCGTGCTGGCTTGTGCCAATTTGAAATCGGCAAACAACACAAGACAAGCCAAAGCCAAGAAATGCCGGGACTTCATTATTGTTGAAGAGGCGAATTCTTCTTCATGACGCCGAGTTCATATTCCAGTGATCGTGCTATTTCATCACACACCACCATCAGTCGATCGGCATCGCGTTGCAGTTCTTTATTATAGGGGTCGATCGGCTTGCGCATCGTCTCCCGGACTTTATCCGTGATGGTCATGAACTCAAGGTCTTGCAGCATCGTTACGGCTGTGTAGACTTTATGACATGTTTTTAGGAAGTGTTCAGTCTGAAAACCTTTCATCGCTTCTCGTAAAGACTCACGCAATTCATTCACGTTCTCGATCATGAGCTGGGCTAGTTCGATCTTGAACACGGGGTCGCCATCGGTATGGAGGTCGAAATCAATTTTCAGTGGCCGCAACCCCAACGAAGAGGCGGTGGCAGCGTGTTCCCAAATATGGGCGTAGGCCTTGATCTTCTCCTGCAGTTCGTCGGCGCGGAAGGGTTTGTTCATGAAATCTGTCATGCCAAATTCCGCGGCCTTTCTCTTTGAATCAATGACATAGGACGCCGAGAAAACGATGATCGGAACATGCTTGAAGTAGGGATCATCCATGGCGCGGATCTTACTGGTGCACTCATACCCATCCATTTCGGGCATGTGCAGGTCCATCATGACGATGTTGAATTTTTTCGACTGAATCTGATCTAGGGCTTCGCGCCCGTTCGTTGCCACGGTCACCAAGACGTTCGATTTTTTTAAATACGTCGTCGCCACCAACCGGTTGATCTCATCGTCGTCTACTAAGAGGATGTGTATCTCGCTCACGCTGCCAAACAATTTTGACCTTAGTTATTCCAGAAGGCCGTGCACCAAACAATGGTTAAAAGATAAAAATACAAACGATTTTTGGTACTGGCGGCGGATTGCACCCTAGATCAGGGCTAGGCTATGTTGTGCGTAATGTTTGCGGAGGTTTTAAAAGATTTTGGCAGGAACCCTTCGTTTGGGAATCGCCCATGACCGGCGGATCGTCTGCAATCGAAAGCTGTTGTTATAACAGTTCTAATTTTGTTAATTTCGACCAGATCAGATAAAATGTACCAGCCATGGCAGAAACGGCATCACGCGACCATCTTTATTTAGAGGTTTCGGACCGCATCGAGAAATTGATTGAGAAGAGGGCGCTCAAGGTCGGCGACAAGCTGTTGTCGGTGCGGGCGCTCAGCAAGGAGCAAGGGATTAGTTTGAGCACTGCGTTCCAAGCGTATTATCACTTGGAAAGTAAGGGTTTGATCGAGGCGCGGCCGCAGTCGGGGTACTATGTACGGTTTAGTCCGCGCCACACGCTCAATGTGCCGATGATTGCGAAGCCCGCCGAGGAGGTTGTGCCCGTATCGATTGACGACATGATCAGCAGTGTGTACAAGGACCTCCGGTCGGACAAGCTGTTGAATTTCGCGTTGGGTTCGCCGTCCTACGAACTTCTTCCCGCCGCCAAGCTTAACAAGTCCGTGTTGCAGGCGCTTCGAAGTTCGAATGATAGTTGTCTAAGCTACGAGCACGTGCAGGGAAACGTCGATCTTCGGAAACAGATCGCGATCCAGTCGTTCAACTGGGGTGGTGCCATCAGCGAAGACGACGTGGTTGTGACTGCTGGGTGCATGGAAGCTTTGTCGTTGAGCTTGAAGGCGATTACCAAGGCCGGAGATGCTGTGGCCATCGAAAGCCCTACCTATTTCGCTATCTTCCAAGTGATGGAAAGCTTGGGACTTCAAGTGGTCGAGATACCGACCGACCCTGCCACTGGAGTCGACCTAGATGTGCTCGAGAATGCCATCACCAGGTTTGATATTAAAGCCTGTCTCTTCGTTTGCAATTTCAACAACCCGATGGGCAGTTGTTTGCCTGAAGAAAAGAAAAAACGACTCGTCAACTTGTTGGCGAAGCACGAGGTGCCCCTGATCGAAGACGACATTTACGGCGAGTTGTATTTTGGTAAGACGCGCCCACACACCTGTAAAACCTACGACAAAAAAGGCATCGTTATTCAATGCGGGTCGTTCAGCAAGTCGTTAGCCCCAGGTTATCGCATCGGGTGGACGATTCCGGGTAAATTCAAGGAGAAAGTAATTCGCGTGAAGCGGATGAACAACGTGTCGACCAATACACTGGCACAAAGTGCGATCGCCCATTTCTTGGAGAACGGCCGTTACGAACTTCATCTCCGACATTTACGGAAGGCATTACATACAAATTGCATGCGGTATACCCAGGCGATTACCACATACTTTCCGGAAGAGACGCGCATCACGCGTCCCCAGGGTGGATTTGCCCTTTGGATTGAGATGAACAAGAGATTTGACAGTTATAAGTTTCACAAGCAAGCGTTGAAGGCCAACATCGGCGTGGCTCCGGGCCAGATTTTCTCCTCGAATGGGCAGTTTAGCAACTGCTTTAGGATCAGCTTTGGGTTGCCGTGGAGTGAAAAGGTGGACTCGGGTCTCCGGACATTGGGCGAACTCGTCCGACATTCGGTTTCTCGCTAAAACCGGTTGAGTAAATGCTACTTCCACAGGGGTGTGATAATTCAAGTTTCGCGAATTATCTTTGAACTAGTTTTGTTTTAATCCCGAATCGTAAACCATTTCAAATTTAAATTAACAATTATGGCATTTACACTTCCCGCGCTTCCATACGCGTTCAACGCGTTAGAACCGCACATCGATGCAAAGACAATGGAGATCCATCATGGTAAGCACCATAACGCATATGTGACCAACCTGAACAATGCCGTAGCTGGCAAACCGGAGGAAAACTTGAGCATTGAAGAGATCTGCAAGAATATTTCTAAGTACCCCGTTGCGGTGCGCAACAATGGTGGTGGTCATTACAACCACAGCCTTTTCTGGACAATCCTCGGCCCTAACGGCGGCAAAGGACCGACGGGAGCGTTGGGGGATGCCATCAACAGCGCCTTCGGCAACTTCGATGAGTTTAAGACAAAGTTCGGTGCTGCTGCCACGGGTCGCTTTGGCTCAGGCTGGGCGTGGTTGATTAAGGATGCGTCGGGCAAACTGGCGATCAGCTCTACCCCGAATCAGGACAATCCCCTGATGGACGTAGCCGAAGTAAAGGGCACGCCTATTCTCGGTCTTGACGTTTGGGAACACGCATACTACCTGCACTATCAGAACCGCCGTCCCGACTACATCTCTGCGTTCTGGAACGTGGTAAATTGGGATGAAGTAGCGAAGCGCTTCGCGAAATAATGTAAACGAATGAAATACGGAGCCGGGAGTTTACCGGCTCTCGATCAACTTTTGGATGGCCAGGTATTCATCGCGAAGCCTGGCCGCTTCCATAAATTCCAATTCCTTCGCGGCTTTTTCCATCGCCTTCTTTGTTCGTTCGGCCATGGCGACCAGTTCTTCCTTCGGCAAATACGCCACGACAGGGTCCGCCGCCAATGATTTTTCCTCGTCTTCAACGTAGTAGCGCTTGGGCGCTTTCTTAGAGTCTGCGACTTTGGTTTGCTTGAAGATTTCTTGCTTCGAGCGAATGATGGTCTTGGGTGTGATGCCGTGTTTCAGGTTGTATTCCTGCTGTACTTTTCTTCTACGATTAGTCTCGTCGATGGCTAGTTGCATCGACTCGGTAATGGAGTCCGCGTACATGATCACACGCCCGTTCGCATTTCGTGCCGCGCGCCCAATGGTCTGAACCAATGACCGCTGATTGCGCAGGAATCCTTCTTTATCGGCATCCAAGATTGCGACTAGTGAGACTTCCGGTAAGTCCAAACCCTCACGCAACAAGTTGACGCCCACCAGTACGTCGAATACACCGAGACGAAGTTCGCGCAAGATCTCTACCCGGTCTAATGTGTCAACCTCGGAGTGGATATACCGACACTTGACGGCAGCGCGTTCCATGAACTTGGTGAGTTCTTCTGCCATCCGTTTGGTGAGGGTGGTGACCAAGACACGTTCTTTTTTCTTCACACGCTCGTCGATCTCTTCGAGCAAGTCGTCGATTTGATTCTTGCTGGGGCGCACATCGATCTCTGGATCGAGCAATCCTGTGGGTCGAATGAGTTGCTCCACAACGATGCCCTCCGATTTGCGCAACTCGTATTCGCTGGGCGTTGCACTTACATACACCACTTGGTTGAGGAGTGCTTCGAATTCGTTGAATGTGAGCGGTCGGTTGTCGAGCGCCGACGGTAGTCGGAACCCGTAGTCGACGAGGTTCACTTTTCTCGATCTGTCGCCGCCCCACATCGCGCGTATTTGCGGGATGGTCACGTGGCTCTCGTCAACTACGAGTAGATAGTCGTTCGGGAAGTAGTCGAGCAAACAAAATGGGCGTGCCCCGGCGGTCCGACGGTCGAAGTAACGCGAATAGTTTTCAATGCCACTGCAGTACCCGAGTTCGCGCATCATTTCCATGTCGAACTCGGTTCGTTCCTTCAGACGTTTTGATTCGAGGAACTTACGTTCGCCGTCGAACATGTTCAACTGGAGTACGAGGTCGTCCTGGATTTCGCGGATGGCTTGGTGCATGAGCTCTTTGCCCGTCACGAAGAGGTTCGCTGGAAAAATCGTGATGCCTTTTTCATCTCCAATTTTCTTTCCGCTCACGGGGTCAATTCGGTGGATGGCTTCGATCTCGTCGCCAAAAAAGTAAATGCGAACAGCGTAGTCGGCGTATGCGAGGAAGATATCGACTGTGTCGCCTTTTACTCGGAATGAGCCTCGTTTGAATTCGGCTTCCGTACGCCGATACAAGATGTCGACTAGCGCAAAGAGGAGTCGATTGCGGGCGATCACTTCGCCAACATTGAGGACGATCCTGTTTTTGCCGAATTCGGCTGGGTTCCCGATACCATAAATGCAGGAAACCGAAGCGATCACAATCACGTCGCGACGGCCGGTCAGGAGCGACGACGTAGCGCTAAGGCGGAGTTTTTCAATTTCTTCATTGATGGACAAGTCCTTTTCGATGTACAGGTTCGAAGAAGGAATGTAGGCCTCGGGTTGGTAGTAGTCGTAGTAAGAGATAAAGTACTCGACAGCATTTTCCGGGAAGAAAGACTTGAATTCGCCGTAGAGCTGGGCGGCGAGTGTCTTGTTGTGGCACAAAATGATCGTGGGGCGATTTACCTGCGCGATTACGTTGGCCATGGTGAACGTTTTTCCCGATCCGGTTACACCAAGTAGGGTTTGGTGCGGTTCACCACCTTCGATACCGGCCACCAGTTGTTTAATTGCCGCGGGCTGGTCGCCGGTGGGTTCAAATTCACTCGAAAGACGAAACTCCATAGTGAAAATTAAGAATTCAGAAGGTAGAATTCAGAATTACAGTTTAGAATTTCGGATTTCGGATTCGGATTTTTCTGAACCCAGCCGGCTTCGAAATCAGCTGTTCCAGATGCTCCATGCTTTCTCTGCCTGGATGTGGAGCATTTCGAGACCATTCTTGATGTTTGCACCGCGCATTTCGGCTTTCTGGAGGAAGAGCGTGCGTGCCGGATTGTAGATGAGGTCGTACACGAAGTGCTTGTCGGAAATCAATTCGAAATCGATCGGAACGACGGCGTTGTTGTTGGGCGACATCCCTAGCGGAGTCGTATTAATGATCAGGTTTGAACCTGTAATCAACTTGGGCTTCTTTTCGACGTCCTCGTACGTGTGATGTGCTTTCCCTTTTTCACGTGACACGGTTTCGAACGCGATGTTCAATTTTTGTAATGCCTGTTGTACGGCCTTGGACGAACCACCGGTGCCTAGAATCAACGCTTTCGAACCTTTAGCATTGGGGAACCATTTTTCGAGTGATTCCAAGAACGCGTCGCTGTCTGTGTTGTACCCTTTCAGGTTTCCTTCCTTGATGCGAATCACGTTGACGGCACCAATTTTCTTTGCCCCTTCGTCTATTTCGGTGAGGAACTTGAGAACTTGCTCTTTATAAGGGATGGTGACATTGAGACCGCAGAGTTCAGGATTTTCTTTGAGTAGTTGCGTGATGTCGTTGATGTCCTTCAGTGGATACAACTCATAATGGTAATCGCGGAGACCATCACGGAAGAACTTTTCGTCGAAGTAGGCTTTAGAAAAAGAGTGACTTACTGTCGAACCGATTAGTCCGAATTTTTTTTCCATTCTCTCAAATGTTTTAACAGTTCACAAAAAATAACCCTCTCTCTCCGCGAAGGGTGCGCGCGAAGATAAGAAAGTTTTGCAGTTCGCTAGTCGGCTTCGAACGGTGGTGCGATGTTGTCTTTTTTGCGCTCTAGTCCCAAGAAGTGTAAAAAGGTGTCACCGCGCAGTCCCAATCGAATTGTTTCGAGCGGAATCACCTCGTTGGGGGCAATATTGCCCAAGTTTACGTTCGCACCCAGCAATTTGATGAACCACACTTGTTGTGCTTTCTGCGGTGCTTCCCAGATAATTTTTTCGAAGGGGATCTTGGTCAGAATTTCTTGTACCAATCCCGAGCGTACTTCGCCTGAAGAGCGGAACAGACCAACGTTTCCGCCTTCGCGTGCTTCGCCAATTACTTTCCACGCGCCGGCGTCGAGCTCTTTTTGCATGAGTTCAATCCATCGATAAGGAGGAATGATCTTGTCGGCGTCTTTAGAACCGACTTCCGACAGCACTGTGACTTGCTCGGAGAGCTTTTGGATATAGTCACACTTCTTGTCGTGATCGAGATCGATCGAGCCATCCGATACCTCCGCAAACGAAAGGTCATATTTGTCGAGCACCTTGCGGTAATCGTCAAACTGGTCGCGGATAATGAATGCTTCGAACAGGGTACCTCCAAAATAGCATGGGATCCCCGCCTCGCGATAGACCTTGATTTTCTCTTTCAGGGTGGGGGTGACGTACGACGTTGCCCATCCAAGTTTCACAATGTCAACGTGCTCGGCACAGATGCTGACGAAATCCTCAGCTTCCCGGACACTCAGTCCTTTGTCCATGGCCATGGTAAAACCTATCTGCCTGGGCTTGGTGGTGCGCTCAGGTAAATTTTTCAGCGTGTAGTTCATCAAGGGTTCTCTTTTCTAAACTGATCGATAATCTTGAACAGTGCTTTTTGGGTTTCGGGCTTCGGGAAGAAGTCGAATAGCACACTGTGTCCTTCGAAGTTCAAAGTTAATGCATTTTCAAGATAATTGAATGCCTCCTTGAACTGTCCGGCTTCGATCAGGTACGCGGTAGCCCGGTAGTACAGTTCCGATTCGTCCGGGAGTTCGTCCAGTCCTTGTAAAATAATGTCTAGCGATTTTTCAATCGCCCCCTGTTCAAAATAGATGAATGACCAGTTGAGCCAAATTTCTTTATCGTCGGGGGTGAGGTGGCACGCTTCTTCGTACGCACTAATCGCCGAGATGGTGTTTCCGATCTTGAATTCCGCGTGCGCCGCCGCCTTCCAGTATTCGGCGTTGTGACTGTTCAGCTTGATTGCCTTATTATAAAAGTGAAGGGCTTGGTACCACTTCTCTTGTTTTTCCATACAGTTGCCGGCACCAAACCACGCTTCGTCGTAGAGGGGATCGAGTTTGGTCGATTTCTGGTAGTATTTAAGCCCTAGATCGTAATGCTCTAGGTTTTCATAGGCCGCCCCAATACTGCAATACACTTCCGGACTCGGCCCTTCGATTTCAATGGTCTTCTTGAACGCATCGAGTGCCTTCGTGTATTGCTCGAGGTTCATGTACGTGTTGCCCATGTTGAAGTGCGCCGACGCGAAATTCTCATCGATCGCCAACGCATACTCATAGGCTTCGATGGCTTCGTCGTATTTCTCCAACTTGTTGCACACAATGCCTAAGTTATACCACGCTGCCGCGGAGTACGGGTCTTCGTCGATGAACTTGCGGTAGTATGCTAAACTTCCTTCTAGTTGTCCGATAACGTCGAGGCAGAAAGCCAACTCGTAGAGTGCACCCTCGTGGCTGATGTTGTACTCGATCGACCTTTTGTATGATTCAATTGCTTTTTCGTATTCTTCGACGCTTTGGTAGGCCAGCCCGATGTTGTAGTGAAGTTCGTCGAGACCTTCTTCAGCAAATGCGAGCGCTTCTTCATAGGTTGCTATAGCTTCTTGATGTTTACCCATGAGCGACAACACAGAACCGATCGATAAATAGATATCAATATCGTTGGGATTAAGGTTGCGTGCGCGTTCCAAGAGTTCGAGCGACTGGTCATATTCTTCCAAGTTGGAGAGAATTTGCGCTTTCAACGGGATCAGTTCACTTGAAAAAGGATATTGATCAATCGCTTGATTGACAGCTGCAAGTGCTTTTTTATGTTTGTTGCGATCGAGGTAGTAATCGATGATCGTTTCGTACGCTTCTAGGTTAAAGAAGTCTCCGGAATTCTTCTTGAGGCTTTCTTCGAATTTCTTGATCAACTCCTCTTCGTCCTCTCTCTTTCTGAAGTGCTGAGCCATGCTGTAAGGTTTGTCTAATGTAGACAAAAATGCCACTCAATATGAAATGGCTGTCTGATAATTTGGGCAAAGCTGTACGGAAATTTACAGGATGCCAACTTGTATTTTTTATTTGTTTATATTAATACTCCTGAGCGTTTCGCAACACCAGTCGAGCGTTTTTTCCAACGTTTGAAATTTCATTCCAAGCACGTTTTGAGCCTTCGTGCCGTCGAAAACGGTTTTTTCTTTCATGAAGGCTACCGACTCTTTCGTGACCATCGGTTCGGCACCGGCCCAAATGGCGCGCCAACTTTCGAATGTGGCTGCCAAATTGACGAGGTCTTTTGGAACCTCTATGAAAGGAGGCCGTTTGTGAAGCCGTTCACCAATTTTTTTAAAGACGACTTTCAAATTTTCAGCTCCCGCACTGGCGATAAAACGTTCGCCATTATGACCATTGTCAGTAAGTTTCACTGCCATTTCGGCGACGTCGCGGGCGTCGACGTAATTCAATAATACGTCTGTATAGAACCAACGTTCGCGCGCCACGTAGTTGAACATTTGGGAGCTGCTTCGAGTTCCATCGCCAGCCGACAAGACCACAGAAGGATTGATGATCGATACTTGTAATCCTTCTTCGAAACCACGGAACACTTCTACTTCACCCATGTACTTCGATGTGGCGTAATGCGATGCCGGGTTCCCCGCGATCCAACGACTCGTTTCGTCAATCCGGGTAGCGCCTTTGGGGCGACCAAGCGCCGCGACGGAACTGATGTGAACAAGTTTTCGAATGCCCAACATGAGGCAGGAATTCACGATGTGACGTGTGCCTTCTGTGTTTATTTCGTAAATCTTGTCGCGCAACCGTGGGTTAAACGACACGATACCTGCCGCGTGGATGACGGCGTCAACACCTTCGAGCGATTTCATCAACCCAGTCATGTCAAGCACGTCGCAGGCGACGATCTCGAGCTGATGAGTATTATTTGACGCTGTATCATGTGACAAGGCTGCCAATAACCCAAGTTTTTTATCGGATCGGAGAAGGCATCGAACGGCTACACCACTACTCAGCAGCCGGCGAACGATTTCGCTTCCGACCAGTCCACTTCCGCCGGTAACAGCTACGATTTTCATCAGAGTGTCGCGTTTAACAGTGGCAAGGTCAGCATTTTCTTGAAGGCTTTTGTCTTGGTGGCTTCTGCCATCGCGACGGCCTGAATCTCGTTGTGGCAATCGCTGCCGACGAAATGCACCAGCTTTTGTTCGATTAACTTTTCCGCCAGCTTCTGTGCTTGCTTTTGGTAGTAACCGGAAAGAGAAAGGAGATTCAATTGTAACAACACTCCTCTGTCGGCGAGATCTTGGGCTTTTTCGATCGTCATGTAGGCGTACCGTTCTGGGTGCGCGAGCACGGGTCGATACCCTTTGGTTGTCAGTTGGAAGATGAAATCTTTGATGACGAACGGTTCCGACAGAAAGTTGGTTTCGAAAAGAACGTAACGATCTCCAAATGTGAGGAATTCACCGCCCGATGTGGCGTTGGCCATAGTGGACTCGTCCAAGTAGTACTCCGCTGCCGCTTTCACCACCACGGGTAGCCCGAGGTTGCTGAGATGTTGATTGAGTTCCGATTCCTTCGTTCGAATAATGTCGGGTGTGTTTCGATACACATCGTTCATGATGTGTGGCGTCGTTACAAAATTTTCGTAGCCGAGGTCCATCAACAACTTGATCATGGCCACGGATTGTTCGAGTGTTTTAGCGCCGTCGTCGATGCCCGCCAACAAATGGGAGTGCATATCAGCTCCGAAGGGAACCGTGACGGGCAATGAAGATGATCGGAAAAATGAAAACACTTAGCCGCGCAGGATATACTTCCAACTCTTTTTTACCGGTGTTTTATCTTCGTAGTATCCATAGCCGTACAATTTGTTGTTCGACGGCAAGGCGTTGAAGACGACCGATATGTTTGAGATCTTATGGATCTTTTGAATGCGGGCGATATTTGAAACAAAATCTTTTTTGGAATAGTTAGCGCGCACGACATAAATCGTCGCGTCAGTTTTCTTCATGGCCATGATTCCATCGGTGACGAGGCCAACGGGGGGTGTATCGATAATGACGAACTCGTAGAGTTCCTTCAGGCGCTCTACGACACGGATGAAATCGCCATTCGTGAGAAGTTCTGACGGATTTGGTGGAATTGGTCCGGCGGGTACAAAGTCGAAAAACTCAAGGCCAGTAGGCACAATACACTCTTCGATGTTGTACTTTTTGATCAACGCGGTACTGACACCTTTTTGTGGGTCAGAAATTTCGAAGGGCACGTTGTGCTTGGGCTTCCGCATGTCGAGGTCGACCAACACTACTTTTCTTTTCGACATCGCGATCACGCCGCCTAGGTTCAACGCCAGGAAGGACTTTCCTTCGCCCGCAATCGTGGATGAAATCGAAATGGTTTTGCTGCCGCCAGTCACCGCGAAGAAGTCCAAGTTGGTCCGAAGTGTCCGAATGGCTTCACTGACGACCGACTTGGGGTTGTCGAGGATGTGGAAAGGTGTCTTAGTCGTGTGGCGTGTTTCGGGAATGACAGCAAGCACGGGAGCAGCAGTATTCCGTTCGATGTCGCGGACGCTGGCCACTCGATTGTCGACTAGGTATAGGAGACCAATAAATAGGATGCTCAGGATTAGTCCGGAAGAGATACCAATGCCGATGACGACCGGACGATTGGGGAACAGGGGTTTGTCGGGGAGTGCCGAAAGCGAGAGTATCTTGAAGTCGGGTGTACTTCCGGCCTGGGCTATTTCGAATTCTGCCTTGGCCTGCATCATCGAGAGGTAGAATTCTTCGTATAGTTTATAGAACCGTTGATTTTTTGTGAACTGCGTATTCTTTTCAGGCATGGTAGCGAAGCGTGCCTCCAGTCTTTTCTTTTGTTGATCTAACTCCTGCAGATTTTTTGTCCAGTCTTTCTTCAAGTCATTCATTTGGAGGAAGACTGCCTCCCGGATCGTGTTGAGTTCTTTTTGCTTTTGTTTGAAGGCAAAGGTGCTCTCGTTGTAGGAGAGCCCGAGTTTTTCCAAGTGATGGGCGGCCGTTTGGAGCGCTTCTACTTGTTTGTCGAGGTGAGATGGTAGCTGTTGACGGCTGGATGCGGTGAGTGAAAAGTCGTTGGCGCTGAATCGACCGATCATGCCATCGACATCTTGGATACGCTTGGAAAGGGAGAACCGTTGGGAATCGATCGCGTACATGGCGTCGATTGTCTTTTTGAGGTCGGTATCTAGATTGCTACTCTTATTTTGGATGGTAAAGTTTTCGAAGTAGTTCTCGTAATCTTCCATCTTTCCTTCGATTTGACCCAGCTCGGCATTGATCCATTCGATCTTTTGTTTGTTGGTGAGATTCTTTTGCGCGTTGCTGTAGTTGAGATACATCGAGTCCATCTTGTTCACAATGTCGCGTGCTTTAAACGGGTTAAAGTCGCGGAACGAGATTCGAATCGTGTTGGCTTCATAGCTCAGTGGTGCGACACTAGTATTTTTATCTAGGTACGTGAGTAGATTGTCGCGGCTGTGCAGGATAAAGAAATAGTCTTCTTCATCATGTGGCGTGTAGAAGGCCGTTTTAGTAATCACCAAGTCTACATCTGAGAGAGAGAGTTTTTCTCCGAGGCGACCTTGGTGAAGTTGGTCGGCAATTCGCAGCACGTACTCATCGGCACCTGAAAAGTTGAAGTAGATCGGCACATTGAGGCATGGATGCAGGTGACTGGAGAACGCCACCCTGAAAGGAGAGGCGGTGTACACCTCATTGTTCAGTACCTGTCCGATGGAGTGGTAGCTTACCCAAAGATCCGTTGAATCGAGCACACGGTTGAAGAAGAGCTTGCTCGTCATCTGTTCGATCTCGCCGGAGATCATGTTCACATTCTGGTTCTCTTGCAAATTCTTGATGCCGAATTCGGTCGCATCTTGCTTGAGTTCGAGTTTTAGTTCTGAATCAGCTTCGTACACTTGCTTGGTGTAACGGAGGTATAGGTAGGCAGCTACGTTCGTAGAGGCGAGCAAAAGGAATATCCAAATCAGATTCTTTCGAAGAATCATCCTCAACTTATCGAAGTCGATTGGGTCGCTCGTGTTGGGAGATATGAGGTTTCCTTCTTGCATCAGTTGTTCGAGATAAACACGACTATTAGGGTCGCGAGACTTAGCACAAGGCTCAACACAGGGGCGAGATCGCGGGCTCCTTCGGCAAAGGGCCTGCGAATAGGTTCCACGTAGATCACGTCGCCTGGCTGCACCACCATGTTATTTTTCGCCAAGCCATCGAGGCTGCTAAGGTCAAGCACGAAAGTTTGGTCGCCGCGGATGAGACGTATGTTGTGGGCTTTCCCATCGTTGCCGATCCCTTTGGCCAGCGCCAGTACTTCGACGACAGTCACGTTTTCGTTGACGAGGGGAATTACCTGGCCGCCTGGCGAGCCGAGCACGACTACCCGTTTGTTCACGAAGGAGAGGAGCACGTAACACTCTTTATAAAACTTGTTGTACTCTGTCTGAAGTTTTACTTCGGCTTCGCGAATGGTCATCCCGGCGAGGTTGATTCCGTCGATGAGTGGGAACTTCACGGAGCCATCGATGGCTACTAAGTAGGACGGCTGAGGGCGGGCAGTCTGACCTTGTTGGATCCCGTTGTTTTCACGAACGAGTTCACCGTTGGGATCGATGATGCGCTCCCCGTTGTTCGAGAAGACGTCGAGCTTTAACTGGTCGTTGACGGCGATGACATAGTTTCGGTCGGTGTGGCCTTCGAGGGGTGCGTTGCCTGGATGGGTGGTCGTGGGTCGAAACAGCAAGTTTTGACGGTACGACGAGCACCCGACGACGAGCAGGAGGGAGCAGGCGACGAGAAAGCGACGGTATTTCAACGGAACGGAAACGGACATCCAGGTGAAGTTAAAAAAATGTGGCGAATTCCGGTCAAAAACCGGGCTTCTATTCAACAATCGGTCTTTCCGACCGGGGCCAAAAGTACGGATTTAAGAGGCTTTTTTGTAGGGCGCGATGGCGGCGATATACTTATCGATGACGAGGTCTTCGCTGAACTCGCGTTCCATTTTCCTCCGCCCATTTTGGCCCATTTGAATCAAAGTCTGTTCATCGAACCCCGCCATGGTGATCATTTTCTCGGCAAGGTCATTTGAGTCCTTCATCTTACAGAGAAGGCCGTTGTATTGATCTTCCACGACGTTGTGACAGCCGGGGACGTCGGTAGCGATGATCGGTTTGGCGGAGCTAGCGGCTTCGAGCAGCGTGCGTGGGGTACCCTCGCGGTAGCTGGGGAGTACGACACAGTCGGCTTTGTTGATGAAGGTTCGGACGTCGTCGGTAGTGCCCAGGTATTCGATTAGGCCGGATTGAATCCATTGGTCGATGGTTGCCACCTTGATGCCACGTTTGTGCTGGGGATCTTTCGGGCCAAGGACCTGAAAATGAGCGGGAATGCCCTTCGCTTTCAATTGTTTCACGGCTTCGATGAACTCGAGGATGCCTTTGTCCGTTATGAGCCTTGAAATCAACAAAAATGTAAATCGTTCATTCTTCCCTGTTGCCACCGGCGCAAAGCGCTGAAGGTCTACACCTGAACCCGGCAATAGGTCGGCGATCGCCTCTGGAACCAGCTTTTTGTCAAGGAAAAGCTTGCGGTCGTCGGGGTTTTGAAAAAATACTCTTTTCGGGAAACGGAAGGCCCACCGGTATAGGGCCATAGCCACTTGCGAAACGATTCCTTCTTTGAGGAAAACCGTACCAAGGCCACACACATTATTAATGACGGGAATCCGCAGCATCGAAGCAGCGAGGGTGCCGTAAATGTTTGGCTTAATGGTATAATGGAGGATGACGTCGGGGCGAATTTTCCGGTATGTATTCCAGAATTCGACCACGAGACCGAAGTCTTTCAGAGGGTTGGCACCTCGGCTGTCCATCCTTACATTGTGGTGGATGCAGCCTGCTTGTTCCAGGTAATGAGTGTAGTCGTCTGCAGGAGCCACGGTATGTATTTCGTGACCTTCTGCCATCAAAGACTTGATGAAATTCATCCTGAAATTGTAAATATTCCAAGACGTATTGAGGACAATTGCAATTTTCATTCAGCCAACTACTGGTCTCAAAACCAGCGCCCAAGTAAGGTTTTTCTCTATTTAGGACTAAAAAGCGACCTTGATGGCTACTTTTCGAGTCATAAATTCCCGAAAGGTAAGCAAAGTAACTCCACAATTAATAATGAGCCGTAACCAAACAGTAGACAAGATTGATGAAAAAAAGGCAATCCTAGTGGCCGTGGCCACTCCGCGGGCGCACGACGAGGAAATCGTTGAACACTTGGCAGAATTGGCTTTTTTGGCCGAAACCGCGGGTATTCAAGCGGTCGAGAATTTTATCCAGAAACTACCGCACCCCGACGTGCGCAGTTTTGTGGGAAAAGGCAAGCTCGAAGAAATCAAGGAGTATGTTACCTTAAACAATATTACCAGTGTACTTTTTGACGATGATCTAAGCCCGTCGCAGCTCCGAAACCTCGAAAAGGAGTTCAATCCCGATTCGAAGGAGGGGGGACGGGTCCGCGTGTACGACCGGAGTTTGTTAATTCTCGACATTTTCTTGCTTCGAGCGCAGACGGCGCAGGCCCGAACACAGGTGGAACTCGCCATGAACCAATACTTGCTGCCACGACTGACACGCATGTGGACCCACTTGGAGCGGCAACGAGGCGGTACAGGAACCCGTGGCGGTGCCGGCGAGCGGGAAATTGAGACGGACCGACGCATCATCCGAAACAAGATCGCCCTATTGAAGGACGAATTGGAGAAGATCGACAAGCAGCGCCAAACGCAAAGGAAGTCTCGCTCTAACGTGGTGCGCGTAGCACTCGTGGGCTATACCAACGTCGGTAAGTCGACGCTGATGAACTTGTTGAGCAAGGCAAACGTAAAGGCTGAGAACAAGCTGTTCGCGACGGTCGATGCCACCGTGCGGAAGGTGGTACTCAACGACATCCCGTTTTTGCTGTCCGACACGGTGGGCTTCATCCGCAAGTTGCCGCATCACTTAATCGAGTCTTTTAAGTCGACGCTCGATGAGGTGCGAGAAGCCGATGTGTTGCTGCATGTCGTCGATGTCGCGCATCCTTTTCACGACAACCACATCCAAGTGGTGAGCAATACGCTCGCGGAAATTGGAGCCGGCAACATTCCAGTGGTGTTGGTGTTGAACAAAGTCGATTTGCTGGAACGCAACGACGAAGCTTCCTTGAATGAACTTCGTGGCTACTACAAGACGCAAGGTTTCGAGCACGTCGTATTCGTTTCGGCGACCAACAAGATCAATGTCGATGAACTTCGTCGCGTGGTATACGAAGCGGTGCGCAAGAAACACCAGCAGATCTACCCGAATTACTTGCCCAACCCGGCATTCGAGTATTGACTTGGGGTCGAATAAAATGAAAAGCACGCGCCTCTCGGTTGCGTGCTTTTTTTATTCGTTTCAGAAAGTAACAAGACCGATGAGCCGCCGTAGAGACTTACTCCAGCAGCGCCTGCGCGTTGGTTCTTCCGCACATAACACCATCATGAAATAGGCGCGCCTTCACCAGTTTTCCAAATTCGCGGCGCGTGGGATTTATCAACAGGGAAGAGTCGCTGATATTTAAAATCGACCAAATGCGGGTCTTATCCGTTGCACTAATCTTCGAGAGTTGGACGGAGTCGCGGCGAGCAATCAACAATGAGACAGACCAACTTGCACCTAGCTTGGAATTGATCACGTAAGAGCCTCTGTGCTTTCGGAGGATATCGCCTTTGTCCAGATCCAGAACCGTATCTACAAGGAATCCCCGAAATCCGAGCTTGTCGCCGTAGCGGGTGACACGCATCCACAGACCAAGGCGGCCGACATCTGACCCAAGGGTATCAGCCAGCGGAATCAATACCGTGGTGTCCCGACCGCTGAAGGTTTTAGCGTCTGAATCTTCGAGCGCTGTGTCTAGAAGAAAGTAGGTGATGAGTTTCCGTCGTTCGATGACCAAATAGCCTTTGGAGTTGTGATCAAATCCCAAGTACGAACCGAGTAGTTCCTTCTTGAATTGTTCATGATCGCGCCTACCCGCTGGTTGGGGTTCAGCGAATTTTATCATCTCGCAGGCTGCGAGGAGCAAAGCAATTGACGTGACGGTCGCGAACTTTTTCAAGGATTCGAGCGTCGAAGTCTGTCAATGCAGTTAGCAAGCGAACGATACTGGTGATACGTTGCTTTCCAGATATGTCCCTTTAGGGCCGTCTTCATCTCCGGTTGTTCATCGAGGCCACCGGCATACCAGTCGCCGTATTGATGATCAACCAAGTTCGTGTCGATGTACCGCCACGCGTCCATGAATCGGTCGTGGTAGTTCATCGGATCGGTTGGATACAAGTCCGCCATGATGAGGAGGGTGTTCAATCCTTCGCCTTGTGCCCACCAATTTTTGGTACGATGCGTAATCGTGATCTTAGGTTCATCTTTAAAGTAGTAGCCTTCGTCGAAGAAGCTTCCAAGGTTGCCTTTTTGGTCCCATCCATTGACGAGCGCATGGTCTACCATTTTTTTGGCGACGGTCAATGTCGTAGTGTCATTCTCGATCCCCAGCACGTGCGATGCTTCCATCAACAAATAGGCTGTTTCCACATCGTGCCCAAAGGATACATGGTCGAGGCTGTGGTGTTGTTCGATTACTTCACGCGGTTCTTCCCGAAAGGATACTGGCTTCCAGTCGCGTTCTAGGAACAAGGTGAGGTATCCGGTGTCAGTCACGATCGTATCGCGGATCAAGAAGAGCATTTCCCGTAGTCTTTCACGCAAGAGAGGGTCGGGCCAAACCATGTATAGCTCGGTAAACGCTTCGAGCAGGTGGATAGAGCTGTTTTGATCTTTATATCCCAACTCGGCGGTAGAGGGCGTCTTCTTATCCCGGAAAACGGGAACGCCTTCCCGAGTTAAGTGTTGAAAATACCCTTTGTATTCGTGATCGTGGCTATGCTCTTCTAGCCACGTGAATGCCTTCTTCCCGAGTTCAAGTGCTGCGGTGTCGTGACTGTATTCGTAATAGGCGGCGAGAGCATAAATTCCAAAGGCATTGCCGTAAGCGGTTTTGAGTGAGTCGCTTTTCACCACCGTTCCATTTTTTTCGACCAGCCAGTAGAACCCACCGTAAGTTTTATCCCACATGACATCTCGCAGGAAATGGTAGCCATGGGTGGCACCGCGACCAAAGTGTTTGACGTCTGGGTAACGGATGGCGGCTTTTGAGTTGGTCCACGTGTGGCGCGCCTGCGACACGATCATCTTGCGTTGATCTTCCGTCGGTTGAAAGTCGAACGTGAAACTGCTAAGGAATCCGCCGTCAACCGAATCGATAGCTTTGGGGTACCACGGTTTCAGTAACTCTTCCTTCAACGAGTACTCTAATTTCGACGCAAGGTCATCGACGGGAGGAGTTTCCTTGGGCGTACACTGTTGTATAGAAATGATCAACATCGCCGCAAAGGCAATCTTTAGCCACATAGTTGTTGAACCCATCCTTATACCTTGTTTTTTCAAACCTGTCGTGAAGTCCTTTCGGTCATTTGAAAGACTAATCTAGGTGAAAATCAAATGCGGGGTTACTCGACTTCTATAAATAGTCGAAACCCAACGGTTTCGTCCGGACCCCCGTAGCGCTTAACGGATAGGATGGTACTGTTGGCGGGCTTGTCGTTCCAGCTTCCACCACACGCTTTTCCTTTGTCGGAAATCATTTCAGCCACGTTTCCCACCACATCAAAAAGCCCGATGTTGTTGGGGAAGTAGCAGCGGACCGGCGCCATCAAGACAAATCCATCGAAGGCAAGCGCTCGGTTGGGGCAAGGAACCGCATTGTCGACGTAAAAGTTTCCCAGGAAACAGTTACGCGAGTTCTGTGGCTTGTTTCGAAAGTACCAAGCACTATACCATGGGTAGAGAAAAGTGCTGTCGACAACAACCGTTTTCTTCGGCCCTTTGAGCATTTCGTGGGAAAGGGAATCGTTAGCGATCACCACTTCAATTTTGTTTTCGAACAAGTTCCAAGATTGAAAGCTAGCATAACCTAATGCGGCGATCTGCCATTCTTGATGGGTGGGTAGACGAAACTTGACGCTCTTGAATTTTTTGCGCTTGGTATTTTCGTTATAACGTGCCGTGAGCCATTCGCAATACGCAATTGCTGCTTCATAGGAAATGTTGACGGCGGGATAATGGTTGAACCCAGCGGTCGTGTCGCTTGAGTTTCGCTTTTTCTTGCTCACAGCGGGGCGATGATATCGTTTGTAGAAGGATTTGGCGGCTGCATTGTACTGTGAGAGATCGAAATCGTATTTCAATCGGAGGTCGTGTTGGTTGTGGTCGTCGAGCCAGTCTAGGAATTGATTGAACTCGAGGTTTGTGACTTCTGCGTCGGCAGCGTACAATTTACCGCGGATGGGGCGTGCCGTGCGGTCGATGTTTCGCAGGTCGAGTTCTTGGTGCAACACCATTACTTCTTCTAGGACAGTTGCAACCTCTTTCAATAAAACATGTTCGATGGATTTTAGTTGAGCGATTGGTTTCTCAAAGGCTTGGAAGCCGATGTAGGTAATACGGATGGTGTCGTTCGCATAGTCGGCAGGCACCAGCAACCTGAAGTTTCCATTATTATCTGATACTGTTTGGTATACGCCTTTTTTTAAGGCGACCGTCGCATATGCCAACGGCTCCTGAGTATTGGCATCGTGTACATCGCCAACAAGGACCAGCTGCGTGCCCGTTCCTTGTGCACCAGCATCAAGGAGGGTCAACAACAGCAACGCAATCAATAGCAAATTTTTCATAGACATTAGTTATACAAAACTATAATAAATATATTATATTCGTGTTTGTATAACAAATAACATGAAGCAAAAAGGTGATAATCTGGGAGAGTTTGAGGAATTGGTGTTGTTGTCGGCCGCGACGCTAAACGATCAAGCGTATGGTGTGTCTGTCATGCAATATATAATTGCCGAGACGGGCAGGGTGGTCAACATTAGTGCGGTTCACGAGGTGTTGAAGCGATTGGAGCGGAAGGGTTATCTCAGGTCTAAGATGGGGGGAGCTACGCAAGAGCGTGGTGGTCGTCGGAAGCGTTATTTTTCTCTCACCGCGTCGGGTAAGCGAACGTTGGAGGAAGCGATGAGAACGAAGATCCAACTGTATCAGCGTGTTCCAAATTTTTCAATAAAGGGACTATGAGACGACCTGGGCCGCCATCGTGGTTTGACCGGTTTCTGAGGTGGTATTGCGACCCTGAACTTCTAGAGGAGATTCAAGGAGATGCGTACGAACTTTACTATGATCGACTCAACAAACACGGTAAGGTTAGAGCAGATATGGGGTTTATCTGGGACGTGATTCGTTTTTGCCGCGCCTCAAATGTCAAGGCAATGCGGTCCGAGAGTTCGTGGGGTGTTTTTTGGGGTATAAATATGAAGTTGGCTCTTCGCAGCGTTCGGCGCAACAGGCTTCAGTTTATCGCGAAAGTAGGATCGTTGTCCATTTGTTTATCATTTGCGCTCGTGCTCTTAGCGTTTGTGATCAATGAGACACAGTTCGATAAGAACCACCCTGATTACAAAACGATCTACCGGGTGGGATGCAGGGCTTTGATCGCTGGCAGGACCACAACTTATGCCGTTTCGCCCTTGCCACTCGGCGAGGCCCTGGTTTCTGAAGTGCCTTCGGTACGGGATTACACCCGGTTTGCATCCATGTATGCACCCGCGCTAACGATCGATGGAAATCGCTTCGAGGGAATTTCAACCTTTTTGGCGGATTCATCTTTCCTAGGCTTCTTTCATCACAAGTGGATTCTTGGCACGGCACGTTCTCTAGATCGACCCAACCAACTCGTGATTACAAAGTCACTGGCGCTCCGGTTGTTTGGTCGAACAGACGTGTTGGGCGAGCGAGTTGGACTTTTTCACACCGACCTCGAGGTGTCGGGTGTCGTGGAAGATCTTCCACTTAACAGCCACTTGAACTATCAAGCGCTCGTCTCTTGGCCAACGTTTTATCAGCGTGATGCATGGGATAACATCAACGTGTACACGTATGTCCGTGTTGATTCGAGGGCAAATGAAATTCAGCTAGCAAAGGACATAGACCAAACCATTGACGACTATTTGGCCCTTAACTCGGAGGAGCTCAACGTTTCTGTTGATCCGGTGCTGCAGCGCGTCGATCGCATCCATCTCTCTGAAACCATGGAAGAGGACTTCGCGACGAGGCGCGAGCCCAGTCATATTTTGATGATCGTGTCGGTTGTTATCATTTTTTTGCTCTCCGGCATTCTGAACTACCTCAACCTTTCCCTTGCTGAACTCACGATTCAGATCAAAAGGGTGGTAATCCTGAGAGCATTTGGTGACTCGCCACGAAATCAGGATAGCGCTTCGTTAGCAGATGGTTTAATGATAGTCGCCGTCACGATTCCACTTGTAATCGGAATGGTGGTGGGCGTTGTCAGTTGGACCCGAATCGTGCCACCCATCGACCCGAGTATTTGGTCGGGTATCTACTTCTTCGGTGGAGTTATTCTGGTGGTCGTGTTGATGGCTGCATTTTCTTTCGTGAATGGATGGCTTACTGCACGCGTGCCGTCGGTGGTCAATACCTGGAAAGTGACCGGGAATGGGTTAGGGGTGGGACCGCGCAGGTTACTGGCCTCCGCTCAACTGTCCTTTTCCATTGTCATGATTGGGATGATGTTAATCGTCGTAGAACAATTCAATTTTATCGAGAACAGGGACAAAGGATTTGACGACAGTAATGTGATCGTCGTGATGAAGCCGGGCACAGTCTCGGAAACGACTGGCCTCGTGCATGATTTGCGATCGCTGTCGGGCGTTGAGGAAGTTGCATCCTGTTCGTATTACCCTGCCGGGCGACTTGAGACGAAGGACTTGTTCGAGGTGGAAACATCGGATGGGCTGAAGAACGTTCTACTTACGTACTTCTTTTTCGATCCACAGTATCCTCGGTTGATGGATCTCAAACTTCGGACTGGTCGTTGGTTCGAAGCGCAAAGAGCAGCTGACCGTTCAGCCTTTGTTGTGAACGAGACGGCCGCGCGACAATTTGGTTGGGGCGATACGCTTGGCAAAAAGATTTCGTGGAACGGGATGAATGGTGAAGTCATCGGGATTGTTAAAGACTTTTACTTTGAATCGCTGCACCATTCAGTGGGGCCAGTCGTCATGTTTTTGCAGGACCCCCAAATCGGGACACAGTTCCTTTATGTTAAGACAAAGCCGATGCAACAGCACCGTGTGTTGTCGGAACTTGAACAGGCTTTTCGTAAGCATGTATCTAGTACAATTTTCGATTTTGAGTATCTCGATAGTCGCTATCGAAGCCTCTATCAGAATGACGAACAGATAAAGGGAATCATTTTTTGGGGAATGTTGATCTCGGTGGTGGTATCGGGCTTGGGTGTATTTAGTATTTCGGCCTTGATGTTATCGATTGGCCAGCACGAGATGGGTATTCGCCGCGTGTTGGGCGCCGACGGAGAGCACCTCTTCTGGATTCACCTTAGACCTTTTTTAGTCTTTTTCCTGTGTGCGTCGCTGGTGGGGTTGCCCGCCTCCTATTTCTTGTCGCAGGCATGGCTGGAAAATTTTGCTTACCACGTCGTTTGGACCCCTTCCGATTTTGTTTTGCCCGTTGTGTTTGCGGCAACAATCGTGTTCGTTTCCTCGTGCTACCACGCCTGGCGCAACGCCCAGGTAAATCCCGTCGAAGTGATCGGTAGGTGTAATCCTTAATCCTTAACTCCTAATCCCTAATCCCTAATCCCTAATTCTTAATTCTTAATTCTTAATTCTTAGTTGTATACCTATCCACTCAAACCCCTCCCTCTGCATCTCTACATCAAACTTGTGGACGCCGGAGTAAAAAGAACAGCGATACTTTTCGGGGGCACCAGCTTTGGCATAGACTTCTTTTGTGATCTCATCGGCGCGTTTCATTTCGGCGAGGGTAAAGAGTTGGTCTTCGGTATTGTTCAACACCAGGCTTGCCAACGGTGCTCTCAATCCCAAGATGTCGGGGAAGTCGAGTTCGTTGGGTAATAACGGGATATAGATCATCCAGGTGTGCGTGTATGACTTGTACAAAGCGAAGTCGTTCCAGGTGGTCATGAATCCAACGGGTACGGTGCATTTGATTCGGTCGTCGATGGCTCCGACGTACACCGATCGGAGTCCGCCACCAGAGAGTCCGGCACAACCTAAGCGTGTGGCATCTACATCGGGCCGGGCTGCCAAGATGTCGAGTGCTTTTATGTCTTCGGCAAGCCACACGCCGGGGTAGGTGATGCCGGCACTAAACAAGGAGCGGGCCATGGTGTTTTCGTGGTCCGACGCCCATTGATTGTATCGTTCAATTTCTGTCCAGTTGTTCGGGTTCGGATCTTTTTGTCCATGACGTCGATGTTCGGGGACGTCGCTGATCATGACGCGGCGACTGGCGAATGTGAATGCATCCGATACCAACACGACGTAACCTTGTTTGGCAAGTTCATTAGCCCAGGCGCGTCCGCCGTAATAGGTACGCTGATGCTCTTCGATTCCCGCTGGAAGTTGATCGGATGTGCGCACAATTTTCCTGGCGCCATAGTACTTGTTGCCTCCGTGGTCATGGAAGGCGAGTACGCCGGGTAGGCGACCTTTCGCGTTGCTTGGTTTCAGGAGGATAGCCTCGGTTGGGCGGCCATAGGGAAGTTGCCAGCTGAGCTCCTCGATGTGAAGGCCGTCGTACTCATATTGCTTGACCACCTTAGGAGCGGGCGTGGCGCCCAAGTCGGGCATGGCGAGGCGACTCAAGAGTTGTTGACGTGCTTGCTGGCGCCAACGCGTGACATCCTGAAAGGCTTTCTGACGGAAGGAAAGAGTTGGAATTTTTCCCGCGGTGAGCGACTGTGCCCAGGCGCCGTAGGGTCCAATCACCGTCAGATTTTCGGGTTCGAATGCGTTCATGGGGTCATTCCAGTTTGAGTGGCTATCGAATGGAAGAAGAGAGGCAAGCGTGGCAGCTGTCGACTTCAACAAAAAGTCGCGCCTCGTAGGATGGTTGGGACGATCGTGCTGCTTTTCCAAGAGTCTGTGTAGTTTATGTTACTCAACTCCTTTCACAGCCATTTTGATGGTGAACACCGATTCCGAGGCGGTGATGAAGAGAATGTCTTTTTTCTTCCCACCAAAACATAAGTTGGCAGTCCATCGAGCGGGCACATCGATGTGTTCGATTTTCTCTCCTTTCGGATTGTAGATCGTCACGCCATTACCGGCCAAGTACACGTTTCCTTTTTCATCCAATGTGATGCCATCGGCGCGGTCCTCGCAAAAGACACGGCGATTGGTGAGGGTGCCGTCGGGTTGAATGTCGTACTTGTAAATGAACTTGTTCGCAATTTCGGCTGCGTACAAGTGTTTGCCGTCGGGCGTGCCCACTACACCATTCGGTTTTGTGAATTGGTTGTCGACCACAACAGGTATCGACTTCCCTTTCGGAAGGTAGTACAAGTTTTCACCCTTCATGCCGGGGTCGGGTGATTTGCGTTCCCAGTAGTCTCGCTGGAAGTATGGATCGGTAAAGTAGATTCCTCCTTTCGGATCGATCCAAAGATCGTTTGGTCCATTGAATTGATGACCTTCGAAGTCTTTGAGTAGAACGGTCTCTTTGCCTTTTTTGTCGATCGACCAAAGTTGTCCGTGTTCGTCGGCGCACGTCAGTAGGTTTCCTTTTTTATCGACGTAGGTGCCATTGGAACGACCGGCATGGTCCCGAAAGAGCGTGAGTTGACCATTCACATCATACTTCCAAATTGTGTTGTTGGGTTGATCGGTGAAATAGATGTTTCCAGCTTTGTCCACCGAGGCTCCCTCGGTAAACTTGAATTGACTGGACACGAGTTGGATTTTTTCGCCCGGCGCAACGAGCGAAGACTGCGCGAAGGCGGTGGCTGCACCGAAGGTCGCGACAAGCAGCAAACGGAATTTCATATCTAAATCTAACGCAAATCCGGGGTTCGTCCATATACACCGTCAAGTTTTCCACGACCCCAACAGGTTGTGCCGAAGCGTTAGCTATTCCGCAAATCCTAAATCCTAAATCCTAAATCCTAAATTCTAAATTCTAAATATTGCCCTATTCGAGTAAAGTCGAAACCATCAGTCTAAATACTTAACTCTGAATTCGCAATTTCAAAACTGCTCTAAGTTGCGAATAAGTATACTTTCCTCGCAGTTTGCTGTACAAGTCCGCCGAACTAAATCCGTCGGGCAGCGTGTCGATCGCGGAGTTGATGAGATTAACATCCGTTTCGTTGACCAAGAGGTCTAACTTGATTCGTCCGCTTTCGATTCCTTTGGCCAGATGTCCTTCGATGGTGCTCACCACTAAACCGCGGGCTTCTGCGATTTCCGCGATGGTCTTACCTTCTTCTGCCATTCGAATGGAGAGCTCGTAGGTGGAGGGTTCGCCTGCTTTTTTCTTCTTTTTACTCTTCTTCTTTGGCTCCAAGTTCTTGACGGTCGACATTAGAATCTCTGCTCGCATGGCTGCTCGCTGGTCGCGCAGTGTGGAAAAGTCAAATTCGATCTGTCCGTTGAGGATCCCTTCAGCGAGGTGCGACACTTTGTCGACTTCCTCGAGCTTCTTGGCAAATAATTGGTCTAAGTCCCCCAACGAAGTTATGTAGGTTTGGATTCTTTTTTCATGGCGGAGGTCTTCGATGTGCTGGGCAAGTATTCGGACCTGGTTCCAAATCAGCTGCATGTAGTATTGACGCCCCCGTCGAACGCGTTCCAACAGTTCGTCGCTTCTGTCGCCATCGAGGAGTGAAGCCAGTTGTTCGCGGAAGCGTGACGTATTGTTGACCTCATTGACCAACGTGTCGTATACCTGTCGCAATACAGGTTTCATCGACTTTTCATCGAAGCTGGAGTCTGGACCCTCGCTTCGCGTGAGGCTTCGGATCTCCTTGATAATAGGATCGAAGTCGAAAGTTTTGAAAAACTGTCGTCGTAAGTATTCGCGCTGTTGACGTTGGACTTCTTCCACCAGCGTTTCGGGCTTGTTGTTGGCTTCGTCGAAGGAGACTATTTGTCGGTCAGTACTCACAATTGACGGATCGACCTTCGTGCGTAGAATGAGCCCTTCAATTGATCGAAGTCGCGAAAGCGCCACATACACTTGGCCGTCGGCGAATGCCTGTCCCACATCGATGATCGCTTGATCGAACGTAAGCCCTTGACTCTTGTGCACGGTGATCGCCCACGCGAGTTTTACCGGGTATTGCTCGAAGGTACCGACGATCTCCTCTTCCATGTCCTTCGTTTCGGGATTGACCGTATACTTCTTGTTTTCCCATACGGATGTGCGGAGGGTGTACTCCTTGTGGCTGCCGGCCAGTGATACGATGATATCGTCACCGTCTATATCTGTGACCGTTGCAAGTTTGCCGTTATAGTAGGCACCCTCTTCGCTGTCGTTTCGGGTGAACATGATTTGCGCACCCACCTTCAGTTCGAGGCGTGGGAGCACCGGATACATCGTGTCTGGAAACTCGTCTTTTATGGTTGCTTCAAAGAACCTTGAAGGCGCATTGAGTTCGCTGAGGGCCTTTTGATTGATTTCGTCGGCTTTCCTGTTATGGGTCGTGAGGGTGATGACTTCCGTTAGGTTCTTGATTTCGTCTTCGCTGCGGTAGTACCGATTGAGAAAGTCGAGGTCTTCAGTGGTCGGTTGGTTGGTGCGTAAGTTGTTGAGGACGCGAATGAAGTCGTTGTCACTTTGGCGGAAAATTTGGTCAAGTTCGATGTATGAGAACCCGTCGCGTTGCAACGCATGCGCTTCGAAAAACCATGGGCTCCGGTAGAACTGGCTCAACCTGCTCTCTTCCTCGCGTTTGACGACCGGCGGGAGTTGGTAGAGGTCACCGATCATGAGTACCTGTACGCCACCGAAGCTTTGGCGGAAGTTATTGCGCACGGATCGGAGCCGATAGTCGATCGCGTCGAGCAAGTCGGCGCGGAGCATGCTCACTTCGTCGATGATGAGCAAGTCGATGGATCGTAGCACTTGCTTCCGCATGGAGTTGAGTGGGTGACGGCGGGCGAGGGTACTTTCGGTGTACCAGTTTCCGACGAAGTTGTCGTTCCCGTCGCTAAAGTTTCGGTCGGGGATGAACATTCCGAAGGGGAGGAGGAATAGCGAATGGATGGTCGTGCCACCGGCGTTGAGTGCCGCAATTCCGGTAGGCGCCACGATGGCAAACTGTTTATGGGTTTTGAGAGTGAGGTTCTTCAAAAACGTAGTTTTCCCGGTACCGGCCTTGCCCGTGAGGAAGATGTGTCGGGCCGTGCTGTTGATGAACTGCAGCGCGGTGCGCATGCGGTCGGTAAACTCAAAGGATGGTTCCATGCCGCGAAAATACGGGAATTGGCGGTTAAGGGGAGCAGGAAAACCTGATTGAAATTGGCGTCGGACTGGTCATATTCCGAGGATGGTGTTTAGTTGTGAGTTTATCGGCAACGATAGGTGGATGATCAAGGTTTCAGAGCATAGAGATATTCACTACCTTCACTAAGAGCCCATGTGTCTTGCTGATTGCGAAGCACGTGGGTTTTTTTGCTCCCAGAAAATGAAAAACTACGCTGTCATTCTTTTGCTTATGGCTTCCATTCAATCATTGGCGCAACATGAAAGGATTGATGTAAGTCCTGGTCCTGAAGATATGGTATTGGACGCATCCGGACCGTCCCCCAGATTGATCATCTCATGCGGAGATTTCTTTAAGCCACATCGGAACAGTCGGCAGCACGCGATCTACTATTATTACTTGGAGTCTGGCGATAGGGGCGAGTTCGAAATTCGCGGACTTCCGGCCGGCCTGGAGTTTTTTCCGCATGGTATCGATATCAGTAGGGACGGCAAGAAGTTATATGTGATCTATCATGATAAGAAAAACCAGGGAAAGAACAGCGGTGTAGCGATTTTTAATGTCAACGGAACAGTGCTCGACCTCGCAGAACCACTTTTGATGCATCCTAAACTTATGAGTAGTCCAAACGATCTGACTGTGGCCGATGGTGGCGTGTTGTATGTCAACAATACCGGTGGACTCTCGGTATTCGGTTTAATCTGCCGTTTGGTGTTTCGGAAGAAAGCCTTCGTAACGAGGATCGACCCGAAAACGAGGGAATTCAGCAAGGCTTATCGGGGAATCTGGATTGGAAACGGAATTCATGCTGTGGGCAGACAGGTATACGTCGTGGATTCATTTACGAAGAGTCTACACTTGACGAGAATGAATGACGATGGAACTCTTTCCTTAGAAAGAAAGATCAAGGTTGCGAAGAACTTAGATAACATTTCGGAAGACGGCGGCAGACTTTACGTGGCTTCGCACACCAGCGCAATAAAGCTGAACAGGGCGAGCAAGAGAAGCGATGTTGTATCGCCGTTCAGCGTGCACACGGTAGACATGAAGACCTATGCGGTCAGAGAGATCGTAACACCGGCTGATGATCTTCCGATTAGTGCTGTCTCGACGGCTGTTAAGTTCGGAGGGCATCTTTACCTTTCACAGATTTTTGACAGTTTCATTCTCAAGGTCGAATACACCAAATGAAAAACAAGGTAGCGCGGGTTTTAAGCGGCGGCGGAATGAGAGTTTTTTTTGTTCTAGTTTCTTTGTTGCTGATTTTTTCGCGTTTGAATTAATTCCGATGATTGATTCATTGGTTTTTATTCATCTGTCTGGTAAGGGTCATCAAACCAATCAAGGGAGCTGCTTTCCACCGCTTGCTTTTGTATTGAATTGCGTTTAAGATGATGACCAGAACAAAGGACGCGATCCTGACCACAGAGATCTCCTTCAGTGTTTCAACGTCTGTTATGTTGCGCCCGATGACGATCAAAAGCAAGGCAGAAGCAATAAACATCGAAGCCAATAGTCGTCTCGTTTGTGAAAATGGCTCTAGATCGTTTCCGTTGACCGGCGTGGCAAGGCCAGGTTGCGGACTTGTCCGGATTCTTCGTCAATTTTATTTTATTGAATCCATTCTCGCCAAGTCCTATTGCATAGATCTTTGAGATAGTTCTTAAGCGGATGACCGCTCCTTTCTTTGTCCAGTCAAAATGTGTTTTTATTGTGTGATTATGCCTGTTGTAGAATTCATCAAGTGTTGAATTGCCGGAAATGTAACGTAAGTGTCCAATGCCAAAGTGTTTGTTCTTCAGTCTCTCCGAAAAGGAGTATTCGGCCCCAACGACTGAAAGCATATCCCTTGTTAGTTTCGCGTCTAATTTTAGTTCAAACTGGTTCATTGTCTTTAATGAAAGAAAATGACGAACACATGCCGCACGAGTCCGGCGCGGAAACGTGAATTGATCCACGATGCGTAGTTGGTTGACTTTTGTCAAGAGAAATCCCACAACCAATGCCCAATGCACCAATACCCGTTTTTTTGGGTTGCGATGAACGCGCAGTAATTTGCCGGACACTGGGTCTTGAACATTGCTGGTAAGATGTCGGTCTTCGCAGCGGAGTCTCCTGTTTCAGGGACTCCGCGTAACCAAGAAGCAAAGGCCCAATACCGAATTCGCTAAGGTTCATTTTTTAGGTTGCGATGAACGCCCGATATTGATCTGGAATCGGATGTTGAATATCAATTGTAAGGCTTTCCAAAGATCAAAAAGACATCTACTAACCTAACTCCAACATTTGATGACCCCTCACTTCGGGCACTGAGATTTCAATTCGCCCATTGTTCATCGTAAACGGCAACTTCTTTCCTTGCGGCACCAGTTTCACCTGGCTCACTTTCTTACTCGAATGAATCGACACGCTTACATTGTACAACGGAATGATATCTTCCACAATATCAAAAGCAATTCCTTTCCGTTCAGGAATATAATGCAACAGGTGCAATACTTCTCTCTTTTGTGCCGGCTGTTCGTTAAGAACGACAGTCAACGATGTCGGACCGTTATGGCGAACCTTCGGATTGGGTAGCAAGATATCCAGTGCATTCAGAACCAATTTCTTGCACCATACAGGTGCGTTCTTCGCATACTGCGTAAAAATGGGATGCATGAAGTAGATGACTTTGCCCTGCTGTACAATACCCGGATAGGCAACCTCACCCGACGAAGGTGTGTGCTTGTGCGACGAGAAATGATTCCACTCGCGGTTGAAGTATGGTTTGTCAACGTTCACCAAGACCGTTGCGCCTGGTCTTGTCTTTACTTCAAGTCCCTTTTCATACATCACCAGTTCTGTGTCAGGTAATCCCTTGGCAATTTTGCCTTGGGTTCGGATATAGTCTGGACTGTAAGGCGCTACACCGATTAGGTCGACGCCCCATTCTTCTAAGGCGAACGCTTTTTTGTCTGGCGTCAGCCCAGATTCAAAACTCGCCAGCACCGTACCCCCCTTGGCCAGGTAAGACTGCACCCTTGTTTTCAAGTCGTCGGAAAGGGGAACATTATCGGGCAGGACCAAAACCTTGTATCGGTCCAAGACGGCGTGGCTGTCGATGATATCGAATTGAACCGCGCCTTCTTGCAGGAGTTTCACGGCTCCGAGCATCGCCAGCGGTTGCCGTACGTCGCCGGTCGCAAACTCTTCCGTTGAGAAAACGCCGACTTCTGTTAATGCTTTCGCGCCGACACACCACGGTTCTTTTTGTTCAACCAACTCGTACGCTCCCTCGATCAGATCGTAGGTAGCTTTGTCGAGTACACCACGTGGATGAAGCTGGTCGCCGATCGAGCAACCGGCGTTCAGTGCCAGCATCATGCTCGTTTCAAACTCGAGTGCCGCTTTGTTCTTCAGGGAGTGGAAGTCACCCCAACTGGTGTGAAACTTACCGGTCATGCCTAGAACATCTTTATCAAAGTTTCTGGCATATCGCGCGGTGAGCGGAAAATGCAAGTAACCCCACCCACCCGACGGCAATGATTCCAATTCAAAGTGTGTGTTTGATGCGAACGTGGGTTGAACTTGGGGGCCAACGTGACCGCCGTTATAGAAAATACTGCAGGTCTTATCTAACGTCCGAATGTGCGCGGTCATATCCTCTTTGTACCGACGCAGCACTTCTTTGTAAAACAAGTATCGATTGTGTTCCTTGGTGGGATCAATTCCCTGTTTGATCATCGCGGCGACACAATATTCATTCGCATTGGGGACGCAATGGTGGATATCCAAAAACAATCCATCGACAGGTACCTGTTCAAAAAGATCCGACACGTAGGACTTCAAAAAGTCGATGTATGGCGACAAAACACAGAGATGGTTATAGAACCCTGGGTGGAATCGGTTGGTGTCGCCCGAAGCTACGGGTGCGCCATTTTCATCGCGGATCAACCACTCGGGATGTTGTTGCGCCGTGAGGTAGTCCCATTGCACCGTTAGGTAAATAGGCGTCCGAATTCCAACCTTGTGGCAAGCCTCAATCTGCTCCTTCAACAAGTTGCGTTTCAAGTAGGGATGCTTCCGATCGGCAAACTTCTGGCTGTCGTGGTAAATGTAGCCGTGGTGGCAACGTCCAAAGACGGTCACGGAATTGACATGTGCTCTTTTAAGGGTCGCAGCAAACTGTTCAGGGTCAAACTGGGCGCCCACATCTTCGATCAATGGGCTTGTGTGAAAGTCGAGGTGTACTTGTCGAAAACGAAGTCCTGTATTGTCGCCAGCGAGTTTATTTTCCATCAGCGGATGTCCCTTTAGCAGATCGGGCATGAAGAGGAGGGCACCTGCGGTCATGCCGCTGCCTTTAATAAAGTGTCGTCTTGAGTACATGTGATGTAATTACTTTGCGGTGTAATCTGACAATGAATTGCTTTACCTTTTGAAAATACAAATTTTCAAAATCAGATACTGCGTCGCGCGCTCCAATCGTGCGAAGAGTGCTTCAACAGACTTGAGTTACCCGGGCGGATTCGAGGGTTGAAAAGCACAAGGAGCCCTTTTGCTATTGCAAACGTTACGGTTGGTTCTTCGCAGCGGAGTCTCCTATTTTCAGGGACTCCGCGTTTGATTGAGAACTTCTAAGAACTAATAATGAATGTGCCAATGTTTATTTTTTGGTTTCGATGAGTTAAGGAGAAGGAGCTCCTTCGTTATTTCAAACGTTAAGGTTGGGTCTTCGCAGCGGAGTCTCCTGTTTTCAGGGACACCGCGTTTGATTGAGAACTTCTAAGAACCAATGCCCAATGTGCCAATGTCCATTTTTGGAGTGACGGATAGAAACTCATTTTGAAAATACTTCGATCATCAAATTGCTTCCATCACCGATCTCTACGGTGTAATCGCGTGAATCGTTTGGGTGTTGACGTGTAAATACTTTTTGGTTGTCGATACTTGGCGACAAGTCGCGCTTACGCAAGTATTCGCTCCAGTCTTTGCGATCCTGATCGGTGAGCGTATTGTTACTTTGTTTTGCCATCATCTTGATCATGAAGGGATCGCGCGAGTTGCTCGTCCAACGGGTGGCTTCTTGACGAACGACGACCTTGTATTTGCCCGCGACCGGACCTTGACTAGCCGGCACCTGGAAACGCCCCAGTTCGCCCGTGCCGGTGTTCGTCATGTAGACAACAACGGGCGGCGCATTCGGATTGTCGACATGTGTCAACACCACCATTCCGCGTAGTAAAGGATTTCCATCCAACTTCACGACACCTGTGATCGCTACCCGAGGTAAAGCCGTGAGAAAACCACCCGACTGCAACCATAAATACATGAGGTTGGGCCAGGCTCCGAGGACGGGGTCACCGATTGCAAATCCCGTTCCGTGGACACCGTCACGAAAGAAGTGGGCCTCAACCGGCGCATTCGCCGTAACCAGGCTTGCATACAGTTCTGACATTCCTTTGATACTTCCAGCATCTTCTACCGTGCCATACATGAACACGGGCGGGAGTGTCGCTTTTGTTTTTGGGTCGAGGCCCGTGGGCATGGCAGCAGATCCGTAGCCCAAGACGAGAAAGTTCGGTTGTGTGTTGAAACGGTCGAGGAGATCTTTTGCGTCGGCTCGGCCGGCAATTGGGTTGAACATCATGTCAGCGATAAGATTCGCACCCGCGGAAAATCCGACCGCACCCACTCGATCTGGTGAGATGTGATACTCGGCAGCGTGCGACCGGATATGCTGCATCGCCCGTTGTCCGTCCTTTAGCCAATGCTCGCGCTCATAGATTGGGCGAAGTCGATAGCGTAATACGAACGCGGCGATACCGTGGTCTTTCAGCCATTGTGCCACAAGCACGCCTTCGTGGTCGACGGCTCGAATCGTGAACCCACCGCCCGGCACCACCAATATCGCGGCACCGTTGCCTTTTCCGGCGTCGGGTATGAAAGGGATGATAGCAGGCTTGTCTTCATCGGTTATGCCGCTGGCACCAGGAGCTCCCTCAGGCCAGAGAAGAATGGGCGAGGGAAGTTGTTGTCCTTGAACTTCTAGAACGGCTATCAATGCGAGAAAACATATCCAGTTGGCGCCACGTCGACATAAATGAGTTGACGTCGATGCTTGAGTTTGGTTGAGCGGTTTCATGCGTGCATGGTCTTCGACTAAAGTTCGCAGAATTTAATGACATGGAATAGCGAATGCCCAACACCCATTACCCAATTGGTGAGCGTTTCGAACGGAGCACAACCACCAACCATCAACCAACAACCAACAATCATTATTCGAAACGCAGAGTCCTCGCGGCGAGAGAGTCTGCTGCGAAGACGTTGGTTCGATTTCTAGTTAACTTAATGACGTGGATTGCCCAACAGCCAACACCCATTACCCAACACCCATTACTCAATTAGTGAGCATTTCGAACGGAGCACGACCACCAACCATCAACCATCAACCACCAACCAACAACTAGCTTCTGCCACGGGACCCCGAGCCATTGAAAGTCCCACGAGTCTAGCAATTATCTTCCTCTACGTCCTTTTTGAACCGAGTGATCATTTTCTTCATCTCTTTCAATTGATGAATGCGCTCTTCGATGGATACCAGTTTTTCGTCCAGCACGGCGATCTTGTTGGCGATCGACATCCGGTTGTTGTACCACGCATCCATGAGTTGAGCGATCTCATTGATCGTGAAGCCCACCGATTTCGCGTCACGGATCAGTTCGATCTTTTCGACCGATTCTTCGTCATAATGACGGTACTTATTCGACTTCACCTTTTCGTCCAGCCTTCCCTTGATCAGGCCCGACTTCTCGTAAAACCGGATTGTGTGGGCGCTGATACCCGTTCGCTTCGCGAGTTCATGAATCAACATGGCCCAAAAGTACCGTGTTTAACGAAAAAGTAAAAGCATAGAGCATACTCTAATGTTGTAGGTTATGTCCATTCCGTCTAGTTTTCGTCCGAAATTCAAATTTGACATCACATGGCAACCGCATTGATCACAGGCGCGTCCAACGGAATTGGTCTCGAACTCGCTAAAGTCCACGCCTCGAAGGGCGACGACTTGGTTCTGGTCGCGCGCAACAAATCAAAACTTGATGAACTCAAGACCGAGCTTGAAAAAAAATTCAAGGTGAAAGTGTACACGATTGGAAAGGACTTGTCGGCGGCTAATGCGGCCCACGAGGTGTACACAGAAACTACGAAGCAGGGGATCCAAGTCGATTACCTCGTTAACAACGCCGGGTTTGGTGATTTCGGCATGTTCGTAGACACTGAATGGAAAAAGGAGGAGCAGATGATCAATTTGAACGTCACCACGCTAACTCAATTCACGAAGCTCTATCTGAAAGACATGGTGAGGCGCCGAAGTGGGAAGATCATGAACGTGGCGTCGACTGCCGCCTTTCAGTCAGGTCCTACAATGGCCGTGTACTATGCCACCAAGGCGTACGTGCTTAGTTTCTCAGAAGCGGTAGATAACGAGGTGCGCGATAAAGGCGTCACGATTACGGCTTTGTGTCCCGGCGCGACGGAGAGCGGTTTTCAAGCTGCCGCAGCCATGGAAGAGAGTGCTCTTGTGAAGGGCAAGAAATTGCCTACCTCACAGGAAGTGGCATCCTATGGATATGAAGCGATGATGAAGGGGAAAACGGTTGCCATCCATGGGTTCATGAACTGGTTGATGGCCAACTCCGTCCGTTTTTTACCGAGGGCAATCGTGGTGGCGACGACAAGAAAAATTCAAGATAAAGCACATTGATGATGAACAAGGCAGCATTTTCTATTCGTGTCTATAGTTTCTACCTGTTTTTGATGGGCCTCGGGATGATGTTCATTCCGAATCTCCTATTAACCATTTTTGGATTTGCCCAGACCACTGAGATCTGGATTCGGATGTTAGGACTTTTCACGTTTACAACTGGAATCTATTACTTCTATTCCGCTACCCACGATCAACAGGCTTTCTTCAAAGCGACAGTCTATGGGCGTATCTTCTTCTTTACGATGACTGTGATTTTTGTTTTCGTATTTGATCAGCCGTGGATGCTGGCGTTGATTGGGTGTGTTGACTTGGTAGGGGGGCTGTGGACGATGGCCGCGTTGAAAAGAGTCTGATGTTTTGGACGAGTGCACCACTCGCGGGTTAAGAACTAGAAGGCAAAAGTATTACCTTCAAATCTGGTTGCCAACTATGAAGCTTTCAGTGTTCTTGATTCTCGTCGTGGTTCTTTTTTCCTGTAAAGAACGCGCCACAGTTCAGTCGGAATCGAAAAATGATGGGGCAAGTTTCCAACAAGTGGTGGAAGCTAACTTCGGCGAGGGTGATGTTGAGGGTACCCTGCGTGTTTTTAGAAATGCCGACAGTTCGAGGACAAAGGTAGTGGTGGAGTACAATGCCGGCGACTACGGAAATGGTAGGAACGAATTCGTCACGCTCGATGGCCAACTGATGTTTCAGCGTGACTCGGTTGTCGAGTGGCTGATGCCACAATCGCCATTAGATTCGAACGTGTACGAATTGCGGGAGTCTTCTTTTTATTTTAGCTCGGATAGCTCCGGGGTATACACGTATAGAGCCGTTTATTCTCCTTCACGGGATTTTGACTCCCGAAAATGAACGAGCTCATTACTAAGAAGATCGACAGTGCCCGCCTAACGCGAAAGGATTACAAAAGCCATTGGAAAGAATTGCAAGATGCGTTAAGTAAGAGACCATCTGCGCTTTAGTAGACCTATTTGTTTGGCTTAAGTAGGATTGTCTTGACAATTCCCCTTCCATCATCACCTACTTTACCAAGATCAAACGTTCGTTCACTGGGTAAAGCCACTCCACGCCTCGTTCAGTGACGATGGCGTCGTCTTCGAGGGGGATTCTAAGCTTCGCGTTGTTCCATTCGGGTACCGGCGTATACGCAAAGAGTTCGATCGACAAAAGGTTGGTGGGTTTCACGACGTAGGTAAGCTGTACCGGGCTGAAGAACGCAATAGACGGACCTGTACCATGCCCCCAGTCACCAACCGAATGGCACCCGATGACCACGTCGGTTGAGTTGCCTTCAGTCGGCTTGTTGAATTCGATTTTGGCAAAGCCGGCATCTTGGAGAGCCTTATAAACCTTGTCTTCGTTCTGCTGCGCCGTGATGTGCGGCTTGATCGAAGCCTTGATGACGTCGCGAACTTTTCGCGCTTGGTCGAAGGCGTGCTTAATACTCGTGGGGGCTTCCTTTTCGCCAGGTTTCAACACGTAGGCAATCCGTTTCATGTCCGTGTACAGACTCATCAGGCCGATACCCCAATCCAACATGAGGATGTCGCCGCGTTGGATGATGCGGTCGTTCGACGTCGCTTCGATCCCCTTGGGTCCTGTGACATACACCGACGGCATACCAAAGGACGACTCCAAGTTATTCCGAAACAGTTGCTCTTTCAACCACCAAGCGACATCTTCCAAGGTGGTGATACCGGGTGTGATCACCTCGTTGCTCAACGCGCGTTCCGCAAGTTGGTAGGAGAGATTCCCAGCTTCTACGAATGCGGCAATCTCGGACTGCACGTGACGCGAATGATAATCCGAATACAGTTTCTCGGCGGATACAAATCGTGATTCGTATTTTTTGCCAAGTAATTCGGCCAACTCTTGGCGACCCGTGTAGGAGAGCCCGTCGGCGCCACCAATGTCCTTCGACATGTTTAATCCAATCTTTTTGGGGTCTCGTTTGGAGACGAAGTCTTTCAGTTCGGACTCCGATCCGAAGTAGTCGTACGCGCCCGTTTCCTCGAGCAAATAGCCTTCGACGCCCAGAACCGCACGTTCGATGCGCGGCTTGCCCGTGTCCGTGAAAATGTAGTAGCCATTGTGACCCACATAGCCTTCACCCAGCTCCGGGTACATGGGATCGAAGTTGCCTTCTCGACACATGATGATCCACATATCGATGTGATTTTCGCGCATCACTTCTGGAAGGACTAGATCAAATTTGTCCTTCCTGATTTGGTTCATGATGCGCCATCTGCGGAACGACTCCTGCGCAAAGACGGTGTGGGTGAGTAAGATCAACGAAGTGGCAACGAGTAGTTTTCTCATAACAAGGGTATTGAAGTCTAAAAGTAGTGTAAAGCTTAGAAAACGTCGTTGACTTTGTTAGTGGAATGGCTGACGGGATGATAAATGGTGATTGCGGCGTATCAGCTAGCCCGGTCGTGCAAGTTTAGATCGATATTTTTCAACTTCTTGGGGTTTTCGAGACGTGATCGTTCGATTCAATCCCTTAAAAACGCTATCATCGCATCAGTTTAACGTTAGACGACATGGATATTTTTCAAAAACTGTTAGCGGGTGGTATCGTGCGAAGTGACGAGATGGGCGAGGTGTGGGAGGTTGTTTTTCGGGCACAACGGTTATCTCCCGCGCTCAATGCATCGACGACGATCGAGGAGATGCGGACGCGCCTCAGCGAGATCATCGACAAACCGATTGACAAGAGTACTACGGTCTTCATTCCGTTTTACACAAACTTTGGGAAGCATATCACCATTGGCAAAAACGTCTTTATCAACCATGCCTGTAGTTTCTTAGATCTTGGTGGGATAACGATTGAAGATGACGTGTTGATTGGCCCAAGGGTGAATTTGACAACTGAGAACCACCCGCTTGATCCTTCGAAAAGGAAGTTCCTCGATTTGAAGTCGATCACCATTAAGAGGGGCGCGTGGGTCGGCGCTGGCGCCACGATACTGCCGGGTGTTACGGTTGGGATCAATTCGATTGTGGCTGCGGGTGCGGTCGTAACAAAAGATGTTCCTGACAACACGATCGTAGGAGGGGTTCCAGCGAAGATTTTGAAAGCGATCTAGGTAGATTTTATAGTCTGCGCGAATCGTTAAATTGTATTGTGTAAAAAATTTGAGAGGAAGCCCGAGCACCAAGCCGGTGCGCAGTTTCTCTACCACATAAAATGAAACGAGGCTATTTGATTTGGGTGTTGGTCGCGCTGACAAGCTGCGAAGGATTTAAGGTCGTCGTGTTGACAAATGTGTCGGGCGACGGCGCAACGGTGAAGATCAAACCAAAGGATGAAATTCTGGATAGGGGAAAGATGAGTAATTATCCAAGTGAAGAAATGGGAGATAGTGTAGTGATCACACTTCCAAATGAAGAGTCGTTGGTGCTAAGTTCTACGTTTACGACCATGATATTTGGTTCGAAAATAAAACCGTACGACTTGCGAATTCACTATCTGGAGATTGTGACAAAAAAACGCACGATAACCGCCGACTCGAAGGAGAAGATTCTCAGACTGTTAGATGACCCAGCAACTAGGTATGACCCGAAGCAAGACAAGCCGATGAACAACGGGAAAAATTTTGGGAATATTATGATTAGGTAGAGCATTGGTGGGAATCGAATCGGATACATGGGCAGTGTTGAAGTGAATGATAGGTCTTTTACTACCCGGTGGACGAGAGTTTTAACGATTGGGTAAACAGACTAGTCACCTATTGCACTTCAACGTCAATCGACTTCGTGGTTTTGCCTACCAACGTCAGTCGGTACTTTCCTCTCTTTAGGTTGATTTCGTTGATTTGTTTTTTTATTTCTGTTGCAGCCCCCCAATGGGAGAAATTGAGTGAATTTCTTCGAATTTAGATTAATATTGAACTAATGATTCTTTCGAGAGGTAAATGCGAAGGGCATGGACAATCGTAACAACATCATAGACCAGATTATTAAAAACCTTGACGATAGTATTGCTGATGGCTTTCTATCGAAGCAAGAAAAGCGAGATTTCAAACAACTGATCGCCGATCAATCTCTTGATGAGATCGAGATCAATGTTATTCGGTCTAGAATATTTGAAATCGCCCGCGAGAAAGCAAACAGTGAGAATTTTCAGTTCGTTTTGGAATGGGTGAAAGGAACGATCTCTGCCTTACGTACTCCATTACCTGAGTTGGATTCTTACTTTAGTCCGGGTGAGACATGCCGTAACTGCATTAAGGATCAGATCCGCAATGCAAAGAAAGATCTACTAGTGTGCGTGTTTACGATCAGCGATGACGTCATTACCGAGTCACTTGTGGCAGCCCATCGCAGAGGGGTATCGATTCGCTTGATCACAGATAATGAGAAATCGTTCGACAAGGGGTCGGACATTAATCAGCTCGCCCGCGAAGGAATTAAGATACGGATGGATACAAGTCCGAACCACATGCACCACAAGTTTATGGTGGTTGATAAGCAAAGCGTGCTTACCGGCAGTTACAATTGGACACGTGGGGCGGCGCTTTTTAACCATGAAAACATTATTGTCACAAAAGACCCAACAACTGTGGAGATGTTCACTCGGGAATTCGACAAATTGTGGCCCGCCATGGCTGCATATGAGGTGAGATAGTTACGAAGCAGACGTTCACTTCGTTCCGTCGCTTCGTAACTAGTCTACGAAACTGATGTTTGGTTTGCTCGGTCGCTTTGTAACGGATAGTTCGAGAAACCGACGTTCGCTCGTAACCTGACGGACAGTCTATCGAACACCTCAAGCGTTATGTACTGTGAGCCAGCAAGCCATGCTTCAAAACTGACCTTGAAGTGTGTTTGAAGTCATTCGTTTTCGGTAGAGGCAAATACAATGCAATGGGCAAAAAAATCTGTCTCGTTGGTGAGAATATTTTTTTATAGCTTACTTAGTTGGCTTGGCTCAAGGCTACAATTGCCGAAGAGGGTACGAACCCTGCAAAATCTACTGGAAAGGTTTACGGTGACTTGAGCGGAGGGCACGAATTTTCAGATAATACACGACGGTATGAAAGCATTTTTGGGAACAGTCTTGGTCTGCCTTCTGTTGTTGCAATGCAATAGCAAGTTAGATAGTTTATCCAACAAAAATGGAACGGTCACCATCAATCACCGAAAGGTGTACTTTGAGGAATACGGTCAAGGCCCACCACTACTTATCCTTTCGGGCGGCGGTCTCCACCGGAGTACCAATGACTTTCAGAAATGCATTCCATTTCTATCTGTGCACTTCAGGATTATTTTACCAGACACACCAGGACAGGGAAAATCCGAACAAACAGATTCTTTGAGCTATTCCTTTTTAACTGACGTGATGTCTCAATTAATAGATTCATTGCGACTCGATAGCACCTATGTGATGGGGCTTAGTGATGGTGGCATTGTTGCGATATTGTTAGCCGAGCGACGAGCTGACAAAGTCAGAAAATCAATAGCCGTTGGAGCAAATAATGGAACTGCAGGCTTTGTTTTGCCGGAGGGGTTTGATATCGATTCGGTTAAAATTCCGTCGCTGGAGCAGTGGGCTCGCTATCACGAGAAGGACATCGAATGGTATAGTACTCTGGAACCGAAAAAGGATTGGAAGAAAATGGCAACAAATCTTAACCGGATGTGGTATGAAAAACAGTACTTCACACCCGCCATTTACGACCGTATAAAAATCCCGGTTATGATTGTACTTGGTGACCGCGACGATATATCAATTGATCATGCTCAGGACATGTATAAGTCAATTAAAGGAAGTCAGTTATGTATTCTTCCAAATACGTCTCACGAGGTGTTTGCTGAACAGCCCGAGATTATTTCTAGAATTGCGAAAGACTTTTTTTTGGGATCCGATCCCATTTAAAGATGATAAGCTTGTAGTTGACGGTTGTTCCCGTAGACCTTAGGATTTAACAGTGTTGTTTATACTTTTTCGGGTGATAATGATCGTTCAAAGTTAAGTCGACTCCTGCAAGGTCAATCGAACTAGAGTTTGGGTCTAAGACATGTTTAGCAAATTTTTCTTGAAGATGAGATCACATTCAGAGACCTTAAAATGTAGACGTCTGAACTATGAATTTACCTGTTGAGAAGTTAAAGCGTTTTCATTTTCTAATACTATTAATTTTAATTGGCAGTTTTGGATTGAATGAATCAATCGGATTGCGGCTCAATAACAATTTGACAATTACATTAAAAGGCATTCTTTATTTGAGCGGGATAATCCTTTTTTTTGTTAGCATAAGGCCCCTTAAGAGTATTGCACTTTACTATTCACTATTTTTTATGACTCCTTTGGTTTTGGTTGCATTCCACTTTTTACATGGAGTATTGTTGGGCGTATTGTCAAGTGTTGCCTTGGCCCCAATCGAGCCACTCAATCCACGCTATAATAAAGATGGTATTAAGATTTATTCGAAGACTCGTGGTTTTTTTGGCAGTTGTTGTCAGTACTATGCGACAGAAGCAAAATTTATGTTATTTGAAGAAATGAAGGCCACCATTCAAACAGGGGAAGTTATCGACTTAGATAACGCTACGATTACGGTGAGAAATGATTCTATCTTGATTTCTTCCAATAAACCTTTTGAGATAGTGCCCGATCGTTACTAGACGGGAATGCATTGAGGCAGACGTTCACTTCGCTCCGTCGCTTCGTCACTAGTCCACGAAGCAGAGGTTTGCTGAGCTCGGTCGCTTTGTTAGGAGGTGAACGAAGCAGACGTTCACTTCGTTCCGTCGCTTCGTAACAACAAAGCGACCGGAGGTCTGCTTTGTTGTAGACCTGACGGACAGATTATCGAACCCTTTGAAACTGTTGTACGCTGTAAGTCAACAAGTTATGGGTGGCGCACGACCTTAAAAGGGTTCGAAGTCTTCCCGTCGGGTTGGGCTGTTATTTCTCTATGGCTTCTCCCTAGCCTTTTCCCGGCGGCTTCCAAATTCTGAAAACCCGTATCTTTATTTTCACCATGACCAAGCGGACACTCAATAAGAAACGCCTCTCAAAGGCCGAGGTTAATCAACTTATTGCCTCTGAAAGTACGCTGCACGAGGAATACACAAAGGAATTTGAAGAGACGTATGTCACCGGTTACATAAAGCGCGATAGGGTTTATGCACTGCCAGATGATCGTTTTCTTTTTGTGTTTGACGAGAATGGCATAACTCTCGGGGGCAAAGGTGATATCTATCCAGGCGAATACTTCAGAAGATTTGTCAGATGGAAGCAACGGGTAAGAGAAGATTACGCGAATAATCGCGCGAGTTCTGTTGATCATTGGCGTTATTATTCAAAAAATAAGTCCACTATCCTTGAACATAGATCTGAATTAGTTTCGCAATTGTCCCTGACATTAAAAATTGACTGCGAAAAACTCGACAACACCTACGCAAGTCTTGACACTGTTTCGGAGGCATGTGAGAAGTTTGGACTTGATAACACCATTAATGAGTTATACGACAATCTCGTGATTTATGTCGGGGAAGTAATTAAGGAGCGCGTGAACGGCCATTGGGAAATGAATGAATCGAATGCTGGCGGTGATTATCCTTTTATAGCCATCAACCTACCGAACGTCCAATATATGGCGATAAATGTTGTCTGGGAGTCTTTGTCGGGTCTGGATGATATTGATCTAAGAAAACAGGCGGCGGCTGAAGTTCGTCTGAGAGGTCCGGAAGTGAAAGTACAAGAGTTCTTTAATCGCAAAGAAGGCCGGCTATGACCATACGCGAACTGTTTGGAGTTTTTTGATACGTAATGAAATGAAAAATGCCATCGAATCATAAATTTCAGTGGCATTCAGTTCGATTTAGTGTCGCATGAAGCAGACCTTCGTTGCACTCGGTCGCTTCATGACGCCGAAGCGACACTGAAGCTAACTCAAGCCAGGTAGGAACAACAGCGATTATTTCAAACCTCATACAAACAAAAAACCCTGAAGTTTATGCTTCAGGGTCTGCTTCGGCGTAGTCCCGACAGGAATCGAACCTGTATCAAAAGTTTAGGAAACTTCTATTCTATCCATTGAACTACGGGACCAATCCACGTTAAAGGCCCGGAAAGGGCCCAAAACAGCAAGAATAGGCCGCAAATATAGGGAAAAAACAGACTTTGCGAGCCGCTGGATTGCCATCAGAATGCGCACCGTAACCCGAATTCCCCGCCTTATCCCAGCACCCGCTTTACTTGCGAGCCGCTGGATTGCCATCAGAATGCGCACCGTAACCCGAATTCCCCGCCTTATCCCAGCACCCGCTTTACCATGGCTTTTACCTTCCGGATCCGGTCCCGGCGCACGATGCCTGCGAAATGTGCCCGCACTTCCGCGCGCTCCGCGTCGGTCAGCGGTTCGTTGAGGCGGTCGTTCTTTTCAAATGTGAACTTATTGATGTGCGCCTTCACAAGTTCGAGGTAATACTTCTTCGAAAGGTTCTTCCGGTGGAACAAGTATAGCAGCGTCTCCACCTGCCCACGGTTCAATTCCTCGCGCTTCTCAGGGGAAATCCCCCAGTAAGTTTCATTCTCCCAGATGTGCACGTTCGTCGGTTTCGAAAGGTAGCCGACGTTCAGGTGCGCCATCCCAACCAACAAAAGACTGGGATACCAATTATGGCTGTTCTCCCGCAGCGCTTGTTCGTCGAAGATTTCCCGCTTAAAGACGAGGCCCGTCAACACGTTGCTGCCCATGTATACTTTCGCCGCGTTGGCTTCGGTCATGTCCGCCGGCATCATGTCGCGCGTAAAAAGAGAGACGTGCGCCCCCGTCTTGCTTACTTCATTGTCTAGGAAATAGGCGGTCTTAAATGCGAGACACTTACTCTCTTTGGCAAACTTGATCGTATCACTCAGACCGTCGATGAGCAAGTAGTCGTCGTCGGTAAGCATGTATACATATTCTCCCTTTGCGTTGGCGATAATCTGAATGACATTGTTTACCAAACCGACATTCTCGGCGTTGCGGTAATAGCGCACGTTCGGGTGACTAAAAGAACCCATCCACTGCTCGGTGCCATCGGTCGAGGCATTGTCTTGAACGATTACTTCGACGTCGTCCGAAATATCGGCCAAGACCGACTTCAAACACTTCTTCAGATAACCCACCCGGTTGAAGGTCGGGATGCAGACAGATAAAAATGGAGTATTCATTTCGTGCAGTCAAAGATAGTTGTGTCGGAAGGATCGAAACGTTCGCTGGAATAAACCGACAGGATGAAATTGATTGAGCCGGTGTTGACAAACAAGTGTGCGATGCGTGGTGGTACCACGATCGTGTCGGGTTGATCCGAGTCCATGTTCATTTTCAGTTTTTCGCCGGTATCAATGTCGACGAGGATCAGTTCGCAGCTCCCTTCGAGAAGCGTGAACCATTCAGTGGCGAGGTCGTGGTAGTGGCCCGCCCGCGACTTTCCAGGCTGCCCCGACGACACATAACATTCTCCGAACGCAGACGGGAGATTCGATTCGAAGCCGGTCATCGTCTTGAGAAACCAACCGGTGTCGTTCGTTAACTTTTTCCTTGGAATGACCTGGATTCGATCCGCAAGTGCCATGTTATTCTAAATAGGATTGTATTCCACTTTCCAACGACACGCACGGTTTCCACCCGGCTTGCAGGGCCCTCGTCGCGTCGATGTTCAAGAATTTCATTTCTTCGTCACGACCGGATTTGATTTCTATCGTACCGGTGTAGTTTGGATTTGCGATCCGGATTGTCGTAGCCCGAAGATCCGCAATTGTCGTGGATTCTGTTGGCGCCAAGTTGTAGATATTCGGCGACACTTTTTGTCCAAGCGCCAGGGAAACAAAATCGGCCACATCTGCAACGTGTAAGTACTGGCGTTCCTGGGTGCCAGCGGTCACCGACAGATTTTTTTGCAACCGTGCGTTTTCAATCAAGTAGGGGATCAGCCGCGTATCCCGCTCACCCTTACCATAGATCGTCGGCAAGATCAGATGAAACCAAGGAAAACTCCCGTTGTAACTGTCGCGGAAGCGTGTCAACATTCGCTTCGACAGCGAGTAGGGGTGGCGTGCGAGGTGAGGTGTCAACACCAATTGTGACTCGTTAAAGGATTGGCGTGTCGTGCAATTGCCAATTTCGAAATAGGAACCGAAGGTGATCACGATCCCGGGATAGTTTCGCTCGACCAATTCGTTGATCAGCGTGACTGGATAAAATAGGTTGATGCTATATAAATCGGTGGTGGTAACCTTTGTGCCTGCCTGCACACCGGCCGAGGCCGTAAGAATAATCGCGTCGAATTGTGCGAGCCGATCGGCGGAAGGTGCGGCTTGTGGGAATGAGAACGGTTCGGGTGTCGTTCTCGAGAAAAGTGTGAGTACGTGTCGGTCGCGCGACAACGCTTCGATCAAGTGCTTCGCTAGAAAGGAGTCGCTGCCAAGTATCGCGATGGTCATCGTGTGTAGTCGTCAATCTGTTCCTCGATCAATTTCCGTGGGTCTTCACCACCCACCGCGACACGGAAGTACCAATCGATCGTGCGGCGAATAGCTTCTTGGGCTCGATACTTAGGTTGCCACTCCAGTTGTCTTTGTGCCTGCGTGATGTCGAGTTGCAACAACGTCGCTTCATGCGGCCCTGTCGACTGCGAAGCGAACTCAATGTTGGCCGAGGGCCAGTGTTTCATCGCGATTTCGGCAAGGCCCCGAACGTTGAGCATGTCGTCGGCCAATGGACCAAAATTCCATGCGCTCGCAAACTTCGTTGGTTCTCGGTCTAGTCTCGCGCCCAACAACAGGTACCCGGCGAGCGGTTCCACCACATGCTGCCACGGACGCACCGACGAAGGATTGCGCACGAATCCTTTTTGGTTTGCGATAAATGCGCGCACGAGGTCTGGGATAATTCGATCCTTCGCCCAGTCGCCGCCCCCAATCACATTGCCGGCGCGCGCCGATCCAATTGCTTTGTGGTGATCGCTATACGTTGCGGGGTTGAAGAAGCTATTTCGATAAGAACTGATGACGATTTCGCATGCCGCCTTGCTCGCACTGTAAGGATCGTATCCACCCAATGGGTCACGCTCCGAATAGTGCCGACCATCTTCATGGTTTTCGTATACTTTGTCTGTGGTGATGATGACGGCCGAACACTTGTTTGTCAATCGACGCATGGCGTCCAGCACGTAAGCGGTCCCCATCACGTTGGTGTCGATGGTTTCTAACGGCTGTTCATACGACAAGCGGACCAAAGGCTGTGCGGCGAGGTGAAAGATGAAATCGGGTTTCAGCGCAAGGATCTCGCTCGACACGCGATCGCGATCCCGGATGTCGGCGAAAATGGAACGACACATCGACGACCCCTTGATGTCGTCGTAAAGTCGATGATTGTCGTCTGGCGGTAACGAGTACCCCGTTACGTCAGCGCCGATTCGTTGGAGCCATGTGAGAAGCCACGAACCTTTAAAGCCAGTGTGGCCTGTCAACAGAACTTTCTTCCCCTGGTAGGTTTCGCGGAGCAGTGTTTGCAGAACCATGGGCTACCATTTTTTCCAAGGAGCCTTGCCACTGTCCCAGGTGTTTTCCAACTCTTGTTTGTCGCGCAGGGTGTCCATGGGTCGCCAGAACCCTGAGTGACGGAAGGCCATCAGTTGATTTTCTCGCGCCAGTGTTTCCATAGGCGTCCGTTCCAGGATGGTGGAATCGTCGGCGAGATACTTGAATATCCCTGGTTCGCACACGAAGAATCCGCCGTTGATCCACGTGTTGTCGCCACGGGGTTTCTCGGTAAATGAAGTGACCGCATTTTCCTGCGAAAGAGTCAGCGCACCAAACCTTCCCATCGGTTGCACGGCCGTCACCGTCATGATCCTTTTCTGCGACTCGTGAAATTTCTTGAGCTCTAAAATGTTTACATCGCTGACGCCATCTCCGTAGGTGAGATGAAACGGCTTGCCTTCGGTATACTTTTCAATCCTTCGAACGCGTCCTCCAGTCATGGTGTCGTGGCCTGTGTCGAGGAGCGTGATCCGCCAAGGTTCTGCGTGGCTGGTGTGTATCTCGGTCGTGTTCTTGACGAAGTCGATCGTCAAGTCCGATTCATGCCTAAAATAGTTGGCGAAGTACTCTTTAATTACATATCCCTTGTATCCCAAACAGATGATGAATTCGTTGAAACCGTAGTGGGAGTAAATTTTCATGATGTGCCAAAGGATCGGCTTCCCACCAATCTCAACCATCGGCTTAGGTTTTAACACCGTCTCTTCACTCAACCTGGTGCCAAGGCCACCTGCAAGAATTACTACCTTCATGATGCAATTATCGGAGAGCCAAATTACGAAACTGCCCGAATATCTACGATAGCTAGAAAACCCAGACCTCGGGGCCCGAGCGTAACATGTGTGTCTTGTACACCGTTTCAGTTTCAATAACTAAATCCATCGTCATGAAATATCTGTTCCTCCTCCTTTTCTTTGTCCCCGTTTTGGCTTCTGCCGGTGTCATGTCAACTCCGATCCGCGATGGGGCAATTAGTCAAGTAGGCTCCGTCAAGTATGTCTACGCCGAGTTGGTCTATCAAAGGAACTTCGGGAGCGACGTGTGTTGGGTAAACGGAGCCTCGCTTCAGCGAACTATGGTCGAGGCGATCAATAAAACTAAAGTTAGTAGCGATGCCCTCGACATCCTCGGCAACGATGGCTGGGAACTGACCACTGCGGTCACACGCAATTTTGATGGAGGCTTCGAAATCTATTACTATCTACGCAAACAAGTGCAATAGTCGTAACGGTATCCTGACAAATTGAATCAAGTCCACATTTTGCGCAATCCACTAGTTGCGGCGTCGACCTCTTCCTTTGGCACGTTCGGAGGCGTGGGCCCGAAAGTCTTCGATCTTCTTTTGTTGTTCGGCATTCAGCAGCGGCTTGATTTGATTTACCGCCGAGTCTAAAACTTGGATCGACTGTTCATTTGTTTTTCGTTCGATGGCGTTTAGGCGTTCATTCGCCCACGATGCAATGGTGTCGATTTGTTGGGCCTGCGCGTCGTTAGCTTCAACTACCTGTTTTAAACGGTGAGCAAACCAGTCTTTCCCACGTTCGTCTCCACCGCGGCGTTCGTCCATCCGACCATGTTGGCGGTTTCGCATGTTGTGCATGGCAGCCGGTATCATCAATCCCACCAATAAACCAGCGACAAAAATTGCTACCAAGATGCTAATCGATTTTACCCTTTGCTTATTCATTGTTTGGATCCATTAGTTTTGAAATGTCAACGACGAGTTCATCGGACACAGTCGTATCCGCCGGCGTAGCGCTCGGCACCAGCACGGATTGTATTGATAAGTTGTCTGCGTAAATCAAATTGACAATCAATAGGCAGATGATTACCCCCGCGGTAAGCAGATGCACTTTCTTGAAGAGGAAGGCGATCTCGTTGTCGAAACTCGTGATTCCCTGCTGGATGAGTTTCAATACCGTCGAACCAAAGTCGGAACCAAACGATGTCGGTTGCGACCGCTTGATCTCGCCTCGTACCCTGTCGTGGGCCGCCGATATCTTTTGGCATTCGCCATCGTCGCGAATAGAGGTAGCCAGTTGCTGCCACTCGGTCGTGGACAAGGTTTCGTCCAACGAGCGGATGTACTGACGTTCAAATTCTTGGTAATCCATCGTTCCCGTCTTTAGATAATGCATCTTTCAATCTCTGTTGTGCGCGGTGCAACCTCGACAACACGGTGCCTATCGGCAGTTCGAGTATCGCCGCGGTCTCCTTCACCGAGTAACCCTCGATCATCCGAAGGGTCACCACCGCCCGGAAGTCAGGTTCCAGCCGATGCAGTTCTTCCAGCAAAGCGTCGCGTACATCTTGTCTCTCCATTTCGGCACTCACATCTTTTCCTTCTTCTATGGGACGGAAGAACTGAAACCTTCGCTTCCGACGTTTGAGTTCATTCAGCGACAAGTTGATCGCGATCCGAATCAAGTATGTCGAGAGCTTCGATTCCGCGTTGAACTGGTCGAGCGGCATGGTAAAAGCGGATGAAGACTTCTTGCCCCACATCTTCCGCTTCGGCACCGTCGCCCACCATGCTTTTCACCACGCCCGCAACCGTCGATTGATGCCGGTCGACGATGGTACGAAAAGCCCGCATGTTGCCATCCCTCGACTGTTGTACTAGGGATAAATCGTCTTCGCTGTCAAACATGAGGGTTGAATAAGTGTGCAGGTGAAAATCTACAAAATGCCTTACTGGTCAAACTCACTTATCGGTCCCTTGTTCAAATGGCGGTCAATTTTCCTGCAGACGTGGGTTAGACAACCTATTTGGGCCGTTTATTCCCCGGACGCGATAATTTTTTATTCCCGCCAACCAGCCTCAGCTTTTACCAATCAACCCAAATAAAATACTATTTTGTATGTATAATAACCATTTTACATACATTTACGTATTCAATGCCTGTAGATGAAAGGAACACACATCGGAGAATTCGAGGAATTGGTATTGCTGACCATCGCGGCGCTCACCGACCACGCCTACAGTGTAGCAGTGTGCGACGAGTTGTCGACCCACACCGGGCGATCCATCAAACTCGGAGTCGTACACTCGGTGCTGGCACGACTTGAAGAGAAGGGTCTCGTCAAAAGTGCGTTTGGCGACGCCACACAATCGCGAGGGGGGAAGAGAAAGCGCTTCTATCATCTGACAGCCGCTGGTAAGAAAGCGCTCGTCAAGACGAAGTCGACGCGTGATCAATTGTGGAGTCGAATACCCGCGTTTACGTGGTCATGAACAAGGCGCGACTTACCCGACCGCCACGATGGGCGCAACGCTTCATCGAATGGTACTGCAAGCCGGACGTAGCCGAAGACTTGGTCGGTGACTTGAACGAGTACTTCGAACGCAATGTCAAGACCATCGGATCCCTTCGTGCAAAACTCGTGTACTGGGTGGATGCCTTTAAGTTTATCAGGAGTTACACCGTGCGAAGACCCACATTTTTAGACACACTTATCAACTGGATCATGATCGGTAGCTATGTCAAAACTTCGGCCCGCAGCCTGTCGCGGAACAAGCTGTTTTCGACCATCAACATTGTAGGGCTGGCGATCAGCATGTCGGTGGGACTACTCCTCATCGCCTTTTGGATGGACCTCCATTCATATGATCGGTTCCATCAGAATGGCGACCGCTTGTATCGAGTGACGAACGTGTACACCACCGGCCAGGGTGAACAAGGTTCGAAGTATGCGTCGACCTCGATCAAGACCGGTAGGCTGATCCGCGACCAAGTGACTGGTGTCGAAGAGGTCGCCATTGTGCGCAACGACTTTGGTAAGGACGCGCGCATCGGCGACCGCACCATTCCCGTGAAGGGCTATTGGGCGGAGCCGTCGTTCCTCAAGATGTTTTCATTTTCGATGGTGTCGGGAAACATCGAGACAGCCCTCAAGAATCCTTACACCATCGTATTGACCGAGTCGGCTGCCAATAAGTTGTTTGGTGTCGAGCCCGCGCAGGGTAAGACCCTTTCATTCGACGGTCAAGAATACCAGGTCACGGGCGTGATACAAGATCCGCCCTTCTTTTCGCACATCCATTTCGAAGCACTGGCGTCATTTGCGACGCTTGAGTCGGCCCATCGCAGCGACCCCACGTTTGAATCATGGACGAACATCTCGCTCAACTATGTGTATGTGTTGCTACCCGAGCGTGGCGACTTGGCTTCTGTTCAATCGCAACTGCAGGCACTGGCTGCAAAAGAAAACCGCGCCGACGAACGGACAAAGATCCAGCTCGAGTTATTGCCACTCTATAATATTGTAGTTGGCGAAAACCTTCACAAGACGGAAGGCACCCGCGGTGCTAGCCCACACCTGTCGCCGACCATGCTTTGGGTTCTGGGTGGGTTGGCGTTGGTGGTGATCGTTTCGGCTTGCTTCAACTACACCAACTTGTCGGTTGCCCGCGCGACGCGTAGACTGAAAGAGATCGGACTGCGGAAATCGATCGGCGCGGGAAAGTCGCAGGTCCAATTCCAATTTCTCACCGAAGCTGTGATGATCTCGTTGGGAGCGCTGGTCTTAGCGTTTGGGTTGTTCCTCATCCTTCGACCACAGCTCATCAACTTGGCGCCAGAGATGCAGCAACTGGTCAGACTCGAGTTAACGCCCATGCTGGTGCTGGCGTTTATCGGATTTTCCATCGTGGTGGGATTGGTGGCGGGTGTGTTGCCTGCGGTGTTCTTTTCCCGGATCAACACCATCCAAGCCCTTCGCAGCACGACGTCGGTGCGCGTGTTCACGAATCTCTCGTTGCGCCGAACGCTGATCGTGGTTCAGTATACGCTCGCGTTGGTGTTCATCACGGCGACGTCGATTGGATATGTTCAGTACAAAGACATCCTCTCGTTCGACTTGGGGTTCAACACCGAGAACGTGCTCAACATCAACATGCAGGGAAATCCACCCGACCGCTTGGTGAAGGAGTTGCAGGAGATGCCCGAGGTGCGCGACATTTCCAAGTCGATGATCGTGAACGGCGTGGGCAATGCGTGGGGAGGCTTCGTGAAGTATCAAAACACCCGCGATTCTGCGTTGGTGCTGACCAACCATGTGGACGAGCGTTACCTGCCGCTGCACGAACATCAATTGTTGGCTGGTGGAAATTTCAGGGCACGACCGACGACATCGGAGGCAGCGACCGAGATCATTGTGAACGAACAGTTCATCAAACGATTCAACATTGCGAACCGAGATCCCCAGCGTGCGATCGGGGAGGAGGTGACCTTCAGCGACTTCAAAGTTCACGACAAGCGACTGACGATCGTGGGTGTGATGCGCGA
>JBGAGH010000013.1:0-143841 GCA_044226825.1 Cyclobacteriaceae bacterium
AGTGAGTAGGGGTGAACAAATTAAATTAGGAGTGTAAAACGACAAACCTACTACTAAACCTCGTAATGGATATCCATACTGATGACGGTGGTACCGTTACATTTTTGTTGCTCGCTTGGTGAGTTTCTGTTTGGCTTTATGTCGTTTAATGAAGTCACTTATTCTCTTTTCTTCGTCTTTTGTCAACGGGCCAGCACCGCCAATAAAGTCCACGGCTAATTCCTTTTTTCTTGTTCTCATATCTCAAAGTTCTTGAAGTATCCATTTGTCAGTTTTAACGCTGCTCTGGTTTCAATAATCATCAACCGTCCACAGAGACAAATCAAGATAACGACACCTAAAGTTTAAATCACTCTGCTGCCGATGCTGGCGTGAACACCTTGTTGAGGCAGTTTTAATTAACAAGCCCTAGGATTTCATTCTTTCACGTAGGATAGTAAATAATTTAATTGCTCGGCGAAACACCAAGTAAACGACGATACTTGTCAAGAGAATTGTTATTGCCAAAATTATCCACATTATCTCTGGAGGGTAAATTGTCGTGTGCCAGCCGGGTACAACAGACAATGCAACGTCACCTGTCCAAAGTCTTACAGTCAAGAAAACTACAAGTGTCGTAATCAGTCCTACGAGAATTAATGAAATAGTTTTTCCTTTCTTGCTCATCTGTCGAATTAAACTAGCCGCTAACGCTTGGCTATTTGCAGTTGTGGGTCGTAGGTGGGCTTGCTAAAGGCGCCGACACAAGACTGTCAAACCAGACCAGCTGCGAGCGTTCCACGAACCGAAACTGCGTTTGAAATTTCATATCTAATATACCACCGAACCCCGCAATTGTAAATAGCCTTTGTTGGGCGCAGTGTCTATTTCTCTCCACAATCAATTCTCTCGGCGCCTTTGTAGCACCCGTTCTTATCCTTTCCTAAGTATGTCATTGGGTCGACTTCAAATGAGATTGGGTCCGCACCAGTCACTAACTCCTCATAGTAGTATACGTGGTCCTTGTCTTTTGAATAGTTATTGTTCAAGAGTTTAAATGTTGCTACATCAACTTTGACCAATCGATTCCCCTTGTAAAACACTGAACTTCGATCCTTCTCCCACTCCCAATCCAATATTTGAAATGAAGTCGGGTCTGCTCCATCGATAACCCTACCATTGTAATAGATGTGATATTTGTCCTTGGTGAAACCGAAATTCAGTTGTTCAAAAGTGGACGGGTCCTTTATATTTAATCTTTTTGTTTTCTGGAAGATTGAGTTCTTGTCTTGAGCGAACCCTAAGTCAATCGGTTTGAATGTAAGCGGATCAGCTCCACTAACAGCACTGTCCCAGTAATAGACCTGAGCCTTGTCCTTCGCGTATCCAAATCCAAGGCTTTGAAACGTTTCGGCATCGGCAAGTCTGAACTTCCTGGAATGGACATAATAATGTGTTTTATCCTTTGCCCAATTATCATTGAATTCCTTCTCTTCAAGTATGACAAATGAGTTCACGTCATTTACCGTTAGAGCAATTGTATCGTAATAGTAATCTTGCTTATCTCTTGAATAATTCCAATCTATGACCACAAAACTACTCCCGTCTGCGCCAGCAATGACTTTGTCTTCTCTATACGCGCGAGACTCGTCCTTGGCATAAATATCAGTCAATGGGACAAATGATCTAGGGTCGGAAAGTGGAATGCCTTTGCCTAAATAGTATGCTCGATATTTATCAACTGCGTAGTCAGCATTATCAAGTATTTTGAACGTAGCTGGGTCAGCATTGGGGATATTAAATGTTCTTGTTCCGAACCCCATGCCCGCGTTGGTGTAGGTGTACGTTACTTTTTCTTCGTCAATTTTGTATCCTAATCTTCCACCGCAACCGGAAAGCACCAATATGAGTAAAATGGAATGCAGTGCTCGAACCATTCTATTTGCTTCTAAATGTCTTAGTTCTAGTTGTCGTAGAAATTGCTGCTAACATTTATGTATATGACATGGCGCTGGCAAAATTAAAAGTCAATTCTCTCCGCTCCGGCGCCATGGAATATGCACGGAGTTGTTAGCTGTCTTTAGAAATCAGCTTCGACAAATTGATTCTCCTCCTCATTCCACTCAAATGCATTATGGGAAGACCCCAATATGGTTTCAATCCGAGGTTCAAATGAGAGTACTTCTTTTAAGGTAATTATTTGACAATTTTCAACTATGTCCAGATAGTCTTGATCCTCGTCTCCAAAGTAGAATTGCCAGCCACTATCCTCTTCTCTCGATGTCTCCTCCCTTAAAATCCAATTTACTTGCCTTTTTTCAAGTGCCCTTTTGGAAATTATGGCTTTTAAATTCTCATTAATGTTTAAATCGGTTAAAACAGTCGCGATATTTTCAGTCTTGAATTTTACAATATCTCCTAGACTTAGTTCATGAATATAATAGGGTTGATTTGTTAAGTATCCTTTATAATTCTCACCATTAATCTCAAAAATCTCAACCCACATTCTCTCTGCGCTACGTTTTTCCTTAGATTGAGAATCAAGTACAAAAAATAATCTTACCAAATCGCCAATTTTTAGCTGTTGAATTTCCCTTTCAGTAGGCCGCTGAAATGTTCTTGGGAATTTTTTTGAGCTATCAATAATGTTCTCCAGATGGTATGAGTTTTCCATTTTTAAATATTGCTACGAATGTTTGGCTATATGCAATTCTGTCGGTAATCCACCCGCATCCGAAAATAGCGCTCGTCAAATCCAAAACCAATCTATTCAGCTTCCTCTGTACCCCTTTTATTTTCGAGGTTTAGCTTTCCCAGCAGCTGGACAGGAGACCGGGAAGTGATTGTTCCGAGCTCCCTTTCGACTACATCTTCCCGAACGAACACATGGCTGCTCTCTCCTTCTCTAACTCTTCAATCAAAGGCTTCAGGTTTTCCAACTCTTTTCATTTTAGTTGGGCCTTTGTCCCGCCGGTTGTCATTGCCCCCGGCATGATTCATCTGCCTTGTTAGGCAACGTTTTGTCTCATATCGATCTTAACATTGTTTTTCACAAAATTAAATAGATGATTTTCGTTAAATCTATCAGAGTCAATGGAGTACAATAACAAAATTGCATCACGTTTGCCTTTTATGTCATACAAAACTCGCCGCCTGTACTTACCATCTTTTGTGATCAACAGGTCACAGCTAGCAATACCTGATATCTCGGGTAACAAGTTTAATGCCCCTTGATCATTTGCGCCCTTAAGCTTGGAGTTCTTCTTCTTTTGATTTTCGTAAAACAAAAAGTCGTGCTGGTACTTAGTGTTGTTTGTGTAGTCACGATATGATTCAATGAAGACTTGTGCGCCCTGTTCATCACTTCTCCTCCCGAATAAGTATAGTGATTGTTTCAGATCCTTCTCATCGTCATAGTACTCATGCCTTAAAAAGAATGGTTCAGTTTTGACATTTGCCACTATGCAATTAAGAAAGACATAGGAATCAACTTCACTGCTGATAGATTCAAATTCACTAGCTACTATCCTCATTGGTAAGAAAGTCGTAAGACTGTTGACCCACGTCTGGTATAAAGCTCAATCGCTCCAAAGAACCCTTTCATAAATTAAACAACCAGTCACAAAATGTTCTCCAGAACTCAAATTTATAGAAATTGAGCACTGCATAATGATAGACTAGATGGATTGACAGCGCTACGGGAAAAACAACGAAGCGTTTGTGCGAAAACCAATCCCACGTACACAAACCGAGCAGGATGAAGTCCCCCAACGTCAATCCAACTATTTGAAGCACTGGTTGCCCACCTAGTTCCGGAAGGTAAGGTAGCATAGACGGGAAATAGGAGTCTATCATCCGGTCAAATACAGCAGTGAACATCGCGAAGACCGTACAAACCATGTATCGAGCATGAACTCCCGGATTGTTCTTATTGTAAATAGCCAGCCAGTAGAAAATCAAGAATATTGCGAGTGCAAGCAGGACAGACGCCGTAGCAAAATAGTCGCGAACGTCGAGGCTGGTCTGTTGGTTTAACCGGTACTTGTAAATATCGATTGTTGTGAACGCGATCAGGGCAACGACAAAATAGGTGGCTTTTCCGATCCGTTGATGTAGCCGGTAGTTCTTTCTCATTATCAACAACGGTTGAAGGATCAACAACACGCACCATGTGATCAAGGTGATACCATGGAGATGCATCCGGTAATTCTCTTGCTCCGGTATGATTGTGAAGTAGGTCAGCCAGAATCCAACCAACATGAGGAGAAAGAACCCAATAAAGTAGAGGTAGCTCTTTTGGTATAGAAAGCTTTCCAGTTTCATGGAAGGTGGGTCACTTTTTCAAATGGTACATGTCCTCGGCGACAATAACAGCGCAATGTTCGAAGCTTTGGAAGTCTCTTTAGTCCGTTATCGATGACGTGAACATCGACCACTACTCACAATTTAACCTAGGCATTAACCAAAACCAACGAGGCACGGCTATACCTACCCCAAATATTTAGCTCGGCGTTAGAGATCTGCAGCTCATAGTTTGGAATAAGAAAGCACGTCGGCAAACGTAAAATCAGACGTTTCCAATCGATGCAAATCGCCCGTGTCCTACGGATTACATTCCCCACACTTTCCCGCTTCTTCCACTCGCTTCCCTTCTGGATACATTTCTTCCGCCGAGTAGCCGCACTTCGGGCACACGCGCAAATATTTCAAGGGCGACGATGTGGGGGTGCCGCATTGCTCGCAGGGAAGGCCAGCCTTGATGCGTTCTACGACGAAGCCGGGGAGCTGACAAGAGGGGCACAATGAGGTGGCCCTGACGATGAGGTCCGCCGCCGCTTCGGCAATGACGGTCTGGCGCGTGGGATTGAAGTGCGCCCGCATGTCGGTTTCGGCCGTGATCGGTTGGCCCAATGGAAGCAGTTCTTCAAAACAAGATTTTAATCGCACGATATCCGTGATGCCTTTGAAGATGCGGCTTCGGTCGGCGGTAGAAAGGATGATGCCGTGTGTGGGCAAGCCCGCCGTGCGCGCGAAGTCGACGAGGTCGGCGAACGAGGAAATGTCCTTGCGATCGAAGTTAGTTTGCAGACTCAACACCGACCCAGTGATCTCTAGATCGTGGTGGTAATCTTTCAACAATAAGAACTCGTGGTCCGACGACACAAACGAGAAGTGGGGGTGAGGACCAAACGTTCCTTCGCTCGCCAACACGAGGTCGCAACCCGAGCGTGCGTGGGCGTGGTCGCATTTGGCACGTGCTGTGTCGATGATAGAACGCGATCTTTCGACTTCGCCCGTGAACGTACCGAATTGGTCGGTGTCGATGCCCATCAGCAATTCGCACCGAACACCTAGGTCCTTTTCCAAGATGGGGGCGAGGATCTTCTCCTTCCCATGCATGGTGGCAATCGTCAACCGACGGCCTTGAAAGAAATGCGAGATCACTTCGCCACGCTTATCTCAATCTTCGATTGCACGTTCAGCGTATAACCTTTCTTGGCAGCAAAATCGAAGATCGCCTGCAAGCGCTCACGGTCTTTGCGCAGTTGCACCAGGCGTGAGAGGGTGTGCTCGCCGGCCGTGCCAAACCTTTCCTCTAAGCTGAAGCTCCGCAACTGGTGGAAGTTGATCTTGTGGTTCACCAACTCCAACAGCAAGTCGTTCGCGTCTTGCGGCGTGAAGTCGCCATCGATCAATTGTATTGTCTCGGTGCCGCGCAAATAGGTGGTGCCCGTCGCGTTCGCCGAACTAGTCTTCACTTTCGTCGTTTTCTTGGGGGCTGTCTTTTTCTTCTCCATGATCGGGGGTAACGGTTGTTTTTTCTTTTTCAATGCTGGAGAATTGCCAAGCCGTTGTCTCGGTGATGTCAACAGTCCAATGCCATTCTCGCGCGCAAAGATGGATGTCTTTATACATATATTTTTATTTATAATAATGATGAAATACATCACCTTGGGGTGATATATAGTCAGACACGGCCGATGGAATTTGGCGCTCCGTGAAAGCGAGAAGGGGGCTACAACACGAGATGGAACTTGGTGCCTACGCCGACAGAACTATTCGCCCAGATCTTGCCGCCGAGGCTCACGGCCTGTTTGCGCGCCAAGTATAGCCCGAGACCATTTCCAGAGCTGGCGGCAGACACACGCACGAACGCGTTGAAGATTTCTTCGAGTTTGTCGTGGCCGATCCCAATCCCGTTGTCCTCCACGGTCAAGTGCAGGGGATTCGAACTCACCACTTCGATCTTAACAAAACTTTGACCATTGGTGGTCGACCGAAATTGAATGGCATTTTCGAGCAAGTTCTCAACAATGGATTGAAGTCGCTCGCCATTTGTCTTGATCGTCAACGACGGCGGGCATTGGTTGATGAAGTCGACACTGTTTTCGGCAAATTCAAAGTCCAGCGCAGTCTTCGCCTGTTCGATCACTTGGTTAACGTTGACTTCGCTCGTCGCGTACGTCTCATTCGAATCATACACAGTACGCATCTTTTCCAACATCCTGTCCATGCTACGCGTGGTGCGTTGCGCCAACTTGGCGATGTTAATTACCTCTGGGTGGTTGCTCACGATCTTCAGAATATCCATAAGACCAAGCAGACTACTCAGCGGACTCCGCAAGTCGTGGGAGGATCGATAGATGAAGGTGTTTAACTCTTGGTTGGTCTCTTGCCACGCGTTGGTTCGCTGTTGCACCAACTCTTCCAGCGAGGCGTTCATCGCTTCGATCTTGGCGTTCTGCGTATTGAGACGCTCGTTTTGTTCTTTGATCTCAGCCAAGAAGTTTTCGATCTTCTTGTTCTTGTCCTCCAAGAGCAGGTTCGACAGCCGCAACCGGTTTTCAAGTCGGTCGCCCATGCGTGTGAGAAACTTGGTCTGCGTCAGTAGGTCGCTGTAACGTTCTTGAAGTTCCTTCAATGCGTCCTTGTACTGCGACGCGTCGAAACTGGCGCTGTCGTTCAGAAGGTGGGTGTACTTCTCGAGTGACTTCGACTCGTCTTCAAATAGTTCTTCGGCCATGTCCAGAATTTGGAAGAGGGGTGGGGTCTCCAAAAACCGCTATGGCAAGTATAATCGTTCTTGGTGGAAGATTTTTGTTTTCACCGTGTCATCTTTTGTGGACATTCGTTCAACACTTTTTTTACGCTCTGCAATCACCGAATTCGCGCATGGAAACAAACCTGGTTCACGTGGCGATCCTAGTCGACGACTACGACCGTGCCATCGAGTTTTACACCCAAATACTCAACTTTGAGTTAGTGGAAGACACACGCCTCAGCGACACGAAGCGCTGGGTGTTGGTGAAGCCACGCGGGATGGGCGCTTGCAGCTTGCTCTTGGCCAAAGCGGTGGGAGAAAGCCAAACACCTTTTATCGGGCACCAGTCGGGTGGTCGTGTTTTCCTTTTCTTGTCGACCGACAACTTCGACAGGGACTACCAGCACTTTCGTGACAAAGGCGTCAAAGTTGAAAACCCACCAAGGCAAGAGGCTTACGGGAAAGTGGCCGTCTTCGAAGACCTCTATGGCAACAAATGGGACCTCATTGAATATCGTCGCAGCTAAGGCGCCGACCGTGGCAGGCTGCACTTCCCCAGCAATGTCATTACGCCTTTTTCGTCACCCATGCATAGATGAACACCGCCGTGGCCCCGACGATGGCGCCGATGATGATCGCATTTGCATATAACAAGTGCAAGACCTTCATGGTAATGCCGGCCGCAAGCAAGCATATCAATCCAAAAAACACGATGCCGAGACGGCGGTCCGATGGTTTCGTGGCGAACCCTACGATCAAGAGGAGTGACAGGTATCCAAAAGCCGTCACGATTCCATATTCGAAAGCCACCCCGAGGCCGTAGATGGCTATTGAAGCCACGATTAGCTCCACCTTCCAACTCATTTTCATCTTTCCGAAGGTAGGGAAGTCCTCTTTTTTGGCGGACAGGGGCACGTCAACACAAAAACTAAAAACCCTGACAAAACTCACCTTGCCGTAACGCGTCACGCGCGAAGTTTGTGGAACAACCCCCCGAACTCCAGCCGCCGGTCATCAAAAATGTTACTTGAACAACCGATGTAACCGATTGCGGGAGATTTCCTAGAAATGTAAATTGTCAACCATTTTTAACCGCCTCATCTAAGTCGCCAGTTTCGGCCACCCCTCAGTATGAAACTATTCTGTACCCTCGCGGCCGCGATGTTCGGAGCGCTTGTCACCTTATCGCAGCCTGCTTTTTCGGCAGGGGATCAAAAAGAGAAAGACCTTGCCACGCTTCAGTTCCTTGAGCTGGCCGAAAAGAATCGGCTGGCGGGAGATCTCAAAGAAGCGACACGATTCTTGAACTCCGCCGCCATGCGCGTGTGGGAAGCGAAAAACTACACCGACGCCATCACGTACTTCAATCGATCGATTGAACTGAACCAACAGCTCCGGAATGAAAGTGGCATTGCGAAAATCAATAGCAACCTTGGCATGATCTATTCCGACATGCGGGAGTATGAAAAGTCGCTGCATTACTTCCAAATGTCGCTGGACTACCGTTTGAAGGAAGGCGAAAAGACGGAGATCATCTCCACGTACATCAATAAAGCGGTAGTTCTCAATAGCCTTCATAAGTATGATGATGCAGCGAAGAGTCTCGAAGAAGCACTGCGGCTTGCCACCGAAATGAGTGACCCGGTCCAAATGAAGAGTTGCTATGGCATGCTGGCCGAAACCTATGAGAAAGCCGGCAACCAAGAGCGAACGATCCATTACTTCAACTTGTACCGGACGTTCCACGAGATGGTGGAACGCAATAAAGTCGCGCAAGCAAACAAGGAGACGGAGGTAGCCAAGCTGCGACTCCTAGAGACAGAACTCGAAAAGAAGGAACAAGAGCTTCAGTTGTTGGAACGAACCAATGAGTTGGAGGAGACCGAAGCGTTGCTAAAAGACATGAATTCCGAAATGCGCGCACTCGTCGAAGGGAAATCGCGTCAAGATCTCGCGATGCGCGTCTTGGAACAGAAGCTCGCACTTGACGAAGCCAGCATCCGCGAAAGCGAGGCACGTGACAGCAAACAGCGGATATTAATCGGCGTGGTCGTCGCTGGCTTGGTGTTACTCTCGTTGTTCTTGATTTTCTTATACAGAACCAACGCCTACAGAAAGAGAACCAACCACATTCTTTCGGAACAGAACGAGGAGATTCGTGCCTTGAATGAAAACCTGGAAGAGCAAGTACAACACCGTACGTCGGAACTGCGGAAGACGCTGACCAACCTGGAAAAACGGAATCGAGACCTAGACCAGTTCTCGCACGTCATCTCCCACAACCTACGAGGGCCAGTAGCTAATATCCTTGGGCTCGGACATGTGATCAACCGCAGCAACGTGGCTGACCCTGTCAACATCGAAGTCTTCGATCGACTTCAAGGAGCCACTCAAGCCCTCGACTCGGTGGTGAAAGACCTGTCGACCATCTTGCAAGTCACCGACAACCAAGCCATCCCACAAGACGTGGTGGAAGTTCCTGAGACGGTCAAGGCTGTTCAAAACATGCTTCGCACCGAAATCGATAAGTCGAAGTTGGAGCTCGCCGTCGAATTTAGATCGCGCGAACTCAAGACTGTCAAAGCCTATTTCGAGAGCATCTTGTATAATTTGATCTCGAACGCGATCAAGTACGCGGCGGTGGATCGACAACCCAAAGTTCGAATTGCTACGTCGCTGACCGGTAACACGTTCAAGCTAGAAGTGGAAGACAATGGTGTCGGCATCCACTCGAACGATCTCGAGAAAATTTTCGAGCCCTATAAACGCCTCACCGTCGAAGGTGATGGCAAAGGACTGGGGCTCTACCTGGTTCGAACACAAGTCGAAGCCCTTGGCGGCAGCATCGAGGTGACAAGCCAAGAAGGACGTGGATCGAAGTTCATCGTGAGTCTCCCTCAACAATAGTCAAAATCCCTTACCAAAATCTATGAGAAGTTTAGTTGCGCTTTTAATCTGTGTGTTTCCTCTACTCTCGTTTGCGCAGGCGCCCGAGCAGCCTGCGTATAAGAAGAAGGCGTTTGTCGATAGTGCTGGTCACTATGTGCAGCAAGCGACTTTGCCCGTATACCTTTTTGTGGCTGATAGCCCCGATGGTAAACCCGTACATATCAAGTCTGAGTCCGGCCAGGAAATGAAAATTGAGGGGCATGGTGTGCACGCATTCAAGCATTTGAACATCATCACCAACGAGAGCGACGTATTTCAAATCTATGCAGATGGCATTGCGCCCGTTACCGCCATCAGCTTTTCCGGCGCTACTCCTTTCACAAAGGGTGATCGTCAGTTTTACGGTCCCGGTTTGGCCGTAGGCCTCAAGTCGACCGATGAGATGTCGGGGCTGGAAGGTGTGTACCACTCCATCAACGGTGCAGCATACAACCTATATACACGCCCTGATTTTTCGAATGAAGGAAAGTACGACTATCGATTCTATGCTGTCGACAAGACGGGAAACGTCGAGGCGGTCAAGACTAAGTCTTTCACGGTAGACAAAACAGCGCCGCAAAGTTTCCACAACATTGTGGGCATTTCTTCCGAGAATGTCATTTCAACCAATTCTACGATTTACCTCACCGTCGGCGACACTCTTTCTGGCGTGGCGCGTACATACTATAAGTTCGACAAAGAAATCTTTCGCCCGTACTTCGGCGGCAACATTGCTTTTGTCATGCTTCCCGATGGTGACCACACCTTGACCTATTATTCGGTCGACAACGTCGGTAACAAAGAGACCGAAAATACGGTGAACTTCTACCTAGACAAGAAAGCGCCGATCATGTCGGCGGATGTGCTGGGCGACAAATTCATCGTGGGCGACCGCGTGTACTTCTCGGGCAGAACGAAATTGAAGTTGACGGCTGTCGACAACAAGTCTGGTATCAAAGACATGATGTTCTCCATCAACGACGACCCTTTCGGAAAGTATGAGGAACCCTTCTATTTGCCGAATCGCTCCGGCATCCATAGTGTTCGCTATTATGCGATCGACAATACCAACAACACGATTAAGGACGACTTCGAACATAGCGTGGGCGTGATTTATGTCGACTTAACGGGCCCCACACTCGGACATTCATTCGTAGGTCCTCAGTTTGTGAAGGCCGACACAGTTTTGGTAAGCCCAAAGACGAAGATTGTCCTTACTGGCTCTGACCCTGAGTCAGGTTTGAAAAAGCTTGCCTATAGTTTTGATAACGTGGTGGAAGAGACCAACTATCCATCGAAACCGATCGACATTACTTTGACTGGTTTGCATACGCTCGGCTATTTCGGTTACGACAACGTGAACAACAAGAACGCAAAAAGTGCTTTGTTCTATGTCGATGTTGAAGGACCTGAAATCAACAGCCAATTTGCGGTGGCGCCTAGCAAAGACGGAAAGTATCCCTCGTACACAAGTTTGTTTTTGTCCGCTACCGACAAGGAAGTCGGTGCTGGCGAAATCCGGTATACCATCAACGGCGGCAAAGAACAAATCTACATTGCTCCGATCAAAGGATTCGTGAAGAACTCCGACTACACGGTGAAGATCAAGGCGACGGACCTGCTGGGAAATGTGTCGGAGACGACGGTAAAGTTTAGGACGGATAGGTATTGAGAGTTGGTTGGTGGTTGATGGTTCGTGGTTGGTGGTTGATGGTTGATGGATGATAGTTGTTGGTCTTTCTTCGAAATTGCCGCGTCAAAAATACGCGGGGTCCCGGCGACCGGAGACCCCGCTGCGAAGGTTGGTGGGAATTGGTTGATGGTTCGTGGTTGATGGATGATAGATGATAGTTGTTGGTCTTTCTTCGAAATGGCCGCGTCAAAAATACGCGGAGACCCCGCTGCGAAGCTTGATAATTCTCAATTCTTAATTCTTAATTCTTAATCCCTTTCATGCGTATCCTGTTTTTCTTAGCATGTCTCTTTTTGGGTCTTTCATGTAGTCGGCCAGCGACTGAGAATAGCGACGCCGTGGTGGCCGACACGGTGATATCGGACGACGCGGTCGACTATCAAGCGCAGGAGATAGAGATGGCACGCCGCCCAGTCGAAGACATCCGGTCTGCCTTTAGTGCGCCACAGCTGAAACGCGAAGTCGCGTACGTGCACCGCCGCGCCGGATTGCAACTGTATCGCTCACTGGAAGCAACCAATGATACAACCCAAGCGGTAAGTGTGTTGAGCTATGGTGCCAAGGTTGTATTGAAGGAGCCTTTCGTCAACAGCACCGAATCGGACGCAATAGTTATTGATGGATTGAAAGGTCGATTCATTACCGTGTCCACACCCGACGGCGATCGTTTTATCTTTTCGGGGTATCTCTCCAATTTCCCACCCGCCAAAGAAACGGAGTCACTTGTTGACTACTTCAGAAAAAGATTTCATATCGTCGCGCCCGTGGATCAGCAGCGCTCGAGCGACTCCACCGATATCTACATCGCGTCGCAATACAACGACATCTATTCGTTTGAGGGTGGGATCTCGATCGAAGACCATGGCTACTATGAAGGATCGGGAACCGATGTCTCATTTCCCGAGTGGGTGACCATGCAAGACGCCTTCCTACTAGCGCGTTCGTTTTCTTACCTGAAGGCGTTTTCGGACGCGTTTAGGAACTATCCGTTAGACGCAGAAAAGCGAACGGTGGAAGAAGGTATCACGGCCGAAGTCGAGATGGGCGCCGAAGGACGTCCAAGTTCCGTTAAAGTCATCGACGAGACCGGTTGCTACGACGAAACATATGTTACCAAGGTGAAAGGAAAAGTAGTGCTGAGCACCGGCGGTGGTTGCTAATTCCAGCCACCATCCACCATCATCTACCAACCATCCACCATCATCCATCCACGATCCACCAACTCCTATCACCAACCTTCGCAGCGGGGTCTCCGGTCTCCGGGACCCCGCGTACATACGCGGCCATTTCGAAGGAAGACCGACAACTACCAACTATCAACGAACCACCAATCCCCAATATCCAACAACCAATTGGTGGAAGTCTCGATCGAAGAAGGTCTACCAACTATCATCCACTATCATCTACTATCATCCATCAACCATCCACCATCATCCAACCACTATCATCCATCAACGATCCACCGTTTTCGCCAACGCCACGTACTCTCCTAGGATAGGGTCTTTCAACTGTTCGTCGGAAGCGCCGCGCGCGACAGCAAGTTTCAGGTACGCGACTGCATCTTTCTTCCTTTTTTGATGTGCGAAGGCTTTCGCTGCTTGGAGTGGTGCGTTGGGATTATCGGGCTGTAATACGGTCCATATTCGTGCCGACATTGCCGATTGCCGGTATTGTTCGTAGTTCATGAAAACAAACGACTGCTCCGCGCACATCCGCCATCCGAAATCGATGAGGCGGGCGCCCAAGTTGGATCGTTCAACATGGTCGGATGACTGGAGTTTCTTGCACTCAGCCAAAGTCTTCTTCCAAAAGTCTTCGTGGTAAGCGGAGTCGGGTGCTGCGTTCGCAATGTGAGCCCGGAACGCATACGATATCTGTTCTTGCATCCGACTTTCGAGATCCGACGCTCTTTCAAAGTCTTTCAACCCAGCCTTGATCTTTTTCGCCAGTGATTCACTCTCCAATTTTGTCGAAGTCTTCAAGTTAGGATAGTCGGTCTTAAGTTCAGAGAACATGAGGAGCGCTTCGAAGAATCGACCGACGTCGACATTGTGATCAACTGCGGTTAATCGATCTTTTTGATCCAACTGTATTTGTTCCGGCGACAGTCGCTTCATCCGCAGGAGTTGCCAACGCAAGGCCGATCCAAATTCTTGCGCCGGCGGCCAATCATGACCACCGTCAAAAAGGATCAAGTGTCCCGGCAATGATTCAGACAAAAGATACTTGTTGGCCCTCAACGCTTCTTGGTAATTCATATCCAACCGGCCGATCACTTCCACGAATGGGACTGGTCGTCTGAGAGTGATGGCGTTTGGAGCAGGAAATGCAGCGCCGCAAGCAATGACGCCCTGAACGGTTTGTTGTTCAATAGCCATTTGAACGGCAGCACGGGCCCCACCCGAGAACCCGGAGGTGAAGACTACGTTTGTCTGGAGGTTGAATCTTTTGCGCACATCTTCCAGTAAGACGTTGCCGGCGTGGAGAGACTCTTGGAACGGACCGTTGCGCGATTGGTTTGAACAGGCAAGAATGAAGTTGTACTCTTCTGCGATCGCGATGTACTTCTCTACCGGGAGTCGCCCACGAGCGCCAGGATCAAACAACAAGATGATCCCGCGTTCGGCGGCGTTACCCTTCTTGGGTACGTAAAGCGCGTAGGTGTGATCGGTATCTTTAGAACACGACACCTTATCATGAACGACGCCGGGCACTTGCGACAGCGCGACCAGCGGCGAGATAAAAAAGAGTACAAGGGCAAGACGCATGGTCAAAGATACTTCATTCACCATCGTCAGTGAGTTTATCGATTGGACGTGCTACACAGTCTTCAAGAAATCGCAACTCTTCTTCAACGCGACCTCTGGACTAGCAACCATATCCTGTTCGACAATAAAGTGCTTCATTCCCGAAGCCTTGGCTTTCGCCAAAATGTTCTTTAGGTCGAGTACGCCGCTGCCGGCGGTGGTCATGAAGGGGAACAACTCAATCCATTGATTGGAGTCGCCACCGTCGCCGGAGAATGTTACTTTCTTCGACATGTCTTTGACATGCATCAGGTGGTAACGTCCCTTGTATTTCTCCAGCAACGCGATCGGATCGGCGCCGCCCGCTGTGGTCCAATACAAATCGAGTTCGAAGAACACCAACTTGGGGTCGGTGCCATCCAGTATTTTTGAAAGCGGCATTACGCCATTTACTTCTTTGATACCGTATCCGTGGTTATGATAAGCATACTTGACGCCGTATTTTTTTGCCTCCGCTCCGATCTTGTTAAAGTCGTCGGCAAGGCGCGAATAATCGTCAAGCGTTTTTCTTTCAGGGCCGGGAATGGCGGGCAACACCACATATTGAGCGCCGATTGTATTTGCCGCTTCCGCCAGTTTCGGCATGTGATGACGCAACGTTTCTAGGTCGGTGTGCATAGAGGGGGCACTTAATCCGTTGGCCGACAGAAGCGACTTCATGTCGGAGGCGCTATGTCCGTAAAATCCACTTGCACTAAATCCAAGCGACGGTGTGACTGCCGCCCAGCCGCTCTTCGCGGACTCCGCGCTGAATTCATATGGCCCATACAACTCGACTTCTCGATAACCCATCTTGGCGAGCATCGCCAGAGTTCCCTTCAAGTCCTTTTCCAACATCTTGGGAAGGGAGAAAAACTGGATGCCAATTTTGTCGACAACGGGTTTGAAGGCTAACAGCTGCGAGGAGGACAGCACCCCAGCAGAGGTGAGTGCCAAAAAAGAACGACGATTCATAGGCCTTTCGTTTAGTATGTACTAAAGATAGCAAAGGATTGCCACTAGGCCCAGCATACGAAATTGACCGGCGCTCTGACTTTAAAAACAACAGGGAGCGGAGGTCCCTACTCACTGCTTCGCTACAAATACAAAATCGCTTGCCGGGTCATCCGTACCGAAACTGCCAAACCTCGGTTCGGAAGGAAGGCGCAGAAAGTAGGGGTAAAGTTCCAACAAGCTAAGGATGCGCCCAGTCCCACCACCTGTTTCCCGCAGCGCTTGGATAAACCGCGCCGCAAAAGGCGAATTCTTACCAGCGACGCCATCCGAGACATACTCTTTGCTACCACTGGTGAGATACTTGCGCGTCCGTTTTGTAAGCTTTTTCACCATGTAGGCCTTGTCCGTAGCTTCTTCAGCGTCTAGGCCACGCGATCGGGCCAACACTGGATCGAAGGTGCCTCCGAAACAAACATCCATGGCCAAGAAGATGTGCTCGCACTTAATGTTGTTGATCCGTTCACGAAGCAGCACATGAGATATATAGCTCGTTCTACCTCTATCGTTGAGGAGCGAGTTCGCCGCCACCACGTATCCTTCACCCAAAGTTTCGTCGAAGTAACCGTGGCCAGCGATAAATATGAAAAGCTGATCTTGTGGATTGAACTTGCGCGTGTTGTAGTCGTAGATTTTGTTCATCATTTCTTCTTGACTTGCATTGGTGATGAACTCGGTTTCGAACCCATATTTTTCTTTTAGTAATTTTTCAATCATCCGCGCGTCGTTGATGGGATTCACCAGATCCGTCCAGTTTTCATAGTTGTCAGTTGCAAAGATCAATGCGTAGTCTTTACGATTGGCATCCACGGCATCGGCAAGCGCATCTTTTCCTACCAAGATGGAACGACTGCTCTTTACTTGACCATTTTTTTCGTTGATGGCTACGATGGTGAGGTTGTTCTCACCGGGTGTCAAATGCACCACCTGCTTCACGTTGACGAGATTTGGATTGACAACCGGAATTGCTTTTCCGCGGCTTGAGCCACCAGACGTAAGTTCGAATCGAACTTCTTTCAAAGGTGTGATCGATCGTATTTCTACATCGATCGTGACAGATTCCTCTACGCTGTTGCTCCGCTCGATTCGCGGCGTGTTCCAAACCACCGATGGCATAACAGCATTGATCGGATTCGCGAGATCAATGTGTATCGCGTTGGTCTTTTCCGATAGCTGCTGACCGAAAAGTAGCTGTCCCGCGAACGACAGTAGAATGGTGAAGACAATGGCTTTCATGACCTTAGTTTTTTGAAGATGGTTCAGATGGAGGATTACTCAATTCGTCGACCGAATCCGGGAGCAAGAACGGAATGGCGGCGCCCACGGCAACAATGGGTAGTATCTTCCAAGCCAATCCAATTTTGGGTTTTATTTTGAACGTGGGGGAGATCACAACCTGATCGGCATTCTTTGTATCAGAGACACGGAAGTAATAGTCACTCCCCGGTTTGGTCGACGTGGGTATCACCATTTTATATTCCGAGGCATTCGCGACGTTCGAGAACGTGTGAACCAGTTTCTTGCCTTTGTATAATTGGAAGTTGAGAATGTTTTGCCTCGTACCACCCGTCCACTTTACCAAAAAAGGCACTCCCCGGCGATGTTCACCCGAGATGCTTGCCGAGTTGAATCGAATAAAGGGAATGTACACATGACCACGGATTTCAAACTCGACATCACCTGCGAAGGCAGCACCAAATTCGTCCGCCAACGAAATTGAAATTTTTCTATTCCCGCCTGGTTTGACTTCCAAGCCCATATCACCTGAGAGCTTCGTCAACGGCGTCGCAAAATTGTCGCGCGAAGAGTATACGTATACCGAGTACGTCCGAGCTTTGGTGGTGTCGAGAAGGTCGTAGTGGAGGTTCAAGGTAGAACCAGCAAGTTCCGCCTGCTTAATTGAAAATTCCTGCGCTTGTACGCTTGCAAACGCGAGGATGAAGACGATACTACAAGAAAATTTCATAGCTACTTAATTTTTACGACGCGCTTCGAAACAGAGCCTGTCACTTGATAGAAAAGCAATCCCGGCGCTACCACTTGACCTTGATTGTCGCGGCCATTCCATTCAAGGTGATACACTCCCGCGGCGGGAAACTGGTGATCGGATTGATGCACCGGTCGACCCATCAGGTCATAGATCATCAGCTGTGTGTTTAGATTTTCCTCGGATACAGCGACGGGAATCGACAGACTTTCCGAAAATGGATTCGGCCATGCTTGCCCCATCATGGCATGCTCAAAATGGAAGTCACCGTCACTGTCATACACAATCTCTAGGCTGTGCGTTCCACGCAAGTCGAAGGAATAGCTCGAACTGAGTTTCATGTCCACCCAGGTAGCCAAAGTTTTGTCGACTAGGATGTACGACGCATTTCCGTCTGGGATTTTCGCCAGGTCCCACTCGATGCTCGCGGGACCCGTTTGATTGCTGGTCGCCACGAAAGACCACTTATGCGTTTTGGTTAACGGCACGATGTCGAACGAGAAGTCGCTACTTCCGAAGTCTGAATGACTCGTGGTTAGTTCCACAAAGTCGATCCACCGCGGCGGACACAAATCATCATACTTGTCTTTGGACGTGCTCGCATTTCGATGCATGCCAATACCCCCACTCGCGGACAAGCTGCCGACGGTCAAGGAAAGGTCAAGTTTCCAATTGCCATCTATCGTCAGTGGATCAACTGTACGCCCCGACGATTTGGCTGAGAACGGGAACGTGATCGTTCCGCCATTGTCACTAAACACAAACGCTCCCTTCCATGGCGAAAGCGCCGTTGCCTTAACATAGGAGCCACCTTGGAACTGCCATAATGAATTCAGCCCCGCATCTGGGTTGGCGTCTTTAATCGCTTGCCAATCGATAGCAAATGGATACGGGTTTCCAATTTGGTTCCACCCCTTCTCATAGCTCATGCTAAAGGCCTGACCCGATGTGCCTTGTACAGCGACGCTGCCTTCGCCCACCTTAATCTCATCCGACAATACCGTGTTGAACCAGTAACCTTTACCAACTTCAATATTGTTCAGACCATTTTCATTTTCGACGAGTCTGCCACCTTGATACCGGAAAAATTTCCACTTCGTTTTGTCATAAGCGCCGAGTTCATCGAAGACAGTGGCAATTCCTTTGTCGTTTAGTACATACGGAACGGAAAACATCTGGTAGGTACCGGAGCTTCCATCCATACCCGATCCAAACGGAATACTTAGAGACGCATCATTCAACACGTAAATATTTCCACGAGTAGAATTTACTGTCGAAGATGCGTCGGTGGCAGTGAAGTATAGTTCAGCTCCGAGCGCGTCTACCATCGTTGATGTGATCGCTACCTCGAACTGACCATTGCCCTTCGACGTCGCGTCGGTCGGTTGAAAGGACGCTGCGAGCAACCCACGCGACATTAACTTTACTGTCGGCGTTCCACTGCCCCCAGAAACACTCACGGAGGCTGTTGCCGAGACGCCTGCTTTAAACGTCGTCGGGAAAGTAGGGGTGAGCACCAAGCCATTCGATCCCGTTGATTGCTGGGTTGTTACTTGAATAACGTTCGACGAAGGAGTCGTTCCAGTTGCGTTCTTCGCACGAACGCGATACTTGTACGCCGTGTTTCCTTGCAATCCTGTCACGTCTGCCTGCACAACACCAGCCGCAAGGGCCTTGGCTTGATAACCAATGATAAAAGTGACGAAGTCGTCGGCCGATACGTCCAACTCATATCCCGTTTCCGAATCAACATCTTGCCACTTTGCTATGAAGTCTGTCGACCGGATGTTTGCAGCATCTACCGCAATGGGTGTTGCGGGAATCAACAATTGCGAGATCGCGTTCGAGTTTGGAGATGTACCGCCCGCATTGGTCGACCGAACCCTATATTGAAAGGTCATGCCTGGTGTCAAGCCGATGATTGCTTCCGTCGTTCCGCTAATTGTTTTGCCGTTGTATCCCGTGATGAACGTGACAAAGTTGTCGGTCGAAACATCTAACAAGTAGCTTGTAGCACCCAAGGCACTCGACCAACTTGCTGTGAAAGTTGTTTGACCGACACTGGAAGCGACGTTCGCGACCACTGTGGCGGGAATGGTAACTTGGGTGATCGCAGCAGAGTTCACTGAAACCCCACTCGTATTATAAGCGCGCACCCGAAACCTATAAGTAGTTCCAGCCGCGAGGCCCGTCACATTGAAACTTGTCGCGGTGCTCACATCGCGATTATCGTACCCGACCTCATTCACGGTGAAGTCGCCCGAGGTGACATCCAATCGGTATCCCGTAGCACCGGTAACCACAGCCCAGTTTGCGATGAAACTGGTTTGTGTAATCGTACTTGCAGGCGATGACGTGGGCGCGTTGGGAAGCGTGGCATAAGAACCGGCCAGCGGGGCCGTCTTTAAATAGTTGATGGCGGCCCCTGTTCCATTGAATGCGTATACTTTGAAAAAGTACGTGGTTCCAGCAGCAAGTGCCGATTGGGGAATGGAGACAGATGCGTTGATGGACACAACCGTAGCCGAGCCAATTGCTCCATTGACTGCATAGGTGGTTCCATTGACCGGATCAACCGACGGGGCCGAGCCTTGCTGCCGCAAAACCAAGTATCCCGTCGGTGTGCCCGTCGCAGCGGTAAAGCCAACCGTAAAACCCGTCGTCGTGGGTGCGGTGAATTGGAGGTTGGTGGGCTGCGCGCTTGGTGTGGCGGCGATCGTAGTCTGACTTCCGCTCAACGGGAAATTGACTAGATAATTTATAGACGATGGATTCGCCGACGAGTTATACGTGAATACCTGGTAGAAATACTGCGTGGCTGGCGTTAGCGCTGTCTCATTGAATGAAAGAGCCGAGCCCACATAGGCAACTGTAGCATCACCGACTGTAGCACCTGCCGTATAAGTGGTTCCATCCGCCGGCGACGCTGCGGACGCAGAACCAGCTTTGCGCAAGACAATGTAGCCCGTTGGGGTACCTGCCGCTGCGCCAAATGAAACAGTAAAACTAGTCGAAGTCACAGAACTGAAGGCTAACGCCGTGGGTTGCGAAGAAGGCTCGGGAACGGATTGGTAAATGAAGGTTCGCTGTCCGACAGCGACAGATTTATCCGCACTCATCGAATAAATAGCAAGTAGGTTGTTATCGCTTGCCGTGTTGGTCGACATACTAAGCCACGAGGCACCACCATTTGTTGTCTTAAGGATAACGCCAAAGTTTCCGACCACGTAACCGTTGTTGGCATCGGTGAAGTACACGCCATTGAGAACGTCCGAGGCTGGATTGGTGATGGCGACCCAACTAGATCCGTTCGTGGTCTTCAGGATTGTTCCGGCGTTACCGACCACATAACCAGTTGTCGCGCTCACGAAATGAACACCTACAAGCTCGACGCCAACACCGGAAGTCAATGTTGTCCAAGTAGTGCCACCATTTGTCGTTTTCAGAATGACACCGCCGCCGCCAACCACATAGCCAGTGGTGGCATTGACAAACATGATGGATCTGAGATTGCTGGTTGTTCCACTGGTTTGGGCCGTCCAAGTAGTGCCACCATTTGTTGTCTTTTGAATCGTGCCTGCGCTCCCCACGACGTACCCGGTGTTGGCATCCGTAAAGCAAACGTCCGCGAACGAATTGGTACCGAGTGGTGTCAAGTCAGTCCATGTCACGCCGCTATCGGTCGACTTGCGAATAGTTGGTTGCGCACCCCGATCACCGACAATGTATCCAACACTGGCCGTAGGAAAGTGGACGCCGCTGTAGATATCTCCGTTGCCCGCGAACCGCTCAGTCCAAGTAGTTCCGCCGTTTAGCGTCGTTCGCAAAGTATAGGCACCCACCGATGCGCCCACGGTCGCGCTTCCGAAATGCACATCATATGCGGTAAGGTTGGGATCGTCCACTTGGGTCCAAGCCTGCCCCGACGCAAACGTGCTTTGACTTCCCACGAGCGGTGTCGCTGTTCGATAATTGATTGCCGTTCCCGCCCCGTTGTAGGAATAGATCTTGTATGTGTATTGTGTGCTAGCCGTGAGTGACTCCTGTGAGAAGGCATTGCCAGAACCGCTATAGGCGACGACTCCGTCACCCAGCGTTTGACCTTCAGTGTAAGCGACACCATCTAGCGGATCCGATACGGCAGCCGAAGCCCCGGTTTTTCGTATGGCGAGATATCCCGCCGGGGGTCCAGCGGCGGCAGCGAACGAAACTGACATCGAAGTTCCAAAAACATCGAGGAAGGAGATGGTAGAAGGTTGGGCTGCTGGCTCCGCCACCGCCTGGAACTTGACCAATTGGTTGGTGCCAATAAAGTAGCCGGTATTAGCAGTAGGCATCGACATCGCTTCGAAGGATACCGTCGTGCCCGTCGTTTGTACGGTCCAAGTGGTGCCACCGTTGGTGGTTTTTACCACCGTACCATTGCCACCAATGGCAAATCCATTGTTGGCGTCGCTGAACGACACGCGCGTAAGGAGGTTGGCGGTATTGCTTGTTTGTAATGTCCAACTCACACCGCCGTTGCTTGTCTTGGCAATCACACCGGCGTTGCCAACGGCATAACCGGTATTGGCGTCGACAAAGGTGATATCATGTAGGGATTCGCCGGTGCCTGTGTTGATCAAAGTCCAGGTTTCACCGCTGTCGGTTGTTCGAAGTATTTTGCCATTGTTCGTCGAGGCGCACCCTGTCGTGGGGCTTGTAAAGTGTAAGCCCATGATCCAGTCGGTCACCCCGCTGATCTTTTGTGTCCATGTCGCACCGTCGGTGGTCTTTGCGATGAAACCGTTTGTGCCCACGACATATCCCGTGTTGGGATTGCTGATGTCAGGAAAATGAACGTCGTAAAATCGAATCGTCCCCGACCCCGTTGGCGACGTGGTGGCCGACCAAGAGTCACCTCCGTTTGTTGTCTTTCGAATCGTTCCACCTTCACCAACTACCCAACCTCGGTTTGCATCTAAAAAGAAAATTTCATAGAGGCTGTTCGAGGTGCCACTTACGAGTGTAGACCAAGTTTGCCCACCGTCGGTTGTCTTTCTGATGACGCCAGTGCCATTGAAGCCGACGGCAAAACCGAAGTTGCTGTCGAAAAAATAGCTACCCTGAAACGAAGAGGTCGGATCGATCGTCGACACGGTGTAACTCTGGGCTCGCACGGTACCAGCCAACGAACAGCTAGCAACGAAAAGGACCCAAAAACGCGACGAAAAAGATGAAAAAGACATGGCGCACCAGTTTTAAGACTAGCTAAAACTGCGCTGCTCAAAAGGTCATTTCAAGACCCATTTAGTGAACCCAATCGGATTTTTAGTGAATCACGGCTAGGCTGAGGGAGTACCGTCAAAGGAGGGATACCAACCTGAGAAGGTCCTCGCGATAGGAGTAACCCAACGGGATTTTTGTCATCCCTAAAAACAGTTGGCCCTCCGAAATGGAAGTGATCTTCTGAAAATTGACGAGGTAGGACCGATGTACCCGCACGAACCCCTTAGGCGCCAATTTTTCCTCTACGCTTTTTAGGGTATGACTAACAATATAAACGCCGCCGTTGGTGCTCACTTTAGAATAGTTGTCGAAAGCCTCTACGTAAAGAATATCATCCACGTGGACGGCAATCATCTCGTTATTGTCTTTGACAAAAAACTTATCGGTCATGAACGCGGGCCGGTTGCGCGTTTTGTACAACGCCAGTTCGACATTGATGATCAGGTCGTTGTCGTCAAACGGCTTTACGATGTACCCTTGCGGTTCCGCCAACTTGGCGCGATCAAGGGTCTTAGAATCGTAAAACGACGTGATAAAAATGAAAGGCACTTGAAACCGGGTACGTACTTCGTGCGCGAGGGTGATGCCGTCCTTAGCCCCACGAATCTTTACGTCTAACAGCAAAAGTGATGGGGTGACCTTCGACAACGCGCTCATTGCCTCATCCGCATTGTCAACGATCGCTGAAATGGAGTATCCTTTGCCTACCAGCGTGCTCGCGATGTCGTCGGCGATGACCGGCTCATCTTCCACGATCATGATCGAATTTGTACCCATGGGCAAAGGCAGTAGCTAACTCGAAAGATAATCATTTTACCATGGAGGGACGCGCATAGTTGAACTCGGTAATGCGTAGTTCAACACGCGTTCCAGGGCCAGACATGTGAACGTCCGCTCGAAGTCTTCTAGCTAAGGTGTTGACCAAGTTCAACCCAAACGATTGCTTCGCCTCCAAGTCGGTGAGCCCAACGCCATCGTCTACCACCAAGAGAACTAAGACTCCGTCACCCTTCTTCAATTCGATCGAAAGTTGGCCCGAATCTCTCCCGCGGTATGCGTATTTAAATGCATTTGAAACAAGTTCGTTCAGGATCAGCGCAATCGGAATGGCGGTGTCTACGTCTAGTGTCATATCCTCAACCTTGATGTCGATCATGACCTGGTCCGTATTCACACCGTAAGAACGAGCAAGTGTTTGAGCGAGCTCTTCCACGTAATGTGGCATGTGCACGCCGGCTAAAATATCTTCTTGGTACAATTGCTCGTGAATCAAAGCCATTGACTTCACGCGGTTCCTACTTTCGGCAACGGCCGATTGCGCTGCCGTATCATCAATCGATTTCGATTGAAGGTTGAGAAGGCTCGAGATGATCTGCAAATTGTTCTTCACCCGATGGTGAATCTCCCGCAACAATACTTCTCGTTCCGATAAGGCCGAAGAAATCAACGTGTTCTTCTCCGTGAGCAACGCGTTCGATTTCTGCTTACTGCGGTAACCGAAGTAGATCAAAATGACAATCACCAATAAGCCGCTCGCCAATGCAGCAACGAGATTACGCTGATTGGCACTTTGCGCAAGTTGAAACGACGCCTGCTGTTGCTCCAACTGAAGTTCAGTGATAAGCCGCGCCTTCTTTTCAGACTCAAATCGAATCTCTAGTTCCTTTGTCTTTTCCTTGACACGCTCATTCATGTAGTTCTCTTTCGCATCTGCCAGCTGTTGGTAAGCCGCAACCGCTTTTTGATAATTGCCTATTGCCTGAAAGTAACCCGTTTGAAGACGATAATAGCCTACTACGGCCTCTCCATTGATTCGATCCAAGATTGACCCTATTTTCCGAATGTATCGGTCGGCCGATGGATAGTCTTTCTCCGTCATGTAGAAGTCAGCCAAGTTGATCCAGCAATCAGCTTGAATGCGAGGTCGGTCGCTCTTGCCCAGTTCTCGATCTGCCGTCAGCAGATAGCCGATACCTTCTTTCTTCTTGTTCAAATGCTGGCAGATGACACCTAGATTGATCAGTTCGCTCGCGTACGCAAGGCGATCGTCCATTTCCTGAGCCAGCGCGATCGCTCGTCGAGAGTTTACCTCCCCCGCTTCATAGTTCTTTGAATTGATGTACAATGAGCTGAGATTGGTGAGTGTATTCAGAGTACCCTTCACATCTTTCAGCTTTTCTTTTATCGCTAGAGATTGGCGATATGCTTCGATCGCAGGCTCAAATTGCTCAGTCTTTCGATAGATCACCCCGATGTTATTATACAGTCGACTTAAATGCCGTTCGTCGTGCAGAGCGGTATAAATCGCTTCTGCTTCCTTATATCGGTCGATAGAGTTTAGGTAGTCCCCTTCGAAATAACTAAGCACGGCCAAATTGAAGGTCGCATTTGCCGTACCAGTGGAGTCATGAAACGTTTTTGCCTGCCGAAGGGCTAATGAGTAATAGTGGCGTGCAGAATCGAAATGAGAATGGTAGTCGTGGGGGATTCCCAAAGTAAGCAGCGCGTCCCCAATCAATTTCGGATCGTTCAATTGGTATGCAATAAGGCTCGCCTTACGAGCATATAGCATCGCCGAATCGAAATTCGCTTCTGCCCATTGATCCACAAGATCACTGTAAATATCGTAGCGCGCCCTCGGGTCGGTTGTTTGCAACGCTTGGCGCCGCAAGCTATCAATGACGGGCAAAACTTGGGCATTGCTCACTGCGTTCATCGCAACAAGCAAAAGAATGAGAATCGTTCTCACGGTTGGGTAAGGGTGGGTTGGCGAAGATAAAAATTTACCCTCCAATCTTTTAATCGCCGGCGCAACAAATGTGCGTCACTTACCCAGCCAACTCTTCAAGATCTGTGCCTGCAACGGCGTGGGATTGCTTATCGTCGAAATCCTATAGTCGGGCGCTGCGCTTAATGTCAAGCCACCGAACTCAAAATACTTTCGGTAGTCAATCGGTTTTACCGTGCACGCATACTCGAAGAGTTCAGTCAGTTTCGTGCCAGCGACGCGCTCGCAAACTTGTTGGAATTCCGCCTCTGAGAACCCACGTTTTTTGCCTTGATAAAACTCGCGGTATAGAATTCGCATCACGTCATCCAACGACCTTTGATTTGAAGTCGAATGCCGAATGGTAAAGTCCAACATCAAACCAAGAATGGCACCCTTGTCATAGACCGAAACAGTTTTTCCATCGTTGCGCCCAAAGGGTCCGTCCTCCCACGTGTTATAGCTCGCTTGTGTGGCCGATTGAAACAAGTTACCGGGCTTGCCTTCAAAACCTAGCAGGCGATCGTGTAGAGATTCCAAGAGTTCCTCATCTGTGAGGAGTCCAGCACGTCGGGTCACCAACTCGTCATAGTACACTGTGATCCCCTCCGATACCCACAACATATTGGTTCGGCTACCATTGTCATAATCGAACGGTCCCAACTCGACCGGACGAATTCGTTTTACGTTATAGTGATGGAAGTACTCGTGAGCTAGAAAAGTATAGAAGCGCTTCCGATTTTTTTCGCTCATGGCACCGTCCCAAATGCCAAACGTGGTTGAGTTCAAGTGCTCGATCCCGCCCCGTCCATGATCGATTGCTAAGAAGGTGTATTGCGGATAGGGGATATCTCCAATCACATTGACACTGGCAGCCACAATCTTTTGCAGGTCGTTCATAAGTTGTTGTTGATCGGTGATACCCGATTGCCATGCGATAAATCGATGTGGAATTCCGCGGACCTGGAACTCGGGAAAAGTTTCCAGCGGCCCAAGAAGAAATGGGCTGTCGTACAATGTGTCGAAGTTGTCGGCGGTGAATATGTTTTGAACGCCCTTTGCGGGTGTCAATCCGGTGGCCGCTTTCCAGCCTTCTGGCAATTTTACTTCAACGCGCGCAGGCCATTCGATGTGTCCATCCACATACATCAGTACTCCGGTTGGCTCAAGGTAGCCGCGATCGGTATCGAGATAAGGATTGGCGACAAAACTCGTCGTCGCTTTTACGCGGTAGGTAGCGGTTGCACGTGCTCCCTTCGCGAGGGCAAACGCCCAACCATTTTTTCCGTGGCGTCGCGTGTTAATTGTTTTGTTGCCAACCTTGACTTGAAAGTTGGATACCTGGTCAGCGAAGTTGAGCAACTTATAGTAACCTGGTGTCCATGCGGGCATTTTCAATACCGTGCTGTCGCTACCAGATCCTTCCAGCGACATGGTCACATCAAAGACCTGTTCGGGGCGATCAAGTGCTACAACAAATGAAACCGCTCCTGTTTGGGCGTGGCCAAGCGAGAAAGCCAACACAGCCCAAACCATCATGAAAAATCGAATTCTCATCGTCATCTAACTCATTTTTAATCGAATGGCAATCTCGAGAATATAGTATTGTCTCGGGATTCGAATTTACATAACCTAGGTCTTTTACCTAGCCGGGGTCAATTCGGAAGTTATGAAGTGGACGAGTATCTGGGCTTTGTTGTCGATGAAGAGCCTGTGGATGGGTTCTTTGCTGGTGAGGATTCAGTCTTTCAGGCAGGCGAATCCAAAGATATCTGCTTTTGCCCTTGTGGGTAGGGTGTTTCAAGGCGGCGTGCGAGTCGCATTGTCAAACTATTACTTGCGAGGCTGTCGAAAAGGGTCACTCGTGTCTGTTAACGGTAGGCCGATGGTCAGCAACCACGGCGAAATGATTTTCGATGACGAAGTTCGAGTGTGGTCAAATGTCGTTCAAGCGAAATTGTTTACCGGGGAGCATGGGAAGTTGGTCGTCGGTAAGAACTCTCGGATTAACGGGGCACACATCGATGCGTCGGAACTTATCCAAATTGGTTGCAACGTGAGAATCGCTCCGTATTCCATCATCATCGATAGCGACTTCCACGACATCCGTGATCATTTCGCAACGGGAAAGTCAAAACCAATCATCATCGAAGACGACGTTTGGATTGCGACTCGGGCAACGATTCTCAAAGGTGTAAGGATTGGCCGAGGGAGCGTCGTGGCCAGCGGCGCCGTAGTGACACGCGACGTGCCCCCCAACAGCGTCGTCGCAGGTATACCCGCAAAAGTCATCCGCCACCTCTAACCCGCCCTCGCCCCCCTCGTCCTATCACCCCCTCGTCCTATCGTCTATCGTCCCCTCGTCTATCGTCCCCCCCTCCCTTGCACCATCCCCCAAAAACCGCGAACTTTTCGTCAACCTATTTTTAATCTAAACCTATGAAATGGTCCGGCAGAGAAGGCAGCGGCAATGTCGAAGATAGACGTGGTGGCGGCGGCGGTGGTAAAATTGCCTTGGGTGGCGTGGGCGGATTGATTGTCCTGCTCCTGTACGTATTCCTCGGCGATGGAAACATTTCGCCCTCGGATCTTCAACTCGACACCAATTCTGCGCAGGGTCAAGAAGAGTATACCCCCTCGGCACAGGAACAGGAGTATGCAGAGTTTGTATCCGTGGTGCTGAAAGATACCGAAGACGTCTGGCACGATTTGTTCAACCAGATGGGAGGAAGCTATCCAGAACCAAAGCTGGTATTGTTTACTGGGTCGGTCGACTCAGGTTGCGGATCCGCGAGCGCAGCCACCGGACCTTTTTATTGCCCAGCAGATTCGAAGGTATATATCGACCTAAGCTTTTACGATGAACTCGCTCAACGATTCGGAGCACCCGGCGACTTCGCTATGGCGTATGTCATTGCACATGAAGTCGGCCATCACGTGCAAAACATCATGGGCACGTCCGAAAAAGTGCAAAGCATGCGTGGCCAACTTAGCGAAAAGGAAATGAACGCACTGTCGGTGAAACTGGAGCTGCAAGCCGACTTCTATGCGGGTGTGTGGGCGCATCATGCACAACGAATGAAAGGCATCTTAGAAACAGGCGACATACAAGAAGCGCTCGACGCCGCGAATGCAATCGGAGACGACCGACTTCAAAAGCAAGCCCAAGGCTACGTGGTACCCGATGCCTTCACCCATGGCACCTCCGAACAAAGGATGTATTGGTTCAAACGTGGTTTTGACACCGGCGACCTTTCGAAGGGTGATACCTTTGAAGAGATTCCTTAGCCGTTTACAGTCGCTCGAAGAAATACGGTATTTCCTTCCCGTCTCCTGAGATCACGGCGCGTATGGAGTTTCCCGTTAGTTGATAACTTATCTTTTTCGGGAAATCGTGTTGTGGATTCTCGCACACGAAGCCCGAAGGGGTGATCTCAGTGATTTTAAAGTAGACCTCGGATTTATTTTCTGGGACATCTGCGACGTAATAGAGCTCCTTGTCTTTCAGCACAATCTTAAGTTTTTCCGTATACGTCGTATCAGTGCCCGTCATGTGGTACGCAACGCCGATCATTTGATGTTGGTCCTTCTTCCAAGTTTCAATACTCGTGCGCCCTGGCTTCGCATTCGTTCGCTTCCATTTTCCAACCAACCATTCTAGTTGCGAGATACTTTTCGAACTCTGTTGAGTCTGTGCGGTGCACGAGAACCCGATGAACAAAAGGAGTGTGACAATAGCCGCTTTCATGTGATGTTGAATTTACTCAAACCTAGTTCGAAGCTTCTTTTTGCGATTGTACAAATCCGAACTACTTCCCTTTTCTTAAAAAGAAGTTCGCCAGGTTGCTTTCGCTGAAGATGTACCGACTCGGATCCTCACCCGTAAACGCTTTGAAGTTCCGGATGAAATGCGATTGATCATAATATCCGGCTCGATATACGACGTCCGCCCAATCTGCGGTCTTTTGCTCCATCACTTGGAAAACGTAATTAAATCGCACAATCCGGGCGAAGAGCTTGGGCGAAATACCTACTACGCGATGAAAGCTTTTTTCAAGGTGCCGTTCCCCAATACCCGCCTTTCGACACAGTTCTTTCACACTCACGAGGCCATGGGTCTCAAATATGTGTTGGACAGCCGTGTCGACGATGTGGTCATTAGGAAGGTTGTCGGTCAGGGATTCGAAGAACTGAAACAAGCGAGTAACCCGCGCAGTCATATTCGACTCCGTGCGCATCTCTTTCTCGAGGCGATTCAAAGCTCGATTTCTGAGCGCCTTGAGCGGCACCACCGTGTCGGAAGTGTACTCCATCTTCACGCCAAGTAAATGGGCCGCCGCCGTCGGCAGGAGTTTGATCCCCAGTATTTCCGTGCGCCCAGTGTTTTGTAAATAGAAGTGTCGGGTGATTTGAGGGGCAAACAAACTGAGCGCTTGTCGCGACCATCGGTCCTGAAGTTTAATCTTAAAGGGATCACCAAAATGAAAGATGATCTCGACATACCCATCGGGAATTATCTTTTGAACTTCCGGCGTCGTCGAGGAATCCTCTACGAGCCATACACAGTCGATGACGTGCTTGAGGGGGGTGGGGGGCTCTAATCGACGATAGCTCATGGAGGTCCTAGATTCTTACACGAACGTGAGAAGCCACTACCGAGAAGCTTTTTCTTGGCGACGCACGCGCCTTTGAACGGCCGCCACTTCTACCTTGGTGCCATAGTGTAAGCTGGCGTTCACTTCGTAACCAAGTAAGAGCACGATGGTGATCAACTGGACCCAGACCATCAGCGCAATCAATGTCCCAATCGAACCATAGACTTTATTGTAACTACTAAAGTTCGCGACGTAATATGAAAAACCATAGGAGATCAGTAGGCTCGCGAGCGTAGCTAACAAAGAACCGATCGAGAAAAAACGCCAGTTGTAGTGCACGGCGGGCCCAAAGTAGTACATGCAGGAAATGGCGATGAAGAACACGATGAAGATGACCAGGAATCGCAGCATCAAAATCAAGTACAATGACAAACTGTCGATCTTGAGTTTAGCAAGTTCCTGGACGTTGACCGTAAAATAGTTGATGGCAATTTCACCGACGACGAGTAGAATGATGGCAAAAAAGAGGACCAACGCCAACATGATGGTGAGCCCAGTGGCCGTTAGCCGGGTCCGAAAGAAGTTTCGACGATCAACCGTACGGTAACAAGCGTTGAAGGCCCGCATCAACGCGACCATTCCGTTGGTGGCGAGATAGAGGGCGAACACGAAACCAAATGTCAAGAGGCCGCCCCTTTGATTGCTCACTATATCCAACACGGTAGAGGAGATCACGCTGTACATGTTGGCAGGAATCGACTCCCCGATAAATGCCATGATGCTCTCGTTCGTGATCTCGGGGAAGTATACCGTCACGTATGGCACCAAGGTGAACAGGAAGATGATTGTGGGAAAGATGGCGAGAATGAAGTTGTAGGCGACGCTGTTCGCCCGATCAAAAATCTCGTCTTCCGAAATGTTATGGATAAAAATCTTGCTGAAACTGTAGAGCGAAAGATGACCATGCCGTTTGAACTTGATCCGTTTCATCCACGACCGGGCGGTTCTCGCCGGCGATATCTTCAGGATCTTTCGTCGGACATGGTACTTCATGATCTAAAGTAAGGCTCCAACACTTCTTCAAATTTTTCAGGTGGACGACGCGGCCGTCCAGTCTTTTTATCGACAAAGACCAACAAGGTCTCACCTTGGTTGATCAACTTGTTGGCTTCGTTGAAAATTTCGTACTCGAATTTAATGCGCACACCCGGCTTTTCCCGAATCGTGGTCACGATACGCAAAAGGTCGTCGTACAAAGCGGGTGCCAAGAAGCGGGTATGGTTTTCAACGACCGGCATCATCACCCCGATTGCTTCCATTTCTTTATACGACATACCCAGTTGACGAAGGGCTTCTACCCGCGCAACTTCATAGTACATTCCGTAGTTGCCATAGTATACATACCCCATCTGGTCTGTCTCACCATAGCGAACGCGGATGAAAGTCTCGGATTGATACATTATTTGCTCTGCTTCTTCTTGGCCTCACGACCTTTCCGTTGTTCAATCGTCAGCGCACGTTGGTAGCGGGCCGCGTTTTGATTGTGTTCCGAGAGAGTCTTCGCAAAATTGTGCGCCCCCGAAAAGTCCTCTTTCGCGCACATATATATATAGTCATGTTGCTCGGCGTTCAACACGGCGTCGATGAACGCAATGCCCGGCATATTGATTGGCCCTGGGGGTAACCCCGTGTGGGTGTAGGTGTTGTACGGCGAATCGACTTCTTTATGCACATTCAAAACCCGCTTCAACGTAAAGTCTCCAACGGCAAACACGAGCGTTGGATCGGCTTGAAGCGCGATATCTTTTTTCAGACGATTCAGATATAGGCCAGCAATCCGTGGCGCCTCGTCAACTTTCGAGGCTTCAGCACGGACGATCGACGCGAGGATAGTGACTTCAATCGGCGTCAGGCCAAGAGCCTCCGCCTTCTTTACTCGCTCCGCGTTCCAAAACATCTTGTACTCGTCGTGCATCCGGGACACCAACTCGTCGGGCGTGATATCGAAATAGACTTCGTACGTGTTGGGCACAAACATGCACAATACGTTATCGCGTGTAAACCCCTCATTGTTGTTTTCAACAAAACGAGAGACCGCATCCTTGAATTCTTCAGGCGACACGGCCGTGTTTTTGGTGATGCGCTCCGCCAAATCCGGCAACAACCGAATGTTGTTGAAGGTAACTCGAACCGGCACTTGATCATTCCCCATGAGCACCTCCAACGCCTGCAGGTTGGTCATGTTCTTACGAAGTGCAAATTGACCCGGGTGAACTTTGCGATCGTAGTTTTTCAACCGAGCCAAGAAACTGAACGACACCGCGTCGTTTATAAAACCTTGATCGTAAAGTTGAAGCTGCACATCGCGATACGTCGCGCCTTTGTTGATTTTAAAGACGCGATTCTCTTTATCGACAAGAATATTCGGTGTGAAGATCAACTGATAGGTGTAGAAAGTGAAGGTGATCAACAATGTGGAACCAACAATGTAAATCGCCAATCTTGTTTTACTTACCTCATTCCTTTTCCGTGCCATAGAGCCATTTGCAGTCTGCAAAAATAGTGAATCGATACCTATGTTCTAGGTCGACCAACCTACACCTCCGTCGAGCGATCGAACGTCGGCACGTGCCGAATTCTTCCTAATATTGTTTCCACATGGCCGCCGAGTTTCTTCGCATTCATCCCGTCAATCCGGAACATCGAAAAATTGTTCGCGTCGTAGAGATTCTCCGCCAAGGGGGTTTGATCGTCTATCCCACCGATACAATCTATGGCCTCGGTTGTAGCCTCATGAACCGCAAAGCAATCGAGCGACTCTGCTTTGTCAAACAGATTAAACCACAGAAACTAAACTTGTCGTTTATCTGTCACGACATCAGCGAAGTCTCCGCGTACGTGAAACGGATCGACACGCCCGCCTATAAGATCATGAAGCGTTCCCTGCCCGGGCCATACACCTACATCCTCGAATCGGGGAGTAGCGTTCCAAAGGTGTTGGACGTCAATAAGAAAACCGTCGGCATTCGAATACCCAATCACCAGATCCCGTTGGCCATCGTCAAGGAGTTGGGCAACCCGCTCGTGACATCGTCGATCAAGAGCGAGGATGAGATTCGTACCTACACCACCGATCCCGAAGAAATTTACGAAGACCTCAAGCACCAAGTCGACCTCGTAATCGATGGCGGCGTGGGCGGAAATATTCCGTCGACCATCGTCGACTTCACGTCGGGTGAACCGGTCGTCACACGCGAAGGACTCGGGGACATTCCATTTTGAGAGGTCACATGGATGCGGCGCTCTTGATCGAACCTCATTTCTGTCCTTCGCTAGAATATTTCTGTGCGTGGCAAGACTACAGTCACGTCGTGTTGGAATCCAAGGAGCATTTCGTCAAACAAAGCTACCGCAACCGGTGCTTTGTAAATACGACGCAAGGCGTGGTACTCCTGTCGGTGCCCCTCACAGGGAAGCATGGTAAGGTGCCCCTCGACGCGGTTCGAATCGACTACGCCACACCCTGGGAAACCCGATTCTGGAGAACCCTCGAGTCGGCATACAAGAACAGCCCATTCTTCGAGCACTACGCGCCCGACCTCAACCGAATTCTTTTCTCGAAGCGCGCGTTTTTGTGGGAACTCAACGTCGAGCTTCTGTCATTCTGTCTTGAAAACTTGAAGTGGAAAAAGAACATTTCGGCCACATCCGAATACGAAATCGAGGCGAAATCCGGTTTTTCTGACATGAGGTCAATAATTAGTACCCGGAATACGTATATAGAAAGAGATTTCTACCGGCCGCATCCGTATTACCAGGTATTTGGCAACGGATTTGAGGAAAACCTGAGCGTGCTCGACCTTCTTTTTTGCACGGGCCCCCAGGCGGGTCACGTGCTCCAAGCAAGCTCCTTCCCTCGGAGAAATCGATTGAACAAATAAAAAACGAAAAGTGTTAACTCGGTTACCGCTTCTCACCCGTGGCCGATTCAGATCAGCGACGGGAAAAAAGTGGCCACTACCGGGCCTAAATTGAATTATCGTCGTTAAAACTTTACATTTACTTATACTATGGCTGATAATATGGAAGCTAAATTTTCCAACCGCGTGAAAGAGGTAATCTCCCTAAGCCGGGAAGAAGCGTTGCGTTTGGGCCACGACTACATCGGGACCGAACACCTTCTTCTAGGTATGATCCGGGAAGGTGAAGGTGTCGCGGTAGGTGTGCTCAAGAAGCTTGGCGTTCCGCTCGACGCCCTTCGCGCAGAGATCGAAAAGATCTCGAAGGGAACAGCGACCCACCAAATCAAGAGCGTGGCGCAAATTCCTCTCACACGCGCCTCAGAGAAAGTCCTCAAGATCACGTACCTCGAAGCAAAGGTTTTCAAAGCACAATTGATAGGCACTGAGCATCTGCTCCTGTCCATCTTGCGCGATCCCGATAACCTGGCAACTCAAATACTGAACAAGTTCGACGTGGCCTATGATGTCGTGAAAGAAATGTTGGAGTACCAACAAGAACATCCGCAAGCCAGCAGCGATACCGACGATCCAGACGAAGACTCTTCCAAGATGTTTGGGAGCGGCGCTTCGGGCGGTGCTGGTGGCGCAGGCAAAGAGAAAAAAGGCACGGAAAAATCGCGTACACCCGTGCTCGATAACTTCGGCCGCGACCTGACAAAACTCGCCGAAGAAAATAAACTCGACCCGATCGTGGGTCGCGAAAAAGAGATCGAGCGCGTGGCGCAGATCTTGAGCCGTCGTAAAAAGAACAATCCAATCTTGATTGGTGAGCCCGGTGTTGGTAAGACTGCCATCGCCGAAGGTTTGGCCTTGCGCATCATCCAGAAAAAAGTGTCACGTGTCCTCTTCGGAAAACGTGTCGTTACACTCGACCTCGCGTCGCTCGTGGCTGGCACAAAATACCGTGGCCAGTTCGAAGAACGGATGAAAGCCGTCATGAATGAACTCGAGAAGTCACCCGACGTGATCCTGTTCATCGACGAATTGCACACCATCGTGGGTGCAGGTGGCGCTTCCGGTTCCCTCGACGCCTCGAACATGTTCAAACCCGCCCTCGCGAGAGGAGAAATCCAATGCATTGGCGCGACAACGTTGGACGAGTACCGTCAGTATATCGAGAAAGACGGTGCGTTGGCCCGTCGTTTCCAAATGGTGATGGTCGACTCTACTTCCGTAGAAGAAACCATTCAGATCCTAGATAACATCAAAGAGAAATACGAAGATCACCACCACGTCACCTACACGAAAGAAGCCCTCGAAGCGTGCGTGAAGTTGTCAGACCGTTATATCAGCGATCGATTCCTGCCAGATAAGGCCATCGACGTGATGGACGAAGCGGGTGCCCGCGTGCACATCAACAACATTCACGTTCCCGAAGAAATCGTGAAGCTCGAAGAGGCCATCGAAGAGGTGAAAAAAGAAAAGAATCGCGTTGTAAAGAGCCAGAAATACGAAGAAGCAGCTCAACTGCGCGACAAAGAAAAGAAACTCATCGAGCAACTTGACCTCGCGAAAGCACGCTGGGAAGAGAAAACTCGGACCGAGAAGTATACCGTCACCGAAGACAACGTAGCGGACGTGATCGGAATGATGACTGGAATCCCAGCCAACCGCATCGCTCAAAAGGAGAGCAACAAGCTGTTGGGAATGGGCGACTCATTGAGCGGCAAAGTCATCGGTCAAGAAGAAGCCATCAAGAAACTGACGAAAGCCATTCAGCGTACGCGCGTAGGTTTGAAAGACCCGCGTAAGCCCATCGGCTCGTTCATTTTCTTGGGACCCACCGGTGTCGGAAAAACAGAGCTAGCCAAAGTGCTCGCCGGCTATTTGTTCGACAAAGACGACGCCCTCGTTCGTATAGACATGAGCGAGTACATGGAGAAATTCTCCGTGTCGCGGCTCGTCGGCGCGCCTCCCGGCTATGTAGGCTACGAAGAAGGTGGCCAGTTGACCGAGAAAGTTAGACGCAAGCCATATTCAGTGGTGCTCCTCGATGAAATCGAAAAAGCGCACCCCGACGTGTTCAATATCTTGCTGCAAGTGTTGGACGACGGAATCCTCACAGACGGTCTCGGCCGTCGGGTAGACTTCCGGAACACCATTATCATCATGACGTCGAATATTGGTGTGCGCGACTTGAAAGACTTCGGAAGTGGTATTGGCTTCGCGACGAAAGCAAAGCAAGCCTCCGACGAGGAGAACATGAAGTCGACGATCCAAAATGCGTTGAAGCGTGCCTTCAGTCCGGAATTCCTCAATCGTCTCGACGATGTGATCGTGTTCAACTCGTTGCAACGAGAACACATCCACAAGATTATTGATATCACCCTGGGCAAACTCTTCGCCCGCATCACCGCGTTGGGCTACCACGTGGAGTTGACCGAAAAAGCGAAGGATTTCCTCTCGGAAAAAGGCTACGACCAGCAATTTGGTGCACGTCCCCTCAATAGAGCCATTCAGAAGTACTTGGAAGACCCGGTAGCAGAAGAGATTCTGAAAGGCGAAGTCGAAGAAGGTGGAACAATCTTGGCCGACTACGATGGGAAAGGTGACTTGCTCACTATCACCGTTCGTAAAAAGGATAAGAAGACCTCCAAAGAGAAAGAGAAGTAAACGATTGCAACACGCAATCGTCGCGAAAAGAGGGTGTCTAACAAACACCCTCTTTTTTTTGTCTGCTCATATAGCATGAAGCTGCACCTTTTCTTTGTTACGACGACTAATTATTAGGCGCCATTAATACCTATTTCTTGGATTAAACAACTCATTTCTTGGTTCGTTTTAATACCTTTGCGACTCGTGCAATAACAACCCCGTTCTTTGTGCTATGCTGAACCGACGGATGCTTCGGATAAAGGTTATGCAGAGCCTCTTTGCATATGAACAATGTAAAGAAGCCAACTACCAACTTGCCGATGCGCACATCGAGGAAACTTTTCAACCTGACCTCAATTCCATGGAGGTGCAGGACAAGAAACTTATAGCCGCCAATCGCAAGGCTGCCCGCCAACTCTTCGAGAACAAATTCAAGAAACCAGATACACCAGACCACGACGAAGCGATCATCAATAAAGTCGTAAAGGAAGCACTGGATTTATACTTCAAGCAGACCAAAAAAGACTTCACCTTCCTATCCAAGAACATGGTGTTGGAGGTGGAAAAGCTCTCTGGCTACTATTACGCCGTGTTAGGACTAGTGGTGGCGTTGGCCGAGCAAGCCGCCGCCGATAAGAAGGTAAATCACGGCCACTTTGTCAACAACCCCTGGGTAAAGGCGTTGGCCAATAATGCCGAACTCACGAAGGAACTCGCGAAAGGTCAGTGGAGTTGGTCGAACAAGCTAGACAAAGTAAGACCTTGGTTTCGTGATGTGATCAAGGTAGATGATACCTACCTCGAATTTATCAGCGGGAAGAAACCAGACATCGATCTACACAAAGCATTCATCAAACACTTGTACCGGAAGCTGATCCTGACCGGGCTGATCAACGACTACTTCGAAGAGGAAGATATTCGCTGGATCGAAGACCGCGAGATCATCCGTGGTTTAGTAGATAAGACCATCAAATCGCTGGACGAAAAGAAACTCACGATCGACCTGCAAAAAGTGTCGCTGGATTGGGAAGATGACAGTGCCTTCATCACCAATTTGTTCACCGAATCCGCTAACCTAAAGAAGGAGCACAAGAAGCTCATTGCACAAAACACGCGCAACTGGGAGGTTGATCGATTGGCACTCACCGACCGAGTCATCCTAGAGATGGCAATTGCCGAGATGATCCACTTCCCCAACATTCCCGTGAAGGTGACCATCAACGAGTACATCGAACTAACGAAGGAATATAGCACCCCGAAGAGCCGCCAGTTCATCAACGGAATCTTGGACGTGATTTCAAAAGAACTCGCGACGTCCGGGGATATCAAAAAGAGCGGCCGCGGACTGATTGACAACAAGTAAGTCGGAACGTAGACAATTTCTATATTTGTGGTCCGACCGTAACGCTGAACGACCATGGGAAAAAAGAATAACAACGCATTGATGGCCTTCCTCGCGGGAGCAGCCGTAGGTACAATTCTGGGTATTCTGTATGCCCCCGACAAGGGATCGAACACGCGCGAGAAGCTGTCGTTCCGCCTCGATAAGTACAAGAAAATGCTCGAGGACTTCATCAACGACCTTGTCGCGGGAAAGGAAACACCGCTCACCAGTGAGGCCAAATCCCAAGGCCAGAAAGTCGTTTCTGAAGCAAAAGACAAGGCCGAGCGTCTCTTAGAGGACGTAGATGAGCTGCTGGAGCAAATTCGTGGCAACAAAAAGAGTTAATGAATTGTTAATCCATTGATCCGCCTGTTGGGATCAGATAACTTTGAAACTCTCTCAACAACTTAAGTAACTGAAGACAATGAAAATCGCAACCAAATTGCTTGTGTTGATGGTCGTGGTGGCCAGCGCAGTAGGATGCCGTGATAAGGCGGCCGAAAGAAGGATCGCGGAGCTAGAAGCGCGTCTGGCGAAAATAGAAGGAGATAAGACGTCGGCTCAGCCGGCCCAAACGCAACAAGCGGCGCAAGATCCGGGTGCGACAACACCTGAAGTAAAACCAGAAGGCCCCATTCCTGCGTTCAAGTTCGAGCGTATCGAGTACGACTTCGGTCAAATCAAACAAGGCGAAAAAGTAGCTTACAGCTACAAATTCACGAACACCGGCGACGCGCCCTTGATCATCCAGTCTGTGCAACCTTCGTGTGGATGTACTGCCCCTGATTGGTCTAAAGATCCCGTGCCCGTGGGTGGCACAGGCTTCGTAAAAGTCGAATTCGACTCCAACGGCAAAGAAGGCGTTCAAAACAAAATGGTGACGGTGCTCGCCAACACATGGCCCAAGCAACTCGTGCTGCGCTTCAAGGCAACGGTAAACGCGCCTCCCGCAGGTGGCTCGCCGCTCCGCTAAGCCAGTTCCAGAATATCATCAAGACCACGCTCTCTGCAGCGTGGTTTTTTTTTGCGCGGCCATTTGTTTCAAGTTTTGATTCGCGGGGTCGTCCTCACCGCTTTTTCACTACATTTGCAGTCCGAATAACAGACGAATATGTACGGCATCTTACTGCAAGGAACCCCGCAAGGGAGCAATTATCAATTGTTGATCACCATGGGCCTCATGGTGGTTGTCGTGTACTTTTTCATGATCCGCCCTCAGCAAAAGAGAGCGAAGGACCAGAAGAAATTCCAAGAAGGATTGAAGGTGGGCGATAAGGTCGTAACAATTGGGGGCGCTCACGGGAAGATCGCTGAAATTGAGGGCGACACGATCGTACTAGCGGTCGAGAGCGGCCGAATCCGCTTTTCTAAATCTGCCATTTCGCTCGACAGCAGCAAACAGCTAGAGGCCAAGGCATAAGGTCAAGCCCGGTTCGTGTTCGTCGGTGACCTCGGGTGTCGTTTCGACACGAAGGGGAATACTATGACTGAAAGGACGTCCGACTGTGAACCTGCTTAAGATCTTTGTCAACTTATTTCACTTCAACCGCACCAATTGGAAGGCGGTGACCCTTTGCTTCGTCGCCGCTTCCATCTTTTGGCTCTTCACGGCCCTCAATAAGTCTTACTCGACCAACATTCGGTTCCCACTGCAGTTTGAGTTCGACCGAAGCAAGTTTGCTCCTGCCGAGCAACTGCCACAAACAATTTTAATCAACGTTAAAGGAACAGGATGGGACCTGTTTAGAAAATACTTTGGCGTGAAAGTACCCAAGCTTACGATTCCAATTGAAAGACCCGCGGAGACCAAAAAAATCGTCGCGAGTACGTTGCCCATGGTGCTCACCTCTCAACTGGGAAATGTTCAGATCAATCACATCGTACTAGACACTATTCGCCTGCAGCTCGAACCGTTGATTTATCGAAAGGTGCCCATCGTTGTCGACACGAATGCCATCGACTTCAAAGGCAATTTTGGTCGGACCAGCCGCGTTGTCATCACCCCCGATTCCGTCGACTTGAGTGGACCCATGAGCGCGATTCACGATACTCCCGACCCAATCGTATTGCAAGTTTCCGATAAACGCATCGATGCGAACTACCAAGGCGAACTGGAAGTACTCGTCTCTGAACCAGAATACATTCAACGCAATCCGCCCGTGGTCGAAGTGCGGTTCGAAGTTGGAGATTTCGTGCCCATGGAAAGAAGGGTTGCAATCGAGCCCACCAAGTTACCGTGGGGATATGTGCCGCAACAAGACAGCGTCACTTTCAGTTGCCGCGTGCCTGTGAAGAACGTCGCTCAATTTAAAGACGCAAATGTGCGCGCCGTTTTACCGACGATTCCCGAAGACGCGATCAAACGTGGCGAAACAAAATCATTCATGCCGATGTTGCTAGGATTGACGCCATTCATCGAGGTGACGCAAGCCGATTCAATTCGAGTGAAACACTTTTAACAAGGCGTTAACAATGCGCGCGAAGCTGCAAGTTGGAATCACAGGAGGGATCGGTTCAGGCAAAAGCCTCGTGTGCAAAATTTTCCAAAAGTTGGGCGCGCCCGTATACGACGCCGACAACCGGGCGAAAGCATTAATGACCACTGACGGAATACTCATCAGTGGGATCAAAAAAGAATTCGGAAACTTGTCGTACCATGCGGATGGTACGCTCAACCGCAAGCATATCGGGGAGGCAGCATTTGGAAAACCAGAAAAGTTAAAAGCGCTCGACGCACTGGTTCACCCGAGAGTAGCCGTCGATTACGAGCAGTGGGTAGAGAAACAAGACTATCCGTATGTGGTGAAGGAAGCCGCGCTCCTGTATGAGGCGGGATCCTATAAAACCTTAGATAAAATCATCGTTGTCTCGGCACCTGAAGCTTTACGAGTAAAAAGAGTCATCGCACGAGACCCGAACCGAACCGAGAAAATGATTCAGGACATCATTCGAAACCAGATGCCCGATCAAGAAAAGATCGAACGTGCCGACTTTGTCGTCGTGAACGACGAGACCCAATTGGTTGTACCACAGGTGTTCGCGTTGCATCGACAGTTCTTTTCGCCGCCCGGAAGCTAAAGCCGGCGCAGTACCTACCTCATCAACCCTTGTTTCCCAACTACCTCATCTTCCCATGAAAAAGTTTATTGTCTCCGCCTCGATTATCGTGGCTGTCGTGTTGCTTCTCGCGATCCCCAAGTTGGGATGGTTCGACGGAAGCACCAGCGGTGATGCAAAAGGAGGACCTTCATCGGGACCACCCCCGCTTCCTGTCGAGGCTTTGGTGTTAAAGAATGCTAAGCTCGACAACAAGCTTATCGTTACCGGAACGGTGTTGGCAAACGAGTCGCTCGAACTGAAAGCGGAGATCTCGGGGAAGATCACCCAGATCGCATTTCAGGAGGGGTCGGTCGTTCGAAAGGGTTCGCTGTTGGTGCAAATCAACGACGAAGAGATTGCCGCCCAGCTCCAAAAACAAAAGCACAACCAAAAACTAAATGAAGACAACGAGTTTCGCCAACGAAAACTGCTGGAGAAAGATGCCATCAGCCAAGAGGAATACGACAACGCGTTGAATCGTCTCAACACCACCGTGTCGGACGTGCGCCTCCTCGAAGCGCAATTGGCCAAGACAAGGATCACCGCACCTTTCGACGGTGTGATCGGCTTGCGCTATGTGAGCGAAGGAGCCTATGTTTCCCCCAACACCGCCATCGCGACTTTGTATAATAACACGCCTGCCAAGCTCGAATTTGCGATACCCAGCCGTTACAGCGCGCAAGTTGCACGCGGAAGAGAAATCTATTTCAAGGTAGAAGGGGATACCATTCAGTATCAAGGTAAAGTGTATGCTGTCGAACCGCGGATTGATCCCGACACGCGCACACTCAAGTTGCGTGCACTAGCCGACAACTCTAAAGGTCGTTTGCTGCCGGGCCAGTTTGTTGAGCTGGAACTCGTACTAGAAACCATCAACAACGCCCTCATGATTCCCACCGAAGCGGTCGTGCCCGAACAAGGCGGCAAGAAGGTGTTCATATTTTCGAATGGCAAAGTAAAAGAGGCGTCAATCGAAACGGGTATACGCACGTCCACAAGCCTCGAAGTTACCGGCGGACTACACGCTGGCGACACCGTGTTGACCACTGGAATCTTGCAATTGCGTGAAGGAGCAAAAGTTCAGATTACCACATTGAGATAATCATTCAGCGGCCTATTTCCCAATAGCATTATGGCAAGTCTCTCTACCGTCAGTATCAATCGCCCCGTGTTGGCCATCGTGATGTCGTTGGGCATCATCTTGTTTGGCGTCATCGGGTTCGAGTTCCTAGGTATCCGCGAGTTCCCGAGTGTCGACCCTCCCGTGGTAACCGTCAGCACAAGTTACGTGGGTGCCAATGCCGACGTCATGGAATCTCAGATCACAGAACCGCTCGAAGATGCCATCAACGGAGTGCCCGGTATTCGTACACTCACTTCCGTGAGCCGCGAAGGTCGGAGTTCCATCACCGTCGAGTTTGAACTGGGCGTGAACATCGAAGCCGCTGCAAACGACGTACGCGACAAAGTGTCGGGGGCACTCTTCCGACTCCCACCAGATGTCGACCCGCCCGTCGTGGAAAAAGCCGACGCCGATTCTAGTCCCATCATCTTCATGACCGTGTATTCCGACAAGCGAAACCTCTTGGAGGTGTCGAAGATTGCGGAGGTGATGTTCAAGGAGCGGTTGCAAACAATCCCGGGCGTGAGCTCGGTCCAAATCTGGGGACAACGCCGTTATGCCATGCGCTTGTGGATGGACCCAATCAAGCTCGCGTCCCTCAAACTCGCACCCTCCGATGTGTTGAATGCACTCAATCGCGAAAACGTCGAACTGCCGTCGGGCAGGGTGGAAGGAGCCAATACAGAGTTGACCGTGCGAACGATGGGCCGCCTCGAAACCGAGGCAGACTTCAACAACTTGATCGTCAAAGAAGGTGTCGACAATGTGGTTCGCTTTTCCGACATCGGTTATGCGGAATTGGGAGCAGAAAATGAACGCACCATCCTCCGGCGCGACGGAATCCCCGCGTGTGCACTGGCCATCGTTGCCCAACCGGGTGCCAACAACATCGATATAGCCGACCGTCTCTATAAGAAACTGGATCAGATCAAACGCGACCTGCCGCCAGACGTAACCTACCACATGAGCTACGACTCAACTCAGTACATCCGAGCGTCAATCTCAGAGGTAGAGGAAACCATTATCATCGCGTTCATCCTGGTGTTGTCCATCATCTTTATTTTCTTACGTGACTGGCGTACGACCCTGATTCCGATTGCGACCATTCCCATTTCACTGATCGGTGCGTTCTTCGTGATGTACATGCTTGGTTTTACCATCAACGTATTGACATTATTGGGAATCGTGTTGGCCATCGGTCTCGTCGTCGACGATGCCATTGTGGTACTCGAGAACATTTATGTCAAAATTGAAGAGGGAGAAGAGCCCGTTGAAGCAGCACGCAAAGGATCGATCGAAATCTACTTCGCAGTTATTTCCACGACCGTCTCGGTGGTTGCCGTGTTCTTGCCCGTGATTTTCTTGCAGGGTCTGACCGGTCGACTATTCCGCGAGTTTGGACTGGTCGTTGCCAGTGCCGTTGCCATTTCCGCGTTTGTGTCATTGACGCTCACACCGATGATGTGCTCCAAGCTGCTGAAGAATCGCGACGTTCAGCCATGGCTCTATCGAAAGACCGAGCCATTCTTCAAAAACTTGACTGGCTGGTATTCAGGGTTGCTACAGGGATTCATGAACCAGAGATGGCTCGCGTTTGTCATCTTCGGCGGTTCGATTGGCATGATCCTCTTCTTTATGCGCACCCTTCCTTCCGAGCTCGCACCGTTGGAAGACCGAAATGAATATCGCCTGCAAGCCACAGCGGCCGAAGGAGCGACATTCGAATACATGGACAACTACGTGAAGGAGTTGACCGCGTTTGTCGATAAGGAATCACCCGAACGTGTGGGGATGGTCAGCGTTACCGCTCCTGGGTTCGGAAACAACGGCGTGAACTCGGGATTCGTCCGCGTGATCTTGTCGGATCCGGACAAGCGAAACCGCACACAACAACAAATCGTGGATGACATTACCATGAAGTCGCGCAAGTTCAGCGGTGTGCGCACCTTCGTGACCCAAGCGCAAACCATCGGCGATCGTCGTGGCGGATTTCCCTTGCAGTTCGTGATCCAAGCAGCGGAAATCGATCAATTGAAAAAAGTGCTTCCCGAATTCATGACCAAGGCCCAAAGCAGCCCGTTGTTCGCTTTTGTCGACTTGGACTTAAAGTTTACCAAACCCGAGATCAACATCACGATCAACCGCGACAAAGCTCGCAACCTCGGCGTCAACGTCTATGACATCGCCCAAACCCTGCAACTTGGATTGAGCGGCTCGCGCTTCGGCAATTTCATCATGGATGGCAAGCAGTACCAAATCATCGGACAAGTGGAACGCGGGAACCGCGACGAGCCTCTCGACCTGAAGACACTCTATGTGAAGAGTCGACGCGGCGAACTGATTCAACTCGATAACTTGGTCAGCATCCAGGAGCAAAGCAGCCCACCCCAGTTGTATCGTTTTAATCGCTACTCTTCTGCAAAAGTGAGCGCCCAGTTGGCCAAAGGTGTTGCGTTGGGCGACGGCATCAAAGAGATGGAACGCATCGCAGATGAAGTGTTGAACGAGAGCTATAGTACCAGTCTCGATGGCGCCTCACGTGAGTTTGCTGAAAGCTCTTCGAGCATCTACCTAGCATTCGTAATAGCTATCGCGATCATGTACCTCATTCTCGCTGGACAGTTTGAGAGCTTCCGCGATCCATTCGTGATCATGTTCACCGTGCCGTTGGCACTCGCCGGCGCATTGCTGTCGCTGTGGTATTTCAACCAAACACTCAATATTTTCTCGCAAATCGGGATCATCATGTTGATCGGCTTGGTGACAAAGAATGGGATCTTGATTGTGGAGTTTGCGAACCAGCGCAAAGAACATGGCTTGAGCTTGCGCGACGCCGTGATGGAAGCGGCAGTGTCGCGCTTCCGACCCATTCTGATGACGAGCTTGGCAACCGTGCTCGGTATTTTGCCGATCGCCTTGGCGTTGGGCGCGGGTTCCGAAAGCCGCGTATCAATGGGTATCGCCGTGATCGGAGGGATGCTTTTTGCAACCATCTTGACTTTGTTGGTGATTCCAGCCATCTACAGTTTCGTTTCCTCGTCAACCGCGAGAGCAGCCGTTTCACAAGACTAAAGACCCAGAACTACTTCGACCTACGACCATGAAGAGCCGTATCACCCTCTTGCTCACCTTGACAATCGGACTGTCTGCTGCCGTGCCCGCAAGGGCACAGGATACCCTCAGCCTAGCACGCGCCATTGCCATCGGCATGCACAACAACTTCGACGTGCAAATTGAACGGCAGAACATCGACATAGCCGTGAACAACAACAATTGGGGACAAGCAGGTATGTTGCCCACGATATCCTTGATCAGCAACAACACCAACAGCGTGGTACAACGGAAACCAGCGAACCCATTCGCCGTTGCGGGTCGCAACATTTCTAGTTCCCTTCCCGGTCAGTTGGATGTGCAATTCACACTCTTCGATGGATTTCTCGTTCGTCTCAACAAGCAACGACTCGATGAATTGGAGCGACTGAGCTACGGAAACGCTACGTTCGTGATGGAAAGCGCCGTTCAAGCCATCATTTTGGGATACTACCAAGCATTGCTTGAAAAGGAACGCCTAAAGGTGTTCGAAGTGACCCAGCAACTGTCGAAGGAACGGTACGACTACGTAAAACTTCGGAAACAACTAGGAGGTGCGATTTCCTTCGACGTACTGCAAGAACAAAACAACTATCTGACGGATTCTGCAAACGTGCTTCGTCAACAGATCACGTACAAAAATGCCCTGCGGTCGTTGAACTTATTGCTGAGCGAAGAGATCACGAAAGAATTTCAATTGGTCGACTCGCTCGTGCACGAACGCGAGATATATCGCTACGAAGACCTTCGACAGAAGATGAATGGTTCGAACACCAATCTGCAAAACCAGTTTATCAACCAGGAGTTGCTCCGCAACGGCACTCAGATCGCTCGGTCGAACTTGTCGCCGAGTTTGCTCTTGAATTTTGGTGCCACCTCGAGCTTGGACCAACTCAACGCCAAGTTTAGACCCACCGAGGGGGGAACGCCAACGCGCTCGTTTGTCGGAAATGTAGAAGACGGCAACAATACACCCGTCTATTTGAATACCTTCTTGCCCGAGTATCGGACTCAAAATGGTTACTCCTATGGTGGGTACGCGAACTTGAGCTTGCGTTTCACCATCTTCCAAGGAGGTCAGATCCGCCGGGCAATAGAGAATGCACGTATTCAAGAAAAAATTGGGGCACTCACCACGAACCAAATGAAGCTGTCGTTGGAAAACGACTTACTCGTCAACTACGACCTGTACAACTTGCGCCTTCAGCTGGTGAATATCTCTCAGACCAAACTAAAGGCGGCTGAATTGAATTTGGATCTCGCCAATGAGCGATACAAGAATGGCGCGTTAAGTGCGATCGACCTTCGCATCGTCCAGGAAAACTTCCGCAATGCGGCTGTCGAAAACTTCGTGGCGATTTATTCTAGCATCGAAAGCCGTGTGGCTCTTATGCGACTGACAGGCGGCTTGATCGACAAAAGTGCTGTCGCGGGCAACCGATAAAAAACTGACGTAGAAATCTCTCTTAGTTTCCGTCGACCTGCGACGAAAGAGTCAATTGATCGCTTTCTTCTTTCTTCGAAACCCAAAAGTTGTTGAAGCCTTCGCCCACCGTTATGGACAATTGTTGCAGGGCCAACATTTCTAAGATCGCAAGGAAGTTAAAGATGAGCGCGATGCGTGAGGGGGCATTTTCAAAGAGCTCGGTGAAAGCGACACGCGGCTTCTTCATGACCTCCGTTAGGATAAACGACTTTTGACCCTCTACCGTGTATGGGTATTGGATTACTTGATGGACCGGCTTGTTTTTCTCTTCCTCGTAGCGCTTCAGCACTTTCTCGAATACGGTGAGAAGTTTGAAGAGGTCCACATCTTGGAGCTCCGCTTCGACGTTGGAGCTTTCCGCTAGCTGACGCAACTCCTTCATGATGTTGCCGCGTTTCTCCTTCATCAATTCGTTCTCCTCCATCTTGTGGAACTTCTCCACCACCGACTTGTACTTCTTGTATTCCATCAAGTGGCGAACCAGCTCCTCGCGAGGGTCAATCTCGTTTCCTTGCTCGTCAAGTTGTGGACGGGGCAGCAACATCTTCGACTTAATGCGCATCAAAGTCGCGGCCACGAGGATGAATTCGCTCGCAACTTCAATGTTCAAAATCTCTAGATGGTGGATGTATTCTAGAAAGTCGTTGGTGATCTTCGAGATCGGGATATCCTGAATATCGAGCTCGTCGCGCTCGATAAAGAACAGCAAAAGGTCGAAAGGACCCTCAAAAAGGGGTAAATGGATCTCGAAATTCTCCTTTTCCATAGCAAGAAATTGGATGGCAAAAGTATGGTTTTTACGGTAACTTTACCGTTTGGAACCGGAGGAGGAAAAAAACAATTTCGACAGGAAAACAGTTACCCTTGTTGACCTGTTTAAATCAATATCCTCCACCGAAAGCTCATGCTCATCACCCCAGGTAAGATACTAGCCCAAATTGACAGCCCGGCCGACCTTCAGAAGCTCGACCAGGTGCAATTGGTGCAATTGTGCGAGGAATTGCGCCAATTCATTATCGACAACGTGTCGGTGTACGGGGGCCATTTCGGAGCCAGCTTGGGGGTCGTGGAGCTCACCGTGGCCATCCACTACGTCTTTAACACTCCCACAGACCAAGTCGTGTGGGATGTGGGCCACCAAGCCTACGGTCATAAAATCCTGACAGGAAGACGCGATTCGTTCCATACCAATCGATTCTACGGCGGAATCTCCGGATTTCCGAAAAGGAGCGAAAGTCCCTATGATGCCTTCGGCGTCGGTCACTCCTCGACGTCAGTTTCTGCAGCCCTCGGGATGGCAGCAGCATCTCGCTACCTCGGTCTAAACGAAAAGCAGCACGTGGCCATCATTGGCGACGGCGCACTGACCGGTGGGATGGCATTCGAAGCCCTGAACCATGCGGGTGTTTCCGACACCAACCTGTTGATCATCCTGAATGACAACTGCATGTCCATCGACCCCAACGTGGGCGCCCTGAAGGATTACCTCACAGACATCACTACCTCTCATACCTACAACAAATTCAAAGACGAAGTCTGGAACTTGCTAGGGAAGCTTTCGAATTTCGGAAAGAACGCGCAAGAGATTGTTTCGAAGGTCGAGAATGGAATTAAGTCAACGCTCCTGAGTCAAAGCAACCTCTTCGAGTCACTCAACCTGCGCTACTTCGGTCCCGTCGATGGTCACGATGTGGATCATCTTGTGTCCGTACTCAAAGACTTGAAGAACATCAAAGGTCCAAAGATCCTCCATTGCGTCACCGTCAAAGGGAAAGGATACGGTCCTGCGGAAAAGGGAAATGCGACGACTTGGCATTCACCCGGACTCTTCGATAAGATTACCGGTGAAATCTACAAGAAGACGTACGAGAAACCTCAGCCACCGAAGTACCAAGATGTATTTGGTCATACGTTGGTCGAGCTTGCTCGGGCGAACGATAAAATTATCGGTATCACACCCGCGATGCCATCTGGTTCTTCCATGAACATCATGATGGCCGAGATGCCCAACCGGGCGTTCGACGTGGGAATCGCAGAGCAACATGCGGTCACATTTTCGGCGGGTCTTGCCACGCAGGGACTGGTGCCATTCTGCAACATCTATAGTTCTTTCATGCAACGCGCTTACGATCAAGTGATCCACGACGTATGCATTCAAGATCTTCCTGTGAACTTTTGCCTCGATCGCGCAGGCTTCGCCGGATCGGATGGACCAACGCACCACGGTGCCTACGACCTTGCTTTCTTCCGTTGCTTGCCCAACATCGTCGTGGCAGCGCCGATGAATGAAATCGAACTTCGCAACATGATGTTCACGGCACAGTTGCCGCGCACGAAGACAGCTTTCTCTATCCGATACCCACGCGGGCAAGGTGTTACGCCGGATTGGCGTCAACCCATGGAGGAAATTAAAATAGGAACCGGTCGCAAAGTGATCGATGGTACTGACCTCGCCATCGTCACGATTGGACACGTGGGTAACTTTGCACTCGCCGCTATCGAAGCCCTGCAAGCAAAGGGTGTCAGCGCCGCGCATTATGATATGCGTTTCGTGAAACCCATCGATGAGGAACTGTTACACGAAGTCTTCACCAAGTTTAGCCGCGTCATCACCGTAGAAGACGGATGCTTACCGGGGGGATTTGGAACCGCCGTGCTCGAGTTCATGGCCGACCAACAATACACCGCGACCGTCAAACGTCTCGGGATCCCCGATCGCATCGTGGAACACGGTGAACAGTGGGAGCTCCACCGGGAATGCAAATTCGACGCCGCCGGAATTGAAGAGGCCGCACTCGAGTTGTTGGGCGCGCGTGTGCCAAGTGCACACCGCCATTCATGAGCACGCTCTTCCATCGAGCTCTCGGAAAAGGCACCCCAGTCGTGTTGCTTCACGGCTTCTGCGAATCACATGAAATTTGGGGAACGTTGGCCGACGAACTGTCGAACGACTTTCAATTACTTATCCCTGATCTGCCCGGTTTTGGAAAAAGCCCCCTTCTACCAGCTCCGTTCACCATTGACGACGTGGCCAAAACAGTTTGGAAGTGGATTGACAACCTACGGCTGAAGCAGCCCTTCATTGTCGGGCATTCATTGGGTGGCTACGTCGCGCTCGCGATGACCGAACAACGACCCAACGACGTCGGCGGGCTTTGCCTCTTTCATTCTACTGCCCGAGCCGATTCCGACGAGAAAAAACAAAACCGAAACAAGGTTATCGACTTCGTCAATCGAAATGGTGTTGCACCATACATCGAGACATTTGTGCCGGGATTGTTCTTTCGGAAAGATCACCCCGCCATCCCCGGCGTGTATACGATCGCCTACACCACGGCTGCCGCTACGCTGACGGCCTATGCGGCTGCTATGCGTGAACGCCCAGACCGGACCTCAGTCTTGGGCTCTTTCCTAGGCCCGATCCTGATCATAGCAGGAGAACGCGACGAAATTGTGCCCTTGGACACGCTCATGGCTCAAAGTGTACTCCCCAGCAACGGCCGGCTCGCAGTACTGTCCGATACCGGACATATGGGAATGTTCGAGTCGCCGGCCCGAAGCCTGCGGGTGCTAAGGCAATGGGTTAACGGATAGAAATACCGCCATTTAACCTCGTTTTAATAATCTTCTAGTTTTCGTTTTATCGTTAAACGGTGCTACCTTAGCCGTCTATTCCGCCTTGCGGGGCGGCTGGTATTGTTTATTTAACGCCAAAACATAAAGACTGAACCGTATGAACCAAGTTGTACCTTCATCCCTACCTCCGTACGATTCATGGAACCAACTTGCGAGCAACATTGCGTTGGGCGCATGGGGCCTGGGTCTCCTCGTGGTACTCGGATATCTCGTCCGACTGCTTACCATTTCAGAATCGAAAGACAAATACGATTTCATCAATCGTTATGAGATCCGGATCCTCTGGATCGCAGCGATTATCTTAATTATTGGCGCGTGCTTCTACGTGAACAGCAGTGTGAGCCAGCTCACCAACCTGTGGATTTTCGTTCGTGTGTTCACGACCGTTTCAATGGGTATGATCGTTGCGTTGATCGTGCAAAACTTGCTTAAGTTCTACTACCCCTTCTTCATTGAAAAGCGTTTGAAGGTTCTTCGTTATCGTCCACGGATTTCCCCGAAGAGCGGAAAGGCGATGAAGCTTTTGAGCGAAGAGGAAGAAGACGTGTATTTGGATGAGGGTATGATCGCGGAAGAAAACGTATTCTCTGTCGACTACGACGTGTGGAAAGACGAAGAAACCGGCTTCATCAAGATCGAGAAATACGCGGGTCACCTCCACGCATTGCAGTGCCCTGAGTGTAACTATCAAACCTTCAAAGTTGTTCGGGAGGAAATTTTGAAGCAACCTTCTCAAACGGAAGAAGGTGAGTTGCTGAAACACTACCAGTGCGGCTACTGCGGCTACAAGGCCAAGAAGAGTGTGGTTCTCCGCCAGTCGAAAGCTGAGGCAGCCACCGCTACGGCGTAACCCGCACTTCATGAAATTGAAAACCCCGGCAAAACGCTGGGGTTTTTTGTTTTATAGAATGGGATCAAATCAGGCCGGTGGGCAACTTAATCTGGTCGACGTAGAATTTACTCCTGCTGTGGCACAAGTCTAATGGGGTAATTTTCTCGATCAGGTCTTTCTTGTGGTTGTAGAATACTTCGACGTAGAAGTTGCCGAGGAGATACAAGTTGATCTTGTATCCATAGTATCGGATGCCCATGATGAACACGCCATCTTCGTACAGCATTTGCAATTGCTGATCGAAAGTAAAAGACGTGAACTCGGGCCATTTCATAGACGAAAGTTATTAAACTTTATTGGGCCGCTCAACCCCAAAAGCGCCGTAAATAACGGTATCGCGGGCATTTATATTGTCGCGCGAAACTTCTACCTTTACAAACTAGTTATATACCTATGCTCAAGGGTATCATCATCATTACGCTCGCCTTCTATGTGTTCTACAAGATCACGAGCTTCTTCTTTAAGGCTGGAGCTGCATCGCAGCAACAACAAAACACCCGCTTCCGCGAAGAACCCAAGAAGTCGAAACCAGGCAAGGTGAAGGGTGGCGAGTATGTCGACTACGAGGAAGTGAAATAGCTTCCGGGACAATCTTTTACTCCCGTGAAATTTTCATTCGTCAAATATCAGGCGACCGGCAACGACTTCGTGGTGATGGATAATCGCGACGGTTCGATCCATTTGACGACGGATCAGATCCAACGCATTTGCGACCGTCGCTTCGGCGTGGGTGCCGATGGCCTTATGTTGATTGGCAAACATCCCTCGCTCGACTTCAACTTAGAATACTTTAATGCGGACGGCACGCAGAGTCTCTGCGGCAACGGTTCTCGCGCCGCCGTGAAGATGGCGGCCACGTTGGGATTGGTTCAACATAACACATCCTTCCAAGCATACGACGGACCCCACCAGGCGACGCTAGGCCACGACGGGATCGTAACCTTGCGCATGACCGACGTGAAGGAGATTAGAAGGGTAGGAGATGACTGGTTTATCAATACGGGTTCACCCCACCTCATCCGTTTCGTCGACGACGTGGGTCAATACCCGGTGTTTGAAGAAGGTCGACGCCTTCGATACAGCGAAGCGTTTAAACCTGGCGGCACAAATGTGAATTTCGTTGAACTCCGGAAAGACAACACGATTTATGTGCGTACCTACGAACGTGGAGTCGAAAATGAGACTTTGTCGTGCGGAACGGGTGTCACAGCGGCTGCTTTAGCCGTTGCCATGAAGGGGTATCATTCACCCGTCAACATTGAAACCAAAGGCGGCAACCTGTCCGTCGCGTTCGTCAGTCGCCTTGCCCCCGCAGAATCGGTCACATTTACCGATATTTTTCTGATCGGTCCTGCCAAAATGGTGTTCGAGGGCACTTTGGACTTATAATTGCCCCCCCAAAATCCTTAACTTTGTAACCCTTTGACCCCGACGATTTTTGGGGTAGACACGTTTTATTGCTATGCTGAAATTAATTGCCAAAATCTTCGGTTCGAAATCAGAGAAAGACATCAAGCAGTTGATGCCGATGGTCGAAGAGACCAAACGCGAAGGAGAGAAGTTGGTGTCCCTTTCACACGATGAGTTGAGGAAGAAGACCTTCGAAATCCAAGATGAGATCAACGCGTTTCTCAAACCCATTGATGACCAACTCAAAGCCCTCCATCAAGAGATTGCCGACAAACCGGATTTAGATCTCGACCAAAAAGAATCGATTTTCCAGAACATAGATAAACTCGAAGCCGACCGCAACACCGAGTTGGAAAAGGTGCTGCTGAAAGTGCTTCCCCGTACGTTCGCGATTGTCCGCGAAACCGCGCGGCGTTTCAAGGAAAATGAAACCATCGAAGTAACGGCCCTCGACTTCGACCGCATGTTGGCGGCTCGTTATCCGAACGTGAAGATCGAAGGTGACAAGGCGATATGGCAAAATGAATGGATGGCCGCCGGCAACAAGGTGAAGTGGGACATGGTGCACTACGAGGTCCAAATCATTGGCGGTATCGTACTCCACCAAGGTAAGATCGCGGAAATGGCAACCGGTGAAGGTAAAACCCTTGTGGCTACTTTCCCGGCGTTCCTGAATGCACTCTCGAAACGCGGCGTTCACTTGGTCACGGTGAACGACTACCTCGCTCGACGCGACAGCGAATGGATGGGACCTCTGTACCAATTCCATGGTCTCACCGTCGACTGTATCGACAAGCATGAACCCAATTCGCCTGCACGCCGCAACGCTTACCAGGCAGACATTACCTATGGCACCAACAATGAATTTGGTTTCGACTACCTCCGCGACAACGGAGCGCGCGATCCCGAAGAATTGGTGCAACGTGGCCACCACTACGCCATGGTCGACGAGGTTGACTCAGTGTTGATCGACGAAGCGCGTACACCTCTTATCATCGCGGGCCCTGTTCCACGTGGCGACGTGCATGAGTTTGCCGAGCTGAAACCGCGGATCAACAAGGTGGTAGAAGCCCAGAAGAAGGCCGTTAACCTATACTTGAACGAGGCGAAGAAGCTGATTGCAGAAGGCAACGAACGCGAAGGCGGGTTGGCGCTTTTCCGTGCCCACCGGGCCATGCCCAAGTACAAGCCACTGATTAAAGTGCTCAGCGAGCAGGGGAACCGCCAAATCCTGCAAAAAACAGAGAACTATCACCTAGCCGACAATAAGAAAGAGCTGCCGAAAGCCGACGAGCCGTTGTACTTCGTTATCGACGAAAAGGACAATGCCGTCGAACTCACCGAAAAAGGACTCGATCTCATTACCGAGGGCGGCGAAGACCGAAACTTCTTCATTCTCCCTCAAATCAGTGTAGAACTGAACAAGATCGAGAAAGATCCTGCGCTTTCTACGGAAGATCGTTTGGCCAAGAAAGAGGAACTGATCCGCGAGTATTCTACGAAAGCGCAACGCATCCACAGCGTGAACCAGCTTTTGAAGGCTTATACACTCTTTGAACGAGATACCGAGTACATCATCGTAGATGGAAAAGTTAAGATCGTGGATGAGCAAACCGGTCGCGTGTTGGATGGCCGTCGCTATTCTGATGGCTTGCACCAGGCGATTGAGGCCAAGGAAAACGTGAAAGTGGAAGATGCGACGCAGACGTATGCCACCATCACACTGCAGAACTACTTCCGCATGTACCACAAGCTTGCGGGTATGACGGGTACTGCAGAAACCGAGGCGGGTGAATTCTGGGATATTTATAAACTAGACGTGGTGGTGATCCCCACGAACAAACCCATTACACGGATTGACTCCAACGACGTGGTGTATAAAACCATGCGGGCAAAGTTCAATGCCGTCGTGGATTCCATCGTGAAATTGACTGAACAAGGTCGTCCCGTGTTGGTCGGTACTACGTCGGTGGAAATCTCGGAAGTCTTGAGTCGCTTGTTGCAGATGCGCAAGATCAAACACAACGTGTTGAACGCAAAGCAGCACCAGCGCGAAGCCGAAATTGTAGCGGAAGCAGGTAAGCCCGGAACCGTAACGATCGCCACGAACATGGCGGGTCGTGGTACCGACATCAAGTTGACACCAGAATCGCGTGCTGCAGGTGGATTGGCGATCATAGGTACGGAGCGTCACGAGTCGCGCCGTGTGGACCGTCAGCTGCGTGGTCGTTCGGGTCGTCAAGGTGATCCCGGAAGTTCACAGTTCCACGTCTCGTTGGAGGATAACCTCATGCGGATGTTCATGTCCGAACGTATCGCACGCGTCATGGACAGCATGGGTTTGAAGGAAAGCGACACGATTGAGCACTCGATGGTGACTAGCTCCATCGAACGGGCCCAGAAAAAAGTAGAGGAGAACAACTTCGGCAGCCGGAAGCGACTGTTGGAGTACGATAACGTGATGAACTCGCAGCGCGAGGTGATTTACAAACGCCGCCGTAACGCGCTGTTTGGCGAACGCTTGAAGCTCGACATCTTGATGATGATCCGCGAGTCGTGCGAAGATATCGTGGCCAGCAGCAAAAACAGCGAACGCAACGAAGGGTTTGAGACACTTAAGTTGGCAGTCCTCTCCACTTTTGGTTTCGACACGTCGATTACCGAAGATGACTTGCGCCGACTTTCACAGGATAAACTATCGGAAAGACTTTACGATGAGGTGTTGGCCGAATACCATCGCCGCACGGAACACTTGAAGCAGCGCACATTTCCGGTCATGCAAGATTTCTTCAGGAACCGTGGCGCGACTGAACAATACATTCCCGTTCCGATTACGGATGGCACGCGTCAGATTGTAATAGCTGTCGATGTAAAGAAGGCGATTGAAACTCAGAACGCTGAGTTGGTCAACACGATGGAGAAGATGATCACGCTCGCGGTGATCGATCAACAGTGGAAAGAACACTTGCGTGATATGGATGACTTGAAGCAGTCGGTTCAGAACGCGGTGTATGAGCAAAAAGACCCGCTCCTGATCTATAAGTTTGAAGGTTTCGAAGCATTTAAGCGATTCATCGGATCCGTCAACGAGCAGACCATTTCGTTCCTGATGAAAGCGGAAATTCCGATCCACGACGCCAGCCAAATAAACATTGTGCGGACGCCGCGGCCGAAGGAAAAGCTCAGTGAGCGCAAGGAAGAGTCGCGCTCAGCGTTGCAGGGTGCACCACAGGCACAAGCACCACGTCCAGAACCTCAAAAGGTGATGCCGGTGAAAGCTGATAAAGTGGCGAGCCGCAACGACAAGGTTTCCGTTCAATACCATGACGGACGCGTGGTGAAAGATGTGAAGTTCAAGAAAGTAGAAGATGACATCCGCGACGGCCGTTGCGTCGTGATCGAAGACTAATACAAGTTATGACCAAGCGACTCCTCCTTTGCTGGACCTGTGCGGTAGTCGTATGCGTGGCTTCGGTCGATGCTTGGGCGCAGCGTGGTCGCGACCGCGATCGCGATAAGGACAAAATGGTGGAGGAGGACTTTTCATTAATCCGCCCCCGCTTTACCATTCCGCCGGACACGACGCATCATTATGCCGGCAATCCGGTGAAGAATGTTCCTTTGGTGAAGCCCGTGATGATCGTGAGCGAGAAAGTTGATGCTGTTCTTGATAGCATCGACCGGATCAATACCGTTCGCAAGTTTATTCCGGGATTTACCATTCAAGTTTATTCTGGTTTGAACCGCGAAGAGGCTGGCAATGCTAGGAAAAGGCTGTTGGATGAAATGGAGATGCGCGCCGACTTGCAGTATATCCAACCGAAATTCAGGGTGCGCGTGGGGTATTATTTCACCGCCATCGATGCCCAAAAAGACTTAGTTAAGTTGAGAAAGGCATTCCCAAATGCCATTCTCGTTCCCGAAAACGTGCCCATTAAGTGACGAATAATTTTTTGATATGTCATTGCTATCGTCCGTTCAGCAGTCTTCGATTGCCGCCGCCGAAGAGGTGATTCGCTTCCGTCGGCATTTGCACGCCAACCCGGAGTTGTCCTACCAAGAAGTGAAGACCGCGCGTTTTGTGGCGGACTTACTCCGCTCATTTGGTTTGAGTCCTACCGAAGGCGTGGCTGGCACAGGTGTGGTTGCCACGATCGAGGGAAGGAACCCTGGCAAGAAAACGGTCGCTTTGCGCGCCGACATGGACGCCCTTCCCATCCAAGAGATCAACAACGTGAGCTATAAATCGACGCAAGCTGGTGTGATGCATGCGTGTGGCCACGATGTCCATACTTCATCGCTGTTGGGTACCGCGAAGATTCTCTCCGGTCTCCGAGACCAGTTTGAAGGCAGTGTGCGGTTGATCTTTCAACCTGGAGAAGAAAAGAATCCGGGTGGTGCCTCAATGATGATCAAAGAAGGTGTGTTAGAGAACCCGAGGCCCGCGTCCATCATTGGACAACACGTGATGCCGCTGGTACCTGTCGGTAAAATTGGATTCCGCGAAGGCATGTACATGGCCAGCTCGGATGAGATTTACATCAAAGTGGTCGGTAAGGGTGGACATGGCGCCACGCCCGAACTTTCGATAGATCCCGTGCTGATTGCGTCGCACATCATCGTAGCCCTGCAACAAGTGATTAGCAGAAATGCGAGCCCAAAGCAGCCTACGGTGTTGACGTTTGGACGCATTATTGGCGAAGGTGCGACGAACATTATCCCGAACGAAGTTAACATCGCCGGAACCTTCCGCGCCCTGAATGAAGAATGGCGCGAAGCCGGACTGAAGAAGATCGTGAAGATGGCCGAAAGTATTGCCGAAGGAATGGGTGCCCGTTGCGAGATCGAATTGTCGCGTGGTTATCCCTACCTAGAAAACAATCCAGAACTGACACGCCGGATTCGCCAAGCGGCAGAAGAATATGTGGGCAAGGAAAACGTGGTCGACATAGACCTAACCTTGGGGTCGGAAGACTTCGCCTATTATTCACATCAAATCCCTGCTTCGTTTTACCGCCTCGGCACCCGCAACGACGCGAAGGGGATAACCTCGTACGTGCACACACCTACGTTTGATATCGACGAGGACGCCCTCAAGATCGGTCCTGGGGTGATGGCCTGGATGGCCCTCCAAGAACTCGCGTTTCCATCGTGATCTTTTTGTGAAGTCGACGGTCGTGGCCTAAGAAACGAGGGCTAGACCCTTATCTTTGGGACGATATGGACAATCCAGAAAGCCTGCAACCCACGCCCACGCCTGAACTGGCGCGCCCGGGGTGGCAGACCATTCTTCGGAATACCGCCTACATCTTGGCGGCCCTGTTCATTTTCCTGTTCGCGTTAGATTTAATGATCACATCGTTGCAGCACCTCGGTGCCAACGTCGTCGAACTGATTATCACCGCGACCTACAATCCCTTTACGGGTTTGTTTATCGGATTGCTGGTCACCGCCATCATTCAAAGTAGTTCGGCAACCACTTCGATGGTCGTCGCGCTCGTAGCTTCTGGAGCCATTACTTTGGAGGGGGCCGTACCCATTATCATGGGCGCCAATGTGGGGACCACGATCACCAGCACGATCGTCAGTTTGGGATTCATCACCAAGAAAAAAGAGTTTAGACGTGCCGTCGCAGCCGGAACCTATCACGACTTTTTCAACATACTCACAGTCCTGATCTTATTCCCTCTTGAATATTACTACGGGTCGTTGTCGTCGCTGGCCGAGTTTATCGCGAACAGATTCTTTGACCAGCCCATGGGTAACTCCACCCGCATTTCGTTTTTAGGCGGGGGCATGGGAACGTTGGTGGACGCCATAGCGGGCCTCATCAACAATGGATTTGTGTTGGTGATACTCTCGTTTGCCCTGCTTTTTGGCTCCATCTTGTTTTTCCGGCGCGTTTTGTCGTCCATGTTGGGACTAGGTCAGCAAGGAAAAGGCGTCCAACGATTCTTTTTCCAGAGCCCGATCAAGTCATTCGGTTGGGGGTTGGGTATCACGGCGGCTATTCGATCGAGTACCATTACGACGTCGCTGGTTGTGCCGCTCGTCGCTAAGAAGGTGATACGATTGAATCAAGCTGTGCCATTCATCATGGGTGCAAACATTGGGACCACGATCACTGCGTTCATCGCGGCCATGTCGAATTCCAATGTGGCGATCAGTATCGCGATCGCGCACTTCCTGTTCAACTTCATCGGCGTGCTCATCTTTTCGTTGATCCCTTATGTGAAGACCATTCCCGTGAACTTGGCTAAAGGTTTGGGCAAGCTAACGATCCGCTTTCGCCTCGCCGGTTTTCTATACATCCTGCTCACCTTCTTTTTCATTCCGTTTTCACTCATTTACCTCAACCGTTCATCGCAGATTGTTCGAGAGTATTCCTATACGCAAACGGACAATGCTGGAACAGTGACCAAGTTTCGGGTCGTGAGCACAAACTTCAGGAACCAACCCTTTATCAGTTGGGCTTATTACCTCGACGGTGACCGCGAACCGGACCGACTCGTCGCGGTGGAACGCCGTAAGAACGTGATGATGATCAATAACGAGCTCTTTGAATTTGCCAAGGTTGGTTTCTGCCGCGATGGCGAAGACAAAGAGGGTCGTTACAAGATGTGCATTACCGAGATCTTGGGATCGTACAAGCTTGCCACCGGTACACCTACCGATTCCGTGTACGTCTTTCGGAAGTCTTATGGCGACGACCATACCATCGATCTTATGATCAGTTCGAAAGAAAACGTCGTGGTGTCAAAACTGGAGACGCGAGCGGGGGTGAAGGTGTCGGAACAACTGTCGGAAATTATCGAAAAATGAGGTTTTTGGGTCGCTGAGGCCGCCCGACATCGGGGTTCGTGCGACAGGATTTCGCTATATTGCCATATTCATTTGTAGCATGGATTCGATTGTTGAAAAACTCCTGAAGTTTCTGCGGCTCGATACGTTAATCGATAGCCTTTCGGGATACGTGGAGGCTCGCGTGGAACTTGTGAAGATGGAAATTCGCGAAGAGGTCGCCGGAATTTTGTCGCGCGGACTAATGATGATGATCCTCTTCTTCCTGGCTTTCCTCTGCCTTCTTTTTGCAATGCTCGGGTTAGCCTTATACCTCAACTCGGTAACGGAATCCGTTCATGCAGGCTATTGGCTTGTAGCAGGAGGTTTCGGGCTTCTACTACTAGTCCTATTGATCGGTCGAAAGTCTTTTTTCCGCGTGATGGGTAAACAGTTCGAAGAAATGATCAAGCATAGGCAGCATTGATATGGAAATCTTGGAATCTCAAAGTCCAGAAAAAAGGAAGCTAATCGAAGCTTCGGAGCGACATAAAAAAGCTCTTGAAAGGGAAGTAACAGAGATCTCTTCGAAGACAGAGAAGGTGATCACCAACGCATTGATCATCGGCGGCGCGCTCGCGTTGTCTTACATCATTGTTCGCCAGCTCTCGTCTAAGTCGAAAAAGAAACAAAAGAAGTCGAAGAAGGTTACTGCCCCGCAGCGTCAAGTATCAAGCGGAACGGAAGCGGAGGAAGAAGAGGAAGAGTCGCCGAGCATGTTGGCCGACATCGGGAACAAGCTCGCCAGCCAGGCCACCGTGATCTTAGTTGACATCGCCCGTCAAAAATTGATGGAATACCTAGAAAGCCGAAAAAAAGCGGATGAAGCTTCTTGAGACCCTGCAACACTGGCATACGCTTGGAAAAAAATCGGTAGCGGTCCTTATCGACCCAGACAAAGCCGACGACCCGGGTAAGCTCATGTCGCTCATCAACTTGGCGAGCGAGAATTGTGTCGATTTCTTTTTTATCGGCGGAAGCCTGATCACCACCGCCAACCTATCCGAAGTTGTTCGAACGGTGAAGGAGAACGTCAACATTCCCGTCGTACTCTTTCCCGGAAGTTCATTGCAAATAGATCCTTCGGCCGATGCTATTCTTTTTCTTTCGCTGATCTCCGGTCGCAATCCTGAGCTTTTGATCGGCCAACACGTGCAAGCGGCCCCAATTTTGAAAAACAGCCGCATCGAAGTGATCCCAACCGGGTACATCTTAATCAACTCGGGCAAGATGACATCGGTGGCATACATCAGCAACACCACGCCGATTCCCGAAGACAAGTTTTCGTTGGCCGCCTGTACGGCTATGGCAGGCGAGATGCTGGGCCTCCGTGTAACCTACTTGGACGCTGGTAGCGGCGCGGAACGCGAGATTAGCCCTAAGATGATCACCGCGGTTCGAAAGTCTGTCGACACGCCCTTGCTCGTGGGCGGCGGAATCAATACCAGCCAAAAAGCTATGGCAGCTTTCGAGGCAGGTGCCGATACAATCGTCATTGGCAATGCACTGGAAAAAGACCCTAACTTCTTGAACGAGATATCCGAAAAAGTGTACGATTGGAATAAAGCGAATACAAACAGTACGCGCTTCTAGTGCAGCATGATCGTTTACAACGTCACTTCAGCAGTTGACAAGGAAATTGCAGAAGACTGGATTTCCTGGATGAAAGACCACCACATTCCCGGCCTTCTCGAAACGGGCATGTTTGACAACTACCGGATTTTAAAAGTATTGACCCACGACGATGAAAAGACTTTCTCGTATGCAGTTCAATACTTTGCACCAACCATGAAGCACGTGGAACAGTATGTGCAATTGCACGCACCACGTTTGCGGGCAGAGGTACAAGCACGGTATGGCGACCGCGTCGTGTCTTACAGGACGCTTCTCGAAGAAGTGTAACGTTAGCCCTTCAGTAGCGACTTGATCTGGTCAACTTCCAAGACGCAGTTGTACCATTCGCCACTGATCTTCGCACCATATTTCTTATAAAAGTTGATCGCGGGCTCATTCCAGTCGAGTACCTGCCACATCATGCCACTACACGCTTCGTCGATGGTATGCTGCATGGTGCGATCGAATAACAACTTGCCGATGCCACGCCCACGTTCGGACTGGGTGACGATGATGTCTTCTAGCCACAGCCTCTTCCCTTTCCAAGTTGAGTAGCGCCAATAGTATAAGGATAGTCCCACGATGTGCCCGTTCGACTCGGCCACAAAAAAGCCATAAATCGGATGAGGACCGAAGCCATCTTTCTCAAGCATGGCGACGGTGTTGATTACTTGGTCAGCGGCTTTTTCGTATTCCGCCAGTTCTTGAATGAGTTCGAGTACTCTTGGCAGGTCGGCTTTGACGCCCGTTCGGATGGTAATGGATGACATGATCTACTTGTTGTGGAACCGAGCCTGTCCCAACGATTCTGTGGTCAGGCTCGATTCAACAGCAAGTTACATCGACTTTTTGGTCTGTGGAGGTTCGATGCCCATATTGTAATAGGCAAATGAGTATTGATCGGCGACGGCGTCGAGTGCTTTGGATAGATTCGACGCGCCGTGTCCCGATTTCGTGTCGATTCTAATCAACACAGGAAGGTCGCCCACATGGTTCTCTTGCAGGGTCGCTGCGAACTTGAAGGAGTGAGAGGGAACGACTCGGTCGTCATGGTCCGCAGTTGTGATCAAAGTGGCCGGATATGACACCCCTGGCTTGATCGCATGGACGGGTGAATACTTCTTAAGGTACTCCATCATTTCCTTCGAGTCGTCGGCTGTTCCATAGTCGTACGCCCAACCCGCACCCGCAGTGAACTTGTGGTAACGAAGCATGTCCATCACACCCACCGCCGGGAGCGCTACGCGCGCCAGTTCTGGACGTTGGGTCATGGTAGCACCGACCAGCAAACCACCGTTCGAACCACCTGAGATCGCCAGATAGTTGCTGCTGGTGTACTTCTCTGCAATCAGGTATTCTCCGGCGGCGATGAAGTCGTCGAATACGTTTTGCTTGCTCATCTTTGTACCCGCGATGTGCCACTTTTCGCCGTACTCGCCGCCACCACGTAGGTTAGGTTGTGCATAGACACCGCCATTCTCAAGCCAAACCAACCGTGAAGTGCTGAAGTTTGGTGTTAGACTGATATTGAAACCACCGTACGCGTACAACATGGTGGGGTTCTTTCCATTCAACTCGATGCCTTTCTTGTAGACGATGAACATTGGGACCTTGGTGCCGTCTTTGCTGGTGTAAAAGACCTGCTTGGTTTCGTAGTCATCCGATTTGAAGTCAACTTTAGGTTGCGCATAAAGTGTTGACTTTCCTGTCGCGATGTCCAAACGGAAGATGGAAGGCGGTGTCGTGAACGAGGTGAATGAGTAATACGTAGTCGCGTCGCCTTGTTCACCACCAAAGCCATTCGCGGTACCAATGCCCGGTAATTGGATTTCGCGTTCCAATTTGCCGTTGTAGTTATACTGCTTCACCTGCGTGCTGGCATCTTTCAAATAGTTCACAAACATCTTCTTGCCCGACGTCGATACACCCTGCATGGCGAATTCAGTTTCCGGGATTAAGTCTTTCCAGTTTTCTACGGTTGGTTTCGAGGCATCGACTGCCACGATTTTGCCATTGGGAGCGTTCAGATCGGTCCGGATGAGGATTTTTGAACCGACGTTATCAATCACATTGTGATTTTGGTTGTAGTTGTCAACGACCGTGATCAGTTTGCCCATCTTGTCGCTCATATCTTGCACATAAAGTTCGTTTCCATTGGTTGCGTTGCTGGCGGTAATTACCAAGAAACGTTGGTCTTCCGTTAAGCCGCCACGCACGTAACGCCGCGGCATTTGCTCGCCCCCGAAAACAACTTTGTCTTCACTCTGCGGTGTTCCCATCTTGTGGTAATACAACTTGTGCATTTGTGTTTTCGCCGAGAGTTGTGATCCCTTGGGTTTGTCGTAGCTGCTATAGTAGAAACCTTCGTTGCCCTTCCAGCTGATCCCCGTGAACTTCAGGTTCTTCAGGGTGTCGCCCACCACGGAGCGATCGGATGTTTGCAAGACCACGGCTTTTCTCCAGTCGGAACCACCTTCTTGAATCAAGATCGCGACAAGCGAGCCGTCGCTGGTATAGGAAGAACCACCCAACGCCGTGGTACCATCAGCCGAAAACGTGTTGGGATCTAGGAAGATTTCTTCGGTCCCATTCTCGCCCTTCTTGCGATAGACGACGTTTTGGTTTTGCAGGCCCGAGTTTTTGAAGTAATAGAAGTAGTCACCATGTTTCACAGGCGCGGTGATGCGTTCGTAGTTTTGAACTTCACCGAGGCGCTTCCGGATGGCATCACGGAAAGGGATCTTATCCAAGTATCCAAAGGTGACATCGTTTTCCGACTTCACCCAGCTAGCCGTTTCTTTCGAGGTGTCATTCTCGAGCCAACGATAGGGATCGGCGACAGCTTCGCCAAAAAGTGTGTCAACTTGGTCTACTTTTTTCGTGACCGGATATTTTGAATTCGAAACTTGTTCTGTTTTGCTTTGGCAGGCGCCTAAAATCGCAACGGATGCCAACAGGAAGAGAACTCTATTCATGTGTCAAATGGTTTCTTGGAAGGGCGAAAAGGTATAGCAAGAATTCAAAATTCCGCTGCCGGCCCTGCAAGATTTTTTTGAATGGCGACACGTTCGCCGAGGTGTCACCCTTTCGGCGTTACTGTTTTCTCGGCGTGCCCTGAACGGTTATGAAATGATGTCGAATCCTGTGTAAGGGCGCAATGCTTTTGGAATGACAATCCCCTCGGGCGTCTGGTTGTTTTCCAGGATCGCAGCCACAATACGCGGGAGAGCAAGAGCGCTTCCGTTCAACGTGTGCAGCAGTTGAACTTTGCCGTCTTTCGCCTTATGACGAAGTTTCAATCGATTCGCTTGGTACGTTTCGAAATTGCTGACGGAGCTAACTTCTAACCACCGTTGTTGGGCGGCTGCAAACACCTCCATGTCGAAGGTCATGGCGCTGTTGAATCCCATATCGCCACCGCAGAGGAGCAACCTCCGATAGGGCAACTCTAGTTTTTCCAAAAGTCCTTGCACGTGGGCACACATCTCTTCGAGAACGTCGTAAGATTCCTCAGGTCGCGCAATGCGTACGATTTCTACCTTGTCGAATTGGTGGAGTCGGTTGAGGCCACGCACATGGGCACCCCAGCTTCCGGCTTCGCGGCGGAAACATGGTGTATACCCCACGTTCTTCACGGGAAGTTGTTCGTCGGTTAGAATCACGTCACGATACAAGTTCGTGATCGGCACTTCTGCTGTTGGAATGAGGTAGAGTTTGTCTTCACCCACGAAATACATCTGACCCTCTTTATCGGGAAGCTGACCGGTTCCATAACCGGACGCTTCGTTCACCACGATCGGAGGTTGTACTTCGGTGTAACCGTAACTTGCCGCTTCGTCGAGGAAGAAATTGATCAGTGCACGTTGTAGCTTGGCACCCTTGCCTTTGTACACGGGAAAGCCGGCACCGGAAATTTTAACTCCCAAGTCGAAGTCGATGATGTCATACTTCTTGATGAGTTCCCAATGCGGTTGGGCGTCGGCAGCCAGTGCAGGAATTTTTCCCCACTCGTAAGTGGTCAGATTGTCTTCGGCGGACTTACCTGCTGGAACCTTTTCTGCGGGCACGTTGGGAATCCTGTACAGTGTTTGTTGCAGTTCCGTTTCGGCAGCTGCCATCGCGGCCTCTAATTCTTTGATCTTGTCTTTGTCGGCAGCAACCGCGTTGCGCAAAGTTGTTGCTTCGTCAGCTTTTCCAGCCTTCATCAACTCACCAATTTTCTTTGAATCGGTATTGGTCTTCGCCTTCAGGTTGTCGAGCAGTTGTTGGGTTTCACGGCGGAGCTTATCTGTTTCAATCGCTTTCGCGACGAGGGTCTCGGCTTCTTTGAAGTTGCGTTTGCTAAGCCCAGCCAACACTTTCTGGGTATTATCGCGAATGACCTGCAGTTGCAGCATGGTATTGTCTAATTAGGGCGCAAAATTACCATAAAGGGGGATATTTTTTGCCGAGCGGTTTTTGATAATATTCATTTTTGGCCTATTATTGCAACATCAATCTCGGCCGTTCAGGCCCTTCAAATAATTAAATCAGGTACTTTTTTACGATTTCTTTGATTGGAGTGTGATTGCTGCACGCCCCTTTTTCTCGAAAATTTTCAATCTAAAACCATCCATCTTTAAAAGCTCATGTACACTATTGACGATCTGAATGTCAAACTCCTGTCGGAATTGAAGGAAATTGCAGAAGGAATGGGTATTAAGAATGCCCGTAAGCTTGGAAAACAGGAACTTGTCTACAAGATTCTCGACGAGCAAGCGATCAAAGGTGACGATTCTCCGGGTGCGAAGAACGAGGAAGTTCAAACACACCATCCAAATAATGAACGAAAGCTCCGTCCCCGTCGACGTGAGAACGTAGCGCCAGCAAAAGAAGAGCAAGCGCCCAAGGCGAAGCCCGCGCCGATCAATACCGAAAAGAAAGCCGATATGTCGACCGAAGAATTGATCCAAGGATTGGATCTCGACATGGAAGCAAGCATGCCGCGTTTCGACGAGGTGTCGAACACGCCCTCGTTTGAAAACAACAACAAAGAGGAACAACAACAACCGGAGCGCGCGCAGCCACAGCCACAGCAACCGCGTCGCGAAGGCAACATCAAAGATTTCGACGGAGTAGTCGCCAGCGAAGGTGTCCTCGAAATCATGCAAGACGGCTACGGATTTCTCCGTTCGTCCGATTATAACTACTTAGCAAGTCCCGACGATATCTACGTTTCGCCCTCACAGATCAAACTGTTTGGTCTAAAGACGGGTGATACGGTGAAAGGCCAGATTCGTCCTCCAAAAGAAGGCGAAAAATATTTCGCACTACTGAAAGTGGAGAGTGCGAACGGCAAGACCACCGAAGAAATTCGCGACCGCGTCGCATTCGAGTATCTTACGCCGCTTTTCCCTGATCAAAAGTTGAAGTTGAGCACGACGCCCGACAACATGTCGACGCGTATCCTCGACCTCTTTTCGCCGATCGGTAAAGGCCAACGCGGTATGATCGTAGCACAACCGAAGACCGGTAAGACGGTACTGCTGAAAAATATTGCGAATGCCATCGCGGAAAATCACCCCGAGGTTTATTTGCTGGTGCTCCTCATCGACGAACGCCCTGAAGAAGTAACCGACATGGCTCGGAGTGTAAAAGCCGAAGTCATTGCCTCTACTTTCGACGAACAAGCCGAACGTCACGTTAAAGTGGCTAGCATCGTTCTTGAGAAAGCTAAGCGTATGGTGGAATGCGGCCACGATGTGGTGATTTTGCTCGACTCCATTACACGTTTGGCCCGCGCCTACAACACCGTAGTGCCTTCATCTGGTAAGATCTTGTCGGGTGGTGTGGATGCCAACGCATTGCATAAGCCTAAGCGTTTCTTTGGTGCGGCGCGTAAGATCGAAAATGGTGGCTCACTCACCATCATTGCGACAGCATTGATTGACACAGGCTCGAAGATGGACGAAGTGATCTTCGAAGAATTCAAGGGTACCGGTAACATGGAACTCCAACTCGACCGCAAGTTGGCCAACCGCCGCATCTACCCAGCCATCGACGTACCTGCTTCCGGCACACGCCGCGAAGATCTGTTGATGCGCGAAGAAGAACTCCAACGCGTGTGGATCCTACGCAAGTTCATGAGCGACATGAACTCAGTCGAAGCAATGGAATTCCTCCAAAGCAGGATGAAAGGAACACGCAACAATGAAGAGTTTTTGATTTCGATGAATGGCTAAGCCAGATTTAAGATTTAGGATTTACGATTTGGGATTTGGGATTTAGAGTTGGTTTTTTCATTGGATCATCTCCAGTCGAACCTCAATCTTAAATCCTAAATCCTCAATCTTAAATTCTCAATTCTCATCAGCGCGATCCCTTCTTTTCGTGAAATGCTCCTTTGAAGGTTGGGTCCTCACGCCTGCGCTGGTGGTCGATCTCGCGGGCCATGGCTTGTCGTTCCTCGAACGGTGTTTCTTCGATAAACACGTCGGCGGGAAGCGTCTTGACAGGGATCTTTACTCGAATGATTTCTTCTATTTTGGCGATGTGGTATTCTTCTGCTTGCGTAGCGAGCGTGATGGCTTTACCCTCGTGGGCGGCTCGGCCGGTGCGTCCAATGCGGTGCACGTAATCTTCATACATGATCGGGACGTCGAAGTTGATGACGTGCGATACCTCCGAGACATCGATTCCGCGAGCAGCCACGTCGGTGGATACCAAGACCCTGAGTTTACCGTCACGAAATTCATCCATCGCGTTGATTCGGCTATTCTGTCCTTTGTTTGAATGGACGACGCGCACGGGACCGAGTTTTTTCCTTTCAATGAATCGAAAGACATTGTCGGCATTCTCCTTCGTGCGGGCGAAAATCATGACGCGCGAGAAGGTATCGTTGTCCCTTAGTAATTTTTCGACGAAGTTGATCTTTGTCCGCAGATTAGGGACGTGATATAACTCCTGTTCAACTTGTTTGGCAGGTGTCGATTGAGGTGTGATCTCCACTCTAACGGGAAACTCGAGGAACTCGTCGGCGAGTCGTTCAACTTTCGTGGGGAACGTGGCGGAGAAGAGTAAGTTTTGACGTTTAACCGGGATCACTTCGAATATCTTTCGAAGTTGGGGCATGAACCCCATGTCCATCATGCGGTCGGCTTCGTCGAGTACCAGCGTTTTGATTTGCTTGACGGGCAATGCTTGGCGGAGGTAGATCTCCATCAATCGCCCGGGAGTGGCCACGAGGATGTCCACGCCTTGTTCTATGTCGTGGATTTGTTGTTGTGGTCCGATGCCGCCGTAGATGCCCACGATTCTTAGGTCTGTATGAGCCGCGAGCTTTTTTGCATGGGTTGTCACTTGCACCACCAACTCCTTCGTGGGCACTAGGATCAGGACGCGGGGTTCGGTCCCCTGCCTAAATTTCACTTTGAGGAGAATGGGAAGGAGGTATGCCGCTGTTTTTCCCGTTCCGGTTTGGGCAATTCCAATCACATGTTGACCACCCAGGATCAACGGCAGACATTTCTGTTGGATGGTGGTTGGGTCGCCGAACCCTTGTTCTTCGACAGCCGTCAGAAGCTGTTTATTCAGCTTGAGATTGCGCCACGCCTCTTGTTGTTGTTCGGTCACCGCTTACTTTTTGGTCTCGCCACTCATCCGTCGCATATAGAGTATATTTGCATCCCGGCTGGTTAAAACTCCCGGGTCACTCCATGACGACGCTGATCGTAAACGCGAAAATAGTAAATGAAGGACAAGTGCTTGATGGCGACGTGCTGATTAAAGACGCGTACATCGAAAAGATCGGACAAAACCTCGCCTCCACGAAGGCCGACCGCGTGGTAGACGCCAAGGGAAAGTTTCTCTTCCCGGGTGCCATAGACGATCAGGTGCACTTTCGCGAACCGGGACTCACCCGCAAAGGCGATATTTTCACTGAATCGCGCGCGGCGGTGGCCGGAGGCGTGACCACTTTCATGGAAATGCCCAATACGGTGCCGCCGACGTTCACGCAGGCCCTACTGGAACAAAAGTATCAGGCGGCTTCGAAGACTTCCGTGGCAAATTACTCCTTCTACATCGGCGCGTCGAATGACAACTTAGACGAAGTGATGAAGACGGATTTACACCAGGTCTGTGGACTGAAAATCTTCATGGGCTCTTCCACGGGCAATTTGTTGGTCGACGATCCGAAGGTGCTCGAGGGTTTCTTTAGTCGTTGGCCCGGGTTGATCGCCACCCATTGTGAAGACGAGCCCACCATCAGGAAGAACTCTGAGTCGTTCAAGGCAAAGTATGGCGACGACGTTCCCATCGAGCTCCATCCCAAGATTCGCAGCGAAGAAGCCTGTTACAAGTCTTCCTCTTCCGCCATACAACTGGCAAAGAAGCACAAAACTCGCCTTCATATCCTCCATATCTCCACGGCTAAAGAAACGGAGCTGTTTTCTAACAAGCAGCCGCTCGAAAAGAAGTTGATTACCGCCGAGGCATGTATCCATCATTTGTGGTTTTCCGATGCTGACTACAAGACGCTGGGAACAAAGATCAAATGGAACCCGGCGATCAAGACATCCGCCGACCGCGAGGCAATCTGGAAAGCCGTATTGGATGATCGCATCGACGTGATTGCGACCGATCATGCACCGCACACAACAGAGGAAAAGGGCGGTTCCTATTTTAAAGCACCGTCAGGCGGTCCATTGGTTCAACACGCGCTGGTGGCGATGATGGAGTTTTATCAACAGGGTCGTATCACCCCCGAGAAGATTGCCGAGAAGATGGCGCACAAGCCCGCCATTCTATTTCGCATCGAGAAGCGTGGCTTTATCCGGGAAGGCTATTTCGCGGATCTTGCCTTAGTAGACCCGTCCTCGTCGTGGCGTGTTGAAAAGAGCAACCTATTGTATAAGTGTCGCTGGTCGCCTTTCGAAGGGCAGACATTCCATTCTCGCGTCACACATACCTGGGTGAACGGTCACCTCGCGTGGGAAAAAGGAAGGTTGGATGATTCTGTCCTAGGAAAAAGACTGAGCTTTAAGAAATAAGAATTCAGAACTGAGAATTCTGAACTCTGACTTCAAAGAAGGGGGAAGAGGGTGAAAGACGGGACTCGAACCCGCGACCCCCAGAATCACAATCTGGTGCTCTAACCAACTGAGCTACATTCACCGTTTTGGGAGTGCAAATGTAATGAGTGGCTCCTAAATTACAAAAACACAGTTTTCACCCACAAAAGGGGGCTTTTAGGGGCTGTGGGCCGAAATTATTTTTGTCGACCACGCAGCAATCTGTGGGGTGGGGGTGTCTTCCCATTCAAGAAACCAGACCTCTTCCACATGAAAAGATTATTCCTCGTCGGCGCCGTTGCCATCCTTGCATCGTGCGACGTGTACAAAGGTGACACGCCCATCGCGGTGGTGCCACAAAAGGTTCAATTTATCACTGGCCAACAGCGGCTGTTCACGGTGACGGCGGCAAACCTGGCGAGCGCTGATTCGCTCCAATTGACGGGTCTCACCGGTGGCGCCACCGCCGAAGTGGTGAAAGATAACTTCGTTCTGTTCACACCTGGAACATCCGCCAGTGAGACACTTGGCGTCAACCTTCTGAGGAGTTCGGGCGAATTGGTAAGCAAGTCGACAGTCGAATTATCGAAGTCGACAGATGGTTGTGGAATCGCCACATTCGACTATGCTGAGATCGAAGCAGGTGGTAGCATTACGATCAACCTTGTTGACAATGACAAGATCTGTCAAGATTTAAATTCCGGTGCAATCACGCTGATCGATGTGGAGAACTCCGACGGGTTTGAGATCAGTATCAATTTGCCCAACAATTCCGTCGACCTTAGTTACAAAGCCCCCGCGGGATTCCACGGCACAGCAAAAGTGATTTATGCCGTTGGCGTGCAGGCGGGTTCGCTGGCGAACTTAAAGGAGCCGTTCTACAACTACCCAGAGCAATTCAAATACCTATTGCTCGCAATGGCCACTGTAAACGTGAAGTAACACCTTGGACATTGCGGATGGCGAATTGATCCGATTGTGTTGCGAAGGAAATCGCAAAGCACAAAAGCAACTCTTCGAACGATTCAAACGGAGAGTGATGGGCATCTGCCTCAGGTATGCTTCGAGCAAGCCTGAGGCAGAAGACATTTTACAAGAGTCGTTCGTCCGCATTTTCAAATCGCTGTCCATCGATATTCAATCGCTCGACGCGTGGGTCACGCGCGTGACCGTCAACACGGCCATTCGGCAATTTCAACGAGGAAAAAAGTGGTCCGATCAGCTAGACATCGATCGCTACGAAAACACACCCAGTAGCGACGCCGCGGGTCTGCAGCATCTGCAACTTACTGACCTACTCGAGTTGATTCAAACCATGCCCGATGGGTACAGGATCGTATTTAACCTGTCCGTGATAGATGGTTTTTCACATGACGAGATCGCGACTCACTTGGGTATCGCGGCAAGCGCTTCGCGGTCTCAACTATATCGTGCGAAGAATTGGTTGCAGGAATCAATCAAGAAAAGAGAACAACAGTATGGAAAATCTTGATGACAAGGATTTGAATAATTGGATGCAGTCGAAGTTTGAAGGCTTCGAAGCCAATACGTCCACCACATGGTCGCAGGTGGAGCGACGTCTTTATGGAGGTTATTTCCTCGGCCGTACACTCGTGGTCGTCTCCACGTTGATCCTTGTCACGATCGCATCATTTCAATGGAGCCCAGGCCAGTCCGAAGCTTCCAATCGATTGCCGATCCCCACGCCAAAGCCGAGCAACATGCAGTCAAGCACGCGGTTAAGAACCGAAACACCACGGCAAGTTCAGGTGATCAAGCAGGCGGAGGCGGTCATTGAAACTCCAGCGGGACAACAGCATGTTTCCAAGGCATCTCGGAGACATCAGCCGGCCAAAACATCGCAGGTATCGGATTATCCGACACCTGCCGTTGAGGTATCGCCGCACTTCCCGGTTCAGGTTGAAACCATTGTCGAAACCACAAATACACGCCAGATCCAAATGTCCCGACATCGGTGGTCCATTTCTGTTACCCCTACCTTCAATACGGCGTACTTTGTTCCCCTGCCAAACGACTATTTCCACGTGCTCGACTTCCATGGCCCTGCTAATTCGATGTCGAATCGAGGCGGGCTTACTTTTCAAGTGGCCCATCGTTGGCAACTACCGTCGGGGGCGGGTGTCGAGTTGTTTGCTGGTCAACGGTGGGTGCAACGGAACTTCGTTTTCAGCTTTGTGCCGTACTCGTCGGAGGGTATCGGGCCGGTGCAAGACGTGTCCGTGAAGGGAGTGGCGGGATTCACCAGCCTCGGTGTACGAATAGCGACGCATCACAAGCACCTACCTCTCGTTGGTTCAGTGGCGTTGGACCGCTTGACCGTGGGGGTGAGCAAGTTTTCGCCCTACTATAGTCGAACGCTCGTGCGTCCAGCGTTGGCGATCAACTGGAACCTGAACGAGAACATGTTTATTCGTCCAGAATTTAGTTATGCCGTCCCGATTGGAAGGGATTACCAGTTCTTTAAGATGCACCCGATGCAGTTCGGGGTTGAAACAGGAATGTATCTCAGGCCCCGCCAGCGCTAAAGTTGGCTGGCGGAGTCGAGTGTTTGAAGAGGACTAGCGGCTCAGGTAGAGATTCCGCTCGCCGTAGATTTTCAAGAAGTAGTCATCCATCAAGTCGTCGATGAAGTAAATGGCTTCACCGGTCGACTTCATTTCGGGACCGAGTTCCTTGTTCACGTCTGGAAATTTGCTGAACGAGAAAACGGGAACCTTGATGGCATATCCTTTCTTCCGAGGATTGAACGTGAAGTCTTTCACGGAACGATCGCCCAACATGATCTTAGTGGCATAGTTCACGTACGGTTCGTCGTAAGCTTTGCAGATGAACGGCACGGTACGCGAAGCACGGGGGTTCGCCTCGATCACGTACACGCGGTCGTCTTTGATCGCAAACTGAATGTTGATCAAACCCTTTACTTGCAACGCTTGGGCGATCTTGGTAGTGTACGTTTCGATCTGCTTGATCACGAAATCACCCAGGTTGTAGGGAGGGAGCACCGCGTATGAGTCGCCGGAGTGAATACCGGCGGGTTCGATGTGTTGCATGATGCCGATGATGTACACGTTATCACCATCGCAAATGGCGTCGGCTTCGGCCTCGATTGCATTCTCCAAGTAGTTGTCGAGCAACACCTTGTTGTCGGGTAAGTGCTTCCAAATATCGATGATATGATTTTCGAGCTCTTTCTCGTTGATGACGATCTTCATGCTCTGGCCACCGAGTACGTAAGAGGGGCGGACCAGCAGAGGGAATCCAATTTGTTTCGAGACTTCCAAGGCTTCGTCCGGGTCGGTGGCCACACCAAACTCGGGGTATGGGATGCCTTGTTCTTTCAAGAGCGTGGAGAACCGGCCGCGATCTTCGGCTAAGTCAAGAGAGTTAAATGAAGTGCCAATGATTTTGACGCCGTGTTTGTCCAGTTTCTCGGCCAACTTCAGGGCGGTTTGACCACCGAGTTGCACGATGACACCTACGGGTTTTTCGTGGTCGATGATGTCGATCAAGTGTTCCCAGAAGACAGGTTCGAAGTACAACTTATCCGCGATGTCGAAGTCGGTGGAAACGGTTTCTGGATTGCAATTCACCATGATGGTTTCATAGCCCAGTTCTTTAGCGGCTAGTACGCCATGCACGCATGAATAGTCGAACTCAATCCCTTGCCCGATCCGGTTCGGGCCAGAACCCAACACGACGATTTTCTTTTTCTGAGAGACGGGTGATTCATTCTCTTTATCGAACGTCGAGTAATAGTACGGTGTCTTTGCTTCGAACTCGGCGGCGCACGTGTCGACGAGTTTGTACACCCGCTTGATACCTAGGTCCAAGCGCTTCTTACGTACTTCACTTTCGAAGCAATGCAAGAGGTGGGCAATCTGACGATCGGCGAAGCCCTTTTCTTTTGCCTTGCGCAGCAAGTCGGTCGGAATGTTGTCGACGTCGTATTCCTCTATTACGTTCTCGATTTCAATGAGTTCTTCAATTTGTTCCAAGAACCACTTATCGATCTTCGTAACCTTGTGAATGGTTTTTAGAGGCACTCCAACTTTGATGGCATCGTGGATGTGGAAGAGCCGGTTCCAGGTAGGGTTGGCCAGGCTATGCATCAACTCGTCCTGGTTGCGAAGTTCTTTGCCGTCGGCTCCGAGCCCGTTGCGGCGGATTTCGAGCGACTGGCAAGCTTTCTGAAGGGCTTCTTGGAAGTTTCGTCCGATACCCATCACCTCGCCCACACTTTTCATCTGCAGCCCAAGGCGACGATCGGCGCCATGGAATTTGTCGAAGTTCCAGCGCGGGATTTTCACGATCACGTAATCGAGCGCGGGTTCGAAGTAGGCGGTGGTGGTTCCGGTGATGGCGTTGTTCAACTCGTCGAGGTTGTATCCAATCGCCAGCTTGGCAGCAATTTTCGCAATTGGGTATCCTGTTGCCTTCGAGGCCAACGCTGAGGATCGCGACACGCGGGGGTTGATCTCGATTCCGACAATGGCGTCGTTTTCGGGGTTGACGGCAAACTGTACATTGCAACCGCCGGCAAACTGGCCGATCCCGTTCATCATCCGTATCGCGAGGTCTCGCATGTGCTGGTACACGGTGTCGGGGAGCGTCATGGCCGGCGCCACGGTAATCGAATCGCCGGTGTGAATGCCCATCGGGTCGAAGTTCTCAATCGAGCAAATGATGATGATGTTCTTGTTGCTGTCGCGCAACAACTCGAGCTCATATTCTTTCCAACCCATGATGCTTTGTTCTACGAGCACCTCGTGGATCGGCGACGCGTGCAAGCCACGGTTCAGGGCTGCATCAAAATCTTCGGGTTTCTCGACAAACCCGCCCCCGGTTCCACCAAGGGTGAAGGAAGGACGAATCACCAATGGAAAACCAATTTCTTGGGCGATTTCCTTCCCTTCGAGGAAGGACGTGGCGGTAGCACCTTTACAGACACCTACGCCTAGTTCCATCATCTTGAGGCGGAACTTCTCCCGATCTTCGGTGGTCTCGATCGCGTTGATGTCCACGCCGATAATCCTAACGCCAAAGTGTTGCCAGATACCGGCCTTGTCGCACTCGATGCAAAGGTTCAAGGCCGTTTGCCCGCCCATTGTGGGAAGGACGGCGTCGATGTGATGTTTCTCTAAGATCTCGCGGATGGATTTCTTCTCCAGGGGCTTCAGATAGACATGATCGGCATTGATCTTGTCCGTCATGATCGTGGCTGGGTTGGAATTGATCAGGACTACTTCAATTCCTTCCTCGCGCAACGAGCGAGCGGCTTGGGAACCGGAGTAATCGAATTCACACGCTTGGCCGATAATAATCGGCCCGCTACCGATGATCAGTACGGAACGGATGCTTCTGTCTCTTGGCATGTTGACGTTTGGGTGGGATAAATTGGCGCAAAAATAAACACCGGGAGAAACAATCCACCCCCCGCCCGACAATTATTCTAGCCTCACAGCGAGTTTTTTTTCGACGCGAAATAACACACGTGTGTATTGGATTTTTTCGCCGTTCTGGGACGGTCAGCGGACCTTCAAGACTTTCTGCACAGTGGTGCCAAACTCGGAGCGCACGCGCACGATGTACAACCCATCCGCCCAGTCCGACACCGCGTACTCCCTGTTTTGGTCTCCCGCGATAGCAGAAAATTGATCTGCCACGAGTGTCTGACCTTGCGAGTTGAGTACTTCCACCGACACTTCGGTTGGCTGCGGAACGCTCAGCGAGACGTTGAGCGTGTTGCCGCGCACCGGGTTGGGCCACGCCACAGCTTGTTCGAAGGTGTTCTTTTCAACGCCCGTAATGGGCCCCTGGATGCTCAAGTTGTCGACAAACCAACCCCAACCCGTTCCGCTCGCGTCGGAGCGCAGCCGGAAACGAATAAAGATGTTGTCGCCGGCCTTAAACTTCCCAGAGGTAGTGATTGAGAACATGTGTTTCTGAATCATCCCTTGAACGGCGTTGCCCCCATTGTCGAAGATTGCTTTCCATTGGCTGAAGGCGTTCGCGGCATAAGCATCCAAAAGGGGATCCCACGTGATGGCATCTTTCGACGCCTCGACCACCACATAATCCTTGGTGCCGGTACCCGAATACTCCACGACCGCGATGTCTTCGAAATAGATGCGAGGATTGTCGGCACTCACCTTCACCGGCTTCTTGGTCATGAAGACGAAGTCCGATATTTGGTCAAGGCCCAAGCCAACGCTGTAGGGGTGTGATGAATTCATACCCGAACTCGTAAACCCTGACGGTTGCGACGTATTGAAGAAGTTGCTGGTGAGGTCGGTGCTGGACGAAGAAAAGTCTGAGACCACCTGACTCAAGGTTGCAGCACTAGCGCTGGTGTCGATGATAACGGCCTTGATATAACCAGTGGCTGGGAACGTACCCGTATTGGTACTTCCATCGACGGCGCGGATGCGGTATTGGAACTCGTCTCCCACGTTCAACGCCAACGCACCTAAATCCACCGACAAGGAATAATCGTTCGTGAGCGGGTTGACAAGTATCTCACTCGTCGTGACCGCACCACCATTTACATTGTAGTCGACAAAGATTTGACTGATGCCAAAGGCGTCCGTTGCCCGCAACCCGAGGTTAAGGGTAGTCGAACCCTTCACGATGTAATCGAAGTGCTTGTGTAGAATCGTTGGAGGAACGTCGTCGACCTGTATTCGCAAGTTGTCGATAGACCAGCCCCATCCAGCTGAAAAGGGATCGCTGAACATTCTGAATCGAAAGGCCACCTCATCTCCGGCCTTATAATAATCAAGGAGGTTGAAGATGTGTGTTCGATATAGACTCGGTTCACCCACGGCTGTTGAATTATTGTTGGTGATGGACCCTGTCCACAGATTCAACCAAGTTGTATTCAAGCGGGAGTCGTAACCCGAGCCTAAAGCCTTCCAGGTGACGCCTCCGTCGACGGATCCTTCCACCACGACGTAGTCATAGAAATTGGCATCCGGCCAGGTGACGCCCGCCTCTCCTGGTTCCACTAACACAATCTCATCAAATTTGAGGAGCGCATCGGCGTCTTTCACCCTCACAGGGACTTTAAGTGTGTAGGTATAGTTAATCGAGGAGTTGGCTCCAGCCTCGTCATACGGGTGCTTCGAATGAATGGCCCCATCATTGAAGCCAGTGGGCTTGACAATCGAGAAGCCATCGCCGAAGAAGTCAGCGCTCGACAGGTTATTGAAGTCGTTGCGGTAGGAATTCGCCGTCGCACCCAAGCCCGATACACTGACTTGGAAGTAGTCCGCCGCCGATGGCAAGTAGCTGATGTTTCCCGCGATGGCCTTGTCTTTTGCCCGGAGGCGGTACTCTACCTTGTCGCCATTGGCGAGTGCTCCCAAGTCGATGCTGGCCACATAGATGGAATCGGAGTTAGCCTTCAATGTAAGTTGCTGCGAGGGTTGAACGACGCCCTTGACTTTGTAGTCCACGAACACTTCTTGCACGCCGATGTTGTCGGTCACAATAGCTTGTAGGTCTAGTTTGTCAGTCGACGCGATAAACTCTTTCGGCGTATGGGTAATCTTTGGTCCTTGCGTGTCTGGACCTGCCACGAAGGTGATCATTCGTTGCACAGGTGCCGCACCGGGTTTGAGTTGCGTCGCTGGGTATGTATACACGCGTTGGTCGTCGCCGGTGACGGAAATGAAATAAGTATACTTGGTGCCGCCCACTGGTAGCGAGAAGGAAAATTCGTTCGCGTTCGCCGTTGGCGTCATCGTGCCGACGACCATGGAGCCGGCGTCTACTTTATAGTTGACCTTCACGGTTGCCGCGTCGAAGGTGCCTTCACCTTTCACTTGGAGAACTACCTTATATGGGCCCACGGCATCTTCTGTATTTTTTAGGGGTGTGTGTTTTGTGATCAAGGCCGTCCAACCCATTTCTTTTAAAATGGCCAGGATGATCGGTCCTGGGTTCAGGACGCGTTCGGCGGAACCAATCTGCGGGGTCATCAATGAATTGCCGCTTCCCGCGGGATAGGTGGCCTCGTCGAGGTGGGCGATGCTTGAACCGGCGCTGTAGGTGGCGGGCGCATATACTTGGGCGGGAAAAGTTGCATTGGCGGCGCGCACCAACGGCGAGTTGTACAACAGCAAGTCGCTTGTCAAAGCTGTTTTCAAGTCTGCCGACGGAGGTGTGAATTGATTGATGATGTTTTTGCCGTCCGAAGTCTCCAACCCGGCCTCAAAAAGCACGGGGCGATTGCTAAAGAAATCGGGTATTACGCCGAGACCGGTGTCGACTGAATACGCATGAGTGATACCGAGACCGTGACCAATTTCATGCAGTACGATGGACATCAAGTCGTACTTGCCAGCTGGTGGTGACTGTCCCGCGAGGCCATAGTGCCAGCTTGTGTTATTTGAGTTAAAGGAGGCGACGATATCGGGGTCGGTGCCATTGAGGTTGGTCCCGGTGATTTTTTCAGCGAGCGCAATCGGGTACCAAACCCCGTTCCTTTGAGCGCCATCGAAATTCGCCACATAGGTGCCAGGACTTGCGCTCCCCAGCACGCCTGCGCCAAGGGGAGTCCACCTCGCTTGAATCTTAATGGTGACGGAAGTTTGAATGATGGAAGCCCAAATATCGACTGCAGCCTGGAACGCCGCCTGTGCATCGGCCGTAAATCCATCGTACGTCACTTCGATGTTGGCGGACTGGGTCCGTGCTTGCGACTGAAGACGTCGCGTATATTCCTCGGGGGGGCCAACGAAAGTGAAGGCGTCTTCAGCCTTTGCGTAACACACTGTTCCCGATTTCGGCGTGTAAAAATCTGGTCCCTTTTTTTTCTGCTGTGCGAACAGCGTTCCTGACAAGGCCAACACCACTAACAGGGAGTACACTCGTATCATAAAATAACGTTTCGTCTAGGTCGGTCTGATTGGTGGATTAATTCTCTTTCGTCACAAAAGGAAACAACCTGTTTAATGGGTTGTTTGAAGTTCCTTCGAAACGTCGATCACTTTGTTCCACACACGGAATACGTTTTTGTAACAAATTTTCTCAATGTCATCTTCTGTATAACCACGTTTCAGCAAAGTGTAGATTAAATCAGGATATTTTGAGACATCTTCGAGACCTGTTGGGAGCAAACCGCTCACGCCATCGAAGTCTGAACCAAATCCGACGTGATCGATTCCGGCGAGCTTCACTACGTGGTCGATGTGGTCAGCCACTTTTTCGATGGTCGTGGGATTGGGGTGGGTGCGCTTGTACTCAGCAATGATTGGTTGTGCGAGGGAATCCGAGGCGCTCAAGCTATCCTTGTCGAGAACAGCTTTTAGGTCGGCTTGATAATTCACGAAGGCAGAGTCGAGGAATGAGTTATAGAAGTTGATCAACATCACACCGTCCTTTTCACCAAGTTTGCGAATCATGTCGTCTTTCATGTCGCGGCGTATGGAGGGCGAGAACGCGCGACACGAGGAATGCGACGCGATGGCGGGAGCCTTACTCAATTCCATCACTTGGTAGAACGTGTTGTCGTCTACATGAGAGATATCTACGATGATACCAAGTTTGTTCATTTCTGCCACCACTTCTTTTCCGTAGGGGCTGAGTCCTTTCCACGTACCCGAGCCGTCCATTGACGCGTCGCAGATTTGGTTGTCTTTGTTATGGGCCAAGGTGATGTACCGAACACCGCGGTCGAAGAAGTATTTTAAGTTGGCAAGGTCATTTCCAATGGGGGCTCCGTTCTCCATCCCCATCGGCAAAGAGATTTTTCCTTGGCGTGTGTTCTCCTCGATTTCGGACGGCGTATTGGCCAAGGCAAATTTTTCGGGGAGTGCCCGGGTGATGCCGATCACGTTATCGATCAAGGAGTCGGCAAGTGACTTTCCGAGGTCGGGTTTTTCTTGGTATTCGATTGGGATGTAAATCGACATGAATGGAGCATCGAGGCCGCCGGCTTTTGCCCGCGTATAATCGAATTCGCCTTTGCCCGCGCGGATGAGTGTATCTGGCGAGTCGATGCCTGCCCGGTATTTCTTCTCTTTCAATAAATCCGGTAAATCGATGTGCCCGTCAACGATGATGAATTTGTCGGCGAGCTCTTTTGCATAGGTCCGGAGCTGTTCGTCGCTCATGGTGTCGACTGGCTTTTTGGGACCACAGGAAAAGACAACCACAGACAAAAGGAGCGCGGCAGGCAGGAGTTTTCGCACAGGCATAGGGTTAGGAATTATCTTTGCCAAGATATGAAGATTTAACGGAGCCGCAGTGAATCAAACCCCCATGGAACTACCCCTCATTACGCGCACGCAACTCTCGCTCCGAAACGGCCAAGACAAGCCGGAAATTTGGATCGCGTTCCGGGGGATGGTATACGATGTCACGTCTTCGCGACTGTGGGCAAAAGGGAAACACTATGAGCATTGGGCCGGGCAAGACCTTACCGAAGAGTTGAAAGATGCGCCGCACACCGAAAACGTATTCGAAAGATTGAAAGTAATCGGAAAGTTGGCATAACTTTCCCCTCATTATGATCATTATCGCAGACAGCGGCGGATCGAAGATCGATTGGCGCCTCCTTCAGTCCGATGGCACCATTGGTCAAACCCATACGCCCGGTTTCAATCCTTACTATCAACCGATCGAAGACCTAAACAATACCTTGCGCACGGCGGTCGTCCCGATTGCCAAGGAAAAGGTGAAGGAGGTTTACTTCTACGGGGCGGGCGTGTCGTCCGAGAAAAACCAGGCCGTGATCCGCGAAGCATTTTTGAGCTTTTTCCCGGGGTCCAAGGTGGAGATTGGATGGGACTTGCTCGCGGCGGCGCGCGCACTCTGCGGTCATGAACCCGGTATAGCCTGCATCATGGGAACTGGATCCAATTCCGGTCTCTACGACGGCAAGGAAATCACGGGCAACGTAGCTAACCTCGGTTGGATTCTCGCCGACGAAGGCTCTGGCGCAAACATTGGTCGGAAGTTTCTTGTCGACTACCTCCGCCAAAAGTTTCCCGCGCAGCTCGCCAAACAGTTTGCCGAACGCTTCCCGCTCACGCGCGAAGAGTTTTTGGAGAAAGTCTACCAACAAGAAAAGCCTAGCGCGTTTTTGGCAAGTTTCATGCGGTTCATTTTCCAACACCTCGATGAACCGTACTGCCATAAACTCGTCTACAACAGCTTCGCAGAGTTCTATGAAAACAATGTCATGCAATACGAAGGATACCGCAACCTGAAGGTTCACTTCACGGGTTCGGTCGCTTTCTATTTCAGCGACATCCTGCGGCAGGTGGCCAACGACAAAGGCATCACCGTGAAGAATATTTTGGAAAGCCCGATCGCCGGCCTCACCCTCTATCATCAAGGAAAATAGTTCCGTTCATGCAGACGACCGAATCATCTTCGCATTACGACCATCTTGAAAAAATGAGCGTCAACGAGCTGTTGACAGCGATGAATCGCGAAGACCAAGGTGTTCCGCTGGCGGTCCAAAAAGAAATTCCGCGCATCGATGCGTTGGTACGCGCCACCGTAGAGCGAATGAAGAAAGGTGGGCGGCTCTTCTACATCGGGGCCGGCACCAGCGGCCGCTTGGGTGTCCTGGATGCCTCCGAGATTCCCCCCACCTATGGCGTTGGTCAAGGCATCGTGATTGGAATCATTGCCGGCGGCGACAAGGCCATCCGAGTTTCTGTCGAGCACGCCGAAGACGATACCACTCAGGCGTGGAAAGACATGCAGGCGTTTCATCCGACCAGCGCAGATGTGTTGATCGGCCTCGCTGCGTCGGGGCGCACACCTTATGTGTTGGGAGGAGTGAAGGAAGCAAAAGCCAATGGCCTAGTAACCGGATGTGTGACGTGTAACACAGGAAGCGCCCTCGCCCAAGCGGTTGACTTTCCGATTGAAGTAGTCGTTGGACCGGAATTCGTGACCGGGAGCACACGTATGAAGTCTGGAACCGCCCAGAAACTTGTGCTCAATATGATTTCCACCGCCGTGATGATTCAACTGGGTAGAGTGGTGGGCAATAAGATGGTAGACATGCAACTCACCAACTCCAAGTTGGTGGGAAGAGGCACCCGGATGATCATGGAAGCGCTGAGCATCGATGCGGCGACGGCCGAAGCTTTGTTGCGCAAGCATGGAAGCGTCCGCAAGGCGATCGATGCCGTACGCGCCAATCGATAGTAAAAAGTCTCAGAGCAAGCTCAGCTGCGCATTCTCGACCACCATGTCTTTGGGTACGAGAAACTTCCTCTTCGTTTTTACTTCGAAACAGACGACCCGCGTCCGTTGAAGTTCGCCTTTCCTAAACCACCGACCTTGTAAACCAAAGATGCTGCCTTCCGGAATATCCGAGAGTAAGGTGGCGCGGCTCCATTTGGGATCGGCGTGGCGGAGGAGCTCGGTCATCTCTGAATCTGAGAACGTGGAGGCTTTCGGATTGACCATATGCTTTCGCAGCCCTCGTAAGATGTTGGCGGGAAAGACCTCGGGCGTCATCACCGGTGCTAGGAGCTCGCGAAAAGTATTCTTCCACTCCTCGCCGTGCGCATCGACGCGGTGACCAAAGCGCAGGTGCACGTGCCAGTGCGCAACCTCGTGGACGTAGGTGATGAGAAAAAGAAAAGGATGGAGGTCGTTGTTGACGGTGATCTGCGGAGTCTCACCATGTTTGCACGAGAAATCGCCGACCTTCGACTGGCGTGACTTTCGAAGCTTGAAATGGAAGGGCTTCATCTGCCACAACTGGAGACAGTAAGCAACCGACGCCGCCGGCACATGTCTCTCGAGGATCTCGTTCAGTTTACGTTCACTTCCCACGACGTGGCAATAAATAAAAAAGGCCTCGATTTATCGAGGCCTCTTGCGAATGATTTCACTTGACCGGAGCCAAGGAAATCATCGTTCGAATTAGTGAGCAGTCGAATCTGCCTTAGTTGTGTCAGCTTTAGTAGTGTCAGCAGCAGGAGCAGCAGCTTCAACTTTCGTTGTATCTGCAGCAGCTTCTTCTTGCTTAGCACCACCGCCGCATGAAACGAGGGCAAATGCGAATCCGCATACAAATGCCATTGCGAACAGTTTTTTCATAGTTTACAGGTTTTAATTTGGGTGCAAAGATACTAGAATACCCTAAATCTGGGGGTAGAGGTAATAAAATTTCGCTTTTTCCAGCTTTTCGGGGTTGTTTTTGACCCTTTGGTAGAACAATGTTTGGGCTGCAACCGTGTGCTGAAAAATAACTTTGGCAAATAGACGGAAATAGCGAAGGCTATTTTTTTCGGAAGAAGAAGCGAACGGGCACCCCGGTGAAGTCGAACTTCTCCCGCAGCTTGTTTTCCAAGAAGCGTTTGTAAGACTCCTGAATGTACTGCGGCAAGTTGCAGAAGAACGCAAAAGAGGGGTTCCTCGCGGCAACCTGTGTCACATACTTGATTTGAATCATCTTCCCTTTCATCGATGGGGGCGGGTAATGCACGATTTCAGGTAGCAGGGCATCGTTCAATGCCGAGGTGGGGATTTTCTTCGTCTTATTATTGAATACCTCGACAGCCTTTTCCATCACTTGAAAGATTCGCTGCTTTTCCAGGGCCGACGCAAAGATGATCGGGATATAGTCGATCGGCGCCAGTTTTTCCAGCATCTCCTTTTTCATCTTGTCGGCGGTCTTGCTGTCTTTCTCAACCAAGTCCCACTTGTTCACCATGATCACCATTCCCTTCGTTTGCTTTTGCGCCAACGAGATCAGGCTTACATCTTGCGCTTCCAGTCCCGACTGAGCATCGATGACGAAGATGCAGACGTCACTCTCTTCTAACGCGCGCAAAGACCGAAGCACGCTATAGAACTCGATATCTTCTTTCACCTTGCTCTTCTTCCGAATACCGGCAGTGTCGGTGAGAATGAAGTTCTTCCCGAACATTTTGTAATGCGAGTCGATCGCATCGCGCGTCGTGCCAGCTTCGTCAGTCACGATGCTGCGTTCATTTCCCAAGAGTGCATTCAGCAAAGACGACTTGCCGACATTGGGGCGCCCCAAGATGGCAATGCGCGGAATACCGGCGTCAGGGTCTTCCACACCCGGCGTTGGGAACAACTTAACCAACTCGTCGAGTAACTCTCCTGAGCCGCTGCCATTCTCCGCCGATATAGGGAAGACTTCGCCCATTGCAAGTTCATAGAATTCGGCGGCGAGCATCGCCTTGTCGGGCGTGTCGGCCTTGTTCGCCGCTACGAAGACCGGTTTCTTCGACCGGCGGATGATGTTCGCGAACTCTTTGTCGTAACCGGTGAGACCATCACGACAGTCGACCATGAAGATCACAGCCATGCATTCTTCCAAGGCCAATTCAACCTGACGACGGATTTGCGACTCGAACTTATCGTCGGAGCCCGTCACGTAACCGCCAGTATCGACCACGGTAAAATAATGGCCGGTCCACTCCGCATAGCCATAATGACGGTCGCGCGTCACCCCGGGCATATCGTCCATGATCGCCTGCCGTTCCTCGATAAGCCTGTTGAAAAAAGTAGATTTTCCTACGTTGGGCCTTCCTACTATCGCTACAATGTTGGCCATGTCTTGCTAAAAAGACTGCAAAGGTAACTATAATTCGGCATTCGAGCCCGCCAACCCCTCGGCCTGACGTATTCCGGCATCGCTACTCGAGGTACCCAAACTGACGCAAGCGCAACTTTTGCTTTCGCCAATTCTCAGCCACCTTCACGCGCGTTTCTAGGAACACCTTCTTGTTGAAGAAGGCCTCCAGGTCTTTACGTGCCTCCGTCCCTACTTTTTTCAACGATGTCCCTCCTTTGCCAATCACAATTCCTTTTTGAGAATCACGTTCAACGAAGATCATCGCAGAAATGCGGATCATTTTCTCTTCATCCTTGAATTGCTCAATGCCGACTTCACAACTGTACGGAATCTCTTGATCGTAATTCAAGAAGATCTTTTCGCGAATGATCTCAGCTGCAAAAAAACGCTCATACCGGTCCGTCAGCGTATCTTTTGGATAGTAGCCCGGATGCTCCGGCAAATACTTGAGTATCGTTTCCAGGATCTTCGAGACGTTGTCGCCCGACTTTGCCGACACGGGCAGTATCGCAACTGGGCTGAAATGATCTTGCCAATACTTCACTTTGTCTTCAACCTGCGAGCCTTTGCCTAGATCGCACTTGTTGATCACCAAAACGATTGGCGTCTTGATATTCTTGAATCGTTGAATGATCGTTTCGTCAAACTTCTCGCCCAACTCTACCACCAACAGAATGACATCCGCATCTTCGAGTGAGACGGTGACATAGTTCATCATCGCGGCGTGGAGTTCATACTTCGGTTCTAGAATCCCAGGTGTATCAGAGTAAACGATCTGAAACTCGGGGCCATTGAGGATTCCCATGATCCTGTGTCGCGTCGTCTGCGCTTTCGCGGTAATGATGGACAGGTTCTCACCCACGAGCCGGTTCATGAGGGTTGATTTTCCGACGTTCGGTTTCCCGACAATACTCACAAACCCAGATTGATGTGCCATGATACCCCAAACTTAGGACGAAAGGATCACAATCCTGAGCTTCGATTCCTCAATTCACTAGAAATAGTCGTGGACGAAGTTATCTCGCGGCTTCCGGTCGGCGCTATCGGGCGAGGATCGCATAGTCGTAAAGGACCCGCGTCACTTCAGCAATAGCGCGTTCCCGTTCCGGAATTTCTTTGGTCGAGGATTTCACGAATGCTGCCACCACGAGATGGCCCGCGTTCCCCGGGAGCGTGATAATACCTACATCATTGGTGGTCATGCCGATGGTGCCCGTCTTGTGCGCCACTTCGGTGTTCGGTGGTAGCGCGCCTTTCAGACGGGTCAATCCCGTTTCGCATCTTTTCATGATGTCGAGCAACAACAGGCGCGACGGCTCTCGAAGGATTGGCTTCGTATAAAGCTGGAGCAACAAATTCGCCATGGCATCCGGCGTGGAGGTGTCGCGTGGATCGGCATCAAATTTTAACGCATACATCTTTTCTTCTTCGGGCTTGATTTTTACCGCAAGCGAGTCGAACGTGCTATTCAGCCAAGGTTTTCCCTGCGGCCATTGCACACCCACGTAGTCGGCGATCAGGAACGACGTGGGACGATCTACTCTAATTCCCGTGATGCCGAGTCGCTTCATGCAAGCGTTTACCCGGCCAGAGCCCCCAGCGAGTCGCAGGCACACGTCGGTGGCACTGTTGTCGCTGATCAACAGCATCAGTTCCATGAGGCTGCGCACCGAAAGCGCTAACCCGGGGCGTACATCGGCTGGCCAGTTGAATCGTTCCGAAATCATTCCACTGCCTGGGTGCATGTCCTCGCGTTTGATTTCGATCATATCGTCGAGCGATAGATGCCCGCTGTCAATTCTCGTCAGCAATTGAATGGCGATGGGCACTTTATATGAACTTGCCATCGGGAATGCGATCGTTCCGTTTTGCGAAAACGTTAAGCCACTCTCCACATGTATGGCCGTAACGCCGAGCACGCCTCCACTATGTGTCGACAGCCGCTGCACTTCAGCTTTGACCCTCTCGGCGATGGTCGCGCGCACGTCGGGAGGTGGAGTTGTTGTCTTCTTTGCTTGGCCCAGAGCTGCAAATGAAATGAGCACGAATAAGGTAAGGAATCGCATAGTGGGTAAAGTTTAACTCAAGTCAGTACAATCGTTTGGCTGGCATCGGCATCTTTAGACTAATCCAAAAGACGTGTGTTGGCTCTCGCTCGTCCGTTTTTCCGTTACCATTGCTATCGTGAACGGCATAGATGAACATCGCATCGTTGCCTAGGTCATATTGCGAACGCGTCACCGAGTAGTCGCGGGGAACGAGCAACGTCTTTTTGGAACACCCGGCGTCAAAATGATATAACCGTCTTAAATCGTGACGGTTTAGCAACGTGTCGGCGTTCGTATCCTCGTCGTAAACGGACACCAAAAAATAGTCTCGGGTAATTGGTTTCCGATTTGGCTTTTCTCCCACTGAGTCTTGAATCCAAGAGGGATAATAAAGCGACTTAACGAGAACGGGTTTTTCGAAGAGGTCATTGAGTTTTTCCAACTCCATGTCGTAATGAGAGAGTTTCACCAGGTTGTAACCAAAAAACAAGTCGAGACCAGGCATGAAATGCGAGTATTCATCAGCCTCCCAGTAGTCGGACGTATAGCTGTAGCGTGTTTGGGCTTTTTTTCGAAGCGACTTATACACAGCAACGAGTCGATGCCGAGGAAGCCCAGTCAGGACTACCCGGTTGGGGAAGGTGTAGAACTGACCGTTGGGCGCATTCTCACGAACGGAGTTCGCCGTGTCGATCGATGGCTCGGCGTCCAAGGACTGTGCTTGTACCGTTAGCTGCTCTTCCTGTGGCGTTTCTTTTGAACAAGCAACTAGGATTACAACAATCGCGCAGGAAAGGAACAACTGATGGTAGTGTCTTTTCATGACTTTTGGTTGTCATGGAAAGATAGTTCATAATTTAGACTTGAAATACTGAAATGTCACGTGAGCAGCCAAGGGAGATAGCAGCATCGAACGGGCTCAAGTCATACCTCAATTCAGCGCCCGGAGCTTTTCTGCAGGATTGGCGTGTGCCGCGCGTAACGCTTGGTAACTCACAGTCGCCAATGTGAGCAACACCGCACCTACGGAGACACCGATGAAAAGACCCAATGAAGTCGGAACTTGGTATTGATACTGCGACAGCCAGACGTGCGTGAGCTGCCAGCCAATTGGAAGGGCCAACGCACACGCGCCCACGACCAGCCAAACAAAGTCTTTCGTCAATAGCCCCCAGATGTGGCCCACGGTCGCGCCGGAGACCTTGCGAATGCAGATTTCGCGGGTTCTTTGTTCCGCCACAAACGAAGCCATGCCTATAAGCCCGAGGCAGCTGATCAAAATGGCAAAACAGGTAAAGGCGCCGGCGATACGTCCTATCCGTTCTTCGTTCCGGAATTTCTGATCAAACTGGTCGCTCACGAATTGCACCTCGAACGTGGCATTGGGGCGGAAGTTTTTGAAGACTTGTTCAATTCGATCGATGTTTTCAATCGGGCTTTTGCTTCGATTCAATTTCATCGTAATGATATTCGCTTGCTGGTAGTCGATCATCATCACGAGTGGACCCGCCGCAGCGTAGGGTGACTCCATCAACATGTTTTCGATCACACCGATCACTTGGAAAGGCACGCGGTTGAAGTAGACAGTTTTTCCGACGGGCTCAGCTAATGACATGTAATCGGCCGCTGCTCGATTGATTACCAATGCGGCAGTATCCGACGCATACGCACGTGAGAAATCACGTCCTGATACCACTTGAATACCGATGGTTTTTCCGTAATCATGTGTGCACCCCACCACGGCGATGTTGGGAATAAAAGCGCGGTCGCGCCCCTCCCAGTCGAAGTCGGATTGCATGGCGTACACGGCGGTGGTTGGGCTCGACGACTTGCCCATTTCTACCACGGCACCGGAGGCCAATAAACCTTCGCGAAGGCCATCGTACGTGTTCGGATGGAGAGACCAATCGCGGAAAGGATACCCGTACGTGGTGATGAGATCACTTTTGTCGTAGCCGATCGGACGTGATCGAGCGAATTCAACTTGACGATACACGGTGAGCGAACCGATCACGAGCGTCACGGAAATCATGAATTGGAAAACCACTAACGTCTTTCTCGACATGACCGACGCTCCACCCAATCGAAATGTACCGTTCAAGATGCTAACGGTGTTGAAAGAGGAAAGTAGCAGCGCCGGATAGACTCCCGCCAGCACGCCCGTTGCGATAATGAAAATCAATCCTGCGATCCAAAACTCGACGCGGTCAATCGGCATGGCGATTTGTTTGCCGGTCCATTCATTGAAAGTACCAAGGCACGCCGTAGCGATCACTAGAGAGATCACGAAGGCCAAGGTCACCACCAGTATAGACTCGATCAAAAATTGCGTCACAAGCTGTGCGCGATAGGACCCAACGGTTTTACGCAGACCGATTTCTTTGGCGCGCCCCTGCGCACGGGCTGTCGCTAGATTCACAAAATTGATACATGCGAGGATCAAGACAAATGAACCAATCGCGCCGAATAGCCACACGAAGGTGATCTCTCCGCCTACGTTGACGCCGTCACGGTAGTCGCTGTACAAATGCCAACGGCTCATGGGCTGCAGGAATGGTGTCGCGTTGGACTCGGCTGCACGCGGTTCGTGACGAACGATGACCTCACGAATCTTGTCGTTGATTTCTTCTACGGAACGACCATCACGCAGTGTCACGAATGCCTGATAAGAGAAATCTTGCCATTGCGCTCGCGCATTGGGCTGACGGACATAATCGTTTAAATAGAGTTCAATGTTCGCAAGCCAGAGCGTGGTCGCAAACGTGCTATTCGAGGGTGCATCTTCAAACACGCCGGTCACCACCGCCGTGTGGTCCATGTCGATTTGAATCTCTTCTCCGATCGGATCCTCGTCGCCAAAAATAGTGGTAGCTAACGACTCGGCGAGTACAATCGCGTGGGGTTCTCTCAGCGCATCCAAGTTTCCGGCCTTCATCTTGAGGCCGAGGAGCCGCAAGAAGTCGGATTGGACAAACATGCCTTCTTTGCTGTAACGATCTTTTTTCCAATTGATAAAATGACCGTAACTCCAAGTGGCCATAGACACGAACTCGAAGTCGTCATAGTCCTGACGCAAGGCATCTCCCAAGGGGAAGGGAAGGGACCACTGAGAATCAATCGCGCCGTTAAAGGTGTGATTTACCCACACGCGCGACACGCGTTCGTAGTTGGCGTACCCGCGGTTGAAGGACCACTCGTCGTGAATCCATAACGAGATAAGGATAACAACCGCTAATCCCACGGCGAGCCCACCGATGTTGACGGCTGAATAGCCTTTGCTTCGGAGTAAAGACCGCCAACCGATTCGAACGTAACTTTTGATCATACCGTACGAGTTTAGTCGTTGTATGCCACCGAAGTCTTGCATCATGGAAGGTCGAAACAGGAGGATGACGTCGCAGGCGAAGAGCAAATCTGCTATTGGTTTCCCCTTTGTGGCGATGCGCGCACGATAGAGTTCCAATAAATCGCCTTCGATGTAGACAGCCAAATCCCTTCGACAAAACCAACGGAAGAAGCGTAGAAGGATTCGTGGTGGATGGTTCACACGATCCAATTTCGTGAATACCGTCGGTTCTAGCTATTCGGCAAGCAAATAATTATTTCCTAAATGTAGTATTAATAATCATACCCAAAAGGGGGAGGTTGTGTTTTGACGTGGGGATGACTTTTTGGGGGAAGGAACTGTGCGAAACCGGGCGATGTGGCCAATTAGTTGGCGAACTTGATTTCGTTGGCCAGGTAAACCACGCGCGAGTTGTCGTCGGGCATCAATCCGAAATTAGCTTCCGCGATGACGGTGTTTTGTCCGTTGGCGAAGAGGGTGATGTCCGTCGGATCGGTGAGGTTGTTGGGCTGCCGCCGATACAACACAACGCCGTTGTTGACGGCATAGGGACTCATCCCGTTGAATAGCTTTTCGACAGTTTTGGTAGCAAAGGTGTACTTGTAGATAAACCCTTCGGTACCGGTAGGTTGTTTGTCGAGCGAGAAATAGTAGAGGGCTTGATCGCTCACATTCAAGACGGGGTACAATTCAATGGCGGAAGCATCGGAAGAAAACGTACTGTGGGATACGATTTTTCTGGTCTTAGCCGCGATATCATATTCTAGGATTTTGTCGGGTGCCAAGAAGTAATAGAAGTACTTGCTGTCGTTGCTAAACTGACCGTATCGGAGCACATCGCTGGTGGAGGCGTCGACTTCTACTAAGTTGGTACCGTCGGTATTCATGATCACCATGCGGGAGTTGGAACCGGCTTTGCGCACCAGCCGACAGCCGATATATTTTCCATCTTTCGAGTACACGGGATATTGAGGTAGCCAATCGTCGCTTACGTATACAATCGAAGGTTTATTGGTGGCGAGTGAAAGTTGGTAGAGCCCACGATTCTTAAAGGTCGTTTGGGCATCGGTTGACTTAACGGCGGAGACACCTGCAAACACGATGCGCTCGTTGTCGGGAGAGATGTCGAAGAACGAGTTGTTCTCCAGCTGAATGGTGTCGAATGCGATTTGGCTGTCGCTCGCGTTGGGTTCAACAAAATAGAACGTTGTGTTGTTCGCGGCTACGATTCGCTGGGAGTTGTGCATGAATCGCGCGAAGGGAACGGGCTCGTTGATGTTAAACAACTTGAACGCCTCGACTTTTGAAGTGGCGCGATCCAGGTTGTACAAGGTGACCTGCGTGTACTTTTGTACCACTCCACCCGAATCCAAACATCCAGAAAACGATACGGCAAAAAGTGCCAGTGCGAAGAAAATAAGCGCTCTCATAAACCCTCCAAGAGCGCAATATAATGGAGAAAAAAGAAATGGGTGCGATCATCGCGTCGCACCCATGGGGTCGTTTAGTTGTCGACCCGCAATGCCTTCACCGGGTTGGCGGAGGCGGCTTTCCATGAATTGTAGGCGACCGACAGCACCGCGAGCACCACCGCACCTACGCCTCCAAACGCGATCGACAGGGCCGAAACCTCGATGTGGTAGGCAAATCCCTGCAACCATGCCGACATCAGTTTCCAGGTAGCTGGAGCCGCGACGCCAAACGCGATAGCGATTAGGAGCAAAAAATCTTTCGTCACTAGGACAAGAATGGCGGTAACGGAAGCCCCAAGCGTTTTGCGTATGCCGATCTCTTTCGTGCGTTGCTCGCTTGCGTACGACACCAACCCGATCATCCCCAAGCAACTAATGCAGATAGCAAGGACGGCAAACAGTGTTAGGGTCTGGCCAGTTTTCAAGTCTTTTTGATGCATCAGTGCAAACGACTCATCCAAGAAGAAATAGTCGAAGGGATAATCGGTCACCGTTCCCCATGCTTGCTCTACCTTCGACATCATACTTTCAACTTTTGCCGGGTCGTACTTGATAGATAAGAATGAATAGGCTGCGGGTTTCCAGCCCACGACGACCGTACCGGCAACCGAATCACGCAATGACCAAGTGTTGAAATCTTCCATCACGCCGACGACTTTGCCTTTCACTCTTCCGAAGGTGATGTCAACGCCCAGCGCAGCCTCGTTGTCGGAGTACCCGAGCTCACGGACCGCTTCACGGTTGAGGACGAAAGAGTTTATGGTGTCGTTCGCAAACTGGTAGCTGAGGTCGCGCCCCGCGACAATTTTGTAACCATGGGTCGACAAAAAGTCGGGGTCAACCAAGTACGTGTAAGCGCAGTACGCGTCGGGATGCCCTTGGACTTCGTAGCAATAAGAGCTAGATCCTTTCGATGGTAAGATGGACTCGCCGCTCACGGATTTCACACCGTCGATCTGTTGTAACTGGTTCTTGAATGAAAAGAATTTCGATTGCACGGATTGGTTCATCGGCAACACCAGGATTCCATCGCCAACTTGCCTAGCGGCAGTTTTGACGAACTCCATTTGTTGGAACACAATTACAGTAGCCGAGAGCAGGATAATTGAAATGGCGAATTGGATAACGACCAACGAATGGCGGAGGCCACCGAGAGATGCTCGCGCGGAACTGGCGCGCAACGCCGCGGCGGGGCGAAATCCCGAAAGGAAAACCGCAGGATAGAGACCCGCGAACAAGGTGGTTGCAATCACCACGACCGAGGTAAAGCCCAACAATACGATCCAGCGATTGACGTCGAGCGTAATCCATTTTCCAGTAAACGAATTGAAGGAATCGAGAAAAGTTTGAACGGCGACCAGGGCTAGTAACCCCGCGATGAGGGAGAAGATAAACGACTCGCCCACGAACTGACCGATCAATTGCGAGCGCTGGGCACCCAACGTCTTGCGCAGCCCGACCTCTTTCGAACGTCGCAACGAGCGCGCGGTAGCCAACATGGTGAAGTTGATGCAAGCGATGATGAGCACGATGACGGCGATGCCCGAGAAAACATATACACTTGTCCAACTGCCATTCGGTTCAAACTCGGAGCGCAACGCCGATTTCAAGTGAATGTCTGAAAGTGGCTGCAAACTCACTTGGTACCATGCGTCGGGACCCATGTATTTTTTTGAGTAATCCACCATGCGTGCATTTACCGCGTTGGCATCTGCTCCCGCTTGAAGCAAGATGTACGTATACACTTGGTCGAATCCTTGCCATTCGTCCAGTTTGATGGTCCGCGAATGAATAGATGTGACCATCGTCGCTTTGATATGTGAGTTCGACGGGAAGTCTTTCATCACGCCGGTCACCTCTAACGGAACCAGTTCGCCACGACCAAAATCAATGTCAATGGTTTTACCGACCGGATTTTGATCGTTGAAATACTTTTTCGCAATCGTTTCATTGATCACGATGGTATTGGGGCGGCGCAGTACGGTCGATGTGTTGCCCTCGATAAGGGGAAAAGAGAATACTTCGAAGAACGCCGAGTCGGCGAATACGAATCCACTTTCGTTGAACTTTTTGTCGCCCAGTGATACGAAGACTTTGTCCACGTCTGGTTTATTGACCCGCGTGAATTTCTCGACTTCGGGAAAATCGTTAGCCATCGACGGGCCTGTCCCATAAGAACCGTTGGCATTGGTGGGCTGGTGGTCGTCGCTGGTGCTGAAGACCACGCGATAGATTCTATCCTTATAAGTGTGGAATTGGTCGTAAGAAAGATCGTCGGTTACGAACAGGAACAGAAACACGCAGCAGGTGAGTCCGACCGTGAGTCCGATGACATTAATAAAGGAATAGCCCGGGGTCCGTCTCAGGTTGCGGAGGGCAATCACGAAGTAGTTCATCCACATAGGAATCGCGGTTTGGCGACTGGCCCGTTGCGAAGTCCATGCCACTAAACTTACCTCCGATTTGGCCGGAATCGGCCTATTTCACGGAAGCGCATGTCCTATACCGGACACCATCGACCGCGACTGGAACACGTCGTTCGACAAAAAAAGTGCACCCCCTTATGGAAAAACGAAGCGGTTGAATCTTCCACGCATCCAACCTACATGCTATGAAGCTTTCCGTCGAAAATCCCTGTCACGAGAAATGGTCGTCTTTCAGCCCAACACCCGAAGGTGGGTTTTGCCAATCATGTGCGAAGGTGGTTGTTGACTTCACGAAAATGACCGATACTGAGATCATCACATTTTTCACTTCGAAAAAGAGAGAGACTTGTGGCCGCTTTCGTGCCGATCAACTAAAAGCGTATTCACCCCTGATGACCAGCCGGCAAAAACGTTGGTCGTGGGCTCATGTCGCACTAGCGGGTGTGATTTTTTTTACCGCCGTTCCCACGGCCGTTGCCCAACGCAATCGTGCGGTGTCGGTGCAAGTTATTGAATCCAAATCCCTCCCTTCCGTTCCCGGGAATACACAACTGGTTCGTGGAGTCGTCCTCGCCAAGGAAGATGGTTCGCCCCTGCCCGCTGTGAACATCGTCTTAAAAGGCAGTCAGGTCGGAACGGTGTCGAATGAGTTTGGTGAGTTTACCTTCCCTCAACCCCTCCACGACGGCGACGTGCTCAGCTTTAGTTTCATCGGATTTACGACGCATGAATACAGAGTGAAGACGGAGGTACGCGACCAAGTCGCTCTTGAAATTAAGCTAGCCCTTCAAATGGAACTCGATATCACCGGCAAAGTCCGCATCGACGACCTCTATCAACCCAAACGGTCATGGGCATCTAAGGTTCATTCTTGGTTCCGAGGAATCTGACCATCGATCAACAGTTTTACCTAAACACTTAAGCATCCAACAGACTATGAAACCCGAAATAAACCTCTCCGTCCCCACACCATGTCACGAAAAGTGGGAAAGCTTTCAACCCACAGCGCAAGGAGGATTCTGCAGCTCGTGCAACAAAGTGGTGATCGACTTCACCAAGATGACCGACCTAGAAGTCGTTTATTACCTGGCCAATCATTCGGGTCCTACTTGTGGACGGTTCCGAAAAAATCAGTTGAAGGCCTATGAGCCATTGCCTCCGTTGCACGTGAAGCCGAGCTTTCGATTGCTCAAAGCCGCTTTCGCAAGTCTTGCCTTGATGACCACCGGGTTTGCCGCGCACGCACAAATGGTCGTATCAAAACCATTGATTGCACAACCGAGTAGTGAGAGCGGCGCAGCCCGCGTCAGCACAAAACCGCAGTTATACTCGGGTGTGGTGATTTCGTTCGACGATGGATTACCGGTACCGGGTACAAATGTCCATTTGAAAGGATCGACCGAAAGTGCCGTGACCGACGCCGACGGGAATTTTCAATTTCCGAAACCCCTCAGAGATGGAGATGTGCTCATCTTCAGTTTCATCGGCTTCCTGACCCAAGAGGTCATGATAGGTCCAGAGACACCCAACACACTGCGCATTGCCTTTACGTCAGCCGTGGCAACCTTAGGGGAGGTGGTAATGATGGGGGCGGTGCAGGTGGATGAGCGTTATCCCTACCGAGCCAAAGTCTCTTGGCGTGAGAAAATCAATTCGTGGCTATCGAGAAAGTAATGCCTGCAGGTGATGAGATTTTGGTTTGCCTTAATTTGTGTACTCCTCGGAGGTGCTAGTTGGGCGCAAGATCCACGTGGCATCGACTTCCGCCGCGCGGATAGCATTGCCGCCACGTTGCGCGGATACTCACTCATCGATCGTCGGACATTAACCGATCTTTTGACCAGAGACTTACCGACCCCCGAAGAGAAGTTTCGCGCCATCTATCGGTGGATCTCAGACAACGTTAGTTATGACTTATCGACAGGTCTGAAGAATCAACGGATGCGACAACGACTAAAGGATCCTGTCAAGTTGCGGGAATGGCAGCAAGAAGTTGCCCTATTGACGTGGCGTAACTTAGTCAACGAGAAGAAGACCGTGTGTACAGGCTACGCTTTCCTGCTCCACGAAATGGCTGCACGAGTCGGTATTGAATGTTTGCTGATTGATGGGTATTCGCGCAATGCAAGTTCGAACATCGGCGGCGAAGGATTCGTGAACCATAGTTGGAATGCTGTTAAGTTTTCGGGACAATGGTACTTGTGCGACCCCACTTGGTCGGCGGGATACTTTAGCAACGGAGGTGGTCGTTTTATCCACAGGTTCGAACCCGCATATTTTCTGACGAAGCCCGAGGTGTTTGTCCTCAACCATTACCCGGTCGACCCACAATGGAGTTTATTGGAGGAAAGCCAACGACCGACCAAGACTGAGTTTTTAAATGGCCCGCTTATCTATGGGGCTGCTGTCAGAAAGGGTATTAAACCGGTTTCAAAAGATTTAAGGATTGCCATCCGACGTGGCCACGAAGTCAAGCTTGAACTGCAGAACATTGATCCCACCGCAACGGTTAAGGTGACGTTGTCGCAACAAAACGGAAATGAGAATCCGCTGGACTTTAATAGAGATAATTTGGCCGGAAACCGTACTCAACTCACATGTTCTTCCACGGACCGCGGAAAATTTGGTCTACATGTGATGGTCGATGGCGATTACGTCGCTACCTATGAACTGGTAGTGGAGTGACGTTTCGCCTCAGCGGATCATCTGCTTGCGGTGTTCGAGTCCCCAGCTCACCATCACGTCTAACACTTCGCTAAACGAAAAGCCGGCTTTTGTAAGTTCGTATTCCACGACAACAGGAGTGGTGCTGTGAACGGTGCGTTTAACAATGCCGTTGGCCTCTAAGTCTTTCAACTCTTTCGAAAGCATGCGTGGGGTGATCGCTGGGATGTCGCGCTCGAGGTCACGAAACCGTTTCTTGCCGAAAAGCAACGAGCCCATAATTGGCAATTTCCATTTTCCAGCTACCACGTTTAAGGTGTCGTTCACCGCCAATACAAACGTGCTTGAACACTTTTTCACCTTGTTGAGTTCCGAGACTTTAACCATAATAACTGTCGTTGTTGCTATACAGGAGTATAGTGCTATACTTTAGGATAGTACTTACTTTTGTATATCAAATGTAGGTAATTTTGAAGTATTGGTCCAAGCGATCAACAAGTATTTGTTTCAACCTATTAAATGAACACACCTATGATATTGGTAACTGGAGCGACGGGCTCTTTTGGGCAAGCGGCCATCGAGTTTTTGTTGAAGAAGGGAGTACCAGCACAGTCGATCGTGGCTCTCGCATGAAATCCGGAGAAAGCGCAGGCACTCCAAAAATTGGGCGTGGGTGTGCGCACAGGCGACTACGATGATCAGCAGTCGTTGGAACGAGCGATGAAAGACGTCGATCAACTCCTGTTTGTTTCGGGATCCGACATCGAGAAGCGTATGCAACAACACGAGAACGTAGTGGCGGCGGCGAAAGCCGCAGGTGTTAAACACATCGCTTACACAAGTGTTGCCCGCTCGAGTGACGACGTATTGAACTCACCGATTGCGTTTGTGTCCCAATCGCACATCCAAACAGAGAAGTTGATTCGTGCGAGCGGCATCGCGTACACGTTCTTGCAAAATGGACTTTACGCCGATATGCTCCCCGTTTTCTTTGGCGATCGAGTGCTTGAAACGGGTATTTTCTTGCCGGCTGGCGACGGGAAGGCGGCGTTTACCACTCGCCGCGACATGGCGGAAGCTGCCGCCGTGGTACTAGCGACGAAGGGGCATGAAAATAAAGTTTACCGGATTGTTTCGCCGGTTGAGCATACGATGGCGGAGCTAGCCAGCACCCTATCGGAACTGACCGGAAAGAAAATTGGTTATCTGAAACCAGATGTAACCACCTTCCATGAAACCATGGAGAAAGTCGGTGTCCCCGATGCGTATATTGGTGCCATGGCTGGGTTCAGTCAGGCCATCGATCGGGGAGAATTGACAAGTGGGGCCAGCGATCTTGAACGAGTGACGGGCCACCCGGCGACGACGATGCGCGAGTTTTTGGGAAGCGTTTATCGATAGATGTTCTGCCACTTCTGAAGTATGGAGAGAAAGGAATTTTTGAACACCATTTTAGCTGCCACGGCCATGAGTACATTAAGTAGCTTTCAAAAGTTTACGGACGAGCTTCCTGTACAAGGAAAGCGCCTGCCGGTGTTGTTTACGTCGCACGGGAATCCGATGGATATTCCTCGGTCGCGCGAAGAACGCCCTTTTTGGAATTCGCTTTTCGAACTGGGTCAGAAGCTACAAACGAGCTATGAGGTAAAGGCAGCCTTGATCGTTTCGGCGCACTGGTGTACGCGCGGGACTTTCGTCAACATTTCTCCCGAACAGCAACAGATCTTCGATTACTATGGGTTTCCCAAAGAATACTACCAGGTCTTTTATCGGGCGCATGGCGCACCCGATGTCGCGCACGAAGTCAAGAAGTTGATTCCTTCTATTCAAGAGACGCCGGAGTGGGGACTTGACCACGGCGCGTGGCCCATGTTGATGCATTTATTTCCGAATGCGAATATCCCCGTCTTTCAAATGAGTATTGATTACTACGCAAAGCCGGAATATCACTTTCAACTGGGGCAACAACTAAAGGCGTTGCGGGAGAAAGGTGTGTTGATAATCGGAAGCGGTTCGTTGATTCACAACTTGCGATTGGTGGGCCAGAAGATGCATGCCAACGACATGACACCATTCGGATGGGAGGCGGAATACGATGATTGGATCAAGAAGCAGATCGACGGACGTCATTTTGAAAACGTGATTCGCTACGAGATCAGTCACCCGTTGGGAAAACTGGCAGCGCCGACGCCGGATCACTATGTGCCGGTTTTATATAGCCTTGGACTCACCGATGCCAAGGACGACATCCGCTACTTCTATGAGACTGGGCCTTCGCTTCCAGCCTTTAGCGAGCGAAGTTTCGTGGTCGGCCAACTTTAGGACATGACGAAAGGCCTCTCATCGGAGGCCTTTTTCTTGGCGTAAACAACAGCACGATGCTCGCGATACAGGTAAGGAGTAGTGATGACTCTGCTACGTCCCACCCATCTCGCATCAGAAAAGCGGCGAGGATCACGGCCATTCCGGTTACGATTCCAACGGCAAGCGATAATGACTTTTTCATTTTCATCAGTTGTTTGTCGAGTAAGTGCTGCCCACCGACCCATTATTACGCCGCGTCGGTAAACAATAAATTTTTCTGGCGCTGTAATGAACCTCTTCGATTCGATACTCAATGTCATGGAAACGGTCGCGAGTTACATGGCAAGCGACTAAATTCCACCCCAGAATCCTAATCGATGACCACCGAGGCCGCCTTTACCGCGCAAGTGAACTCCTGCAAGGGGATCATTTTCAAGGTGATCCGTCTCTACGTCAACGATTCGGAAGACGAGAAAGACTTGTACCAGGAAATTCTCTTTCAAGCATGGAAGTCGTACCCGCGGTTTAAGGGCGATTCGAAGTTCTCCACCTGGCTCTACAAAGTGTCGCTGAACACGGTCCTCACCTTCAAGCGACGACCGAGCTTGGTAGATGCCCACGATGACCTCACCCACATTCGGGTGGCAACAACCGATGGGCCGAGGGACGAAGTGGAGGCGTTGTATGCCGCCATCCGTTCATTGGGCGAAATCGATCGGATGATCATCACGTTGCACCTCGACGGTTATGGGAACGATGAGATTGCAGATATCACGGGCCTCACACCCAATCATATTGGGGTAAAACTTTATCGAATTCGAGAAACACTAATGAAACAATTAAAAGACTGAAGCGAGATGGAGTTATCTGAAACTTGGAAAAAGCTTGAGAAGGAGCGCCTAGAGAAGCCGATGCCAGATGTGATACTGGCTTCGAAGTCGCGCCATCCCCTCGCCAAGTTGAAACGTAACTATCTCCTGAAGACGGGTTTCTCCATCGTGTTCCTAATCTGCTTCTTCGCCTGCATTTTTATTTTTCAGAATTGGATCATCCAGACGTTACTCGTGATTGTCGTGTTTTTTTATGTGGGATTTCTATTGACTTCGCTTTCAATCTACAGAAAGCTAAAGGAAGACCTACCCGTCGATGGCACGCTCTTACACATGCTGATACAATCGAAGGAGATGATCGAGGCTAATTTGAAGTTTGAACAGCGAATGGGGTTGGCTGCTTATCCGTTCGCCTGTGCCGTTGGTTTCTTGATGGGATTTTCTACTTCCGGTTCGGAGGTAAGCCGCGTCTTCAGCGACCGAACTTTAACGATCATTTTTGGCGTCACCATCGTTGTCATCACGGCGCTGGGCTTTGTCTTCGCCCGTTGGCTTGCCCACAAAGGCTATCGACGCCCCCTCGATGAGATCCAAAAGCTCATCGACGAGCTGAAATCCGAATAGCTCCCTTTTTTCTTGATTTGCGCAAGTACTTGATTGCGTATATATTTGCAAGTAAATGCTTGCGTAATATGAGAAGAATCAGACTACAGATGCAGTTATCGCTCGATGGGTTTGCCTCGACAGGTCCAGCCGACGAACAAAAATGGGTGACTTCGGCATGGGAGGAGATTAAACCCGACGTGCTTGCGTTACTCGCAACAGCCGACACCCACATACTCGGTCGCGGTTTGGCTATGGACTACATCCCGTATTGGGAGGCGACCGCCTCGGATGCACAACATCCAATGCTTCCACTTGCCCGTTGGATCGTTCAGGCAAACAAAGTTATTTTCTCACACACAAAAAAAACCGCTCCTTGGGAACGAACGGAAATCGCTTCGGGTGATTTGGTCGACGAAGTACACCGATTGAAACGGTTGCCTGGCAAGGACATGCTGGCCTGTGGGGGAACGGGGTTTGTTTCGCACCTCATCCAGCACAACCTCGTCGATGACTATTATTTCTACATCAACCCGGTTGCGCTTGGTCGGGGCGTGCCGGTGTTCGACCAGGTGCAAGGCTTCAAGAACTTAAAGCTCGTGCGAAGTAAAGCCTTCCCTTCTGGGTTGGTCCTTCTTCAATATGAGAATGCTCATTAAACTGAGAGCCACGATTCGAGTTTGCGGAAGGTGGCGCCGAAGCCATCGTTCATGCTGGGAATCATCGACAAGTAATGGTCGGATTCTGTTTCGGAGGCGTCGACAGGGGTGCCAACCATGGAAATCGTGGTCTTCCGGTTGGCCTCGTGAAAGTGAATCTTGTACAAAATCTCCCTGGGAAACGGTGTGGGAAAAGGCGGGTCGATCACTTCGGCGTGGGCATCGCAAAATGCGTTGGTGAACTCGAGCACTTCATACGGTTGAATTTTTAGATAATGGAATCGACCGTACCACAGCATGCCGGGGGCCTCCATTTTGAAGTGAAAGATTCCTCCCTCGCGGAAGTCGAGTTTGATCACAGAATTTTTCATTTGCGCGGGCCCCCACCACTTATTCAGTGCTTCTTCATCAGCGAAAGCGGCGAAGACACGTTTGCGCGGGGCATTAAATTCCCAAGTGAGGCGAAATTCCTTGCTTTTGTTTTTCATTTCCGTTTCGACCTTTTCGTCTTCGGCTTCGTCTTTTGCAGGAAAGTTTCAAGAGACATGAACTGCTGCTGCCAAAACTTTTGGCAGAACGTTACCCAGTTGGTTACATCACCTAGGGCACCAAGTTTGGCTTCGCACAACCGCTCGCGTCCGGCCTGCTTTACAGTGATAAGTCCGCATTCGGTAAGAATTTTCACGTGGAGGGAAATGGCCTGCCGGCTTACGTCGAAATGTTCGGCGATCTCATTCATTTTCCGTGGTTTGCGAGCGACCATTTCGATGATTTGACGCCTGGTGGGATCGGCAATACCTTGGAAGACATCTCTCCGCGTTTCCATAATGTGCAAGTATATGATTGCAAATGTACGCAGCGGACACCGCAAAAGAAATCGTCTCCTCCGGTCATTCTGAAGGGAAGCGCGGCGTGACTCTACCGCGGCAGGTTGGACATCGAGAAAATGAAGTAATCCGTCGCCGGTGGTTGGTATCCGGACGTGCGCAACATATTCGACACTTGCCCGCGGTGGTAGCTCCCATGATGAGATAGTTGCAACACTACGTCGAGTAGGGGAACGTTGACATGGTTTCCGGTTCGCGTGGTAAACTGAATCTCTTGGCTCGCCGTTGCGATGGCTGCGACCAATTCATCTTGTATCGTCAATAACTGTTGAAGTAACGCGGGACCCGTGTCGAGTGTCCACGATGGGATCGCCAGTGTGGGTGTACCTTTGAGGCGGTTCAACCAAATGAAATCAGCCTCTAGCATGTGCTTAAGTGTGGCATGGATGGAGCCAAAGCTTCCCCCATAGTTTTTCGTGAGCTCGTCTGGCGAGAGACTTTCAACCGCCGACGCCAGCCGCCGGGTCGCCCAAACATGATACCGGACAAGTTGCGTGGCGGTATCGGATGAAGAAGTGCCCATAAGTGTGCAATGTGTAGCAAGTTACCGGTGATACGACGGTCTGTCCAAAAAGTTTAACTTTGGCTATCGACCTACCTTGAAGCCTGAGGATCTATCGCCCCGTTCTTTGAACCCATCTCACTGGTTGGAGCGTTATGGGGATTCACTTTTTTCTTACGCCGTGATGAAGGTGGGCCGTCGCGACGTGGCCGAAGACCTAGTACAGGAGACGTTCGTGTCCGCGATCCACGCGCAGGAGTCATTTCGTGGCCAGAGTTCGGAAAAGACCTGGCTGGTGGCAATCCTAAAGAACAAGATCATCGACCATTATCGCAAGAAGGACGTCTTAAAAGACGCCACAAGCTACTTGACGGAGACGGACGACGATTTCACCAAGAATTTTTTCGACAGACAAGACGGTCATTGGTTGCGCGAAGCCGCTCCCGGGGTGTGGCACGAGTCGGCCGATGCCGACCTGCATCAAACGGAGTTTCAGGCCATTGTCGAGCGATGTGTCGGCAAGCTTCCCACCAAGCTTATGGCCGTGTTTTCTGCCAAATTCCTCGACGAAGAAGATTCTGAAAAAATTTGTAAGGATTATCAATTAACCTCGTCTAACTACTGGGTGATGATTCACCGTGCGAAGGTTCTTTTCCGCGCATGTCTAGAAAGAAATTGGTTTCTCAAGAGTAATTAGCGTGTACCTGTTTCGGCCAACCGTCTTCAACTGCCGTCAAGCAACGCTGCTTTCGATCAAAAAGGCAGAGGGGAAAATCACGTTAGTTGAATCGTTAAAGCTTCGTTACCACCTTCTTTACTGCAGCCCGTGCAGGCGGTTTATCGAGCAAACCAAAATGTTGGATGCTTTTGGTTCAGAACTGGCGAAGAAACTGGGTGACGAACCGCCATTTTCCCTGCCCGCAGGGAGAAAGCAACAAATCCAAGAACTCCTCGATCGATGGTTGGAGGGGCGCCGATAAAAGTTTTCACTCTTTTGTAAGGTCGCACCTAAGGCTCCGTCTATTCGCCCAAAGAGGTTAAAAACCAAAACGAAATTTTGAGTATGACGAAGCGCTGGATGCTATTCCTATTGTTGGCCGCAGCGACCACCTGGGCGCAAGCACAAGATCCTATTTTTACCACTGACGGCATTGCCATTCGCGGCTATGATCCCGTGGCGTATTTCACCGAGTCGGCACCGGTGAAGGGGAACAAAGACTACACTTACTCATGGAATGGGGCGGTGTGGCAATTCAAGAACCAAGAGAACCTGTCGGCATTCAAGGCGAATCCGGAAAAGTATGCACCGCAGTTCGGAGGGTTCTGCGCCTACGGTGTGTCGGAAAATCATAAGTCACCGACCGAGCCCGATGCGTTCACCATCGTGAACGAAAAACTCTATCTGAACTACAATGTGAAAGTGAAACAACTTTGGTTAAAGGATCGCGACGCCCGGATAGAAAAAGCGATCTCGAACTGGGCTACCTTAAAAACGTCAAAAGAGTAGATGTATGAAAAGACTAATTCATTCAATTTTGATTACCGCCATGGTGGGAATTGCCTCGGCGAGCACGGCACAAACGCTAAATCTGGAAGACGGCGTCGCTATTCAAGGCTACGATCCGGTCGCATACTTTACGTCGAGCAAAGCGATCAAAGGCAAGAAGGAGTTCACGCTGGTGCAGGATGGGGCCACGTACCGTTTTGCGTCGGCGGCCAACGCGGCAGCGTTCAAAAAAAACCCGCAGATGTATGAGCCCCAGTATGGTGGATGGTGTGCGTATGCGATGGGTGCCACCGGCGAAAAAGTGGAGATCGATCCCGAGACCTTTAAAGTACTCGACGGTAAACTCTACTTGTTCTACAACGCATACTTCAACAACACGCTCCCAAAGTGGAATAAAGACGAGGCCGCGTTGAAGAGGAAAGCCGACGATAACTGGAAAAAACTATCCCAAAAATGAAATCTAGAACAATTCTCTCGTGGACGCTACGAATTGTAGCAGCCATTATCATGTTGCAAACGCTGTATTTCAAGTTTACGGCGCAGCCAGAATCGGTGGAAATTTTTACGAAGATGGGCATTGAGCCTTGGGGCAGAATTGGGACAGGTGTGGCGGAAATGATCGCTTCGGTACTCTTGTTGATTCCTCCAACCATTGCATTAGGTGCATTGTTGGCGATTGGGATCATGATGGGTGCGGTGTTCAGTCACTTGTTCGTTCTTGGAATCGCAGTCGGCGACGACCACGGTCAGTTGTTTGCCTATGCGATGATCGTATTAATTGCCAGTATCATCTTGGTGTTTTTGCACCGAGATCAAGCTTTCGCTCTCCGTGACAGATTCCTTGGCGCCGGTAAGAAATAGTAGCTGGTTATAGCCAGATTAGATTTCGGCTCATCAACAAGTGGATAGGGGTAATGGATAAATTACCCCTATTTTTATGCGCATAGGTTTGCCCGCGTATGAAGATTGATGCGTATTTCATTCTAATCTTGTTGAGCGTCATTGTGGTCGTGTCGTACTTCTACAATTACCTGTCGGCGAAACTTAAAATACCTTCTGTTCTTCTGCTCATCGCGACGGGTATTGCACTACAGTTTGCGACGCGTGCCTTTGGGTTCACACTTCCACCGACACAAACGGTGTTGGAACTGTTGGGGATTACCGGTTTGGTCTTCATCGTCTTGGAGGCAGCGCTAGATCTTACCCTCGAACGTTCAAAGTTTCGATTGATCTGGCGCGCGTTCGGTTCTGCACTTGGGCTATTGACGGTGACGGCCGGCTCGATCGCCCTCATCTTCGTGTATTACTACGGCACCACTTTTCAACAAGCGCTGATATACGCCATTCCGCTTTCAATCATCAGTTCGGCTATCGCCATCCCCAGTGTCAGTAACATGGACATGGAGGCACGCGTCTTTGAGCGACTCACAGAAGTTTCGAAGGAGATGAAGTTGATGACAGCGGAGACGGCCTTCATTATTCGCACCTTCTTTTTTCTCCTCTTTGGCTATTCCATGAACCTAGAACTGCTGCGTTCGCAAGAAGTGTTGGTGATTGGGTTGGCAATTATCGCGTTGACCTTGGTCGCCCGGTTTTTCTTCCTCCGGTTTGTCCTGAAGATCACGTCGACTCCATTGGCTTTGATCGCGCCCCGAGGTCTGATTACCGTCTTGCTGTTTTACAGCATCCCTCCAGAGCGCAGGCTCGACAACATCAGCGAGGGCGTTCTGTTTATCGTGATCGTACTAACAAGTTTAATGATGACAATTGGGTTGCTGATCAACAAGGAGCGACCAACCGAACGAGCGGAAGACCTAATTTGAGTTTGATTCAACAAACGCGGAATTTGGTTCGAAAAGAGGTATCATAGAAACAGCCTTATGCCGACTATGCAGAAATATCGAGGAAGTACCGCATTTGCCGCTAACAATCGAGATGCATGGAGGCGTTGGCTGAAGACCAGCCATGAAACCGAAGAAAGGGTGTGGTTGATTTTGTTTAACAAGAACTCCGGAAAGGATGCCCTCAGTTACGCGGAAGCCGTAGAGGAAGCTCTATGCTTCGGATGGATCGACAGTATTGCCAATAAACGCGATGCTTCAAGTCGATATCAATTGTTTTCCAAGCGGAAGCCAACCAGTAAATGGAGCAAGCTTAACCGCGAACGTGCTGAGGCGATGATCAAGGCAAAGCGGATGACGAAGGCCGGAATGAAATTGATCGAGCTGGCGAAAGAAAAGGGCACGTGGATGGCGCTGGAGGATGCCCAAAACGCAGTATTACCCAGCGACCTCGAAGCGCGACTGAAAAGGAACAAGAAGGCGTTCGCTTATTTTGAAAAATTTCCACCTTCCTCCAAGCGAATCATACTTGAGTGGATCCAGAACGCAAAACTACCGGAGACGAGAAAGAAGAGAATCGAGGAAACCGTGTTGAAGGCCGCGAAGAACGTAAGGGCAAATCATTATAGAATTTAGGATTCAGAATTTAGAATTCAGAATTCCGATATTTAGACAAGTTGTTCAGGTATTCGTTCATGGTAGCTTCGTGACCGAAGACAAACTTTGACATGAAGCGGAAGAAAGGATTGTAGACCTCGCCATGTTCCGTGATCGTGACGGAAGTTCCATTACCATCGCGTGCCAGTTGAATGATCCAATAGCCGCCATACGGTAAGTCGTCGTTCATAATTCTAGTTTGAACCGTTTTGCCTGCTTCCACAATTTCTAGCTGGTACTCTACTTCATCATCGTACGAGTTAACTTCGGTCCAGTGGTTGTCATCTTCTACCACCACACTCCTCACGTCGCTTCGCCAGCTAGGGTAGTCCTTGAAGTTGGTGATTAGCGTCCAAGTATGCTCTTGCGATAGTGGGATTTTTCGCTGCACCGTCGCTATATGGCTCACATCCATCATCAATCCGATCACGTACACGATGCCAAACAAGAGTAGGATGATCGCAAGTCCGTACAGTAAGATTTTCATGGCGGGGTGACTTTTAAGAAGCTTATTGTGGGGTCGACGCAAAGGGAAGTAAAAGTTCGCTAATTTTTTTTGGAGGGAAAAGGCCACGCATCTAGCATGTTAAAATTGAGGTTGGCCACTCGTTTCATACTTTAGTATGATGGTTTGAGCACGACGGGAGTCGATTTTTCCGAAAAAAGCGAAGAATGATGAAAACGGTGGAAGAGATCTTGGCGAAGTTGAAGGCAATGGGAAACGAAAAGACGTTCGCTCACAATGCTAAGGTCGGTGCAAAGAAACAGTTTGGGGTAAAGTTGGGCGACCTCCGTGCGATGGCAGAAAAGGTAAAGACAAACCACGCGCTCGGGTTGGAATTGTGGGACACTGAGATTGCGGATGCGCGCCTGTTGGCGGTCCTGATCATGAAGTCGACCCTATTAAAGGAAAAGGAACTCGATCGGCTGGTGAAGTCGATCACATTTAGCCAAGAGGCAGATTGGGTGAATTCCTACATCGTCAAGGATCATCCCGATCGCGACAGACTACGAGAACCATGGATGAATTCGAAGAACCCGTGGGCGGCTCGTGCGGGATGGAGTCTCACGGCTGGCCGCGTGGTGCGCGACTCGAAGAGCCTCGACCTCGATGCCTTGCTGGATAGGATCGAGAATGAGATGCCGAAAGCTGCGCCTGAAGTTCAATGGACGATGAACACAACACTGGCTCAGATAGGGATACACCACCCCAAGTTGAGGAAGCGCGCTGTTTCCATTGGCGAAGCATTGGGAATCTTTCGCGACTACCCGGTATCGAAAGGGTGTACGTCGCCTTTCGCACCGATCTGGATTGCGGAAATGGTGAAACGAAATAGTTGATCGCCCAGGCAGTCAAATTCTGGTAGGCACACGCAACTTTGAGTTTGCTGCGACAAGACGCCGAATCAATGAATGGCGTGCGAAAAGATTTTTCAATCAAGGAGAAAGCAAAACACCGGCCCACCGCCGTTTGAACGGATGATGGAGCCGGTGTCACCTACACACACCTAGTGATGAATTACTTAAAATGTTCGCTTCGCACCACCTGCACGGGGTGATGGAATGCGATCAGCGCATAGCGGTCGAAGTATTTCTCTTCTAAATGCTTCACGATTTTCGTGCACACTTCCGTTGTAACAATAGTTTCGATCTGAATGTTTTCGCCTTCCCAAGGGTTGTCGCGGACGTGCCCCCGACTCTGACCGCGTGCTTGGATGACGGTGTAGCCTCGCGCGCCCAGCTCGGAGATCTCCGACTGCAGCGAAGATGCGAGCGACTCTTCTGCAATAATGGTGAGCAATTGAAACGAACTCATACAGTGATTGGAGATTACTTTAGTGGAACATCATTTCGGCGATCGTGTGATACAAAGGCAACCCCACGATAATGTTGAAAGGGAATGTGATAGCCAACGCAGCCGTCAAGTACAAGGAGGGACTTGCTTCGGGCAACGCTACCCGACACGCGGCGGGCGCTGCGATGTAGGAAGCACTGGCAGCTAAAACACCCAAGATCGTGGCACCACCGAGACCTAAGCCCGCAAAGTGACCAAGGGTAATGCCTAGCACGGCGTGCATAACCGGGAAGAAGATCCCGAAGCCCGCCAAGAACAAACCATTTTGTTTGAGGTCGCCCAGCTTACGCCCGGCCATGAGACCCGCTTCAAGTAGAAACACGGTCAGTACGCCCTTGAAAGGCGTGTCGAAGAATGGCGACACCTGTTCCCAGCCGGTCTTACCCATCAGGAATCCAATAACCAAGAACCCGATCAATAAGATGCTACTCTTTCCGGCGAGTAGTTCGCGTGCAATTTCTTTCACCGAGGTCTGGCCACCACCCGAGCTGAAGCGAGCCAATGAAATTGCGATCAAGATCGCGGGAATTTCCATCATCGCCAGGAGACTGGGAAGAAATCCTTCGTAGGCAATACCTAGTGTGTCGTGGTAAACGAGGGCGGCACTAAATGTAACGGCAGAGACCGATCCATAATGAGCTGCCAATGCCGCTGCGTTGGGAACGTCGAGACGCGCAACCTTTCGCATGATCCAGAACGTCCACGTAGGGATGAGGCAACATAGTGAAATCGCCGCGAGGGCGGGGAAAAACACTTCGTCAAACGAAGCGATCGAAAGCTTGTAGCCACCTTTCAGGCCAATCGCGATGAGCAAGTATACTGTGAGCGACTGGTACAGACTCTCGGGCAGTTTCAGGTCGCTTTTAACTCGGGTGGCAAATATTCCAAGAACAAATGCCAGCACCATGGGAGATAGAATGCTTGAAGCCATTATGACCTTTATTACAGATTAGTCTAGAAATTCAACACGGCCGGTATTCAGGTCATACACGGCACCGACGATCACGAGCGAACCTTCACGCACGCGCTTCGCCAAAACTGGTTCGAGGTTCTTTAGTTGGTTTACTTGCATGCGGACGTTTTCGCGAATGGACTCTTCGAGTAGGTTGCTCGGGTGTTTTTCGCGTGCCTTTTCAACCGCCGGCTTGATCGCGTTGATCAACGTGACGATGTGTCCCGGTACATCGGGAATTTGTACGGCGGCTTGCACCGCGCCACATTGCGTGTGACCTAATACAACGATCAGCTTCGCACCGAGAACTTCTTCTGCGAATTCAATGCTACCCCAAGAGGCATAAGTCGATACCTGGCCCGCGGTGCGCACGATGAACAAATCGCCCAGACCCTGGTCAAAAATGATCTCGTTGGGCACACGCGAGTCGGAACACCCGACAATGGTGGCGAAGGGTTTCTGGCCGTTGGCCACTTCCTTCAGGCGGCTGTAGTCCTGACGAGGTTTCGCAGGCGTTCCGTTGACGAAGCGCTGGTTCCCTTCTTTTAGTAGTTCGAGCGCACGGGCAGGCGTGATGGCGGGCGTTGTCTGCGCCGTTCCTTCGATCACGACCAGCGACCAAAGGCACGTGAGCACGACTCCAAGGATTTTTTTCATGATGATGTGGTTGGGTTGATAGATGGTTAGGTTCCTTTTTTTGCGCCGCAAAGATGAATTAGGGTTTTCATTCTTTTTTATTCATATTTAAGATGAAATACATCACTAAAAGGTTATGAACTACACCCTAAACCAGCTGCAGATTTTCTTGAAGATTGTCGAGAAGGGGAGCGTAACGAAAACGGCAGAGGAGCTTCACCTGACGCAGCCGGCGGTCTCGAACCAGTTGCGGAACTTCCAAGAGCAGTTTGACCTCCCGTTGACGGAATTGGTAGGTCGAAGGATTTACATCACGGATTTTGGGATGGAGATCGCACGGTCGGCCGAGAAAATTTTGGACGAAGTGGCTGCGATCAATTTAAAAACCCATGCGTTTCAGTCGCAGCTCACGGGGCGACTCAAACTGTCGGTGGTCTCTACAGGTAAGTATGTGATGCCTTACTTCCTTTCGTCTTTCTTGAAGAAGAATTCCGGCGTCGAGTTATTGATGGACGTGACTAATAAAGAGCGGGTGATTAGAAGCGTCGAGGAAAATGTCGTGGACTTATCATTGGTCTCGATCTTGCCACGCGCGCCAAAGGTGGAACAATTGGACCTGTTACCCAACAAACTCTTCTTGGTGGGCGATGCGTCGACGAAATTTGAGAAAGGTGCCTATCCGAAATCACTCTTTCGCGAATTGCCTTTGATTTACCGTGAGCCGGGATCGGGCACACGGCAAGCGATGGAGAATTTTTTCAAGAACAATGACGTGCCGGTGATCAAGAAGATGGAATTGACATCGAATGAAGCCGTAAAACAAGCGGTGTTGGCCGGCTTGGGATATTCGATTATGCCATTGATCGGGATCCGCAACGAACTCCGAAATGGTGAGCTGAGAATCATTCCGGTGAAGGGATTGCCCATCCAAACGACGTGGAGTCTTATCTGGGCGAGGGGGAAGCAACACTCGCTGGTGGCGTCTTCGTTCCTCGATCACATCAAAAAAGAGAAGGCAGCACTTGCCGCGCGCTACTTCAGTTGGTGCGACGAGTTTTGAAAGGCTATTTCTTCAGCTTGTATTTTTCTGGCTTGGACCCAGTTCTTTCGATAAGGTTCCGTGCTTCTAAGTCAAGCTTGACAGTTTCTCCATACCACTGCACACCCCCTTCGAATTCATCTTTCACGCGCTGATACAGTGCTTCCATTAAGTCTGTGTGCGACAGTTCCTTGGTTTTGAGAATGGCCAGCAGGTGTTTCCTGATGTAGTCGTACTTATCCTTCGAAATCGCCTTGTTGGTTTTCCCTGCGACTGGGTGAAGTGTTTGGATTTTTTCGGAGGTGGGCATGGGACGATAGAAGAGGGGACGATAGACGAAGGAATGAGGGGGAATGATAAACGAGGGGATGAGGGATGAAAGAGTTTTTCGAAGGTGATGGTGGGACGGTAAAACCTTCAATTTCGAAGTGACCACCAACCATCAACTAACCACCATCAACCACCAACCACCAACCAACACCCTATCCTTTTGAGACTCGTACGGCGTTCATTCCTTTCGGGCCCATTTCGGTTTCGAAAGAAACTTGGTCGCCGATGTTGGGTGCGAAGTTGGCGGAGCTATGGTGGAAGAAGTATTCTTCGCCAGTTTGGCCATCGCGGATGAATCCGAAGCCTTTTGACGTGTCGTAGTGTTTCACGGCGCCGCGGCGTTGGTGGGGAGGGGTAGATCCGCCCTTGTTGCGCGAGGTGAGATCGATGTCGGCCTCGTTGACCGCTTTGCGTTTGGTCATGTCGGGCGGTGTGGTCGTGAAGTTGCCGTTTTCGTCGACGTAGGCGATCATGTCTTCGAACGACTTGCTCTCTTTATTTGCTTTGCGCTCCTCTTTGCGTTGTTCTTTGTCTTTGCGCTTCTGGAGTTTCTTTTTTTCGTTTTCTCTTTTGTTGAAGGTTCCGGCCATGTTTGGTATTTGAGTAAGTATTTAATTCTGTTGTTCGGGGGTCGTCTTTAGTTGGATGTGGAGAACGAAGTGCTTGTCAAGCGACAGTTCGTAGTCGTTGTTCTGCAGGAGTTCCGATCCTTTGGGGGAATTGGAGAGCATGTAGAGGAGGTCTTGAGCAATTTCTGAGTCGCGGATGTTGTTCACCGCCTTGCTCTTGGATACATGGAGGTTGAAGCCGAAGCCGCCCTTTTTCTTGTCGTCCATAGCTCGGAACTCATGTTCGGCGAACTTGTATTGCTGGGGTTTTTCTGCGGCCGCAAGCATGAGCTTGAGGATCGCGGGACGATACTTGTTCCAAATGGGGGCGTACTTACGAAAGGGTATATCCATGTTTTTTTTGCTGTGGGCCCGACCGCGCAAAATTCAGTGATTCGTGATACTGTCGGGCAGGATGCGGATGAAAGCTCCGCAAAAGTACCAAAAACGGGAACGATCTCGAAATTATTCTAACCCTCTATTGGCGCGAATGGCACCTAATTTCATGGTTTTTCAACAGGTCACCCCGCTCGTGGGGCGCGTTGAGTAGGAACTGAGTTTTATTCGCCATAACTTTGCCGCATCAATTGCGGATTTTTTAATTCACTGCCGTTTCTCAAAATCGCGGTTTTTTATTCTCTCCCCAGTTTTTTCCAAGGAATGCGTTCCTGCCAATTGATCGGGTCACCCTCCATGGGTTTCAGATTTAAAAAGTTGACGTCAGATTCTTGGGTAGCTCCTAACGAAAGGTTCGTTGGGTAGTCTCACTTAACTTATGTCAACGTGTCGTTTGAACAATTGAACGTCAGCGTCCAGATTTTGGATGCGCTCCATGAGAAGGGATACGATCGCCCTACTCCCATACAACAACAAGCAATCCCCGCCATCTTGGCTGGCCGCGACCTACTCGCGTCTGCCCAGACAGGAACAGGTAAAACAGCTTCGTTTTCGATCCCCATGCTTCAACTGCTGTCGAAGCACAAGGCACCTGAAGGTCGACCGATCCGCGGCTTGGTCCTAACCCCCACGCGGGAACTTGCTATTCAAGTTTCAGAAAATATTATCCAATACGGTAAGCATCTACAACTCCGCAGCACGCTTGTGTACGGTGGTGTGTCGCAAGTCAACCAGGTGAAAGAACTTCGTCGCGGTGTCGATATCGTCATTGCCACCCCCGGACGTTTGTTGGACCTCATGCAACAGCGTGCCGTGAACCTCAACTGGTTGGACATGCTCGTGCTCGACGAAGCCGATCGCATGCTCGACATGGGATTCATCCACGATGTCAAGCGAATCCTCGCGAAGGTGCCACAGCATTGTCAAAAGGTGTTCCTCTCGGCTACCATGCCAGGTGAAATTCAACAACTGGTCTCCACCATCTTGCGCAATCCCATTAAGATTGCCATTGAACCCGAGAAAACAGCGGTCCGCATCGAGCAAGGAGTGTACTATGTCGCGAAAGGTGAAAAGCGCGCTTTGTTGAAGCACGTTATCTCCGAGCGTCAGATGCGCAACGTATTGGTCTTCGCGCGTACAAAGCATGGCGCCGATAAGATCGCTCGCGATTTGTCGAAAGCCGGTATTTCCGCGGAAGCGTTCCATGGCAACAAGTCGCAAAACGCTCGTCAAAAAAGTCTGGCGAACTTTAAGCGAAATGCAACCCAAGTGTTGGTCGCCACCGACATCGCCGCGCGCGGCATCGACATCGTCGACTTACCCTTTGTCATCAACTACGAAATGCCGGATACCGTTGAAACGTATACGCACCGGATCGGACGGACAGGACGCGCCGGCAATACCGGAACCGCCCTTTCGTTTTGCGACAACGACGAGAAAGGTCAAATCAAACACCTCAACCGCGTGTCGCCAGGTCAAATCAAAATCATCGCGCACCCGTTTGGGAACGAACAAAAAACTGCGCCGCGTCCGGCGCCATTTAACAGGTCACACAAATCACAATTTTTCAATCACAAAAACTAGTTTAACATGGAAGGCACAGTAAAATTCTTCAACGACGCAAAAGGTTTCGGTTTCATCCGCCCCAGCGATTCTTCAGCGGACATCTTCGTTCACGCTTCTGGTTTGATCGATAAAATCAAAGACAACGACAAAGTTGAATACGAAGCTGAGCGTGGTAAGAAAGGTATGAACGCCGTGAAAGTACGCGTGATTAAGTAAGGTTGGATGTTGGTGGGTGGATGATGGTTGATAGATAATGGTTGATAGATGATGGTTGATAGATGATGGCTGTTAGATGATGGTTGATGGTCACTTCGAAGGCACTATCAACCACCAACCACCAACCATCAACCACCAACTACTAGCTACCAACCACCCACCATTTTTTATCTCGTAACTTTTGAAAGTGGCGAGAAGTTTATCGAAGTAGACCTGGTGCTGAGCAAATAAACTCCCCCCAAGGCCAGGTTCTAGCGAATTTTCGTTCGCAAAGTTTTCTCACGTTCTTGTCGTTGTTTTGATATCTTCATCCAGTGGGACCCAACAGGACTCACCGCATGATCGAGAATACACGATGAAGAAAGGATCCTTTTTTAGTGGGTTCTATCGATTGATCCGGTTTCCGCTGGGTAATCTCTTGATTTTGGCGGCTGTGGCGACCTCGACCCTGGGTAAGCCCGCCCAGCATGAATTCGACAGCTTAAGGGCAGAGGCAAACAAAAATCCTTCCGCCAGCGCATACTACCACGTAGCCTTGATTTTTGAAGAGCAAGGTCGCGTCGATTCAGCGTTGGTGTATTTTCAAAAATCACTTTCCCTTTGCAAAGGCGACGTATTGGAGTCGCAGGTGAGGATTAGGTTTGCAGACCTTGCTTTAAACAGCGGGCTGCTGGTGTTATCGCAGTCGTTGGCATACAAGGCGCTCGACATCGCCGTCGCGAATAGCGATAGTGTGATGATTTCTGAATGCTACAATGAGCTAGGCAAGTTTGCTGACGAAACGGGTTCGTTCGAACGTGCGGTGAAGTACTACAAGCAAAGTATTCAATTCGATCCGAGTTCATTAAAGCCGAAGAACAACCTTTCTTTTTATTACCTCAACCATAATGACCCAAGAAAGGCCATCGAGCTTTCTTCGGAAGTACTTCGCGCGGCTGAGGATACCATTCAGATGACCATCGCGCACAATAATATTGGTGACTGTTATCTCAGGCTTCGAATGTATGACAGTGCATACCGCCATATTAGTAGAACCCTTTCCTTAAACCAGCAGATCCATGACAGCACCGGAATCATGTTCGACGCGAGCCTCATGGGTAGGTATTACCTGGCAAAAGGTGATTACAAAAAGGCGAAGAAGTATTTTTTATGGTCTTATGCTCTCAGCAAGAAGTTTGGTGATGTCGGCTCATCGTGGACGTCTTCCGAGTATCCCCAACTGTACGCAGGAATTCTGCAGGTTTACCAGCGAGAAAGGAAACCGGATTCTGTTCTTTGGATAAAAGATGAGCACATCAAGTTTCAGCAGGTTCAGTTAGATCGCCAGAAGTACGGTGAATCTGAGAGTAGAACGGCGATGATTGAAGCGCAATACGAGTATGAAAAGCGGGAGTTGGCATTGAAGCTGGAGCAAGCCAAACGTGAGGCAGCGTTCGAGAATCAAGAAGCGACACAGCGTGTCTGGATATACTTGTCTCTTCTCGGTTTGGTATTCGTCAGTGTTGTGGCGATCATCCTCTACCGAAGCAACCGGGCCCAACGCAAGGCGAATATGGAGATCAAGCGCCAGAAAGATGAGCTGCAAAAACTCGATGTGTTTAAAAGCAGGACTCTTTCAATTGTGACCCACGACATTCGCTCGCCACTTCATTCATTGGGATCGATACTCCAGCTTTTTCAAATCAAGGGAATGACGAATGAGGAGTTGGATGAAATGGTCTTGCTCGTTAAGTCGAAAGTTTCTGTTGTGACGGGTTTTGTGGACGACCTCTTGTTGTGGGCCAGGGATCAAATGGTGAAGCCTCATGCGAAGCCCTCCAACTTTCAGATATCCGATGTGATCGCAGAGACGGTAGGCCTGTTGAAACCGCAAGCGGAACAAAAGGCGATTCACCTAAACTGGGAGTGTCCAGAGGGGACGTTGGTGTATGCCGATCGCGAGATGATCAAGATTGTTGTGAGAAATTTCATCACCAACGCTATTAAGTTCTGCCGTAAGAATGATAGTATCGATGTGAAGGTTGAGAAAATTGGAAACTCAGTTAAGCTAGCCGTGCGCGACACCGGCGTGGGTATGACACCGGCACAAGTACAAGGATTATTCAATGGTGTTCAAACGAGTACGACCGGTACTCATAACGAGGGAGGCACCGGGCTGGGGATGATGCTCTGTCGTGATTACATTCAACTCAACGGTGGCAAGATTGGCGTCGAGAGTGAGGTTGGAAAAGGCAGTGTCTTCTGGTTTAGGCTGCCGGGGGGGAAGTGACCTTAATGGGCAAGTCTCCAAGCCAGCGATGGCGACTCACGCTCCCATCCGAAGCCGAGAGTCAGGTAACTCTATGCCCATCCGTGTGCCCAGGCTAAGGAGCACCAAGTACATTTGCGCATTCTGCGTGTGGACGAGGTCGGCGATTTTCTGAAACTGCATCGCATTGATTTTACCATCGCGATGTTGGATGACAATGGCTTTAGCTGCAAGGTATTCAGAAACGGGGTCGTACGTGAACTTCAGGAGCTTGTCGTCCTTTGTGCCGGATTCAACGATGAGGCCGCTGGTTATCAGGACCTTTAAGGAGCTGCGGCTAATTTTTTCCGTGAAAAAACTCTCAGCGAGCCACGCTGGTCTAAATGCTGTTGGTTTGTGTAAGTCTTCATCCGAGACTTGGCTGAAGTCGGTCGTGGCGGCGAAACCGATCGCGATAATCGACGCCGTTCTTAGGTCGGCAAACAGTTCGCTTGGGTTGTTTTCCTTTCGAAACAAGTCTTCGATGTACTCGTCGATGAGTGCACTGAATGAATCGGGGAATCCCTCTGATAAGGATTTATTTTCGTCGAGCAATCGTTTGGCTTTATCAACAGCGAGCCTGAGGATGAGCAATGGGACCATCGCGGTATCTTTGTTCTCCGTGATTTCCTCGATGATGCCAACTACTTTGGCGCGCAAGGTTTCGCGTTGTTTCCCAAAATGAAAGGCTCCAACATACATAGAGACAAAACCGTCAAGGAGTGGGTCGATGAAATCGAGTTTGAGTCCCATGGGTACGATCCTAACAACAAACGGTAACGTGATCGGCTTTCGGGCCGTCATTACGATGAGTTGCGTGAGTTTGGCGCCCGTCTCGGGGTCGATGTACGACGCGTTGAAGTCACTCATCTCCGTCACGCCGTCGGCTACGATGGCGACCCGCTTAGTCTTGAGCAGTCGGCTCACGAATGAATCGGAGATCGGGTGATTGGTTAGAAGTTCAAGTTTGCGATGGCAGATTTCGTCGATTGGGCTGTCTAACTTATTGGTGAATAGCGGCAGTGCCCGTTGGGCAAGCAGCCTTTTCCTTGTTGTTCCTGCTCCGAGCCATCGTGCAATTTGAAACGCAAGAGACGATTTGCCGATGCCACCAGGGCCATCGATTGAAATAATGATTCTTTCTTCTGTTAGGTGGCTGCGTATTTCATGTAGGCCGGCGATGTAGCTTTGTTGATTCTCAGTGGGCGCGAAATGCAAGTAGGGGGCTCCATCGATATTAAATGGTGCCGCCACCCAAAAAGGACGCGTTGACACATCTTCGTTGGCGCGAAAGGTTTTCTCGGCCTTTTCGGCAAAGTGGTCGACGAAGGCATTTAAAACCTTCGGCTGTTCAGCCAGCATCAATCCAAGCCAAGGCGCCAACTTATCTGAATAGGGAAACTTTGCTCGTGAAAGAAATTCATGCCAATAGAAAATCTTGAGGGGAGCGACGAAGTAGAGCGTGAACAGCGCAATTCCGTATAGGATGAAAAGAAAGATAAGATTGACTTTCACCGTGTCTACGACCTCACCCAATGTTTGTGGCATTTTGTTCCACTTCAAAAAGCCAACTAGCTGAGCCTGCAATGTTTCACCAACGTCGAGTGGTTCTTCCTTGGTCACAAGATTCCATCCGTCACAAACCGAGAGCTTTAGTTTATACGATCCCTTTCCGGTTAGTATCGACTTAGGAATAGCCTTGAGCGTGTTGATGTCGTCGGCGGTAATTTCTTGCGTGGTTATCTCCTCATCAGCGCCGGCGACAACTTCTCCGTCGACTTGGATCTTTATTATTATGTCGTCAGGGTTGGTTTTGTCGTCCTTGATTGCGAGTACGACTTTGAAATAGTTGGCCGAATCGATAACGGCGAATTTAATGGTGGGAATAGAATCTCCCTTTGTTGGCGTGAAGAGGAGTCCATTGGAACCAACTGCATAAAGACCGCCTAAATCATTTTCGGCTAGGGCAGCGACGGCGACGGTTGTATAAGTCGGGAGCAACTGAAACCAATTGGTGCCTCTATCGCGCGACCAATAGATGTCCCCCTGATAGGTAGCAACGTAACAAAGGCTGTCATTTCTTCCGAAAAGGACGTCTGTTAAGTGGGGGCCATCCGAGAAATTCTTTTCCGGAAGCCAAGTTTCGCCACCATCTTTCGTCTTAAAAATGTGGTTATCCGCTTTCTCGTTCGTGCATCGGCCTACGATGTAACCAAAAGAAGGCGTGCTGGAAAAATCAATCGCCTTGATGTGAATGTTGTTCGGTATTCCAGCGATTGCGTGCCACGACCGCCCTCCGTCGTCACTTTTATGAATCGTGCCTTTTTCTCCAACAATGAAGCACGTTTGGCCGTCGCTCCAGACGTCACTGTACTCAATTAACTGGTCGGTTAACTTTAATGGCTCCCACTTTTTGCCGTCGCGTTCTTTTCGAAGAATCTGACCTTTCTCGCCAACGGCAATCCCAATTCCGTTCTCTTCATTTACATAAATTGAGCGCAAAGTAGCCCCTCCTTTTTTGTCATATTCGAGGCTCCATTCATTTCGTTCCACGTTGAATTTATAGATCGTGGCGTTCGTGCCGCAGGTCCAAATCCAATCGCCGTCGCGCCACAACTTATAGAACGATTCTTGAACTGATGCTGGTGCTCTTTGTACGAGCGAGTCCTTCTCTTGCAATCCGTAGACACCTTTCTGCCCCGCTATAAACGTTTCCTCGTTAACCGTGAGCACGTCAAAGAGATTGTTATTGTTACTAGAACGCCAAGTGCCGTGCTGCTGTCGCAAGACGAGATCCCGTTCACCCATGACCATCGCTTCGCTGGGTTTTCTTCGGAAGCCTACGGTGGTTAAATACGGGTCGCCTTCAACGCTGAAGTCAAGTGTCCACTTTCTCCCGAAGTTTGTCGTCTTGAATATTTCTCCCAATGTGCTTACTGCCCATCCTATTCCTGAGGCATCATCGATTACCAAGCTCCGTATTCCTCCACGCGCAATTCTATGCGCGCTGACGGCCTTCGAGCGAAGGTCGATATCGAGCATATACCCACTGTTCGCCCCCACGATCAATCGGTTACCATCGGGACTGATCCAGCCCGAGAAAATGGCGACATTAAAAATCTTGCGCTTTTCGTCCTCGTTCAACACCGGTTCCCATTTATTGAGATGTTCATCTCGCGATAAGAGCACGGTTGCATTTTCACCGAAGGCGACAACAGTTTTTTGATCGTCGCTAAAGGTGGACCCGTATAGCGTGTACGTCGTCGGTGTTTCGATTTTTTGCCACGTTTCCGAATCATCGGCCGAGTATCTGAATAGATTTCCGGATTGACCAGAAATCAAACCCTGCCGGCCATCACGGGAAAATTCGATGTCCCACAACGTAGAAGTATTCTCATAGGTCTTGTCCTCATATTCGACCCATTTCGTTGGGCCGATTTGCTTAAGAATTTTCCCGCCATCGCCAACTGCCCAGAAACGGTCATGATTGGAATTGAACGAAACTGCGTAGATTTTTTCGTCCGTTACCGCGGCGCGCTGCCACGTGAGTCCCCCATCCACAGTGAAGAGCATTTTCCCGTAGGAACCCACGCGCCAACCCATTTTTTCGTTCTTAAAACTGAAGTCCGAGTTCGACATGCCGTCCTTTCTGAGATCCGGCTTAAAGGGTGGATTCTGAACTTGCGCGACAACTTCGCCTACGAGGAAAAACAGGACGGCAACTTTCCAGGCAGGTCTCAGCAAAAGACCAATGGTGATCAACATAGGGGAGCTATGAATAGACGACTAAGGGCGGGCTCTCCTCTAATATACGCGAAAACTTGTTTTGCTTGGTGCCTCGTTTAGTACCTTATTTTTCTGGCCGATTCTTCATCGGAGTGCGCATCGGAACTCACCAAAAGAAAGGTATCAATCACTCATTCCTTCACGACCTTTAATGCCATCCTCCTCCCATTTCCTTGCATGATCGCGAGGTTGATCCAAGAATAAGCAAACATCTCAAGCAACTCGACTTTATCATCACCGCCAAAATCGTAGCAAGTCGCGAAACCGATGTCGGTGGCCAGCTGAGAAGCAATACGCTTCGATCCAACATCGCTGCCCGCCACAAACATGTCGATCCCTTGCCCGTGGTAGACAGGGTTCAACATGTTTTCGAAACCTGTCGTGTTAAAACACTTAACAACCTTATCTGTTTTTGCCAACGCCTTGATTGCATGAAACGCCGTGGTGTACGGAGTTGGTTTGGTCCTAATCGCATTCGTCGCGTCGATGATTGTCTTGGCACTCACATCGCCAAGTTGAGGGACCAATTGTAACACGACCTCGGGCGCCGTCGTGATCACAATAACTTCCGATTGTTCCACCGCTCGTTCCACCGACGTGAACCGATCCTCACCAATCACAGCTGCCAGTTTTTTCGATTTGTCACTCAGCGGCAACCGAGCTCCAATCAAAACTTGATGCTTGGCGCGAATAAACGACTGCGCCAACGCTCCACCCACGTTACCGCTTCCAATAATGGCGATCTTCATATATTTTTTTGTGTTGAATCAAGATAGCAAAAAGACTATTTCATCACGCGATAGTTTAACCCAACATTTAGGATCAAGTCATTGGGCTTCACGGCAGCTAGGTGCACTGACTGGTACTCGTAATTGACGTATGTCCGCATCGAGAATCCGCGCGCGATCACTGTCGAAATACCGCCTTCCGTAAATATCCTCCAGTTGTCGATGTTGTCAACCGCTTGTTGAAAGAAGAATTCGTAGTACACCGACACGATGTTCTGGGGGAATGTGTGAGAGCCAAATACACGTCCCGTGGCGCGGACCACCGAGTATGCGCTCGCACCGGCGTCGGCGATTGCCGTTAAACCTGGGCGTGCATACCAGTTTTGCTCATACGTCGCCGTGAGACTGACCTTGATCACCTGGCGGCCCTTTTTTAGAGGAAGCACCGTAAAGCCGACACCCGCTTGGTAACGAAAATCGAGTTGCTGACGGGCGTGGGTCTGGAACCACAACATCACATAGGGATATACCGTCCGTTCGGGAGTCAAGTACACGAAGTTACGCGACAACCAATCGTTCTCTGTTTTCACCGGGCCAAAAGTTCCGTAAGTATAACGTTGTCGAGCGGAGAATCCCCACCGTTTTTGGGCTTGCACGTGCGAGAGGTTGGCTTCGGGTGTCACAATCAAGCGCTCTACATTCCCCGTGTTCAGTCGCCACGCAAAACTAGAGTTGAATTGCCACTTCGAAGTGTCACCTTCTTGTAATTGAGCGATGGCATCACTCAAAACGAAGAGTGACGCCATCGCTAGGAATAGTGTTCGCATCATCACTTGATCTCAGCGAGGATGGTGAGGAAACGTTCGGGTTGCACGACGAACGGAAGGTGCGAGGTTTCCATTTCGAAGACTCGCTTCACGGTACCGTTGTCTTTCACCATTTGTTGTTGAAGCGCAAATGGAACGGCGTGATCATTTTTCGTCGCGATGTAATACTTGGGGATCTTGCTGAAGTTCGCCCCGAGCTTCACCACGTCATTGAAACCCTTAACAGGATCGGGCCGGTGGTATTTCACCAATGCCTCTTTCATGAACGGCGGACAATCGGCACAAACCACGTCGGGGATAGCTTCTTTTTTGACACCAATGAGCGTGTAATCGGAGTTGAATTCGAAGATGTCCAGCTTCTGACCATTTAGGAATTTGTCGACGATACCATTTAGACTCTGGCCATTTTGAGGCAGGAACGCAGAGACGTATACGAGCTTCTCGATCTTGTTTGGAATGTTTTCGGCGACTTGGGAAATAATTAGCCCGGCCATCGAGTGTCCTACCAACGTCACCTTACCGGGATAGCGATTGATCGCGTCGGTCACGGCCTTAACGTAGTCTGATAGCCCCACTTTTTTTCCGTCGGTCAAGTCGATGCCGTGTGCTGGAAGGTTCACGACTTCGACGTTGGCGTGCGCAGCGAGTTGGTTGCGCACAAATCCCCAGGCGCTTTCATCGGCCCACGCACCGTGAACGAGGACATACGTGGGGTAACGTTTCTTGTCTTCATTCAGGGCCTGCAGCACTTTCTCGGCGGCAAGTGCCCCACTGTTCTGTTGTTGACCAGTGATCAAGTTGCCATCGCGGATTGCGAAGGGAGAGAAGGCAGGGCCGTCCTCATATTTACTGTTCGGTAATTGCCGCGCCAGGTCCTCGATGCGGAACGGTTGAATTTGTTTCCCTACATAGGCGTCTGCGTACTGTTCTTCTTCCGAAGCAAAACCTGTCCAGCGCTTGCCATCAACCAAGAGTTTACCATTCGGGAGTTTGGCATCGAGGAGGATCGCCGTGCCATGGCAAATGGCTGCCGTCGGTTTCCCTGTTAGGTAGAAGTCGACAAAAAACTTCTCGATTTCAGGATTTTTGTAGAACGTATACATCGGACCTTGCCCACCGCACACAAAAATCGCTTTGTAGTCCGCCGGGTTAATCGTCGAAAGCTTCAGCGTGTTTTTTGTCAACGCCATTTTCGCTGGGTCTTTCTTGAAGCCCAGTGAAATGAAGTCGAATGCCGCGTATTGGCTTGCGTCCTCAGGATCGCTAAAGCTATCAAAGTAGAGTTCTCCGCCTTCTAGGCTGGCGATGTCAACTGTGTAACCAGCTTCGGTGAAAGCCCAGAAGGGATGTGTGAGTTCTGAGTACCACACACCGATGGGCCATCCGGTCTGTTTGCTCTCCGACTTGTTGGAAGCAATCATTAGCACTTTGCCGTTGTGTCCAGCATTGTGTTGTGCAACGGTGTTCGACCAGGCGACCACCATCAATAGAATGAATAGAATTTTCTGCGTCATATCTGTTTCGAATGTGACGCAAAGATTGGCACACAGTAGCCGAAATCGTCCATAGCTACTCGATAGTGTGCTACTATCCATTTGGAAAGTAACTAGAGAACGGTTGCAGATGACTAACTTTGCCTATTCAACGGAACTCTCTTATGCCCGATTTCGTTTACGACCACAAGGTTTATTACAACCCCGTCGAGTTTGCCCTTGAGTTTATCGGGGGAACTTGGAAGATGCCAATCCTTTGGCGCTTGAACAAGGGAACCCTTCGCTACACGGAGTTGAAAAAGACACTTCCCCACATCACACATAAGATGCTCTCGTCGCAGTTGCGGGAGTTGGAAAAACACGAATTGATCAGTCGAAAAGTCTACGCGGCGGTTCCCCCAAAGGTCGAGTATTCTATCACCGCAAAGGGAAAGAAAGTGATTCCCCTGATCGAGGCGATTCGAGCCTATGGGTCGGAACTGATGAAGGAGAAGGGCATTAAGGTGGAAGCCAAGAAGAAAGGCACGACGCTGGATTGATCCTCGCCGGATCGCCGCCAGTATTTTACCACATCATCACCACCAACATCGTCAACAAGATCGTGACGTGCACGATGGGTAGCACCTTTTGATACGTGGGCCGTTGTTGCCATGGTACGGAGGGGTCAAATGGATCGAAAACCAGCGCAACGCCTAGAGAGGAGATGGCATCGCCAAGTTTTCCGTTGGCAATGAAGTAAAGGGCAACTGCCACCGACAACACATACAGCAATCGAACAACGACTATGCTGTTGCGCCCATTTTCAATGTCCTTTTTCGTCGAAGTCATAGTTTTTTTTTGTTTCCCAATATGTCGATCCAAGGGCGACCAGATTACACAGCCTGAGGAGAAAACTTTTTTTTGTGGCCGTGTAATTTTTTGGCGTCCCCTGATACTCGGGAGAACGACCGCGCATTCCTGCCAATCAGCCAATGGAGGTTCTAAACTTATTTCCGGATTTGTTGTTTTTCCCGGCGATGAGTCAGCTAGCTCCTTCCGACATCGACCGGATCATTCAAATGGCGTGGGAAGACCGCACGCCCTTCGAAGCGATTCACGCGCAATTTGGCCTCCTAGAGAAAGAAGTGATCGTGCTGATGCGCACCCACATGAAAGCCGACAGCTTCCGGATGTGGCGCCGGCGCACCAACGGGCGAAGCACCAAACACGCTGGGCTCAGTGGAGTTGAGAAAGGTAGATTTAAGTCGACGCTACAGCGCGCGATCTCTCAAAATAAGATCAGCAAACGATGATGTCACCCGAACCTCGGCGGCAACCGAAAGTTTCATTCCCCACCGATTATCGGGCAATCCTCGACCGCGTTCAAACGATTGATCCAATCAGATACGCCACGACCCGCAACTACATAGATGGCGACGTTACCTATCTGTCGCCATACATTTCGCGTGGCGTGATCAGCGTGAAGCTAGTTCGCGACCTCACAATCGCGCGCGGCTACGACCCAAGCTCAATCGGAAAGTTCTTACAAGAACTCGCTTGGCGCGAATACTTTCAGCGCGTGTGGGAAGCAAAAGGAAACGCTTTATTTAGGGACCTTCGCCAAGTACAACCGGACGTAGCCCACAACGAGATGATCTCGACACTGGTGGAGGCTAGTACAGGGATCGAAGCCATCGATCGAGCGATCAAAGATTTTTATGACACGGGTTATCTCCACAACCATGTGCGGATGTACATCGCCAGCATTGCGTGTAACGTTGGCAAAGCACATTGGTCGTCGCCCGCACGTTGGATGTATGCGCATTTGCTCGATGGAGACTTGGCCAGCAACACGTGCAGTTGGCAATGGGTGGCCGGTGCATTTTCGAGCAAAAAGTATTGGTGTGACCAAGGAAACATCAACCGTCACATGCACAGCACCCAACGCGGTACTTTTCTCGATTCAAGTTTGGAACTGATCCAAGGCGGCTCCATGCCGGCTCGTTTGCGTGGAGTAGCGCCCTGGAAAATGATCGCGACTTTACCGAAGCATGCACCGGTACAACTCGATGCACGAAGGAAAACGCTCGTGTACAATTCCTACAACCTTGATCCAACTTGGCGACAAAACGAAGAAGCAAACAGGGTACTATTGCTGGAGCCCTCCCATTTTGATAGGTTTCCCGTCAGTGAAAAAGTAATTGATTTCATCTTGTCGCTTGCCAGCAACATCGAGGGCATACAAGTGATGGTGGGCGAAGTGGAAGACTTGCTAGCGGCGCATGGACCGACAGCTCGCCGCGAGGAGATCTTGGTTTCGAAGGAGCATCCTGCCTTTTTGCATTACCCCGGCCGGAAGGACCCCCGCGATTGGATGTTCCCACACGTCAAGGGGTATTTCCCGTCGTTTTCCGCTTACTGGCGCATGTGCGAACGGTAGTCAGTTTTTGGTTTGCACCGAGGCCGACACACGTTCCCAAATCCTTTCGGGACTTAATTTAAAAGAACCGATGTGTTCTTGTTTCCAACTTGTGGGCGGTACGAGCGAGAGAAACATCTCATCGTGATTCGTATCGCGATAGAGATGGTACACCTGACCAATGATCGGTTCAAAATTGATCTTCGCGCCGTACACCATCTCGTTGATTTGGTATTCGTCGAGCAGCTGTTGGTACGTAGACTTCAGCGATTCGATTTTGGTGTTGAAGGTATGGTTGAAAGTTCCTACGCTAGAGTTCTTCCACGACGTCATCCCTGTCGGGGTGATCTGAGGTGCGCTTACATTGGTGCCGTAAGTCAACAAGCTGGCGTTATACGATTGCGTTTCTTCATTAAATACCACGTGGTCGGGGCGCTGTTTTACTTTCAGGTCCGGGATCGATTCTACTTTCGCGGCCTCGAACTTTTTCCACTTGGAAACCGAGGAGTACTGGTTTAGCCCTGTCACACAGACATCGTTCGCCTTCTCTAGGTCGAGTTGACCATCGGCTTCGACGACGTCATCGTCGATGATCACATGTTGAATTTCTCCCACGATGAAACGCGTACCGTTTGACTGGATGAGGATGTCCTCCTTTACTTTCAGTCCGAATTTCACTTTGCTCTCTGCAACGAAGGGAGCCGCAAAATCATCGAGCCATTCCGGCGTAAGGGCACACTTGTCAAATTCCGATTCATCAGCGGCAAAGGCTGCCGACGTGTAGTGTGCTTTTTGGAGGAAAGACTTATGTACGTGGTTGATCGTGTAGCACTGGGTAGCCATCATGTTGGAATACGTGTGCCGCGGTACTGTCAGCGGCCGCATGATCAGGCCAATGAGCGGGGGATCGGCACCGACGTGTACGATGGAATTGAAGATGGCGACATTCGTCAGGCCCTGGTCATTTTGCGTCCCGACAAGGTGAACGCTTTTGTACCCTGAGATCGAGTTGATCAAGCGAATGCGGTACTTCTTCTCCCAGTGTAAGATGTCGTCGATATTGTAGTGCATGGTAGATAGCTTTAACCGTCGAGGCGCAAAATTGTTTGGGCCGACGTTAAAGTTGAAAGTTATCAGATTTTGGAAGGACTACTTGGGGAAGCACACGTCGAAAGCTGTGCCTTTGTCGACTTGGCTGACTACTTCGATTTTGCCCCCGATGGCTTCGACCTGTGTCTTTACCAAGTATAGGCCGAGTCCTTTCCCTTCGACATGCAGATGAAAACGTTTGTAGAGTCCGAAAAGATTGCTTCCATACTTTGTCAAATCAATGCCGAGGCCGTTGTCGGCAATGCGGATGAACACGAAAGCGTCGTCTTCACGGCTGGTGATCTCGATTTTTAGCAGCCGTTCTGGATTTCGGTACTTAATCGCGTTGGCGATCAAATTCATGAGGATGCTCTCCACATAGGGCGCTAAGCAGGTGATGGTAACTCTTTCGTCTACCTGCACGGTGAGTTGGGCACCTACCTCCTCAATTTCCGGCTTCAGCGAGGTGAGGACTTTTTCGAGGGCCTGACCTAAGAAGATCGTGGTTTTCATCAACGTATTCGAACGGTTGATGGTCAGGATCGTACCTAGGTCCGTGATCACATTTTCAAGATCGTAACTCGACTGGACAGCCATGGTGAAGATTCGGCTTTTCTCTTCCGGATCTGTGGTGTAGTGCATGATGTTGGCGAGACCTTTCAGACGCGCCAGCGGGGCCCTTAGGTTATGGGAAATGATGTAGGTAAACTGTTCGAGACGATTGTTGTACTCGAGTAGCTCGTTATTGGTTTCGCGTAGATCTTGCGTTTGGTTGTTGACTTCTTCTGTCAACTCCCGGTTCTTGGCTTCGATGATGTCGGCTTGTTGTTCGATGACGAGTTTAGCGTCTTGTAGTTCTTGTTGTTGCCATGTCAGCAGGTCGTTGTGTGCGCGAATCTCTTCATTTTGGGAAACGATCTCTTCGTTTTGAGCGCGTATCTCCTCGTTTTGGAGTTGAATGTCGCGCGTCTTTTCCTTGACCAACTTGTCGAGTGTTTCGTTCTGTTCGAGAAGTATCTTGTTTTTTTCCTGCTCTAGGAGTTGCAATCGATTCGAGACGTCGAAGGTGCGAGCTGCGTAGACGGCCATGTAGATGATCGCGGGCACCGTGAGTAAAAAAATCGCGAGTTGAAGCAGATAGGTTCGGCTGAGGGCTGTCTGATACCGTTCGCTCGCGCGTTGCATGATCGTATCTTCGAACTTGTTCATCTCTTGCGAGAAGGCGCGATGCTGCAGCCATACCTTCAGGCCTCGATCTTCCGCGATGAGTTTTTTTGCCGTTTCATCGTCGCCGGCTTGAATGGCGGCGAGCACGCCGTCGATGAAAGTGAAGTAGCCCTGGATGGAGTCGCGCAACGCGTGAACGTGGTCGATGTGTGGATACTCCTGCTGAAGGAGTGCAGCCTCTACGTTGGCGAGCACTCGATCGCGGTACACTTTGGCGGAGTCGAGCGACGAGAGGAGGGCGCTGTCTTTCGTGAGGGCGTAGCCCCGGATACCAAGGTCGAGTAGGTGGAGGTTGCGAACGATGGCCACGGTGTTCACCTTGGCGTGTTCCACTTCGACTTGCAACTGTCGGTTTAGCTCAATGACCCTGCTATTGCGGTACATGAGCACGGCGTTGGCCAGCAAGAGGATGGCGATCAATCCTGCGATCAGGAACAGGAGGCGCTTACGTCGGCGAGTTTGTAACAGCATCTTGCAGCGAGGGTAGCCTGCATTGCCTCGGAAATATACGGGAATTAGTTGGTGGGGCTAAATGAGATACAGACTCCAAACTGGCGACATTCCAGAATTTTAGCCCGATCTTCGTCTCAAACCACGTGGCACTTTTTCATGAAGGCACTCATCATCGGCGCCACGGGCGCTACCGGACGCGACCTCGTCCAAGTCTTGCTGCAAAGCGATCGGTACACCTCTGTGACCGCATTTGTCCGGAAGGGCACAGGCAAGTCGCATGCTAAACTTGTTGAAGTGATCACCGATTTTGATCATTTAGAATCAGTCGCCCCGCACATTGTGGGCGACGTTTGGTTCTGTTGCATCGGCACCACGATCAAGACTGCCGGTACGAAAGAACGGCAAAAGCATGTGGACTATGAGATCCCTGTTGCGTTTGCACAGATTGCGAAGCGGAATGGCATACGAAGCGCCGTGTTGTTGTCTTCATACGGAGCCCGAATTGATAGCGGGGTATTTTTCGCGCGGTTGAAAGGCCAGCTTGAAAGTGATATTGAGAAACTTGGCTTCAGTCAATACATCGTCTTCCGTCCGGGTTTGCTGCTTCGCGACAATACCGATCGATTCGGGGAACGAATTTCTGCTGGTGTGCTACAAGCACTTAACGCGATTGGGTTGATGAGAAAGTTCCGCCCGCTTCCGACCAAGACGCTAGCCGAAAAACTCGCGAACGCTCCGGAATCATTCAACGACGGAAAACATGTAGTCGAGTTGGATCAGATTTTTTGAGAAGCGGCACCGGGCTGAGCAAGAACCAATAGCCAACGCCCAATATCTAATTTCCATTTGGGTGAACGCGAACCACGAACACGTTTGAGTTTTGAAGCACCGGACGTGTTATTAGATATGGGTTGTTGGTTATTCCTTCGCAGCGGGGTCTCCGGTCTCCGGGACCCCGCGTATTTTGAATGAGGAACGATAAACCAATCAAGAACCAATAGCCAACGCCCAATAGCTAATTTCCATTTGGTTGAACGTGAATTACGAACACGTTTGGGTTTTGAAGCACCGGACTTGATATTAGATATTGGTTCTTGGGTATTTTTTGGGTGGGTCAAAACGCGTTGGGGTGACGGCAGAGTCCTCGAGGCGTCACCTACGACAAAAGTAGGTTCGCGCAGATACCCGCCCCGACAATAAACCAGATCAAGGCCAAGATGATGAGAGTTTTCCCAACGTTGCGATTGGTCCGGAGTCGACTTAAGCCGATGATCGTGAGAATGGCGGGGATACCAAGCATGAGAAACAGAATCAACAGAAGAATCATACCTCGGATACTTTAATTAATTCTTGAAGATAATCACTCTTGTGGTCTCGGTAGAACAAGTTCATGGTTTCAAATGGAATGATCTTATTGTCCTTGTTCACGATGTGGACGCAAGACTTTTTAATTGCGCGCACATCAAAGTTATATGCGTCAATAAATTGCATGATAACCACACGAAAAAGATTATTGTACGTCAGCGACGGAGCATGCACCTGTGGCAAGCAACATAAAAGAGAGTGCATTTGCTCAGTAGCTCCTTGAACCGAGTTGCCGGTACTGAAGAGGTGGATCATTTTATCACGCAGCTGTTCATCTTGTTCATATACAATCGTATTCCGACTGTTGTCGAGCAAATCCGCTGGGTTGATGTATCGAGTTAGAGGCAACACATTGCCGGCTAGTTTGAGAGCGTATCCCATGACCAATGCGTCCGGATTACACGGAACCGGGATCAGGTCGTCGGCATTGAAGACGTCGGTTTGTTCTAGTATTTTGCGCCTTACTTCGGTCAAAGTAATTCTGTTCGTCAACGAGTCGAAGTTCTCGAGCCGACCAGCTACCTGAGTTGGTTGTAACGTGACACCTCGAACGCATTTTTGATCCAAAGCAAACTCAATCACTTTTCCGATTTCGTCATCATTGAGATTTTTCTGAATTGTCATCACGAGCGTCGTCGACAGATTCAGTTTGTTCAAATGGGCAAGAGCGTTTTGGCGAATGTGCGATAGATCACCGCCGCGCATAGATTGGAGGACTTCTGTTCGAAAAGAGTCAAATTGAAGGTATACTTCAAAGTCCGGCGCATAGGAAGCCAGCCTTTGAGTAAAATCAAAATCCTTTGCTATTCGCACACCATTCGTATTCAACATCAAATGCTTGATGGGTAGCGATTTGGCATAATCTAAGATTTCGAATAGCTGAGGGTGTAGCGTTGGTTCGCCACCACTGATTTGTACGACATCGGGCTCGTGCTCATTGGCGACTACCGTGTCGAGCATGATCTTTACTTCTTCAAGTGTTCGGTGTCTTCCAAAGGTAGGCGATGAACCAGCATAACACGTGGGACAAGTTAGGTTGCACCGATCGGTGATTTCAACCACGGTGAGACAGGAGTGTTGTTCGTGATCAGGGCAAAGACCACAGTCATAAGGGCAGCCATAGTGCGTCTTTGTGTTGAACTTGTATGGTGTTTCTGAAGGTTTGTTGTAGTTCCTGATGCTCTTATAGTAATCGACGTCATCTGCAATGAGCACCTTCGACGCCCCGTGATCAGGACATCGTTTTAGCATGAAAACCATCCCGTCCTCAAATACGATTTTGGCATCAATCCGCTTCAAGCATTCTGGGCAGAGGCTTAAAGTGAAGTCGTAATAGGTGTATTTCCTAGTTGGCACGAAGAGTCCGAATAAGGGTGTTCCTGTAATATACAAAACATAAAACACAGAGCCACTGAATGCTACTTAGTCCTAGAATGAAGAAAGCATTGGGTTTGATGAATTCAATCAAGAACCTAAATCCAAAATAGCTCAACATGAATACTTGGAATACAAAACCTGGCTCGTACTTGTTTTGATTCAACAAGCGCTTGAGAATGAAGAAGAGAGTCAACAAAAACAAGATTTCGTAAAGCGCGATAGGATGACGCGGAACACCATCGCCTAAGTCCATCCCGGTAAGTAGAGAAGTTGGTGTGCCATAGGTGAATTCATGAGTCCCTGCCAAGAAGCACCCGATCCGTCCTATGAAGATTCCAACGACAATGGGCAGGGTAAATAGATCGCCAGATGAATGCGATTCTCCGATAATTTTTTTGGTGCATTCTACGCCCATCAGTCCCCCGAAAAGACCTCCCATGATGGTCTTGACATTCAAGAGTTCAAGGCTCCAAATGAAGACTGGGTGTTCTAGGAACCCCATGATCCGAGAACCCAACAAGGCACCTACAGCGGCGCCCAAAATTATCGATAGTCGATTTGAAGTTGAGATTACATCAGCTTTGCTTTTGCGGAGACGTACATAGTATCTGTAGGCAATGAAGAATGCTGCGTACTCTAGCAGCAAATGAACCGGAACGGTCAAATGGCCAATCTTGGGTTCGAACGGTATTGTCAAAAGGAATGCTGTTGCCTTTGGTAAAGATAGAATATTGGAAAAGTAAACCGTTTCAACGGATGAATTCAAGCGCACACTAGAAATCGTTCGCAACTTTTTTCAAAACGTGACTCCAATTGAATACCTGGTCGTTGGTTCTCCGTTTGATGAACAAATCCACAACTCACATGGCAGGAAGAATGACAGAGAAAATTTCTTCGAGACTCAAGAGCATAGTCGACGCGTTGCCGTTACGTGCCGGAATGAGAATACTCGAGATCGGTTGTGGCCCCGGTGTTGCCGCCCGGGAAATTGTCAGAAGATTGGAAAAGGTTCAAGTCGTGGCAATCGATAGGTCAGCGAACGCGATTCGCCAGGCCCAAGCGGGTAGCAAGAACGAGATGTCAACCGGAAAGCTCGAGTTCCGATGTGTCGCCATCGAGGAGTTCGAGTTGAACGCATCCGATGAGAAGTTTGATTTGGCTTTTGCCATTCGCGTTGGGGCACTCGACGGACGACATCCTGAATTGGAAGCCCAGGCGTTCACACGAATCGCGAAAGCAATGAAACCGAAGGGGCGTCTGTTTATCGATGGCGGTACACCACTGAACGAGATTTCGTTGAGGCCCTATCGATGATCCTTATCCAGCACTACATCGACGCGTTTGTCCATGCCTTCACAATCGAGGTAAACTCACTTTTCGATTTCTCAATGTCAGCGGCGTCCTTGAACGTGATGATTGCCCGTTCGTTCCCGCGCCAACTCAGCAATGGACTCTCGTTCTTGATAAACTTCTGCTTCAATGGTGCCTTCTTTCCCGTTCCGGCGTGAAGCACCACCAAGAGCGTCTTCGACGGCGGTAGAATCTTCATCGTGATGCAGTCCTTCCCCTCCACGCTGTAGTTCGGAGCGTTCCATTTGACGGATTCTTCGAGGGCAGCATGGGCCGAAAGGATGTAGTTGCGGAGCAGGTCAATGCCAGCTCGGGCAGGATGTTTTAGTTCATCTAAGAAGGTCGTGACAGCGGGCTGGAGGCGTAATTTCGACGTAGGCATTAAACAAAGATTGCCAAATCCGGCCGTTTTTTAATTGGAGTTTCTTGGGAATTTGGACGCCGCCCCGCGGTTTTCGTCGACTTTTAAGTTGGACGATCGTCGTTTTCGTCAATGTTGACGGGCTTTCCTGAACATATTCGATCGAACGATGTTTATTTGATATAAATCGATCGCCATGTTGGGTTCATACATTTTAAGCATCCTCCTTTTCTACGGGATCTTGATCGTGGTCAATATCCCAGCTCCTTTTGTTGGACTGGAATTCGACAGCAGCGAACAACCTCGGTTGTCGTATGCGCCTCCCGGAATCGTAATTCCCATCGTTTGGTTTCTGTTGTTTGCCCTGCTCGGAGTAGCGCGCCAGAGTCTCGTCGCAGACCAACAAGCAACTTACCAATGGTGGCTGTTCGGCTTGGCGTTCCTCTGTGCAACCTACGCCTACTTTACACTCGGCCTCGCGAAACTCACCCATATATCCGCACTTTGGTATGGACTGATCGGTAATATCGTCGTGATTCTCTTTGCGGCAGTCGTCGTTTTTAAATTATTGCCTGTGAATAAAACGGCTGCCATCTTAACAGTGCCGGTAATTCTCTGGACGACGTACGCCACCGCTATCGTGGTCGGTGAAATGAAGCTTTCAAAGTTGATCTAAGGCCGAAATGCCTTTCTGAGCATTCGACGACCGACTCCGGTAGGTGACGCGTTATTTCTACGCTGAAGGATGTCACAGCGAAATCGAACAAACGATCTGTGTCTAGCTTGAGTGAAGGGATAGCCACACGAACGTAGCCACCAAGCCAATTAAAGCGAGTCCCAGAATTCCGGTTGCCAAGATGCCAACCTTATCGAGGGTGGTTTGCTCAGGTTGACTTTCGCGATGGCGAATCTGAATCCATGCATATACCAAGCAGAGCGTGGGGATGACGACAAATCCAAAAACAAGCAATCCGACGTAGACCAACACCTCGCCCGAGTGAACATTCAAACGACTAGGTCCGATTGCAAAAATGGTGGAGAACACGAGGCTCAATATCCCCACAAGTGATGAAACCAGCGCCTTAGGGGCGGAACTCATGATCTCAAGGTAAAGGAGCTTGTTCGTCTAGTTACGCCCTTGTACCGTCGGAACCACGGGCAAACTCTCATTGCCACCTTCGTTCACACTTTGAACGGCAAAGAAGTAATTGTCTTTACTATACGGGAGTTTGATCTCCTGATCCGCAGTAAAGAACTTCTTCTGCCAGAAGGCACTGGTGGTTTCCCGCATGAGTACGTAGTACCCTTTCGGTTTGCCGGCCTTGGGTGCTTTCCAATTCAAGACAGTAAAGTTGCTTAACCGCCGCGTGTCGACTTTAACCTCTTCGGGCATCGCAGGGGCCTTCGCCAAGTTTGCCAAGTTTGCCAAATTGATGGCGGTATTCTTGCGGAGGTATTCGAAGTCCATAAACTCGGGCAAGTCGCCATACTGAATTCCGTTTTCCTTCCGAACATCTTGGTGCTGGTGGTAGTAGTTCTCATTCATCTCCGTGAATCGTACGGCGGCATAACCCTGTTCCACGAAGGGAGTGTGGTCGCCACCCCGCAAGAACCGATCATTTCGATAGACCATCACCACTTCGATGTTCTCGACGTATCGTTCGCCCACCTCTTTGATATAGCGTGCCAGCTGGCGGGCCTTGCCATCGTTCTCCCAACCAAACTGACGAATTTGTTTAGCGCTTTTCTCGGTTTCGAACAGCGGGAGCCCTTCGCTGAATACTCGGATGCGAGTGTTGTCTATGATGTTCGTCTCTGAAGAATTGTTGCTCCCCATGATATCATTGTTCAATACCGCTTCGATGTTCCAGTTGGATTGCTTGGCTTTGTTCGCGAGATACGCGGCGCCTAGCAAACCCTGTTCTTCACCGCTCACGGCAACGAAGATGATGGTGGCCGGGAAGCTTCGCTTGCTCATCACGCGCGCACATTCCAAAACGGCAGCAACACCACTGGCGTCGTCGTTGGCTCCCGGCGCATCTTGAACGCTGTCCATCACGTTCGTCCGCATGTTGTCGAGGTGACCGCTGATCAAAAACAAACGGTTATCGTTTGGGTCGGTGCCTTTGAGCGTCGCGACCACGTTACCAAGGTCGATGTCATGGTCCACGCGGCGTTTGTCTGCCTTGTAGCGCGTTCCATCAATCGTGGCCGTGAGTCGACCGTTGCTCTGCTTCGCGAACTGATTGAATTTTCCCAACACCCATGTCTTGGCTGCACCGATACCCCGCTTAGCGTCACGCTGGGTGCTCAACGTATTCCGCGTGCCAAAAGCCACCATCTTGTGGATGTACGACTGCAACGAATCGGCGCTAATTTCTTTCACCATCTGGTCGATCTCGGGATCGCGGTGAACAATAGTCTGAGCCTGCAACGCAGCCGACATCAGGGCTAATGCAGCAAGGAGAAAAACATGTTTCATGGGAATGGATTCTTTTTGGTCACGATTACTGGGGAGCGCAATTTACTACGCTTTGGCATCCGAGTGACACCCGTTTATCCAAAGCTATCGCCCTTCTTCGGAGCGGCAAATATCCCACGGTGAGGGGTAAGGCGAACTCGAAAGTTTCAGACATTTTCACCCTAAATCTCATAACCATGGTGCGTCGTTGCACAACCCTCCTTATCGCATTGGTTTATTCCCTCGGGGCGCCGTCTTTTTCGCAAGTCAAGCCAACGCAGGTACTGATGCACATCGACAACACGCACTCGTCCATTCAGTTCTCCGTGCCTTTCATGGGGGTAACGACGGTGAACGGAAACTTCGAGCGTTTCTGCGGTACAATGTTCTATGATCCAAACCAGATGGCGAACACGCGCATAGAATTGTTCGTGGACGCATCCTCTGTCAATACGTCATTGAAGATCCGCGACCGCGACCTCCGAAACATGTATCTACATGTTGCTTCGTACCCTGTCATTCATTTTTTGAGCAACCGAGTAGTCAGCATCGACAAGAAGAACTTCGAAGTAACCGGCCGGTTGACGCTGCACGGAAAAACGGAAGATGCAACTTTTCGAATGACACTCATCGGCGAGATCGGTTCCACGGAAGTGGGATTTCAAATCTTACCCGTCAAATTGAATCGCAATACCTTTGGTGTGATGGAAAACTCCATGGGCGCGAATTCAGTGGGAGACACCGTCACTGTGATAGGATCTGTTCGCCTTCGCGACTTGACTTCATATCGCGAAGCGTTTGATCAAAAGTATCCGGTGGCCACCCCGAAAACGGTCACGCCCTTAAAAGGGGTATACCGCAGCGACAACGGCGCCACAGTCTTGTTTATCCAACACGACAAACACCAGTTCATGACGTTCACGAGCGACGATTGGGCATGGATGTCGGAACTTGTCCCCACCGGCGGTCAATCGTGGAAGACTGCTTCCTTTAACAAAAGAATCGAGTTAAAAGGCAATGAAATAGTCGTGCTCGATGATAGTGAAAGAGTCATTTTTCGCAAGCAACAATAGCGTCCGACGAACTTTCGGTTCCTGTTTTCATTAAGGACATGACTTTGCGCCTGCCTTCGTTGTAGGCTCCCTTCCACGTTCAGTATACAGTATTCTCAACGCGTCCCCTGACGATCCAAGGTGAAATAAATGAAGGGCTAACGATTCCAGAAAATAAGTGTATATTCAACACTAATCTTCCATAATCCTCAGCCTATGCAGAGTACAAAGAGACATTTCTTACAGGCGGCGGTGGCCGCGAGTTTATTTTTCACGAGCGTCCTGGCCCATGCGCAGGATGGCACTATTTATCCATTGGCGAATCCGCCGGAACCCCAGGCGATTCCGTTGGGAACGGGTGGTGTAGAGGGGCAGCCCGCCCCGGAAACATGGTTCCGCCAGTGGGGTGATCCCATGGCGCGCAACGTGTCGACCGCCACGCTTACACCTTTTCTCCCCAAGGCTGGTACCGCTAACGGAGCGGCGGTGATCGTGGCGCCGGGGGGAGGATTCCGCTGGCTGTCGATGGGGAACGAAGGATGGGAGGTCGCGCAGGCGCTGGCCGATCGTGGCATTGCGGCATTTGTACTGAAGTATCGACTGTTCCCCACGCCGGAGTCCTTAGACGGTTTCAAGGAATCGATGAACAGGACCTTCGCAGCAGCATCACCTCCAGCGGCGGGGACGAAGGAAGCAGAACGTCCGAGTCCGCCGCGTATGGACTTAACCAATCAAAGACTAGACGCAGAAGCGGCCTATGCGATGATTGTGAAACGCTCGAAAGAATGGGGTGTGGACACCACGCGTCTAGGTATGATTGGGTTTTCTGCTGGCGCCGGACTAACCATGCACTGTACGTTGAATTCAAAGTTGATGCAACTCGACTTCATTGGACCGATTTACGGCGGCATGGGGCCCGTCGAGGTGCCGAAGAACGCGCCGCCGATGTTTAACGTGATTGCGACCGACGACTTCCTTTTCCGCGGACAGTTCGGCGTGATTGATTCCTGGTTCAAAGCGGGGCGTCCGGTAGAGTTTCACTTGTATCAGAATGGAGGACATGGTTTTGGATTGGGAAATCCCAACCGTACCAGCAACAAATGGTTCGACGCCTTCGTCCATTGGCTGGACGTAAATGGTTTCTTGAAAGCGAAAGGATAGCTTTTCGTTATGTCATTTCCAGACCCGGGTGTGAACGACACGCCCGGTTTTTCTTTTTCCATCGAATACTAAGTGAATGCCGTTTCTTCTTATTTTCTAACGGTCACTAGCTGGAGGTTTGTGTGGTAGTGCAGATCAGCTTTCTTTCAAAAACATCTTTCAAAGTAATATCTTTATACTATGGGGAAGCGTGGTTACGACGGGAAGCGGCATCAATTTCGAGATCCACAGGAAATCGAACGAGTTCTTATTGAGAGAATTACCAATACAGGAAGGGAACAACTAAAGAAGCGAAGGAAAGCCGGCCTATCTTCTTACTACTCAAAAGACGGAAAGATTATTGAAATTTTGCCGGACAACGCTGAAGTTGTTAGGCAAACGATTAGTAGTAAGTGGGTTGTTGTAAAAAAAGAGAATAGGAAGCTTGTCGTTAAATGAGTAAGCTCCGTGTCATAGCGGGGCCGAATGGTTCGGGGAAGTCGTCAATCTTCCATCTGATCAAGGAATTCAAGGAAAAGCAACGGGTCATTAGAACAGGACCTTTTGTCAATTCCGATGTCATCGAAAAGGAATTCAAGGATAAAGGTTCAATCAACCTCAGGAGTTTTCAAATTGAGTCTCCGCCACAGTCGTTAATTGCCGATTACCTTAAGTCCTCAAACTTTACTGGGCTATATGATCCGAAAATTATCTCAGGTGAGCTTGTTCTTGATGGAGATTTCTTGAAGCTTCGATCAGAGAGTTCGCTCCTCCGCCTTAACCCCGCATCGAGTCATAAGAAATTGCAAGCCAAGACATCCGACTGTAATCCTTGTTTTGAAGCTTAACGCTTCAGTTACGAATTTTCGAGGTAAGAAAATCCAATCCTTAGTTTCAGTGCGAGGCATCCCCATCTACGAAAACATCAACGACCTGCACCAACTCACAGGGTCGTCGCTGCGGACGCAGATCGACAGCTTCCATTGTTTCGACATGGCGTTGACCAACGACATCAAGGTCACAAAACTGCCACCGCATCGCGCCGGATTTTATACCCTCGCGCTCAACTTCGGAACGAAAGACCTAGAGTATACCCTCAACGATCAAACGTTTCGCAATCCCTCGCACTTCATTTTATGTGTCGCACCCGGACAAGTCGCTAAGTGGGAAAAGAACAGTGACTGGTTCGGTTACTGCACATTCTTCAAGAGCGAGTTCTTACAATTTCACTCTGCCGCAAACTTTTTGCAACAGTATCCATTCTTCAACATCAACGAGACCAACCTGCTACCCGTCGATGATCGCCATTTCGAAATCTTGACTCCATACTTTAAGCAGATCATCCAAGAGCAGGAAAACTTGTCGAAGTTCAGCGTAGAAATTGTCAGGTCCTCGTTTCAGGCGATTCTGTGGCAGGTGCGAAGAATCTATGAGGAGAGTGCCGCCCCCAACCCAACGAAGAAGGCGAACGGCGTGATCGCAGCCCAGTTCCAGCACCTGGTGAATGAACACTTCCTCACCAAGATCTCGGTGGAGGAGTACGCGTCGATGCTGAACATTTCCGCCAACCACTTGAGTCAGACCATCAAAGAGACGACGGGCACTCCAGCCAAGCAGTTCATTACGAAGCGCAGGCTCGAGGAGGCTAAGTACCTGCTCTTGTATACAAAAGATAGTGTAGCCGAGATTGGTTTTCATCTGAAGTTCTCCGAGCCCACCCATTTTGTGAAGTTTTTCAAGAAAGAGGCCGGAAAAACGCCCAACGAGTTTAGGGCTTCGGGCACGTGAGTTAGGGATTCCCAAGAAATTCGCCATTCCATCCCACGTTTGTGTCACCCGTTGCGCATACGGGACGACTACTTTTGAATCATGCAATGGTCAGAAAACGACCGCGAAAAACTCAAGCTTATGGAAACGAATAAATCGATTGTATTGATCACCGGTGTGAGCCGGGAAGAAGGTATTGGTTTTGGTTTGGCGAAAGCCATGTTGGAACGGGGATTCGAGGTCATCATCACCGCGCGCGAGTTGGCGAAAGTGGAAACGTTGGCGAAGAAGCTGGCGCTCACAGGCCAAAGTATAACCGCCGAATCTTTGGACATCACCGACGACAAAAGTGTGGACCAGTTGGCGCAGTTTGTCCGTGCGAGGTTCGGTCGATTGGACATTTTGATCAACAACGCGGGTGGTCAGCTCGACTACATGGTGAAGCCACTGGATACTGACTTCGACTTTGCGAAAAAGGCGTTCGACACGAACCTATTCGGCGCTTGGCGGGTGATCAAACACATGCGCGCGTTGTTAAAAGGAAGTTCGCATCCGAGGATCGTGAACATTTCGAGTGGCGCGGGTTCTTTTGCGCATCCCTACTTCGGGTTGTCGGTGCACCCAGCTTTGATGACCTCCTATGGACTGTCGAAGCTCGCATTGAATGGACTGACGGTACAGTTGGCCCGCGAGCTGAAAGAAGACCGAATCTTGGTGAACGCGGTGAACCCCGGTTTTGTGGCGACCGCCGAGGGCATGAGTGCTATGGGCGCGCGTTCCGTTGCCGCTTCCGTCGATGGCATCATCTGGGCAGCTACATTGCCTGACGCCGGCCCTACTGGCGGCTTCTTCGAGGACAAACAGGCAATCGGCTGGTAGTTGTAGCTTCCTCGAGGCGAGAGACCCCGCCGCGAAGGCGTTTCGGTCGGGGCACAACCATCAACCATCCATCACCAACTAACAACTATATCTTTCCGGTCTCCGGGACCCCGCGTATTTTAAATGAGGAACGCTTAACCCATCAAGAACCAATCACCAACGCCCAATGGCCAATGTCCATTTGGTCGAACGCGGGCATTAAACTGACGTGGGTTTTGAAGCACCGGACTTGACATTAGATATTGGTTCTTGGTTATTCCTTCGCAGCGGGGTCTCCGGTCTCCGGGACCCCGCGTATTTTAAGTGAGGGAGGATTAACCCATCAAGAACCAATAGCCAACGCCCAATAGCCAATGTCCATTTGGTCGAACGCGGGCATTAAACTGACGTGGGTTTTGAAGCACCGGACTTGACATTAGATATTGGTTGTTGGGTATTTCTTTAGATTTCGGATGACGCAGAGTCCTCGAGGCGAGAGACTCTGCTGCGAAGGCGTTTCGATCGGAGCACAACCATCCACCATCCACCACCAACTAACAACTATATCTTTCCGGTCTCCGGACCCCGCGTATTTTGAACGAGGAACGCTTAACCAAGCAAGAACCAATCACCAACGCCCACTAGCCAATGTCTATTTGGTTGAACGCGGGCATCAAATCGACGTAGGTTTTGAAGCACCGGACTTGACATTAGATATTGGTTCTTGGTTATTTTTCGGGTGGGTCAAAACGTGTTCGGATGACGCAGATTCCTCGAGCCGAGAGACCCCGCTGCGAAGGTGTTTCGGTCGGAGCACAACCATCCACCACCAACCACCAACTAACAACTAACCTTCCACGGCTTCCTACCTTTTCTTAAAATCCAAATACAAAAGCCCTGTCAGCAAGGCCAGACATCCGCTCATGCCTGCGGGTATTAGGTACATATTTTCGGGTGTAGCATTAAGGCCAATGAACATCGCACCGATCGCGATGATGCCGGCGAAGATGGCGTAGAGGCTGGTCTTGTAGTACCACGCGTAGGGAAAGAAGTGGGCGCCGGTGATGATGGCGTAGGTCATGACGAAATACTCGGGCGATCTGAGAAGCACGAAGATGAGGAACGGAAAGTAGAACAGTTGGGCGAAGTTGAGCCACAGACCGAGAGGTTGCAGCGGATTCTCTTTGATCTTCCAGGTGGTTTTGAGAACCTTGGAGAGCCCGAGCGCGAGTGGGAGCATGACACTTCCGACGATGAATGTGAGCACCGCCTTGTCATAGGGACGAAACTCAAGTGTCCACACGAAGGCGATGGCCGCCCAGATGATGGTGGCTGCGAGCGTGAAGTCGAGTCCATTCTTGGCTTTTACTGATAACTCTTTTCTAAGTTGGTCGAAAGATTCTTGGGAAATCATAGTGGGTAAATCCTAAATCTTAATTCTTAATTCTTAATTCTAAAGTCCCATTGACGATCATTCCGACCATCCAAGAAATGATGGCGATGGAGACGCTGAAAGTGAGGTGCTTCAATGTGGGTAATTAGGTAAATCTAACTTTTTCCCCACAAACGCGACAGCGCGTTTAAGTGTTTTGACACCGGTCTTTAGAATTGCTCCTTTAATTTTTCGACACGCTCGATCAACTGATCCAGCTTCGCGCGCTCCTTCCGGATCACCTTTGGACGGAAATAGAACCAGTTCACGAGCACCCACGCGCCAGTCACGCTGTACGTCACGACACCCCATACGAACTTCATCCGCCACGTGTATTCAAATAAGTAAAGAGCTAATCCTGTGGAGAGGAGCAGGAAGTAGAAATTCAGCACGGTCGTCTGCAGCCAACGTTGTTTGTTCTTGATGACGAGTAATTGGTCCAAGTATTCTTGGTTGCTCATCGAGTTGTCGATGGTCTTGAACGAGCTCGAGAGTCGGTTGATGGCAAAAATGTATAGGGCGATGGCGCCGATGATCGTCACGATCCCGAGCTTGGTGGTGACCAACTCCGGTTGGAAGTAGTACCACACGAAGAGGATGAACGAGCCCGTGACGCTGAGGGCTAGCGAGGCACGCAACGTGTGGTTCCGCGTCGCCTTCTTGTACTGATCGAGCTTGGTGTGCAGCTCTGCCAGGTCGGGCGACTGAATTTTTTGGCTGGCCCACAGTCCTTTTAGGTCGAGGTTACTGGTATCCATGCTGTTTGAACTTTTCGGTAAGCTTTTCTTTGATGCGATGAATTTTTACGCGGGTGTTCGTTTCCGAGAGCCCCACGATTTGGGCGATCTCCGACTGCTTCACGTCTTCCAACTCGAGCGAGATGACGATGCGGTCGGCTTCGGGGAGTTCGGAGATGAAACGATACAACAGTTGGATTTGTGGTTCGATGTTGACCGCCGCTTCTTCCACGAGGTTGTTCGACAGTTCGGCTTTCGGCAGACGTTTTTGTTTTTCGATCTGACGTAAGCAGTTGTTGGTGGCGATGCGGAAGATCCAAGTGCCGATGTTCGACTCGCCCCGGAAGCGCGGAAGTTGTTGCAGCACGATCACGAACGCCTCCTGTGCGAGGTCTTTGGCCATGTCGGCGTCGTTGGCGTAGCCCATGCACACGCGGAACACCTTCTGCCAGTACGTTCGATAGACTTCTTCGAAGGTCATTGCGCGTGAATGAATTGCGACAGCTCTTTCATATACCACTCTTGGTCGTCGAACATGATGAAGTGCAGACCCTTCGTGGCGTAGCGCAAGTTGGCATTTTTCAGGTTTTTGTATTGGCTGTCGATGGCGCCTGCGATGTTTTTGAAGTACGGTTGCAGCAACACCAGCGTAGGACATTGAATCGCCCCCAGCTTGTCGCGCATGTCTGTGTTCATGAAGTCGCAGAACATCTCGCCGAGGGTGGTACGGTCGGAGGCCACGCTCCAGGCGACGACCCTTTTTTGTCGGGTGGTATCGGCAACCATGGACCGCACCGACATCAGTTGCATTTGCCGAAACTGGTCGACACTCAGGTTGGTCATCTGCGCCACCCTGGAAGTGCACTCCGGTTTTTCGCTCGCTTGAAAGTTAGGGTTGCTCATGGCGGCTAGGCACGGCAGGGCATCGACGACCACGATTTTGCCGACGAGCTCGGGGTAATCCGCAGCCAGCGCCAGTCCCATAACACCGCCCATGCTATGGCCGACGACGATCGCCTTTTCGAGGTGGTTGTCTTTAAAATATTTGGCGATGCTTGCCTCCCAGCTTTTGAACGAGGCGCCCGGCTGCGCCCTCACACCGGCGAATCCCGCCATGGTGAGCGTATGGCATCGGAACTCTTTTCCCAGCTTGCCGACGGTCTCTTCCCACACGCTCCCCGCGCTGGCGAACCCGGGAATGAACACGATAGGCCGCGTCCCCTGCCCCGAAACCTGAACTTCAAAAGGATAGGGCTGCACATCTTTCGCGCCGCCCGTCAGCGCAAATACGCTTGACAAGTACCCAACCAGGAATGAAAGGAGTAAGGATTTCATAACGTCTCATTTGTTTGGGGTTTAGAGACGGGAAGGGGGAGAGTGTTACAGAAAGGGGGGAGGGATTTTTTT
>JBGAGH010000014.1:0-119206 GCA_044226825.1 Cyclobacteriaceae bacterium
GGGGATCACCTCTTCCCATTCCGAACAGAGAAGTTAAGCCCACCAGCGCTGATGGTACTACGGTAAAACGCGGGAGAGTAAGTCGTTGCCTTTTTCTATCAATAGCCCTGGAACCAAAAATTCCAGGGCTTTTTTATTTTTTTACCTTTAAGCCCGTGCGAAAAGCAATCCTCATTACCATCGGAATCATCGCCGCGCTCGGAGTCGCTACCTGGTACATCGCCAACCAACCCAGCAAACAACCTGTCTCCCCCTGGCAACTCGTACCCGCCGAAACTCTCGCCGTCGTCGAAACAGAACAACCCCTCGTCCTCAAAAAACTTAACGCCGATTCCGCCAACCTCGCGGAGTTCCTCCTCACCAACGATTCCCTCAAGTCAGCACCCGAACCCTGGCTCTTCGCCATACAATCACTCGGCGCCAAAACCGGCGTCGTCGCGCTCCTCAAGAAAACACACTCGTCCAACCCAATCGACATAGCTAAATCACTCAAAGACACCAACCTTCGCGAAAGAAGCCACGAAGGCATCCCAGTCACCGACGTCGTCAGAAACAACCAATCACTCTTCACCATCGCCCAAATCCGCGGCGTGTGGATCGTTAGCGCCCACGGACAACTTGTCGAAGGAATCATCCGAAACAACAAATCGGAAAACAATACCTCCTTCCGGAAAAACCTCGCACGGGTCTTTCAACTCGCCAACGTCAAACAAGACGATGGCAACCTGTACATCAACTGGCGAGCTTTCCGAAATGCTACCACTAATTCCAACCTCGACCCACTCTTGCAAGCACCCGCCCTCTGCGATGCCATGCTATTCGATCTTAGGTGGAGCGGCTCTAACCTCCTCATGAATGGATTTGCCGTCGATTCCACCGCTAATGCCGGCCTTCTATCCGTCTTCCGATCACAACGCCCAGTGCCGTTCGATCTCAAAACTCGACTCCCCGATCAGTTTCGATACCTCGTCCATTTTGGTATCAGCAACCCCTCACAATGGCTCAAAGACCGCGCAAGCCACCTCTCTAGCGAAAACATCGATGTCGCAGCCTCCATCCAGACAACAGCCACCAAAACAGGATTCGATATCGAAGCATTTTATCGCGCAATCGACAATGAGATCGCTTTCTGTACCCTCCCATCTTCCGAAAAGGTCATCGTCGCCGAACTCAAGGAAATCACTCGCGCCCAAGCCGAACTCGCTAAAATCCATCAAGCTGCCCAAAAGGAAAACGCATACACATCAGAATCTTATGCGGAACAAGAAATACACATCTTGCCACAATCAACCATCGGTCAAGATCTCTTCTGGCCCATCAGTTTCAAATCAGCCGCCGTGTACTACACCATCGTCGACAACTTGATGGTGCTCGCCGATAGCGAACAAGGAATCAAAAAGTTCATCGATAACTTGCCAACCGAGAACATCCTCAGTAAGAACTTATCCTGGAGCAAGTACCTCGAAATGACACTACCTGAAGCTAACGTCAGCTATTTCGTGGCTTCCGACAACGACGCTTTGTTTTCCCCGCTCCGCGTTCCGCAACGAATGGCCATGCAGTTCTATGCGCTCGAAGGCGACTACTATGCGAGCGCTGTACTTCAATTTCGCGGGACCGACGACAACAAAAAGAACCTCGTTCGAAGCGCGTCTAGTGGCGTCGAGTTCGCAAACAACCTCAACTCCTCACCAGTGGCAGTGATCAACCACACGGATCGCACCACCGAAGTGATATTCGTCGATGCGTCCAATCAACTCCATCTTGTATCGAAGGACATGAAAGAACAATGGTCGGTGCAATTGCCCGGACCACTACTCGGTTCGATCTACCAAGTGGACCTCCTTCGAAATGGCAAGCTTCAATTTCTAGTCACCACCGCCGGCAGTCTCCACGTGATCGATCGCCTTGGTCGCTACGTGCAAGGATATCCGAAAGCCATCGCCATGAAGGATGTTGCCCACACTTCGCTCATCGACTACGACCGAAGCCGCAACTACCGACTCCTCACCGCGAGCAATGCAGGCGTGATCCAGATCGTCGACATGAACGGCAAACCCCTCGAAGGTTGGGAATCGAAAACTCTCCCCCGCCAGTTTTCCGACGCGCCTACCCATTTTAGAATAAAGCAACGCGACTACTACGAAGCAACCACGGTGCACGGCGAGCTTCATCTCTACAGTCGACGGGGAGAACTCATGAAAGGATTCCCGCTGTCCCTAGGATTTACACCATCCGGCGACGTCGTGTCGGATGGCGACGGGATTTACATCGTTTCTTCCGATGGCACATTGGTTAGAATCAATACGCAGGGCAAAAAGGAAATGGAAGAAGCCTTGATCAAGAAATCAGCATCCGCAAATTTCAGACTGGTCGCATCATCCAACAGTGATCAATTTCTTGTCATAAAAACCGACCAGGGCTTCCTCTCCGGATTCGATAAAAATGGCAAGCAACTCTTCGAAATCAACAACCCGGTTTCGGATCAAGTCGAACTGTCGCTCTTCCACACACCCGATAACCGCGACGTCCTCGTTGTATTTGATCGAGAGCAAGGAATATTCTTTTCATGCGATGCAAGTGGTAAACTCTTAATTCCTCGGCCGCTCCCGTCCTCAGCGGCGCCGGCGGTGGTCTATCAATCGTCGACGAAGGCGATCACCTTCATCGCACCCGATCAAAAGCGGCTAGTGGCGATCTCCGCGACTTTCTAGCAGCACGAGAAACCGTTCAATTTCTTCATGTACACGGTTCATGTCATCTTCACTGAACGCGTAGGAGGGCAAAAAATAGAGAACGTTACCCAAAGGTCGCAGTAGGATGTTTTTCGATAAGAAGTAGGAGTATATCTCATGTCGAAGGGAATTGGTGTAGCTCGTCTCTCCCGAAGCCAACTCCATCGAAAGTATCGTACCCAAGCTCCGGACCGACTTCACCGAACGGCGATTCTGAACACGGGTGGCGAATGCTGTTTGTTGTTTTGCAATTCGTAAACGAGCAGCCCCACATTCATCGTGAATCAATAGGTCAAAGCTGGCAATCGCTGATGCACATGCGATGGGGTTTGCAGTAAAGGAATGTCCGTGGTAAAATGTCTTGCTTGGGTCCGACGATTTGAATGCCTCGTGGATTGACCCACTACAGGTGGTTACGCCCAATGCCATCGTGCCACCCGTAAGTCCTTTCGACAGTGCCATGATGTCGGGTGGAAGTGACATGTATTCGGAAGCAAAGAGTTTCCCGGTCCGGCCAAAGCCCGTAAAGACTTCATCTGCGATACAAGGCACCCCGCATTGTTTCGAAGTTTCGATCAATTTGCTCAGCAACGCTGGTGAATACATCCTCATTCCCGCGGCACCTTGAACCAATGGTTCATAAATGAATGCAGCGACAAGTTCATCGCGCAGATGTTTTTCGAATGCAGCGACGACCTGTTCATCATTAGTCCCATCAGGCCAAGGTAGGAATGCCACGTCGAACAAATGAGTCTGAAACGGATCGGTAAACAAACCACGACCACCCACCGACATCGCACCAAACGTGTCGCCGTGATAGGCGCCATCCAACGCGATGATTTTGGAGCGAGGCGCACCCTTGTTGTACCAATATTGAATCGCCATCTTAATCGCAACCTCCACCGCCGTGCTCCCATTATCCGAAAAAAAGATCTTCTGTTGGTTCGCTGGAAGCACGGTCAGCAACCTGCTGGCAAGGTTAATGGCGGGCTTGTGCGTAAAGCCTGCAAAGATGACGTGTTCAAGTGTCAACGCTTGTCGATGGATCGCCTCCGCAATGACGGGGTGACTGTGACCGTGTACATTGACCCACCACGAGGAAATTCCATCGATGATCTGCCGGCCATCGGCGGCCGTCAAGTAGATTCCTTTTGCCGATTCGACCAAGATCGGCGGTTGCCCCTGGATTGGTGAAAAGGGATGCCAAATAGATGCGTTGGCTGTTTCGAATGTATTCATTTCCAGTTGCTTACAAGTGTTTCAGCGTACTTGTGGACGACCGCTCGATCGACGTTCGGTTCTTGAGATACCCGCAACAAGCACGGGATTCCGGCGTGGTGTAAAATGATTCTTTCACTTTCTGCGTTGGCTTGTCCGTTGAATACGATTCCAACGAGTGGTGCCTTCCTTGCTTTCAAGTAATGCAAGGTCAACAATGTATGATTAATACTCCCGAGATACAGGTTCGCCACCAGTAGGATTGGCGCCTTGAGGTGAATCGCGATATCAATGACGAATTCTTCATCGTTGATGGGAACAAGACAACCACCGGCACCCTCAACGACAAGACTACTCGAAGTCGGTAGGATGAAATCATTCACTTTTATTTGAATGCTCTCAGCTTTGGCCGCAGCATGGGGCGACGCCGGCATTTGAAGCAGATACCGCTCAGGGTAAACTCGAAAGTCTTCCCTCGAAACAAGCGCTTGCACCGTGTCCGTGTCCCGGGGAAGTCCTGCTTGAATCGGTTTCCAATAGTCTGCGCCAATTGCCTGGGCGACGATGGCTGACATCAGGGTCTTTCCACTGTCGGTGCCAATGGCCGTAATAAAGATCGGTCCGCCTGCCTTTATCATTTCTTTATAAATGTTTGACCAAACCTTCAATTTCCTCGGTGGTATTGAACGCGTGCAACGAAATTCTAAGTCGTTCGGATCCTTCCGCCACGGTTGGCGCGAGAATGGCCCGAACGTCAAATCCCGCTAACTGGATTTTTTCCGCGGCTGCGCGCGCGCGGTCTTGACCGGGAACCACCACGATCTGAATTTGTGTATCCGTCGGTACCCAACCCGCCACCGACGTTGCCGCGCGTTTGAAGCATTCGATGTTTTTTCTCAACTGTTCCTTCGACGCCGGATTGTGTTTGAGGAACGAAAAGGCGGTCAATATGGAGGTCACCATGTGATTCGAAGGCGCGGTCGTGTAAATGAACGGGCGTGCAAAATTGATCAACAGATTTGCGATGTGCTGGGTGCACGCGACAGCCGCGCCGTGTACACCCATCGCCTTGCCGAACGTAAAAACGGTGACGGGAATCCGCTGGTGAAGCCCTAACGCGTGCGACCAACCCGCCCCGTTGGTTCCATACGTGCCAGTGCTGTGGGCTTCGTCTAAGATAAGGTGTGCGCCATGCCTTTCGGTTACTTCCAAGATGGTCTCTAACGGCGCGGTGTCACCATCCATCGAGTAAATGGATTCTATCACCACCCATCTGTCGCCTGTAGCGGATTTGAGTTTCTTTTCTAAATCGTCGACATCGTTGTGACGGAAGTTCCATTTGTTAGCATTACTAAGTTTCGCGCCGTCTTTCAAGCTCGCATGGGCACGGTCGTCCAGGATGATCGTGTCGCCCCGTTGCGGAAGTGTCGACAACACCGCAAGATTGGCCATGTACCCAGAATCAAAGATCAAGGTCGCTTCACGATCAAATAGTTTCGCAAGTTCATGCTCGGCCGTTTCGATCAGCGCGCTATTTCCTGAAAGCAATCTCGAACCGGTCGATCCATTCCGCGAAGGGCTTAGCGCCTCATATCGACGTGCGATCTCTTGATGCAGGTCGATCGATCGTGCGAGCCCTAGGTAATCATTCGAGGTGAAATCAATCCCCACGATGTTCCTTTTCAGACTTCTAATCAGTGGTCTTTCGGTGATTTTTTTCACGGTTAACCCTTCTTCCTTCCGGCTTCAATTGCGTCCCATTCTTCTGGTGTGATGGCATCTAGGTGACTGAATTCGCCGCCATGACGGAGCCATTCGCCGCCGTCGATGGTGATCACTTCTCCGTTGACAAACGAACTGAAGTCCGACACCAAGTAAGCGGCTAGGTTGGCGAGTTCTTGGTGGTCGCCGACGCGACCAAGTGGCACTCGTTTAGAAGGGTCAAATTTTTCTGCTAGGGCGCCAGGTAAAAGTCTGCTCCAAGCACCCTCCGTGGGGAACGGCCCGGGGGCAATCGCGTTGCTCCGGATTCCATACTTTGCCCACTCCACCGCAAGAGAACGGGTAAGGGCGAGCACGCCGGCTTTACTGCAGGCAGAAGGCACGACGAATCCGGACCCGGTCCATGCATAGGTCGTGACAATATTTAAGAATATACCCGGTTGCCGATGGGAAATCCAGTTCTTGCCGGCTGCCAGCGTTGTGTAATAGGTACCCTTTAAGACAATGTCCACCACGATGTCGAACGCACGGTGGGAGAGACGCTCTGTTGGACTGATAAAGTTCCCGGCCGCGTTGTTGACGACCGCGTGGATCGAACCAAACTCCTGCTGGGCGCTACGGATCACATTTTCCACTTCTTCGTACTTCCGTACGTCGGCTGGTATTGCCAACACCCGTCCGCCACTCTGTTGCTGCAGCTCGGCGGCCGTTCTTTCGATTACTTCCTTTTTTCGACTCGTGATGACGACATGGGCTCCGAGTTCTAAAAAATATTGCGACATCGACCGCCCCAATCCCGTACCACCACCGGTCACAACAATGCACTTGTCCTTCAACGAGCCTTCTCTCAACATGCCAGACATACCTAAGATTTTTATACTCCGCGAAGGTAAAACGCATTCGAATGAAACGGGCGCGGGGGTGGTAAATATTTCGGAAAAGGACTTAATTTGGTTCCTTGATCCCCCTACATGGTTGGTCATTTACAGATTTTTTTAACTGCTTTTGAATCATGAAACAGACCGCAATTTTTTTGAGCATTCTTATGCTGTCTTCTTCTTGTATCGTGACCAAGAAAAAGTACGACGACATGCTCGCGCAGAAAGTCAAAGCCGAAGGCGAACTCAGTGAGAAGACGACGCAATTAGAAAAGGCCACGACGGAACTAGACGACCTCAACAAAAAATTGAGTCAGCTGAAGGAAGACACAACTGCATTGGGTATCGACTTCCGTTCTACTTCTCAGAAACTTACCACCCTTGATAAAGAGTATGAACAACTCAACTCCTATTACAAGAACCTCTTAAATAGCAGTGGCAAGTTGAATCGAGATCTGACGCAACAGAAGGAGCAATTGCTCTCTATCCAGGACAGCTTCGAGAAGACCCGTCGCATGAACGATTCGTTGAGTACCAGCTTGGCGGAGCGCGAGAAAAAAGTGAAAGAATTGGAGACGGTGTTAAACAACAAGGACCGCGCCGTTCAAGAACTAAAAAACAAGATCGGCAACGCGTTGCTTGATTTTAAGGCAAGTGACCTCACAGTGAATGTGAAGAATGGAAAGGTATATGTGTCGCTCGCTGAACAACTACTCTTTGGTTCCGGTAGTATCGATGTAGATAAGAAAGGGGTGACCGCCTTGCAGCAACTGGCGAAAGCCATCAAAGATCAAAAGGATCTTCAAATCATGGTAGAAGGGCACACCGACAACGTTCCGATTTCTAAGAAGTCGCCGTACATGCAAGACAACTGGGACTTGAGCGTAATGCGGGCCACGTCGATCACCAAGATACTCACAGGCGCGGGTGTTTCGCCAAGTCAGATTACTGCGTCGGGAAAAGGTGAATTTTCGCCACTCGCGGCAAACGATTCTCCACAAAACAAATCCAAGAATCGCCGCACCGAAATCATCATCACACCAAACCTAGATGAGATCTTTAAGATTCTAGAAAATAACTGATTCGATTATGTTCCGCCTCCTGTTTTCCCTCCTCTATCTCGCGTTGGTTGGATTCGCGATCTATGATTTAATCATGAGCAACAAACCCAACGACAAGAAATTTCTATGGGTCATTGTCATCTTCCTGTTCCCATTCCTGGGCGCAATCATCTACTTGGTTGCAGGAAGAAATAGCAATCGTTAACCACGTTTTGTGGGAGATCAATTACATGGTACAACTGCAAATAGTTGGGATCATCCCGCGATCTGCGGGACAAGTACTAAAGGAAAATCTGAATCAAGATCAGAATTAACCCTAGCACAAAGATCACTGGAAAGACGTGTCTCTTCATAACGTGGCTAAAGTTCAAAGGTCTACATATGCTCGACTGACAGCAATACCACTTTCGTGGTATTTTGAAAGACCAAACACAAATTTAGACTATTTACTCACGTAAAGGTTTAATTAATGTCGACGAAACGACAATTTTCACGATAACTGCACTTAAAACCCGCCCCATGTCAAAAAAAGAAGTTGGTTCCATTAATGATTCAACTCTATCCAAAGGAAGTGACCTTGGTTTCAAATCCTTGATAAGTGTACCAGTAATCGTTGCCGCACTCGGTTATTTCGTGGACATATATGATTTACTTCTGTTCAGTATCGTGCGGGTACCCAGTTTAAGGGATCTTCAAGTGCCCGACGACATGTTGTTGGTCGAAGGTGAATTCTTGTTGCGCATCCAGATGTTTGGTTTACTGGTCGGTGGCCTCATCTGGGGTATCATGGGTGATAAAAGGGGTAGGTTGTCTGTACTATTTGGATCAATACTCATGTACTCGCTTGCCAATATTGGAAATGGTTTCGTTACGTCCGTGAATCAATATGCTGTCCTCCGATTCATCGCAGGAATTGGACTAGCCGGGGAACTCGGCGCTGGGATCACACTCGTATCCGAAATCCTGCCCACGCGCTTGCGCGGCTACGGTACCGCTTTAGTCGCTACAGTGGGACTATTCGGAGCCGTATTGGCCAACTATGTAGCCACGAAATATGACTGGCAAGTGGCCTATTTCATCGGTGGGGGCTTGGGACTGACACTTCTCATCGCTCGAATTAGCGTATTCGAATCAGGGATATTCTTGAAAGTGAAAGACCAGAACATACAGCGTGGAAACTTCTTCCAATTATTTAACAATGGCGAGCGCCTCAAGAAATTCCTGGGATGTGTGTTCTTGGGACTTCCAATTTGGTTTGTCATCGGCATACTGGTCACCTTCTCACCGGAGTTTTCCAAAGCGATGGGGTTGGCGGATGCGGGAATAAAAGCTGGTAATGCCGTAATGTACAGTTACATCGGCCTCGCAGTCGGCGACCTCCTCAGCGGTATCACGAGCCAACTTGCTAGGTCGCGCAAGCGTGTCGTAATGTTGTTCATTGGCTTGACCTTCGTATTTGTTTGTATTTACTTATTCTTACCCATTGAAACCGCCGAAGCATTTTATGCGAAGTGTTTTTTCCTCGGTATCGGCATCGGGTATTGGGCTCTGTTCGTGACCATTGCGGCGGAACAATTTGGAACCAACCTTAGATCGACGGTGGCGACCACGGTCCCAAATTTTATTAGAGGTACCGTGATACCACTCACTTTCCTATTCCAGTTTCTGCGAAGTCAAATCGGCGCATCCTTTGGAGCAGACCAAGGCATGATATACGGCGCCTTAATAATCATTGTCATCACATCTATTGTTGCCATTATCGCCCTTCGTGCGGTAGACGAAACGTACTCGCGCGATCTCAATTTTGTAGAAAAGGATTGATGGCGTAATTTATCTCCGATTTGGGGAACAGATATCAGCGTTTCATTATCGCATGGAAAAAGCGAGCCGCCTTTTCGGTTTGGCTGATGGTGTTTTCGCTTGCCCACATGTCTGTGGTGTCGGGGCAAAATCTCGATGCCGTCGATAAGCTCAAACGGCAGCTGGTCACGGCAACCGATCGTCAAAAGTTTGATTTGCTCTCGGCGATCGGTTTCGAATACCGTTATTCATTTCCGGACAGCACACTTCTTTACTGTCAAAAAGCTTTCGAGCTGGGTAATGCGCTGGGAATGACATCCGACTTATCCAAGCCACTCAGTTTTATCGGGCTCGCCTACGCGAACAAGGGCGACTACAACAATTCCTTCCGATACCACCGCGAGTCGATCGACTTGGCGCTTAAGCAAGGCGACTCGGTGGAGCTGGCCTATGGGTACAACAACCTAGGCCGCATGTTTTTCGATCAGGGAGACCTCGTTCGGGCGTTCGACAACCTCATCCGATCGCAGGAAATTTTCGAGGTGATGGGCGATAAATCAGGTCTTGCCTATGTCAAACGAAGCATCGCGAGCGTGTATGCCACCCAACGCGACTTCGGTAAGGCCATCGACGTGTCGAGGACAGCCTATCAACTCCGGAAGGAAATTGGTGAACCTCGGATGATCGTATCGTCACTTATGGAATTGGGACTCATTCATCATGCGGCAGGAGACCTTCCCGCGGCTCAAAACTATTTTTTGGCCGCCGATTCGGCATCCGCCCAGGTAAATGATCCAGTGACGCGTGCCGAACTTTCTATGGGGCTCGCCGAAGTATTGTTGGAAGAAGGCAATCTGGACGAAGCATACGCGCGAGCGCAAAGGGTATTGAACATTATCACGGAACAAACCAATCAGAAGATGTTTCTAAGGGCCACCTTCTTGCAGGCCAAGTTCTACTTTCAGAAGAAGAAATATCAAGAAGCAATCGCGCTGCTCCAAACCACTTTGCAATCGGCCGAAAACTCTGGCAACGTACTTTTCCAACGCGATGCTTCATGGTTGTTGTCGGAGATATACAAAGTAAAAATGGATTCGAAACGCCACGAAGAGTATGTCAATCGATATAAGATTTTCTCCGGAATGCTGGAGAACACCGACTTGGCAAGACAGATCGAACGACTGCAGTTTCAAGTAGAAATTGAAAAGAGAGACAAGGAGTTCGAACAGTTGAAGTTGAAAAATCTGAGGGACACGGCTTTGATCGCGAAGCAAGGATTTCAAAATGTCATCTTGATCGTGGTGAGCATCTCGGTCGCATCGATCGCTGCAATCTTGTGGTTCAGCAGTCGCCGCCGCCGATTGATCAACCACAAACTCGCTTTGCAGAACCAGCACATCGTCAACCAACGCGAAGCGATCTCGCGTCACAACGAAGACTTGTCGAGGAGCAACCAAGTTTTGTCTGACCTCAATCAGGAAAAGAATACCTTGATGAACATCGTGGCGCACGACTTGAAGTCGCCTTTGAATCGAATTTCAGGACTTGCTTCCGTCCTCGAGCTTGAACCTCTTCAGCCTGAACAAAAGGATTACATCCGCTTGATTCGTGAATCGACACGATCGGGGCTCGACCTAATCACCGACTTGTTGGACGTGAATGCCTTGGAGCAAACCAGCCAGGGACCGCAGCGATCAGATGCCAACATCGACCAGATTTTAGCCGAGCGTGTTCGCATGATGGGCATGGCGGCCGAGGCGAAGAATATTAAGTTGGACTTGGACGCCCACGTGGGGCAATCTGTGTTTACCGACGCGAACTACATCCATCGGATTGTGGATAACCTCTTGTCGAATGCGATTAAGTTTTCGAAACCAGGATCCCATATTCATGTCGAGGCGCGCGTGGACAGGTCCAGTCTCGTGCTGCGGGTACGCGACGACGGACCGGGTTTCTCCGATGAGGACCGTCCCTTCCTGTTTCAGAAATTCAAAAAGCTGTCGGCACGGCCTACTGGCGGTGAGAGTTCGAACGGTCTCGGGCTCGCAATCGTTAAAACGCTGGTAGAGCGGTTACAAGGTCATATTCAGCTTCGAACGGAGCGCGGAAAAGGCAGCGAATTCATAATAACGTTACCTTTGTGAAAGGGCGTATTCACGCATAGAACAGCCCTTTACATATGAAAAAACTACTTTTCCTGGTCTTTTTGTTGGTGGGTGTCTCGCAGGTGTCGTTCGCGCAAAAGCGATCGAAAAAGCTCTCTGCCGACCAATCGGCCAAGATGACCCCCGAGCAACGGCTGGTGCACGAAACCAACCGGAAAACAAAGGGCGGCAAGAAAAAGGACCTCTCCTTAAAACAGAAAATCCGCGCCGAGGAACGTCAGGATCGGAAGGCAAGAAAAATTAAGGGAAAGGGGAGGCGCTGATTAAACCTGGGCCTCGCGACGTAGTCAAAGTGCCAAATTTCTCAATATGAAAAAGATCATCCTCATCCCAGTTTTTGTTTTCTTCGCAATGGTTGCCTTTGCCCAAGACAACACGCCCCGCGCCAATGCACGACAAGTTGCGCAACACGAACGCATCGCCCAGGGTCGCCAAAGCGGCGAGATCAACCGCGGCGAAACGAGGGCTCTCCGCGCCGAACAGCGCAACATCCGCCGTTCAGAAAGAAGGGCAAAAGCTGACGGTGATGTGAGTGTTCGCGAAAAACGACGCCTCGAACGTAAACAAGACCGCGCCAGCCGACATATCCACCGCGCTAAGAACAATTAACGCGTGACCGTTGGAGCGTTAGATCCTGTGGCCCCGCCCAATGGTCTAACGCTCCAACGCTTGCTTCAAGTCTTCTATAATATCCTCTACATCTTCTACGCCCACACTCAGTCGAATCAATGAGTCGCTGAGACCATTCTTGATCCGCTGATCCCGGGGAATACTAGCGTGCGTCATCGAAGCAGGGTGGTTGATCAAAGATTCGACACCCCCGAGCGACTCGGCCAGCGAGAACAACTGAACAGACTCCATCAACTGTCTAGCTTTAGCTTCACTGTCGTCCTTCAATACAAACGACAACATTCCACCGAAGTCGCGCATTTGCTTTTTGGCGATGTCGTGGTTCGGGTGATCTGTAAAACCAGGCCAATATACTTTGCCAACCTTCGGGTGCTGTCGCAGGAAACTCGCGACCTCCTTACCATTGCTGCAGTGGCGTTCCATCCGGAGGTGCAGTGTCTTAATCCCACGTAACACCAGGAACGAGTCTTGCGGACCAGGCACTGCTCCACAGGAGTTGGTGATGAAAGCAAGCTCTTGATGCAGTTTCTCATCGTTGGTCACGAGCGCGCCCATAATCACGTCGCTGTGGCCACCCAGATACTTGGTAACAGAATGCATCACGATGTCGGCGCCAAGATCCAAGGGGTTCTGTAAGTAAGGTGACGCGAAGGTGTTGTCTACCGCGACCCATGCGTTTACCTTTTTCGCGAGCGCCACGCACGCCGCAATGTCGGTTATTCCCATTAGCGGATTGGATGGTGTTTCAATCCAAAACAGCTTTGTCTTTTCATTCACGAGTGGTGCAAGTGCTGCCGCATTCGTCATGTCGGCAAAATGAAACTTGATTCCATACTTCTCATACACCTTTGTGAACATCCTGTATGATCCACCATATAGGTCATTGCTCGTCACCACCTCGTCGCCGGGTTGAAGCAGTTTGATTACCGTATCGGTCGCACCCATCCCCGAACTGAAACATAAGCCGAAGCGACCGTTCTCCAGTGCCGCGATGTTCTTTTGTAGTGTATTTCGTGTTGGATTCGCTCCGCGCGCGTAGGCATAGCCTTTGTGCTTCGCGGGCGATTCCTGCACATATGTTGAAGTCTGAAAGATGGGTGTCATGATCGCCCCGGTCGAAGGATCCGGTTCGACACCTGCATGGATTGCTTTTGTTCCGAATTTCATAACCACAAACTTGCCATTTTTTTGCGGAATAATCGTAGATTTAACATCTCCCTAAGGACCCCTTAAAATCTAAACCATGAAATGGACCGCTGGCGCGTGGCTCTGCGTGCTTTCCCTTTTACCATTCGCAACCTACGCTCAAAACTCTGTAGGTATCGGCGTGGCGACCCCCAACAAGAACGCTGTTCTTGAACTGGTGTCACCCGGCAACAACCAAGGTGTGCTGATACCTAAGTTGACCACCGCCCAGCGAACCGCGGCGTCGTTCGTCAATAGCCTCACCGCGAAAGAGAATGGTCTCCTCGTCTTCGATGCCGATGATAACAAGTTTTACTATTGGGAGGCGACCCAATGGAAAGCACTAGCAGTTCCATTAACTATATCGGCAGGATCGGGTATTAATATCACGAATAACGTCGTCTCCGCGGTGCCACAAGATCTGCAGCTTTCGGGATCCACCTTAACCATCACGAATAACCCATCCGCAACGCCGATCAATTTGTCGGCCTTTACAGGAACAAACACCGATGACCAGGTTCTTTCGTATGATGCTGCTACTGGTACATTGACGATCACGCGGCTGTCGGGGGCACCCCAATCCGTATCTGTGACGCCGTCAGGTACGGCAGGTGGCGACCTCTCGGGCACCTTTCCGAACCCCACCTTGGCGTCGGGTACCATTACGAGCGCCAAGATTCAAGATGGCACGATTACCGGAGCCGACATGGCAGCGGGCGCGGTAGGCAACGCCAATTTGGCCTCAGGTATAGCCGTTGCGAAACTTACCGCGGGCACATTAAACCAAGTGCTTACGACGACCGCGGGCGGGACCGCCTGGGCTACCTTGCCTTCATCCGTGACCAGCGTCACCGCAGGAACCGGTTTGAGCGGCGGAACGATCACGACTACCGGTACCATCGCACTTTCTAACACGGGTGTCACCGCGGCCACTTACGGAACTGCGACGCAAGTTCCGTCCATCACGGTCGACGCGCAAGGCCGAATCACGGGAGCAACAACAACAACCATCGCCGGCGTTGCTCCGGGTGGTGCCGCCACCGGCGACCTTACAGGAACCTACCCCGCACCTACCATTGCTAACAACGCCGTTACCTCGGCAAAGATTAACGACGGTGCGATCGTGAACGCCGATATCAGTCCGACCGCCGCCGTCGATGTGACCAAGCTTGCCGTCGGTACTTTAAATCAAGTGTTGACGACGACCGCGGGTGGTGCTGCGTGGACCGCATTGCCTTCGTCGGTCACGAGTGTCACGGCAGGAACCGGCCTTAGTGGGGGCACCATTACAGGCACGGGTACAATCGCGCTGACGAATACCGGCGTCGCCGCTGCTACCTACGGGTCTGCAACACAGGTTCCGTCAATTACTGTGGATGCGCAAGGTCGAATTACCGGTGCCACGTCTACCACCATTACTGGAGTATCCCCTGGAGGTGCTGCCACTGGGGATCTAACAGGTACGTTCCCCGCACCGACCATCGCCAACAACGCGATCACATCAGTTAAGATCAACGACGGAACCATTGTCAACGCTGACGTGAGCCCGACGGCGGCGCTAGACGTAACGAAGCTCGCAGCGGGAACCCCGGGACAGTTTCTTTCATCAACTGCGGGCGGAACCGTTTGGTCGAACTTGCCGAGTTCAGTGACAAGCGTGACGGCTGGTACAGGATTGAGCGGAGGTACGATCACGTCCACAGGAACGATCGCGCTAGCAAATACAGGCGTAACGGCGGCCACATACGGATCAGCCACCCAAGTCCCGTCGATTACGGTTGATGCGCAAGGGCGCATTACCGGCGCTACGACCACAACCATTGCCGGTGTAGCCCCTGGTGGCGCGGCAGCCGGCGACTTAACGGGCACTTACCCAAGCCCCACCATCGCGAACAATGCCGTGACATCGGCGAAAATTATCGACGGCACCATTGTGAATGCCGACATCAGTACAACGGCAGCTGTGGATGTAACAAAACTCGCGGCCGGTACTTTGAATCAAGTGTTGACGACTACCGCTGGCGGTGTGGCCTGGTCCGCTCCAGCTTCTGCCGGGGTGACGAGTGTGACGGCTGGCACAGGCCTCACCGGTGGGACCATCACCACAACCGGTACGATCGCACTCTCCAATACAGGTGTTACCGCCGCCTCTTACGGATCGGCGACGCAGGTTCCTTCAATTACCGTGGATGCACAAGGACGAATTACAGGTGCCTCAGCGACGACCATTGCAGGTGTGGCACCGGGTGGCGCGGCAGCCGGGGACTTGACTGGTACGTATCCCAGCCCGACGATTGCAGCCAACGCGGTCACTTCCGCCAAGATCTTGGACGGCACGATTGCCAATGGCGATATCAGTGCAACTGCGGCGATCGATGTAACGAAGTTATCCGTCGGTTCCCCTGGACAGGTGTTGACGACATCTGGTGGTTCGGCACTGTGGGCGAACCCGAGTGGCAGTGTGCTCTTGAATAATGCTGGCACGCGCAACTTGTTTGCTGGCGAATTCGTGGGCAGCCCGTCGACGGGAACGGACAACGCATTCTTCGGTTCATCTGCCGGTGGTGCGGGGATGACAGGCTCCTACAACGTCGCGATCGGTACCTTTGCTGGATCTGCAAACACGCTTGGAAGTTTGAATACGCTGATCGGGTGGCGCGCAGGTGCGGCCACCACGGTAGCGACATTCAACGGGAACACATTCATCGGCGCCCAAGCCGGCCAAGCGTCAACCACGGGACCGAGTACCTTCCTCGGTGAAAAGTCTGGACTGAATAACACAACCGGAACCTTGAATTTATTTGCCGGAAACAGCTCAGGTTTAACCAATACCACTGGCGCCCAAAACACGCTCTTGGGTTACTTTTCGGACGTAAGTGCTGGCGGCTTGGTGAACGCCACGGCAATTGGTTATCAAGCCGTCGTGAATGCCACCAACAAGGTGCGAATTGGAAATACTGCTGTTACAGTAATCGAAGGACAAGTTGCCTTTACCGCGGCGAGCGACCGTCGTTTCAAGAAGGACATCCAGCCGTTGGCTTCCGGTCTTGATCTGATCATGAAGTTGCGCCCCGTATCCTATAAGATGAAAGAATCCAGTGACCCGCGAACAAACTGGGGCTTTATCGCCCAGGATATCGAAGCGCTGGTCGGCGATACCAATGCCGTATTGACTGTAGGTGCGGACAAGGACCGGACACTAGGACTTCGCTATACCGATTTTGTTGCGCCCTTGGTGAAAGCAGTGCAAGAACAACAAGCAGAGATAGCGGCGTTGAAAGAAAAGCTCAAGTCGAGTGAAACTAAAGTCAGCGAGCTAGAAGCATCGATCCAGCAACAGTCGGAGCAACAACGACAGATCGAAACCTTGGCGGCCGAGCTCGAGAAAATCAAGAAGGCAATCGGGTTGAAGGCTGAGAATAAATAGTCCATGAAAGCGCGCATCGCACTCATCCTACTGTTAACGCTGTCGGCAACGCTGTCGAGGGCACAAGGATTTTATAGCAAGGGCGCGATCGTGAGCGTCTCGCCGCAGACAGTCCTCAGTATTCCCGATAGCATGGTGAATACCGGCACGCTCATCAACAATGGCGAGATTCGAATTTCCGGCGCGTGGATCAACTCAGGAACATACGACCCGGGCGTGGGTCAGATTAACTTTAACAGCAACTTGGATCAGGTGATCAACCACAACGCCCAATCCATCGAACGACTAGTGATCAGTGGTGGTGGCACCAAGGAATTCCTTGCGGACATTACAGTAAAGACCAATCTCAATCTGACGGCGGGTGTCTTGATGTCCAAGAACGGCGCGCGGCTCATCATGGACCAAAACGTAGTGATCGCTGGCGGCGACGATCTTTCACATGTCGTAGGTCCCGTCGAAAGAAAAGGTGCAGGTACCTGGCTTTTCCCCATCGGCAATGGCACGGCCTACCTTCCGGTGATCGTGGATGGCGTTTCGGACGCCAGCGCGTTTGGCATCGTGACACTGCACGAACTGAAAGGTGAAACGCTCACGGGCGCTAAGGAACTTGAGAAGGTGTCCGATCAACGTTACTGGGAACTCGTCACGAGCGGAGGAAGCGTCAATGGTGCTACGATTACACTACGCATCCGCAACGACGATGCGCTTTCGGCAACCGAACGTTTAACAGTGGCTATGGCAGCGCAACCCACTGGTCCCTATTCCGACATTGGAAGATCAAACCTGACCGGTGACGTAAGCAGTGGCGTCATTTCGAGTAAAGATGCACCGACGGGTCGGTTCTACGCCGTGGCGGTGACGTTGGGTGATAAGAGTATTTCGGTGTACAATGCGGTGTCGGCCGAAGTCGACGGAAAGAATGACTTCATGGAGATCACCAACATCGAGTTTTATCCCTCGAATAGAGTAACGGTACACAACCGCTGGGGTGACAAAGTTTTTGAAGCTGTCGGCTACGACAACGCTCAGAAGTCTTTCAAGGGATTATCACTTAATGGCAGTAAGCTTCCTGCCGGTACGTACTTCTATTCAATCGATCTCGGCGACGGATCGAAGCCCACTACTGGCTTCGTAGAAGTTAGATAGTCCGGTTGACGTCGAATTTCTCCAGGTAGTCTGCGACACGACGCACAAGACTTCCACCCAGCGCTCCGTCCACTACGCGATGATCGTAGGAATGCGATAGGAACATCTTGTGACGAATCGCGATAGCGTCGCCGTAAGGTGTGTCGATTACAGCAGGTTTTTTCTGAACTGCTCCCAGTGCGATGATGCCCACTTGCGGTTGCATAATAATAGGAGTCCCCATCACGTTTCCAAAAGATCCCACGTTCGACACGGTGAAAGTGCCACCGGCGAGTTCATCTGGTTTTAGCTTGCCATCTCGGGCACGTTTTGCGAGGTCGTTCACAATCTTGGCGAGACCGGTCAAGTTGTATTGATCCGCCTGGTGGATCACGGGCACGATCAAGTTGCCTGAAGGCAAAGCGACCGCCATCCCGATGTTGATATCCTTTTTCTTGATAATGCGGCTACCATCCACCTGGATGTTGATCATCGGATAATCCTTAATTGCCAGGACAACGGCTTCAATGAAAATGGGTGTGTAGGTGAGTGCATCGCCTTCCCTTTTTTGGAAGTCGTGCTTCATCTTATTCCTCCAGTACACGATGTTGGTGACGTCGGCTTCAACGAACGAGGTCACGTGCGCCGATACGCGCTTGCTATCGACCATTCGTTCGGCAATCATCTTCCGCATCCGGTCCATTTCGATGATCTCGTCACCGCTGCTAATTGATGCGGGCACCAACGGTGCCGATCCGTTTGCTTTGGAACCCACTTGGATGGATTGACCCAACTTACGATTCTGTACGTAAGCGAGAATATCCTTCTTTGTCACGCGACCTTCAGCGCCAGAGCCGGGGATGCCTTCCAATTCAGCGACCGCTACATTTTCTTCTTTGGCGATGTTTTTCACCAATGGGGAGTAGAATCGTGTCGAACTCTTGAAGTTGCTCGCGACCGCTTGATGACCATTGCCACTAACCGCTGCGACGACTGGCATGGCGGCAACCTTTGTTTCTGCTTTGGGTGTTTCCTTTTTCGGTGCAACCGGTGCGGACACTTCTGCTTCCGATGCGATGATGGCGATGGGCGCGCCTACCTTCACGACTTCACCCTCTTTGGCAAGAATTTCCTTTAGGACACCGCCGTGGGTCGAAGGCACTTCAGTGTCGACTTTATCGGTGGCTACTTCTAGAACGGATTCGTCCTGCTCGATCTTATCGCCGGGCTTCTTCAGCCAGCTAAGGATCGTAGCTTCCATAATACTTTCGCCCATCTTGGGCATGATCAACTGGACGTCTGCCATGGCACAGCGCTTTGAAAAACAAAAATAACGGTTTTTCGCTCCGGAAACGATTGCTTTTTAAGGGAGTGGGAACGAATTCGTTGGCTTTGCGCCGACGGCATTTCAAACCGATGCGCCGTGTGGGCTCAACGAAACGAATGTTCGGGGAAAGGCTACTCCTCGAAAGAAAATATCGCAGGTCCTACCTAGGGGGTAACGACTGTCGGATCAAATTCAACACCGCGGCCGATGCAAGTCGAATATTAATCAATCGATCAGTAGACAGTTGAAGTTTCCGCGTCACCGTTTGATACTTGTCGGAGTATGCAATCCACACGGTCCCTACGGGTTTGTCGGCTGTGGCACCGCCGGGTCCAGCAACGCCACTGGTCGCCACACCGATGTCGGTGTTAAACTTCGCACGTACAATGTTCGCCATCTCGATAATGGTTGGCTCACTCACGGCACCATACTTCTCCAAGGTTTCAGGTTTCACGCCGAGCTGTCGCATCTTCACTTCGTAGGCATACGGAATCATGCTACCCATGAAATAGGCAGAACTTCCCGGCACACTTGTAATCATGTGCGACAAATAGCCGCCGGTGCAACTTTCGGCCACCGCGAGCGTGAGGTTTCGCTCGCGTAGTGTGTTACCGATCACCACTTCGATAGGATCGTCGCCATAGCCATAAATAAATTGGCCAATGCGTTCACGCAACTTGGCTGTCAAAGCCTCCGCTTCCGCCTTCAGTTCCTCCATCGATTTTCCGATACCCGTCAGTCGGAGTTTCACATCGCCCAATGAAGGCAAATAAGCAAGCTTCATGTGAGGAGGAAGGGACTTTTCCCAATCGACAATTTTCGCGGCGAGGAACGATTCCCCCAGTCCAATGGTGCGAATAACCTTATGATAAATGACAGGCGTCTCGAACGTGCGCTTGATTTTAGGGATCACGAAATCCGTCATCATCTTTTTCATTTCGTGAGGAACACCCGGCATCGACATAAACACCTTTTTGCCGGTCGACGACTCACGTTGGAACCACATGCCTGGAGCTGTTCCAATTGAGTTGGTGATCTTCTCACAGCACACAGGAAGCAAAGCCTGGTTTCGATTGATGTCGGTCAGTTCGCGGCCGCGTCGGGTGAAGAACTCGGTCACTTCCGCCAAAGCTTCTTCATGTATCTTCATCTCGCAGTCGAAGTACTTAGCGAGACAAGGTTTTGTGAGGTCGTCGCTTGTAGGGCCCAAGCCACCGGTGATGAGCACGATGTCAACACGTTTCTCTGCTTCCGCAAAAGCGGTGAGTATCTCACTTTCAACGTCGCCTACCGACGTTTTGCGAACTACTTTCACGCCAGCGTTGCCGAGTTCAACGCTCATCCATTGCGCGTTGGTATCCACGATCTGTCCATATAGAATCTCGTCGCCTATGGTCAGTAATTCTGCGGTAATTGTTGCCATTTCCTTCGTTTGATTGGTCCTCTAAGGGCCCGCGAAGTTAAGCGACACAGGCAAGTTTAAAAAACTCGCGGCGGGGCATTCCATGCTTCATTTCGGGATGCTAACGTTTAAAGAGTTACCTTTGCAGCTAATCCAGCTACATGTCATCATTCCAAGACCTCGGTCTTTCCAGTACCATCCTCGAAACTATTCGTCAACTAGGCTACGAAACACCCACGCCCGTTCAGGAAAAGGCCATTCCCTTCCTCTTAAAAGAAAACCGCGACATGGTGGCGCTGGCCCAAACTGGGACCGGAAAAACCGCTGCTTTTGGACTTCCGCTCGTTGAACTGTGCGACCCAAACGATGCAAAAACACAGGCGCTCGTGTTGGCGCCCACACGCGAATTGTGTGTGCAGATAACGGGCGACTTGAATCGATTTGCCGAACATGCCAAGTCGCTGAGCATCGTCCCCGTTTATGGTGGGGCCAGCATCGTTGACCAAATTAGAAAAGTGCGCCGAGGTGCACACATCGTCGTCGCCACACCCGGTCGCCTGATGGACTTAATGGAACGAGGTGTTGTCCAGTTGGAGACGATACGCTTTGTTATTCTCGACGAAGCCGATGAGATGTTGAACATGGGCTTTAAAGAAGACATCGATCGAATCCTTGCCGACGCACCGCAAGAAAAGCGCGTGTGGCTCTTCAGCGCGACTATGCCGCGCGAAGTTCGCACCATAGCGCAAGCCTACATGTCCGATCCGTTTGAACTCACCATCGGCCAACAGAACCAAGGCAATGCCAACATCGAACATCAATATGTCGTGGTCGACGATCGCTATCGCTACGAAGCCCTCAAGCGGTTGGTCGACTACAACATCGACATCTTCGGCGTGATCTTCTGCCGCACGAAAATCGAAACACAAAGGATTGCGGAGAACCTCATGCGCGATGGTTACAATGCCGACGCATTGCATGGCGACCTCACGCAAGCACAGCGCGACAAGGTAATGGGTGCCTTCAAGAATAAGACACTCCAATTGCTCGTAGCAACAGACGTGGCAGCCCGTGGCATCGATGTGAGCAATATCACCCATGTCATCCACTTGAATTTGCCCGACGAGATCGAGTTTTACACCCACCGAAGCGGGCGTACTGCGCGCGCCGGGAAGAAAGGTATTTCGATTGCTATCATGTCGCGCCGCGAAACTTCGAAGGTCAAGCAGATTGAGAAAGTGATCGGCTCTAAGTTGGAAAAGAAACCGGTGCCGACAGGAGCACAAGTTTGCCAAGTTCGATTGCTCAACCTCGTTCATCGCTTGCGTGAAGTGCAGGTGGTCGAAGAGGAAATCAAAGACTTTCTGCCGGCCGTGAACGCAGAATTGTTGGAACTCAGCAAAGAGGACATCATCAAGCGATTCACGTCGCTCGAGTTCAACCACTTGTTGGACTACTATCGCGGTGCACCAGACCTGAACAGCTCGCGTGGGGCAGATGCCAGCGAAAAAGGTGAGCGGTTTGTCACCGGCGATCGTCTGTTCATCAATCTCGGTAAGATGGATGGACTCGATCGCGGCCGTTTGCTCTCCTTGGTGTGCGATCGTTCCGGCGTGAAAGGAAAAGACATTGGTAAAATCGATGTGAAAGGCGCATACTCCTTCTTCGAGGTAGAGAAGTCTTTCACCGAGCAAGTACGTCAGCACTTGCACGGATTCGAATACAAAGGACGCATGGTCCGACTCGAGGTCACGGGCGAGCGCACCGCCGAACCCAAAGAACGCCGCGAACGAAAGTCTAGCTACGGTGGCGGGTCTAAGCGCGAATCTTTTTCGAAACGAGAATCTTATTCAAAGAAAGATTCCTACGGAAAGAAAGACTCTTATTCAAAAAAGGACTCCTATTCAAAGAAGGAATCACCTTCGAAAAAGGAATCTTCTGGCGATTCCAGCGATTGGTTTGATAAGAAAATCCGAGACCTTCACCGGTAACGCTCTTGTGAAGTGCTAACTTAGGGAATGGCATTTCCGTCGAACCCCGCGCCAGAGTGGCAAAAAGAAATCTATCTCAACGGATTCGCCGGTCGTAAGGGGCGAGTTCGGGTCAACCTCGCTAAACTCGAAGAGCAAGCGCGTAGCGTACTGTCAACCGAAGCGTTTGACTACATCGCTGGCGGCGCTGGGATCGAAACCACCGTTTCGTCTAATCGTTCAGCGTTCGACCAGTATTCAATCGTGCCACGCGTATTGAATGATGTTGGCACGCGCGACACGTCCATCACTTTGTTCGGTGATCAAATTCCCAGTCCCTTGTTGCTTTCTCCCGTTGGCGTGTTGGAGTTGGCGCACCCAGATGCCGATGTCGCGGTCGGGCGAGCAGCCGCGGCCACGGGCATCCCCTTTATCTTCTCAAACCAAGCTTCAGTTCCCATGGAGCAAGTTGCTTCAACCATGGGACCTTCGCCCAAATGGTTTCAGCTCTATTGGAGTAAATCGCGCGACTTGGTGGCAAGCTTTGTCCGCCGCGCCGAGGCAGCGGGATGTTCGGCCATCGTGGTGACGCTAGATACCACCCTGCTCGGATGGCGAACGCGAGACCTTGACCTCGGATACCTTCCTTTCTTAGAAGGTAAAGGAATTGCACAATACACGTCCGACCCCGTGTTTCAAAAGTTGATGGATGAACCCGATCACGTAAGGGTGAAGCAATCGGTTACCCTTCATTCAATTGCAGGCCTCATAAGGATGACTCGTCGCTACCCGGGCTCGAACTTCTTTGCCAAACTAGCGTCGGGTCGACCACGCAAGGCAGTCCAGAAGTTTGTCAGCATTTATTCAAACCCTTCCTTAACGTGGAGTGACTTACCTTTTTTGCGGGCGCACACACGCTTACCGATTATTTTGAAAGGAATTCTCCACCCGGACGATGCGCGCAAAGCCATGGACCTAGGAATGGATGGTATAATTATCTCGAACCACGGCGGAAGGCAGGTGGACGGAAGCGTCGCTACCTTACATGCACTACCGTCGATCGCCAAGGCCGTTCATGGAAAGCTGCCCATTCTCATGGATGGTGGCATTCGTGGCGGCGGCGACATGTTTAAGGCGTTGGCACTCGGGGCAACCGCCGTCTGTATCGGGCGCCCGTATGCCTATGGGCTTGCGATTGCGGGCGAAGAAGGTGTGTACGAAGTGCTTAGAAATTTCCTAGCCGATTTTGAACTCACCATGGCCTTGGCGGGTTGTGATTCTGTGTCGAAGATTTCGCGTGAACATCTTCAATAATTTTGGGTATCTTTCATATCAATCATCCTCACTATGCGATTGGGACTTTTCAGTCTGTTGGCCATTCTAGTTTTGCAGGCGTGCACGTCAGCACAAATCAATCAAGCCCTTTCCGATTTCGGCAAGACCGTCGGTGACAATCGGCCTACAACTTCGGAAGTCGCCGAAGGATTGAAAGAGGCCTTGCTGAAAGGTGTGTCCACAGGAACGGATAAGTTGTCGCAACTTGATGGCTACCTGGGCAACGCGGAAATCAAGATTCCTTTTCCACCGGATGTAAAAAAAGTTGAAGACCGGTTGCGTCAGCTGGGATTGGGTAACGAAGTGGATCGCTTTGTGACTACCTTGAACCGGGGCGCTGAAGATGCCGCCACCCAGGCGAAACCCATTTTTATTGGAGCGATCCAACAACTCACCATCGAAGACGCGTGGTCCATTTTGAAGGGTCAACCCGATGCGGCCACCGAATATCTGCGACGCACCACCACATCACAATTGAAGGAGAAGTTCATGCCCGTCATTCAACAGTCGTTGAACAAAGTGAACGCCACGAAGTATTATAGCGACTTAGTCAATAGCTACAACCGTATTCCGCGGGTAGAGAAAGTCAATCCCAACCTAGACGAGTATGCAACGGATCTAGCCATCCAGGGTCTTTTCGTGATGATCGCGAAAGAAGAGAAGAATATCCGTCAAGATCCGTTGGCGCGTACCACCGACATTCTAAAAAGAGTGTTCGCTTACCAAAATTAAACTCCCCTTCCCCGAAAGTTTTTCTAAAACGGAGCAACCTTGTTCTCCGATTATCAGTCTTATAGTCACAAAAAAATCACTATGACTAGGCGACTGTGTTTGTTGATGGCATTGGTCCTCACGTTTGGGGCAGCCTTCGCACAAGGTGTTGGAATACCCACCAAGCGTGCAGGAATTGGTTTCGGTAACTTGGCGCGGTTTACCGGTATCCGGCTGAACTTTGCAGACCGGAACGTCGAGCAAATTACCGGCGTCAACGTTACTATCTGGCAATCGAAACACAGTGAAGACCAAGTCGGAACGGTTAACGGGTTCTCACTCGGGTTACCGATGGCGATGGGTCACGAGAACCAAAATGGTATCACACTTGGAATCTTGGGAGCTGCCGCCACTGAAAACCTGAACGGTATTAACATCGGTGGACTGGGTGTCGGCGCCGGCAATAACGTCCGAGGATTCAACCTCGGAGGGCTCGGGATTGGTTCTGGCGGTGATTTAACCGGATTTACGTTCGGTGGACTGGGAGCAGGAGCCGGTAGAAATGTAACTGGTGTCAGCATAGGCGGCCTTGGACTGGGTGCCGGCGGCGATGTGTCTGGGTTTACCTTCGGGGGCCTAGGCGTAGGCGCTGGCGGAAACTTGACGGGCATTAGCATTGGCGGCGCCGGGGTTGGTGCTGGTGGAAATGTGACGGGCGTATCTGCGGCCTTGGGTGGCGTCGGTGCGGGTGGTAAGGTCCGTGGTTTAACGATCGCAGGATTGGGTATCGGTTCAGGTGAAGAAGTGAACGGGATCAACATTGCAGGTCTTGCGGTAGGCAGCCCGAAGGTGAAGGGCTTTTCGCTCGCGGCAGTCGTCGGCGGACTTGAAGTAAAAGGAATTACCGTCGCTCCCGCATTCTTACGCGTCGGCGGCGACAAGAAAGACCAAGCACTGGAAGAGGGCGTGATGACCGGTGTGTCGGCGAGTGCTTACAACAGGATTATAGGAGAGCAGCGCGGCGTGACCTTCGGCGTGGTCAACTATACGAGGCGGATAAGGGGCGCGCAGTTTGGATTGATCAACATTGTGCGCGAAAACCCGAAAGGACTTAGGGTGCTGCCGTTCTTCAATACCCGTTTTGGAAAGAAGGGATAAGAAATAGAAGACTCAAAATAAGTGAGGGACTCCTAGCGTTTAGGGGCCCCTCTTTTTTTCGATTGGATTATGACCGTTCCACCAGTTGGATGGAGGCGGAGTTGATGCAATACCGAAGGCCGCTGGGTTCGGGACCATCGGGGAACACGTGCCCAAGGTGGCCATCGCACACGGCGCACGTTACTTCCACACGCACCATACCGTAGCTGTTGTCTTTGATGTAGTTAATCACATTTTCGGCAACCGGTTGGGTGAAGCTGGGCCAACCCGTGCCTGATTCAAACTTGAGCCCCGAGTCGAAGAGTAACGTGCCGCAGGCGCGACACGCGTAAAGACCCGGTTCGTGCGCTTCGCAATATTCTCCGGAAAATGCGCGCTCGGTACCTTTCTTTCTAATCACATAATACGCATCCGGAGAAAGCAATTGCTTCCATTCTTCTTCTGACTTCACCACCCGAGTGGGAGGCGCCAGGTTTCCTTTAGAAGCATACTGGAGTACGTCGAGCCATTTAATCATATTCAAAAAGGTTGGTGTCTGAAACTTTGTTGGGGTAACATGCCGGTGGTGGACATTAGTTCCACTGTTTACTAGAACCAGAGTTTGATTGCCATCAACAAAACCGAAACAATCATCACGCGGCGGACCCACTTTTCCGCGGCACCGACCGACCAACGGCTGGCGGTCCACCCGCCCAAGGCATGACCCACGGCGAGAATGGCGCCGATCGACCAATCGATCTTTCCCTCGTAAGCAAAAACGATCACCGATATGCCGGTGTAGACGATAGCGACCACCACCTTGATGTAGTTAATCCGAACCAGTGAAAGATTGTTCACGAGGCTCAGCACGCCCATCACGAGGAACCCGATACCAGCCTGCACGAAACCGCCGTAAATACCGATTACAAAGAACAGGGCTGCGCCGATGGCTTGATGTTTGGGCGTCAATTTTTCGCCTTTGTCGTTGCTCCGGAACGGGTCCCAGATCACCAACGCCAGCGACATGAGCATCACGCCGACAAATAGTCGACTGAATACTTGGTCATCGATGGTCGATGCGAGTCTAGATCCGATGAAACCGCCAACGAGCGACGTCAACCCGAGCCAAACGGAATAGGTCTTGGGCAATTCCACTTTCTTGCTGGCGAAGCCGCTTGCCGCAAAAATGTTCTGCGATAGAATGGCCACACGCGACGTGGCATTCGCAACGGTAATGGGCATCCCGAGGAATGTGAGGATCGGAACAGTAAACAGAGAACCCCCACCACCGATTGTATTCAAGAAAGCTGCCCCGAACCCGACCACCGTGATGAGAATGTATTCGTACCAGTTCAACTTTTAAGACTTGCGATAGATGAGAAACTTAAGCTGACAAGGGAAGCACGTGTTAGTGCGCTTTCTCCTGGCTGGGGACTTGGTCGATTTTTACTTTACGAACGAGCTTGGAAAAGATACCAGGCACAAATCGTTTCAAATAGATTGACGTGATTTCCATCAATCCACCGATGTACACTTCTTCTTTTTTCCGTCGTATGGCCGACACAATCTTAGTCGCTAGTGCTTCGGGCGTCATTCCACGCGAGTTGCGGCGATCCTCGTCATTCAACTCGGCGCCACTTCCGGTGAGCGCGTGCTTCGCCAGGTTGGTGGCAATCCAACCCGGACAGATGATCGTGACGCGAATGTCCTTGCTCTCCTTCCACATTTCGGCACGAAGGCTGTCGAAAAATCCATGGAGCGCATGCTTTGCCGCGGAGTAGCCCGATCGATTGGGTGCGCCGATCATCCCCATGACGCTGGAGATAACGACGAAGTGACCTCTCTTTCGTTGGATGAAGTGCGGAATCACTGCCTTCGACAAGGCGACGGTTCCGAAGTAGTCGACCTCCATAAGTTTTCGGTCGACGTCGAGCAACGTGTCTTTTGCCATGCTCCGTTGGCTGATCCCACCATTGTTTACCAAGATGTCGATGTGCCCAAAGACTTGTATGGCCGCTTGGGCGGTGAGTTGCAACGTCGATGATTCGGCAAGATCCAACGGCAGCACGCGGATGTTCGGCTGAGCGAATGTGGGGCAGTTGCCTTTCACACGCTCCAATTCTTCCTTCCGACGCGCTGATAGGATCAAACGAGCACCTTGATGGGCTAAGTTATAGGTAAGAGCTTCACCAATCCCCGACGACGCGCCTGTAATCCAAATAACTTGACCTGAAAGTGCACTCATTTCGTGGCGACGCTGCTAAGTTTTTGATGTTCAGAATAGATCCAGATAGAGTAAATGCCAATGGCCGTGCCCACGGGAAACCCGAGCAAGTAGAAGCAACCGACTATGACGGATACGAGCGGACCCCAAGACTTACGCGCCAGTAATCCGATTGCGGCGATCACCGACGGAATAACACTGACGATAATGACGAGTACCGGAAGGAACGACAGCAACGTAAGTACGAATTCAGCAACACGCGCCTCGTCTGGATCGGCCTCCGATAAGGCGAAGCCAAAGACTGTTTCAAGAATGAAACGAACGAACAGCAAGGTCAGCAACGTGAAGGCGGCACTCACGAGGTAGAGGATGCCAAGGATCTTTTTGTGGGTGTCCAGGTTTTCGACGGTCATAACGTGGGGAGTGAAAGATGAAAGTTACAGCAAAAATCTCACTTGACCCGATCATAGACCACGAAATCAAACGCAAAAAGGTGGCGCTCGTCAGCCGGGTGATGGCGACGTGAAGCTTCTCGCCACTGCCTCGCGTCAATGGGCGGGAAGTGAGTATCGCCATCGAGCGTTGTGGCAATTTCTGTGAGGTATAGACGATCGGCATGGGGTAACGCGAGACTGTAAATTTGGGCGCCACCAATGACAAAAATCTCGTCGTTGCCGTGCGACTTTTGTGCGAGGGCCAACGCTTCGTCCATGGAACCGGCGGTCACCACGTCGTAACCCGCTACCGATTCAGGGTTCCGGGTAATGACGATGTTCACGCGATCTTTCAACGGCTTGAATTTAGGTGGAAGCGACTCGAAATTTTTCCGCCCCATGATCACCAGGTGACCCTTCGTGGTTTCCATGAAGTACTTCATATCATCAGGAAGCTTCCAGGGTAAGTCGTTATTTTTTCCGATCACCCGATTCCTGGTTAGCGCTGCAATCAACGATACTATCATGAAGGTGTTTGAAATTTATAGCCACGCAATAACTCTGATATCTTCATCCTTCGTTTGCCTTCCGGCTGAAGTTCTTCTACTGCAACCCTGCGATCGAATGAGCCGACGTGTAAGTAAGTCTTGTGGTCCGTCTCCAGTGTCCCCGCCGTTAACCGGGGTTTGTCCGACACGACAGATGCTTTGAAGATTTTGAATAATTTCCCGTCGATTTCCGTCCAAGCGGCAGGGTAGGGGCTTAGTCCGCGAACAAAGTTCACGATCTGTTCGCTTCCGAGATTCCAATCGATGCGACAGGTTTCGCGGAATATTTTTGGCGCGTGCTTCAAGTCGGCTGGCTCGTGCTGTGCCAAGGGCCTGTATGCGCCAGATTCGATCGCTTGAACAGTTTTGAGAACCAACGACGCGCCACGGTTCATCAGCCGTTGATATAAGGTGCCAGCATCATCCTCGGGATGGATGGGTTCTTTTTCCTGAAAAAGAATACTGCCTGTATCAATTTCGTGTTTCAAGAAAAAGGTTGTGACACCCGTTTCCTTTTCGCCGTTGATGATCGCCCAATTGATGGGCGCGGCGCCGCGATATTGGGGCAGGAGCGAGGCGTGTAAATTGAATGTTCCAAGCGACGGCATGGACCACACCGCTTCGGGTAACATGCGGAACGCGACAACGATCTGCAGGTTGGCGCCGATGGAACGAAGTTCATCTAAAAAGCCAGGATCTTTCAGATTCGTGGGCTGAAGTATTCGAAGACCATGCTTCAGCGCTGCGACTTTGACATCGGAAGGTGCAAGCTGAAGTCCACGACCACCCGGTTTGTCGGGCGCGGTGATCACCGCAGCCACGTCGTAACCGTGTTCAACCAAAGTGTTGAGGCTCGGTACGGCGAACTCCGGTGTGCCCATAAAAATGATTCGAAGCTTCGTCATTTGGGCGGCAATCTAGTAAAAAGGGTTTACGCTTCTTCTTTGCGAAGTGCCCGGCGCATGTACTTCCTACAAATCGGGCATTGCTCCCAATGGTGACCACGGGCTGGGCAGTATTTGCGCCCGTAATAGATAATCTGGAGATGTGCTTTCTTCCAGCGATTCTCCGGAAACAACTTTTTTAGGTCGCGCTCGGTTTGCTCAACACTTTTTCCGTTCGAAAGCCCCCATCGATACGCCAACCGATGGATGTGCGTATCCACAGGAAACGAGGGAACATCGAACCATTGCGTCATCACCACCGACGCGGTCTTGTGACCGACGGCGGGTAATGCCTCCAACGCTTCGAAGGAGGAAGGAACCTGGCCATCGTACTTGTCGACCAATATCCTCGAAAGACCATAAATGCCCTTCGACTTCATCGGCGACAACCCACACGGTTTAATGATTTCTCGAATTTCTTCAGCCGACATCTTGATCATGTCATAGGGATTGTCGGCTTGCTTGAATAAAATCGGTGTAACCTTATTGACACGCTCGTCGGTACATTGAGCAGAAAGCAGTACCGCGATCAGGAGTGTGTAAGCATCTTTATGATGAAGCGGCGGCTCGACGTCGGGAATGTATTCATCCAGAAGCCTCAGGATATCCTGGGCCTTTTCGTTCTTGGTCATGCGTGGTTTAGTCGGGATACATCGTGTACTTCTTCCGCATCTCTTTGTATTTGTCGAGACCGGGTTGCCAAGTTGCGCGAATCTGCGCTTCCGTCATACCTTGTTTAACTTGTTCTTTGAACAACTTGGTGCCCGACAATTTATCGATGTAAGCGATAAAGAATTTTTCCTTGTCGGGAAACTGGTTATACATGTCGATGAGATACTGCAAATTGATCTTACGATCGACTTTCACCTTCGTTAGATCGATTCCGTGGCAGACTTGATTCTCCAACTTTGGTTTTGCCGACATCGTTGGGATCGATACGGGAGTGAAATCGAAAGGTTGATTTTTTAAGTCGGGGTGGCCTATGTATTCGAAGGGATGTTGTGTGCCCCGGCCCACACTCAGCGCCGTGCCCTCAAAAAGGCAGATGGACGGATACAACGCGATCGAGTGGTCGTTGGGAAGGTTCGGCGAGGGCTTGATCGGAAGCGCAATAGAATCGTGGTGGGTGTAATTGACCATCGCGACGACATCCAAGTCGCATTTCTTGCCACCTGCTAGCCAGCCTTCGCCGTTGATCATCCGCGCAAGTTCGCCAATCGTTAACCCGTGCACGATAGGGATGGGATGCATCCCCACAAAAGACTTGTTCTCCATTTCGAGGATCGGACCATCAACATATCCATTTGGGTTGGGCCGATCCAGTACAAATAGTTTTTTCTTGTTCTCCGCACACGCCTCCATCAAGTAATGGAGAGAACTGATATACGTAAAGAAGCGCGTGCCGACATCTTGTATGTCGAAGAGTACGATGTCAACATCCGCGAGGTGTTGCGCCGTCGGTTTCTTATTGTCGCCGTATAAAGACACGATCTTGATTCCAGTTTTTTCATCTTTTGAGTCCTTTACCTCGTCTCCATCGGGGACGTCGCCGCGGAAGCCGTGTTCGGGAGAAAAGATCTTGACCACATTTACTTTCGACGCGACGAGGATATCCACCAAGTGAACGCGACCCAGTGCCGCAGTATGGTTGGCATACACAGCCACGCGTTTGTCTTGCAACTGCGGTACATAGATGTGAATCTGCTCCGCGCCCACTTGCAAACGTGGCTTCACTTGGGCTTGCGACACAACAACAGACGCGACAACGAGGAGGAGACACAAAATCTTTTTCATTTTCCTTACTTTGGTGGAAACGTTAGCGAAAAACCTGGATGCGCAGGTAGCCAAAATTAAGCCATACTTTTGAACCTTCCGTATTTCATATCCAAAAGAATCAGCCGCGAGCTGTCGGGCACGTTCTCCTCGACGATCCATAAGGTGGCGATCATTACCATCACCGTGGGGCTGGGTGCAGCGATCGTCTCTTTTTTAATCATGACTGGGTTTCAGGATACGGTCAAGAGCAAGATTTACAATTTCAATTCCCACCTGCTGGTTCGAAATATTAACTCGTCGAGCATCCTCGAAGAGCGGCCGTTCAATTTCCAGTCGATCGATCTAGTCCAACACCCGGAAAACTACCCCGTCGTTTCCCACATTCAAGAGTACGCACATAAGCCCGGCATCATCAAAACCAAGGATGAACTCATGGGAATTGCATTCAAAGGCGTGTCGCCGAGCTTCAACGTGGAAGCGTTTCGTGAAAACATCGTGGAAGGTGACTTCATCCAGTTCAACGACACCGCTACCTCGCAACAAGTGGTGCTCAGTCGAATCATCGCCGATAAAGTCAATGCGAAGGTCGGAGAAGATATTATCGTACACTTTTTTCAGAACCCGCCGAGGTTTCGGCGACTAAAAGTAACGGGTATCTACGAAACCAACTTAAGCGAATACTACGACTCGAAGGTGATCATCGGCGACTTGAAATTGGTTCGACAACTCAACAACTGGGCCGATAGCGTCGCCGGCGGCGTGGAGGTGTTCATCGACTTCAATCGCTTCGACCGCTCTAAACTCTTTCAGCTTTATATGGAGACGGCTTCTGAAGAAATCGCGGATGCCGAACTCCCCTGGGTGCAAGCTACCTGGGAGCGCTTTCTGGCCTGGGCAAACTACGACTTCGAAGAGGTGGCCATGTCCGAAACCGCCTGGCTCATCGGCGACCGGATGGACTACGACCACAAAGTGGACCAAGTGAGCGACATGTTCGCCCAAGTTTTTGAGTGGTTGCATCTCATCAAACGACAAGTCGTGATCCTACTCACCATCATCCTCACGGTGGTCTGCGTCAACATGATCTCAGTGGTCTTGATCTTGGTGATGGAACGTTCTCAAATGGTGGGAATGCTGAAGGCACTCGGCGCAAGGAATAGCCAGGTGCGTTCCATCTTCGTGTTTAGCGGAGTGAACCTCATCTTTCGCGGGTTACTCTTCGGCAACATCGTGGGGCTGGGATTGTGTTTCCTGCAAGACAAGTTTCGGATCATGAAACTGAACCCACACGACTATTACATGGCATTCGTGCCGATCGGATGGAGTGTTGAGACGATACTTTTCTTGAACCTACTCGTTTTCGTCGTGGTGACAGTGGTGCTGCTAATTCCTTCCGCAATCACCACACGCATTAATCCGATCAAAGCAATTCGTTTCGACTAACAATCTAGAAGTAGGAAGAAACACCGACTTGAATCCCGCCCGATCGCGTAGCTGGGTTGGCAAACAGGTCATGCCGCCATTCATACCGATAATTGAGACGCAACACCGATTGTTGCGTCGGTCGAAAGCTGATGCCGGGTACGATCGCATGCCAGTCATCACCGATCTTAGTACCCGTTTCTTCAAACGTCCCCACATTCCAATCGACCTGCTCCAATCGCAATGCTACATTCAGCACGGCTTGACGGAACCCTAAACCGTCGCTCTTCAAGATGGGCTGTACAATGTCGATGAAGCCACCGCGTTGCCGACGCCCGAATTGCTGACCCATCTGCGGCGCGATGTCAACGCCTACAAACGCATACTCGCCTGTGATGTAAGTCTTCGTCCACGGCAGTGTGGTATTGAAGTCTACCGCCCACACATTCACGCGACGTGGATCTTCCACTCGTAAGCCGTCAATTTGGAACCGGTTGTAGACGCCCCCCATATAAGAAAGCCCAACCTCGCCGATTTTTCCATACCGCACTGCAGACTTCGCGGTGAACAATAACTTTCCGTTGCTGCTCTCTTCGAAACGGCTCTTATTGACTTTCGTCGCCGGTAAGAAAGTTCTATTCAGATTGTTCTGAATGATGGTATCGTCGAACCCGTTCGTGAGGTACAATTCGTAGCCAAAGGCCCATTGTCGGATATACTGCCGCCCGTAAAAACCGGCGCCAACATTACTCCAGGTAGCTGGCAACATTTGTGTCATGGCCATCGGTCGATCCACAAACTCCCATTTAGGTCCATCGTGATTTTGATTGAAAGCCCCGATGGGATTCATCACCACCCCACCTCGAAAGTTGAGAAGCGGGTGCAAGTTGAAGTCCAACGCAGCGAACTCAATTGACAGTTCCTTGCCGCCTTCTTCTAGTTCGAGTTCCGACAAGAATCGAATGCGCCGGTGGATGGAAGACGCAACGAACAACGTCATCCGGGGAATACTGAAGCTGTGCCCTTCGGCCACGCCCTTTTCTCCCAGGTATTGGTAATGCGCTTCGACATAACCACCGACGGAAACTGGCGCTTTGCCAAAACTAAGGAATGGTCGATTGTAGACGGCATCCATGTTCATAGCTCGCCGTGTCGATGTATCACGGGGCACACGACGCAACAGCGTACTATCAATTTGAGCAACGGCGATCAGCGGTACGCAAAAAAGGAGGGCAAGAAACAACCTTTTCATGAGAGCTTAATTTTTAGGTGGTCACCGTCGATTGATACTGGGAATACGCGAAGGGGCTTGTCGGCAGGACCGTTTTGCACATCCCCTTGGTTATTGAACTCACTTCCATGAGCGGGACACTGAAGCCGGTCGCCAAAAACTTGGAGCTCGGTGCCTTGGTGTGTGCACCGCATGAGCAAGGCCTTGTACTCGTCGTTCGAAAAACGGTAGAGACAGATTGGATATTCAAGTTGATCGTTGTGGACCACCAAGTACCGCTGAAGTTTTGTTGGGTCGGAGGGCGAAGCAAAAGCCTGGCGATCGACAACCAACGAGTCGCCGGAGATCGGAACCGACAAGTAAGTGGTACCTGCGCAGCCCGCCAGCAATTCGGGTAGCCCAAACATGCAGAGCCCGCACGACTTGATAAATTGGTTACGGTTCATAGTGATTCGAGAAACTTGATCAATTGTTCTTTTTCTGAAATGCTCAATTGGTTGAAACGTTGACGACTATTCGTTCCTTCACCACCATGCATCGCAATAGCCTCTTCGATGGAGTGCGCGCGCCCATCATGCAAAAGGAAGTAGCTCCCCCCTTGCGCGTTCTTTGATAAACCCAGCCCCCACAAAGGCGGCGTTCGCCACTCAGATGAAAGCGCGTTGCCTTCGGTGTAGCCATCGTCGAGACCTGCGCCCATGTCATGTAAGAGTAGGTCTGTATAAGGATAGAAAACTTGGTTGCTCAACGCCGCGATGTCGGAGTCGGGTGTTTTCCATTCGCGAATGTGACATTTCGCACAACCGATCGTGGTAAATACTTGTTCGCCCGCCACGATCTCTTTTTGTTCCGCGTCGCGCCGAATCGGAGCCTTCAACGTGCGTAAGTAGAATACCACATCGTGAACGGTGTTGTCGGTGATTTCAGGCTCGGTTCTTTCGCCCGTAAGCGGGTCGATGGGATTGAAGCTGGTGGTGATGCCAATATCTTGGTTGTAAGCGTTCACTGTTTGATGCATCAAGTCAACGGCTGCAGCTTTTTTGCCGAATCGACCGATGTACAAGCCATTCACAGGTTGGTGAATCCACTTCGGTTGAAAGTAGTCGGGTGCGCGTACGTAGTTCGGAACGCCGGAAATGCCGTCGCCATCAGCGTCGAGCGGGTCGGCGTGCGTAAGGATTTGTGCATCCGTGAGAGCGCCCAGCAAGCCAAGCCCCGTGTTGGCCGGTGGTGTGAATTTCGACGAAGTGGCACCAGCGGGAATCTCTTCCGGAAGGTGACCTGCGATGGCCCTGTTCTGGAGCTGAGGGCCCCCGAGGTGCAGAAATTGATTGCCCGTGTTGTCTTTTTGCCCGAACCGCGTGAGCGTGGTAAAAGGATGCCCCTTGCCATCGCTGGGGTGGCAACTGCCACAGGAGGTGGCCACGAAGATGGGACCGAGCCCAGTTTGCGCGGAGAAAATCTCTCGGTTGAAGGCAAAGTCGCCCCGGAGGAAACGGGCATTTTCAGCATGGGTGAGGCCGTCGATGGGCCCGTCGAGGATGTCGGCCTCGTCCGGACCTTTCGGGATCAGTTCCGTGCAGGCCGAAACAGCCAAGATGGCCAGCAGCCAAGAGAGTCGGATAGAACGTCGCATCATCATGATTTAACAATGTAAAAGTAAAAAGTTAGATTAATCTAACAAATTTATTTTGGCATCTTAATGCCGTATATTCGTGGGAATCCAAAAAACAAACGGTTGTGAATTCGCTGACGGAGGAGAATTATTTGAAGGCCTTGCTTCATCTTTCGGCCGACGGGAATGAGGTGAACGTGAAGGAGCTATCGGCGGTATTGGGCACCAAAATGCCGACGGTGACGAGCATGATGAAAAAATTGGCCAATAAGAAATTGGTCCACTACGAAAGCTACAAACCGCCGCGCCTCACGGACAAGGGCAAGAAGGAGGCCGCCTTAATCATCCGCAAGCACCGGCTCATGGAGATGTTCCTGGTAGAAAAGATGGGTTTTGGATGGGAAGAGGTTCACGAGATTGCCGAGCAGATCGAGCACATCCATTCACCGGCGTTTTTCGAAAAGATGGATGAGTTGCTGGGCTATCCGAAGATTGATCCACACGGTTCACCTATTCCAGATCGACAGGGCCGGATGCATTGGCAACACCATGCGAAGTTGAGTGGATGCAAGGAAGGGTCGGCGGTTCGATTCTGCGGGATCGTGAACTCTTCCGACGATTTTCTCAGGTTCCTCAACAGCCGCGAGCTCAAGCTGGGTGCAAACATCCACGTGCTGTCGGTTGAAGAATTCGACGGCAGCATGACAGTGTCCTACGATAAACACAAGAAAGAAACTTTCAGCCGAACCGTGTGCGAGCGCCTGCTGATTGAATAACGCCCAAATCATTTAGAATTAGGAATTAAGAATTAACAATTAAGATTTAAGGTTGGGTTGAACGTAGTGTAAGGCTGCAGCCGAAACGGTTTGTTTACCGATGCCTAAATCCTAAATCCTAACTCCTTAATTCTTAATTCTTAATATTTTCCTCGCTGCTCCCATCAGATCGTCCACCTTGAAGTCTCCAGTGTCTGGTGGAATGCAGTCGTCTCCAATTTGAATGGTTTTCATCCCCAGTTTGCGGGCGGGGACCAAGTCGCGGGAGCGGTCGCCGATCATCCACGATTTTGCAGGATTGATATGAAATCGCTCGATCGCTTTCTCGAATAACAACGAGCCTGGTTTCTTCGTTAGAGAGTTCGTGACCGTTTCATGGTAGGGGGAGAAGTAGACGTGGTCGATCACGTGGTCACATGCGTCTTGCAAGAAAATGTGGCAGAGTTCCATCTGTCGCCGCGTGTAAATTCCACGACTGATCCCCGACTGGTTCGTCACTACGATAAGCATATAGCCAGCTTCACGCAGGAGGTACAAAGCCTCGGGTACCCCGGGGATAACCTTGAACTTCGTGGTAAGGTAGGTGTAGCCGGGGTCGTCGACGTTCAGGACGCCGTCGCGGTCAAGGAAAACGCATTTTGTCATGGACCGCAAAGATTGAAAAAAAAGTAAATTTGCCATTCAGGCCCCGAAAATGAGTAACGCGCTCGTCATCATTCCCACCTTCAATGAGAAAGAGAACATCGTGATGATGATCGACACGGTTTTCGCCCTGCCCAAGGATTTTCACATCCTTGTGGTCGACGATGGTTCACCCGACGGCACGGCCGAGAGTGTGAAAGATCTGCAAGCGACCTACAATTCGCCTACGGAAACACGGTTGCACCTGATGCAACGGTCGGGAAAGCAAGGGTTGGGCACCGCCTACATCGCAGGATTCAAATACGGCATGGAACATGGCTACGAGTTCCTCCTAGAAATGGACGCCGATTTTTCCCACGATCCGAAAGACTTGGTGCATCTATACCTCGAATGCGCAGAATATGGGCACGACCTGTCGATCGGTTCCCGTTATGCAACGGGTGTCAACGTTGTCAACTGGCCGATGGGTCGAGTGTTGATGAGTTATTTCGCCAGTGCGTATGTTCGTATGATAACAGGGATGCCCATTCAAGACACCACGGCGGGTTTCGTCTGCTATCGTCGAAAGGTATTGGAGACCATTGAACTCGATAAGATTCGCTTCGTCGGCTACGCCTTTCAAATTGAAATGAAGTTCCTAGCTTGGAAGTATGGCTTCAAGTTGAAAGAAGTGCCGATCATCTTTACCGAACGCACCCGGGGTGAATCAAAAATGTCTTCGGGAATCTTTAAAGAAGCATTGTTCGGTGTCATTCAAATGACCGTTACCAGTTGGTTTAAAAAGTTTATTCCGAATTGAAAATCACGCATCACATGACACGCATACTCACAATCTTAACGCTCGTCGTCGTTGCGATGGGCTCAGCGCTTGCGCAACCCTTCGAAGGTACGATCCGGTGGACGATGAAAGTCGAGATCACCGACCCAGCTGCGAAAGCACAAATTGAGCAGGCGAAGAAACTCGCATCCGATCCCGCCACGCAGGCCAAGATTAAGGAGATGCAGAAGATGATGGAGTCAAATCCGCAGATGAAGGCTCAAATGGAACCCGTGCTGAAGATGATGACGGGCGGAGATCCAAGTGCGTTGATTCCATCTGGTATGTTGATTAAACTCAGCGGTGCGAATAGCGTGGTGAGCATCGAGGGTGGGATGCTCGACAAAACGGATTTTCTCTACCTGTCGGATAAAGATGAGACCTACAAGATCAACCACCCTGAAAAGACTTATTCCGTACAGGCCAAGAGCCAATACTCGTCGACTCAAAAGCCTAAGGTGACGAAGACGGCTGAAACAGCAAAGATCCTCGGATACACGTGCACAAAATACCTAGTGGAAATGGCATCGACGCGTGGCACCGCGACCACGATGAATTACTGGGCGACAACCGAGATCAAAGGTATCGACCTAAAAACATTGGCGAAGCAGCAGGTATCCAAGGATGCTCAAACTTTCGTGATACCCGATATCGAAGGATTTCCGTTGCGGATAGAGAGCAACACGGGCCAAGCCAACATCCACATGGAGGTGATCGACTTCAAAAAGGGCGGCGTGACATCCGCCGATTTCTCGGTTCCCAAAGGCTACGCAGAAACGAAGTAGGAGAGGTAGCTATACCAACGTCAAGACGGAACGGTAACACTCGCTCCAGTGGCGTGACTTTCTCCATTCAATTCCTTTGACGGCGTGTTTAAGCGCTGGTAGCCCAGGAGGTCCATCATACTGTTGCTCGTTTGCTCGGGTGCAAACAGCTTGGTCGTAATTTCACCGTCTTCATTTCGATCGATGAGTACGTGTTTCGGCGCCGGGATGAGACAGTGTTGAATGCCGCCATAGCCGCCCAGCGACTCTTGATATGCGCCGGTGTGGAAGAATCCGATGTACAAGCGTTCTTCGTCGTTAATCATCGGCAAGAATACCTCGCCGGTATGGGCTTCGGAATTATAGTAATCGTGACTGTCGCACGTGAGTCCACCGATGTTCACTTTGTGGAATGGATCGTCCCACTTGTTAACCGCTAGCAGAATATATTTCTGATTTAGGCCCCACACATCAGGCAGGTGTGTGATGAACGAGCCATCAATCATATACCAAAGCTCTTTGTCGTTTTGGAGTTTTTGGTCGACCATCGAATACAAGACGGCGCCGCTTTCACCCACAGTATAACTTCCGAACTCGGTGAAGATGTTGGGCACAGGTACGTTGTTCTTTTCACAGATCCATTTGATGTTCTCTACGATCTGTTCGATCATGTACTTGTAGTCGTAGTGGAACGTCAAGCTCGTCTTGATGGGAAAACCTCCACCAATATCTATTGAGTCGAGTGTGTCACAAATCTTGCGAAGTTCACAGTACTTGAAGATAAAGCGGCTGAGTTCGCTCCAATAATAGGCAGTGTCTTTGATCCCCGTGTTGATGAAAAAGTGCATCATCTTTAGGGTGGCCTTTCCGCTGGGGCTGATCTTTTCTTTGTATAGAGAAACGATGTCGCTGTAGCGGATGCCTAAGCGCGACGTGTAGAACTCAAAATTCGGTTCTTCATCGGCAGCCACGCGAATCCCGACTTGGAAGTTGTTGTTGACGTTTTTTTCGTACACGTCTATCTCCGACAAGTTGTCGAGGATCGGGATGCAGTTTTTAAACCCGTCGTTGAGCAGTTCGCTGATATACTGCGTGTACAACGGCATTTTGAAACCGTTGCAGATGATGTACGTGTCTTTATTGATCTTTCCTCGTTCGTGTAGACTCCGGATAATCGGAATGTCGTACGCCGAAGAGGTTTCGAGGTGAATGTCGTTCTTGAGCGCCTCCTCTACAACGAAGGAGTAGTGGGAAGACTTCGTGCAGTAGCAATAGGTGTATTTGCCATTATACTTGAACTTCTCAATGGCGTTTTTGAAACTCGCCTGAGCGTACCGAATGTTTTCACTGATCTTGGGAAGATAGGTGACCTTGAGCGGTGTGCCGTACTCACGGATGACGTCCATGAGCGGGACGTCGTTGAACATCAGTTCATGATCTCTGACTTTAAATTCTTTCTGTGGGAACTCGAAGGTCTGTTCAATCAGCTCGCGATAGCTCTTCATTTAATCCTGTGTCCTTTAAATCCTACGAAGTCATTGATCCTCGAAAGCGCACCCGTCGATCCCTGTGTTGTTTTGTTTAAGGCACTCTTCCATTCGCATAGTTGAGATACTGGCAACCGTTAGGGGCGAAGTGCGAAATTGGAATAATTTTGCCATCTTTGCAATACGGAAGCCGGCGCCGCCCCGTGCTGGCAAACGAGCCGATAATTCTTATGGCTACTGGCTACTACCAGCGATTTTACCGAACCGTCCCCGACTACTGAGGAGCCCCTACTCGGCCCTCACACGGGCATTTTTCCATTTTTTTTCGGTTGACAAAAGGAACGTCTTGTGAAAGAGATAAAGATCATACAGGTTAAATCAGAAATCGGAGCTGGCACACGCGGCGCGAGCCTCGGCGTAGAAGCCATGAAAATCGCCAGTCTCGATTTGAGGTCGTCGTTCTTCAAGCAGTACGAATCGGTAGAAGTTGAGAATGTGAATGAGCTCCTCTTCGACGGCGCCGAACACGCCTACGCGAAGTTTATCGATGGTGTGCTCATCATGGAAGAGCGCGTCTGCCTGGAAGTATACGAGCAACTGTTCGACGGCTATTTTCCGATTGTGATGGCGGGAGACCATAGCACAGCATATGGAACCATCGCGGGGATCAAGAAGGCCTACCCAAAGAAAAGACTTGGCGTGGTTTGGATCGATGCGCACGCCGACATTCACACACCCTACACGACACCCTCGGGAAATATGCACGGCATGTCGCTAGCAATGGCATGTGCGCTCGACAACTTCGAACGGAAGGTGAACGATCCAAAAGGCGAAACAACCGACTATTGGGAGCAAATCAAAAACGTGGGGTCACCCGGTGCTAAGATCAAACCGGAAGACATCGTGTACATCGCAGTCCGCGATTTTGAAAAGCCAGAGAACTATCTGATCAACAAGTACAACATCAACTTTATCGAGACAGAAGACGTTCGCAAGCATGGCCCGATCGCTATTGCCGAGCGCGCTAGACAAATGCTCCAACACTGCGACTTGATTTATATTTCATTCGACGTAGACAGCCTCGATAGTCGCATCTCACAAGGAACCGGCACGCCCGTCCCGAACGGACTCAACGTGGAGGAAGCAAAGATGTTGAACGTCGCCTTATGTAAAGACCCGAAGGTGGTCGCGTGGGAGATTGCTGAAGTGAATCCAACCCTCGATACGGAGAACAGGATGGCCGAGAACGGTTTCGAGATTATGGAGGCAGCCACAAAGTCAATCCTCAGCCGCACGGCGCTTACCGTGTAACCCTCATTTAAGTAACAACTCGTACAGCGCTGTCATCGAGCTAACCAAGTTGCCACGGATGACTGGGTCGGCAATCATGCGCGGAATTGCACCTGGCACCGATTGAACTCGATACGATACGCGTACTTCTTCGGGTGATAATTGTTCGATGTGCCAACTCCCGTGGAGTTCAATTCGATTGGCGTCTTTTTGAACCGGGGCGAGCTTAGGATCAATCCTAGACTGGAAAACAATCAAGTATTCTTGACCGGGCCGAATCTCGGTGACGCGATATTCCATGAATGAATCTTGATCGCTTACGGGCCACGGAAGGTCGTGGCGAGAGTATTCGTCCCACATCATGGTGTCGGGTCTTGCATGGATTCGAAACTCGCTCACGTGGGGCTGCCATGTTTGAATAGCAGCCTCGTCGCGCAGTACCTGCATGATTTTTGGAATCGACGCGCGGACGACAAACTCTGTCTTCAACTCACGCGATATGATGGTGGGCGTCTTCCCGGGATAAGGTACCCATCTTTCGTGCATCTCAATGGGCGGTTCGTTCCGGACGAGCACAAAACCTTCAGGATCGGCACTCTGCCCCCAGGCAATGTGCCCAAGGGCCACGGCTAGAAGCCAAAACAAGTTTCTTGTTCGTGCGGCGGTCATGTATCTATCAGACACCTTCGAAGGGTTCTACCCTCATGTTGGTCCACTGTTTTCTACTGCAAAGTTCTTTTTGGATACACCACGCCACTCTGACGTAAGATTTCGTCGGAGACTTCGGCCTTCATGATCATAAACTCGTGCGACATCAGGTCCGACTCTATCCACCCGCGATCGAGACATCGCGTCACCTCATCAACCTGGAACTCGAAACCATTGCCCGGATAAGGTAAGTTGACCTTTTCCTCCGGAACGCCGGTGCGGAGAACGGTAAGCCCCATAGATTTGTACCAAGGCGTGTGAATCACGATCGCTCCCTTTGTGCCGTTGATGATGGCATCCTTCCGTGTTTCGACCACCATCGACGAAAACAATTGGGCGATGGTACCCGAGTTGTACCGAAGCGTAAACGCACAACTTTCATCCGCCCCGGTAGGTGCGAGGCTAGCGCTGGTGTCGATGTGGTGAGGGCGACCGAATAAAAACAACGCTAGGAACAACGGGTAAACGCCCACATCAAGGATTGAACCGCCCCCCAGCGACATGTCGTACAACCTCGTGTTGGGGTCGTACGGTTTTTGAAAGCCAAAGTCTGCGGTCAGATGTTTCACTTCGCCAACGACGCCCGCGTCTATCAACTCTTTAGCCTTTCGAACCGTGGGATTGAACCGCGACCACATACCCTCCATCAAGAACGTCTTGTTTTCTTGAGAAGCCTTCACGAGAAGCGACACGGTGGCTGCATCGAGCGTAAGGGGTTTCTCGCACACGACAGGTTTGTGGTGACGCAAGCACAACAGCACCTGTTCCGCGTGGAAGGAATGCGGTGTGGCAATGTACACCACATCTACCTCCGGATCTTCCACCAAGGCGTTGTAGTTGTTGTAAGCTTTCACCGCGCCAAACTGCTGAGCAAATTCGCGTGCGCGTTGCTCGTCGCGTGACGCAACTGCATGAATGGTCACCCGTTCGCACCGTTGTAGCGCTTTGCAGTAGGATGTTGCAATCCGCCCGGGTCCGATGATGCCATATCGATATGTCTTCACGTTCACTTTTGTTTCGTGAAAGACATGTTGTTGGCGCGCGGGACACTCACCCGTATGCCCGTTACCGCATTCTTAGCGTTGCGAATAAACTCCACGAGGCCATTGTTTTCCCAACTAAAAACGTCGGCATAGACAGGAGTCAGTTTGACTTCCTCTAACGCGTCGTTCGTCAGGATCAACTGATTGTCATGAACGGATATCTTCAATGTTGTGGGAATCTCCTCGGCAAAATACTCTCCAACGTAATTTGTGAGCAGGGTCTTTGGGTCGAACGGTTTCACGCGTCGATACGACAGCGTATCATACCCGTTATGAAAGAGAACACTTCCATCTTTTCGGAGTGTCCACGTCTTTTGATCTAGGAACAGCGTGTCGGGGTGGGCGACTTTCAGGGCATGGCCCCCCGTCAAAACTTGCGTGGCCTCGCTATCGAAAGCGATGACATCGAGTTCACGCGTGTTTCTATAGATGCCCATCCATCGTCGTGCCTGAGCTTCGGTGAGAACTGCCGAATTGTGATGTTTTGCCTTGACCGGTGGCATGGGGTTGACGCCGAAAAAGATAGACGCTACTTCGAAGCCTTTGGTGACAGGTGAAAACGAGGCGTCGTTGGACAGCATCGCGACCGTGAGTTGCTTGTCTGGGAAATACATCAGCATCGCCCGATATCCAGCCGTGGCGCCGCTGTGGGTAAAGGCTTTGTACTTACCGAGCCACATCCGGTTCTCGATTCCCGCTGCGTAGTCAATCGTGGATCCATTGTTAAGATTCCCCCTTTCGATCCTTTTCAAGAAAACGTCTTCACCACCAATTTGATGAATGGCGAGGAGTCGATTCCATTTCAAGAGGTCGCCAGTGGTGGTGAGCAGACCGCCATGACCGTGAACATGTTCGAACGGCATGGTCAACTCGTAGCGGCCACCAGTCCTGGAGTACGCTTGGGCACGCCCAGGAACGATTTCACGGTAGTTGCTTCGCCACTTGGTACTGGTCATGCCAAGGGGTTGGAAGATGCGCTCTTGTGTGAACTGCTGCAGCGATTGCTTGCTCACGCGTTCAACAATCGCCGTGAGAAGGGTGTAATTCGAATTGCTGTAGGAGTATTGGTCACCAGGGGTGAAGTTCAGCGACTTCTGTCGACAGATTTCTTGAAGGGCTAAGGCGAGCGTGTATACTTTCGTCGTGCGGGGCCATCCGCTGATCGCGACGATGCTACCCCAATCCTTCAACCCGCTGGTATGGTGCAGCAAATGACGGATCGTGATTGGCGCCTGGTAGGTAGGAAGTTCGGGGATGTACTTGCGCACATCATCGTCTTGTGAAAGTTTCCCGTCTTTCTCCAATAGTAAGATGCTGAAAGCCGTGAACTGTTTGGCGACAGAACCAGACTCGAAGATGGTTTCGGTGAGGTTTGGGACCATTCGCTCTAAGTCTGCGAGCCCGAAGGCTTTGTGATAGATTACATGATTTCCGCGAGCGATGAGTACCGACCCGCCGGGGGTTGCATTATTCCACGCGGCAAACAGTCGATCGACTTGTACGGCGGTGTCCGCGGGTTGTGCCAGCGACGTGGTGGCGGTAGCAAAACACGCGAAGAAGAGTAGAAGGCGCATTTCCGAAGATAAGCGAAAGTTTTCCTTATTTTCGCACCAAATTTTACACTGATCATGAGCCAAAACCGACCGATTTCAGCCTTTATCGAGAAGAATTTCTTGCATTTCAATTCTGCCGCCTTGGTTGATGCGGCCAAGGGCTACAAGAAGCATATCGAGAGTGGGAAGAAGATGATGGTGACACTTGCCGGCGCGATGAGTACGGGAGAGTTGGGCATCAGCTTCGCCGAAATGATCAGGCAGAACAAGGTTCAGATCATCTCCTGTACGGGTGCCAACTTGGAGGAGGACATTATGAACTTGGTCGCGCATTCGCACTATCGCCGCATTCCAAACTACCGCGACCTGACCCCTGAGCAAGAGTGGGATCTCCTGCAGAACCATTTGAACCGTGTAACGGACACGTGTATTCCTGAAGAGGAAGCGTTCCGTCGTCTTCAAAAGCACCTGTTCCAAGTTTGGAAGGATGCTGAAGACAAAGGTGAACGCCTGTTTCCGCACGAGTTCATGTTCCGCTTGTTGAATAGCGGCGTGTTGAAACAATACTATGAGATTGACCCGAAAAACAGTTGGATGATCGCGGCTGCCGAACGCAACATGCCGATGGTCGTGCCGGGATGGGAGGATAGCACCATGGGAAATATCTTCGCGAGCTATTGCATTACCGGCGAACTGAAACCCAGTACCATGAAGAGTGGTATCGAGTACATGACCTTCTTGGCCGAGTGGTACACCAAAAATTCGGGAACCGATGGAATCGGCTTCTTCCAAATCGGTGGCGGCATTGCTGGCGACTTCCCAATTTGTGTGGTCCCCATGCTGCATCAAGACCTCGAACGCGACAATGTTCCGTTCTGGAGTTATTTCTGTCAGATCAGCGATTCGACCACCAGCTATGGCTCTTACTCCGGTGCCGTTCCGAATGAAAAGATTACGTGGGGTAAGCTGAGCATCGATACGCCTAAGTTTATCGTGGAAAGTGATGCCACCATTGTGGCGCCGCTGATCTTCGCGTACATCCTCGACATGTAATCGCTCGAACCGATCTACCGTGGATTTAAATTCCGTACTCCTTAAAAAAATACAAGATGCTTGTCAGGCATTGTTCAACACGGTGCCGGACAAGTTACAACTCCAACCGACCAATCCGGAGTTTGAAGGGTCGCACACCTTGGTGTGTTTCCCCGTAACGAAGGTTTCCAAGAAAGGGCCGGAAGACACAGCAAAGATGATCGGCGACCATCTCGTAGCCGATGGTTGGATTTCGAAGTACAATGTCGTGAAGGGTTTTCTTAACCTCACGATTCGCGACAGTGCGTGGATCGAAGCATTCCTCGACACATACCGTCAACCCAACCTGGGAACCTTGCCGTCGAATGGGAAGGAGATCATGGTCGAGTATTCGTCGCCCAATACGAACAAGCCACTCCATTTGGGTCACCTTCGCAACAACTTCTTAGGGTGGAGTGTCAGCGAGATATTCAAAGCCAACGGCTACCAAGTTCACAAAGTCCAAATCATTAACGACCGCGGGATTCATATCTGCAAATCGATGGCGGCGTGGCAACTGTATGGCAACGGGGAAACACCTTCTTCATCGGGCATGAAGGGTGACCACCTCGTCGGGAAGTACTACGTCGAATTTGATCGGAACTATAAAGCTCAGATGAAGGAGTTGATCGCCAACGGCATGAGTGAAGCCGAGGCGGAGAAACAAGCTCCTATCATGAAGCTCGCCACCGAAATGCTCCGTGCATGGGAAGCCAAAGATCCGAACACGGTGAGCCTATGGAAGACGATGAACGGATGGGTGTACGAAGGGTTTGATCAGACCTATCAGCGGATGGGTGTCGACTTCGAGAAACTATACTATGAATCGGATACTTACCTGCTAGGTCGCGAGGAGGTCCTGAAGGGTTTGGAGAACGGTGTGTTCATCAAAAAGGAAGATGGTTCCGTGTGGGTCGACCTCACCGGCGATGGACTCGATCAAAAGGTGTTGCTCCGCTCCGATGGCACGTCGGTTTACATGACGCAAGACATCGGCACAGCCATGTTGCGTTTCCGCGACTTTCCGAAGATCGAGCGACAAGTGTATACAGTTGGTAATGAACAAGAATATCACTTTAAAGTATTGTTCTTGATCCTCAGTAAGCTGGGATACAGTTGGGCGAAAGAATGCTACCACTTGTCATACGGCATGGTGGATCTTCCCACCGGTAAGATGAAGTCGCGCGAAGGCACGGTAGTCGATGCCGACGACCTGATGCAAGAGATGGTTGACGAGGCCGAGAAGCAAACGCGCGAATTGGGAAAGGTGGATGAGATCACCGAGACGCAAGCGCGCGACCTGTTCGAAATGATCGGCATCGGGGCACTGAAATACTTTTTGTTGAAAGTGGACCCGAAGAAGCGCATGATGTTCGACCCGGCGGAGTCGATTCAACTGCAAGGGCACACGGGTCTATTCATTCAATATACCCACGCCCGCATTTGTGCGTTGATTCGCAAGGGTGAAGCGATGGGGATCACCATCAACGAGGCAGATATTCAAGCGATCACCAGTTTAGAACCGGTTGAGCGCGACGTGCTTTTTGCGATTAGCCAGTATCCAAATAAACTGGGCGAGGCAGCGCGCGAGTACGCACCGTCGGTGATGGCTAACTATGCGTATGAACTGGCGAAAGGTTACAATCAATTTTATCAAACCATCCCCGTTTTCGCAGAATCAGATCCAGCGAAACTAAAGTTCCGGATGGCGTTCTCGAAAGTTGTCGCGACGCTCATTAAACAGTCGATGTCGCTATTGGGGATTAGAGTGCCCGACCGCATGTAATCCCTGTCGGCCAAGACACGACCCTTGTCATTGAATTAAATATTGAATTCATGTCGTTTCCTTGGACCCAATACATCGACAATTCGACGACGCTGATCCCTGAATTGCGGCAACGAATGCCCTGGACCCTGCAAGTCGACGACCTGATCTTGCGAAAAATTTCACAGCTCGATTCCGACTATACGATCGAGGAGAGTGTAGCGATTCACAAGAGCGCAGTAGTTGAACCGGGTGTCGTTCTGAAAGCCCCCATCATCATCGGCCCTGGATGTTTTATTGGATCCCACGCGTACTTGAGGGCGGGCGTGTGGTTGCTCGGCAACAATTCCGTGGGGCCGGGATGTGAACTAAAGTCGGCGATCCTATTTCCGAGAGCTAACCTAGCGCACTTCAATTTTATTGGTGATGCTGTTTTGGGAGCCAACGTGAATTTCGAGGCAGGCTCGATCGTGGCCAATCACTATAACGAACGCGTCGACAAGGAAATTTCCGTGCTGATCGAGGGCCAAGTCGTGCGAACGGGCGCCATCAAGTTTGGCGCGCTGGTAGGCGACCAATGCCGCATCGGTGCCAATGCGGTGCTGTCACCTGGGAGCATTCTCAAACCCGGGGAGATAGTGGGCCGGCTGCAGCTCGTGCAGCAAGTTTCATGACACTTTGCACCGTTTATTGGCATTCTTGGCGCGGACGAGTTATAATCGATTACTGACGAAAGTCTTGTGAAGATCCATATCCGAACATATGAACCTGTAGATGCGCATGCGTTGCTTTCTATTTTTCATGATGCCGTGCACAGGATCAATATTCGCGACTATTCCCTAGAATAAGTCAATGCGTGGGCACCATCTAAGGAGGTGAGGATGATGATGAAGCCCTCGAAAATGCCACCAAGCTCAAGTCAGCCCGCGAGGCAAAACTCCAAAATTGAGGATTTTTGGCTTTTTTATGGGCATTCCAACAAACGGTGACGCCGTTAACAGAAGGCCACTTTGATTTCCCCGAACAATGTAGTTGCTTTCGTTGTTAATCCTTCCAAATCGACCAACTAACCATGAAAACGCTCGTAATCTTCATTCTAACCCTCGTGCTTGTGGCACCCGAGAAATCCCTGTACGAATTCAAGATCCCTGCCCTCGACGGCAAAACCGTCGATTTTTCAAAGTACAAAGGCAAGACTTTGCTCATTGTCAATACCGCATCGAAATGTGGATACACACCTCAGTATGCCGACCTTCAAGCGCTCAACGACAAGTATAAAGACAAGATCGTGATCCTCGGATTCCCAGCTAACAACTTTGGTGGCCAGGAGCCCGGTAGCAACGGCGAAATCGCCGAGTTCTGCCAGAAGAACTATGGTGTTACTTTCCAGATGTTTGAAAAAATCTCTGTAAAAGGCGACGACCAACATCCGTTGTACGCGTGGCTAAAAGAAAAGACTGGTCAAGAACCGTCTTGGAACTTCTGCAAGTACCTCGTGAAACCCGACGGCACCGTGAAGTTCTTCAACTCGAAGGTGAAGCCGATGGACGCGCAGATCGTCAGCGAACTTTAACCGAATATCAAGACCGGGACAGATCGCTGCATTTGTCCCGGTTATTTTTTTCATCTTTGGCCGATTCAAAATCATTAGACCCGAGATGTTCTTCGATAAAAAGCAAGCTCCAGAATCGATCTACGATATCAAGACCCGGTCCCTCGACGGACGGGAGATCGACTTTAGCCAATACAAGGGCAAGAAACTACTCATCGTTAATACGGCATCGAAATGCGGAAAAACGCCGCAGTATGCTGGGCTCGAAAAGCTTCACGAGCAACACGGCAAGGATGTCACCGTATTGGGCTTTCCGGCCAACAACTTCTTGTGGCAGGAACCAGGCAGCAACGCTGATATCGCCGCATTTTGTGAACGCAACTATGGCGTGAAGTTCCAGATGTTCGAAAAAGTATCTGTGAAAGGTTCCGACCAACATCCCATCTATGCATGGTTGCAATCTAAAACTGGCCACAAACCCGATTGGAACTTTGCCAAATACCTCGTCAACGAAGATGGTTCGGAAGTAACGTTCTTCAATTCGAGCGTGCAACCGCTTGATCGGGCTATCTTGGACAAGATTCATTCTTCCTAATCGCTCATGCTGAAGAAACTGCTTGCGGCAAAGCCGTACTCTGTCGATTTGGGTATACTTCTCTTTCGAGTGGCAACGGCAGGTGTCCTGTTGCTACACGGCTGGCCCAAACTGCGCGACTTTGGTCGATGGGTCGGCGATTTTCGGGACCCCATCGGTATCGGCAGCACTGCTTCACTCGTCTTGGTGATCGGTGCAGAGGTGTTTTGCTCGGTGCTAGTGATGATAGGTCTTTTTACCAGACTCGCGTTGATACCCATGATGATCACCATGGGCGTCGTGATCTTCGTAGTGCACGCCAACGACACGTTGCGTCAGAACGAAGTCCCAATCTTTATCTTGACGGGATGTGTTGCGATCTTTGTCACAGGACCCGGAAAGTATTCTGTCGACCAATTGATGAAGTGAACGTCTCCGTATGAATGCTTGGCTTTCAGCGTTTCGGCTCAGGACACTCCCGCTTTCACTTTCGTGTATTGGCATGGCCGGGTTTTTAGCTGCCGCTAACGGTCGATTCAACGGCTCCATCTTCTTGCTGTGTTGCCTCACAACAATCTTCCTGCAGGTGCTTTCGAACCTCGCTAATGACTACGGCGATTCAATGAATGGCGCCGACCATGCTGGACGGAAAGGTCCGCAGCGCGCCGTACAATCGGGTGCCATCAGCGCCAAGCAAATGAAAACGGCCGTGATCGTGTTGACCATTCTCTCGTTGGTCAGTGGCATAGGACTGTTGCTCCTCGCTTTCGGTTTGGACTGGAGTGCGCTGCTTTTCTTCTTTGCCTTAGGTCTGCTTTGCATTGCCGCAGCGATTGCTTACACCGTGGGTCGAAAACCCTATGGATACGCGGGGCTTGGCGACCTGTCGGTGTTAATCTTCTTTGGGTTGGTGGGCGTGATGGGATCGCTCTATCTATTCACGCGTGAGGTAACTTGGGCGGAAGTATTCCCCGCTTTGTGCTGCGGGTTTTTCTCCATCGCCGTTTTGAACATCAACAACATCCGCGATATCGAGTCGGACCGGGAAGCCGGCAAGTACTCGATTCCCGTGCGCATTGGTAAGGAAAAAGCAATCGTGTACCACTGGGTGCTGCTAATTGCAGGCTTTGTTTCTGCCTTCGCGTATACACTGCTGCACTATCAATCGCCGTGGCAGTTTCTTTTTGTCCCGGTCGTGGGACTGATGGCCCGCAATGGTCTCGCGGTCTCGAAACTACCCTCTGAACAACTTGACCCGTGGTTGCGTCAAATGGCCGTGAGCACGTTGTTGTTCGTGCTCACGTTTGGCATTGGGTTGTTGTTGGCCGCTCGGTAGAATCAAGAAGTTATTTTTTCAGGACCGCGTCGCCGGAACCAGTCGAGATGGAGATTCGGTTTGTCCCTTTCCCTTTCACGACTGTCTTCACCACCGTCGCGTTGTCGCCGTTGCGATCGTCTTCTTCAACACTGTCAAATTCAAATGGAGCGGAGATATTGCCGTGTCTTTTGCTTGCACGCATCACGATTTCTCCAACGATTTCATTCCCATTGTATATCAACTCGGCATCGCCGGAACCAGATGTAATGCTAATATCGAAGGTTGCTGTGGCGGCAAGGCTTACGCGGGCCCGTCCACTGCCGGTGGTGAATTTACTCGACCCTTTCACGATCAACTTAGTAGCAGCAATGTCTCCACTGCCCGTCGTTGCTTTGATCGCGGCTTTCGAATCATCGACCTCAATATCTCCTGAGCCGCACGTTAAACTGAGTTCGCCATCGGCTCTCGACACGGAAATATCACCACTTCCAGTACTGAAACTTCCTTCACCAACATAGCCAGTGACTTCCACATCGCCAGACCCGGTGGTGGCTCGAATGGCTCCCTTTAGATCGGCAAACGCCAGGTTCCCGGAGCCGGATCGAATCTTCATGTCGCTAGAAATTCCCGCGGCAGAAAAGTTGCCAGAACCGGTCGAGTATTCCACTGCTACGCCCTCTGGAAGGGTCACTGTCCACCACGATTGTCCGTGGTCGTGATTGTTCCGATTACTCTCTTCCACGACGAGCATCGACCCAACTTGGCTAAAGCGTGGTGAATAGTCTTCACCGTAGGTGTGTTTGATTTCCACGAGCACGGCATTGCCGGTACCTTTCTTGATTTCGCAATTACCAGAGCCAGTGGAGAGTTCCACCTTATTGACACCGGTAAACGATTTGCTGATGGTGTTTTGCGCGAAGGAAGGGGTGATGAGAACGAAGAGTGCGATGGCACTCAGCGCGGCTAGGCGTATTTTCATGGCTGTTGATTTTGGGGGTAAAGACCGAGCACATAGCCATCCGTTGCACGGGCTAGTTCTTTTTTTTGAGGAATTTTTCTAACACTGCAAGCTCTAGGGCCTGCCTGGGAATGCCAAACCTCACATCGTTGTGATGAAAGGGGATGCGTTCCCCGGTATCGACATAACCATGTCGAAGGTACCAAGCCAATAACTCTCTCCGAACGGAAATAACCGTCATGAAAGTGTGGCTACAGCCCAGCCGATGGGCCTCATCTTCGGCAGCCGCCAACAGTTGCTTGCCGATTCCCCCACCTTGGATCGAAGGTTCTACCGACAGCATGCCGACGTACAATCGGTGACCGTTCTTTTGAAGTTCCACGCACCCAACGATTCGCCCATCGCGTTCGAACTTGAGAATAGTGGTGTCAGGGCGAACCGACAATTCTTCAAGCGCTTCCGCGTCGATCCGATTTCCATCGATCAAGTCGGTTTCGGTTGTCCAACCTTTGCGTGAATGCTCACCTCGATAAGCTGAGTTGACAAGTTGAGCAATAGCGCTAAGGTCTGAGGCAGTGGCGGGTTGAATCATGCGGTGGTCGTGATTTTGTGTAAATTTACTTACCACGATAAAATCTAGATGCATATGAAGAAGATTCTTGTTCCAACTGACTTTTCTAAGAATGCCCAAATTGCCACGAAGGCAGCTGCCGACATTGCGCGACGTTCTGGCGCCGATTTGGTGTTGCTCCACGTGGTGGAAGAGGTGAGCGGCGGTTCGTTCAACGTTGAGGGCGAAGTCTCTTTCGACGACGTGGAGGACAAGCTCTTTAACTTGAAGATGCTTCAGAAGGCACGCAAGCAACTCGAAAAGGCTGTGATGGATCCTTCTTTCTCCGATGTGAACGCAGACGGTTTCCTTCGTGTGGGGAATCCCTTTCATGCCATCCGTGCCATGCTCGATGAACACAAGTTTGACTTGGTGGTGATGGGTACTGCAGGTCACACCAAGCTGGAAGAAATGCTCATTGGCACGAACACCGAAAAAGTCGTTCGCTTATCTCGATGCCCGGTGCTCACCGTTAACAAACAACCTGCTACCAAGGATTTTAAGAATATTGTCTACGCAACAGCGATGGATAAAGACGAGGAGGTGTTCTCGCGCATCGTCAAGCGGACGCAGCAATTATATAATTCGACGATACACCTAGTGCGGATCAATACGCCCGGCGATTTTCAGCGCGACTACGCGGTAAAAGACTACATGGCGCGTTTCGCGAAGAAACTGGGATTGAAAAACTATACCATCAACGTGTATAACGACATGCAAGTGGAGGAGGGTGTTATTCGGTTTGCCGACAGCATTGATGCCGACCTGATCGCCATGGCTACGCACGGACGCACGGGGTTTGCCCATGTGATTGCCGGAAGTGTGGCAGAGGAAGTGGTGAGCCATGCCCAGCGGCCCGTGCTCACCTTCTTGGTGAAACACTAGCCTGTAGCTCTAGGGCGGCAAGCTCGCTCGACACATAATCCGTCACACCGGCAACGGTATTGAGGTCCAGTCCCCAAAAGGATGTATTCGCCAAGACCTTCTTCGCGACATCGTTTTGGGGACCCTTCCAAACTTGCTCAAAGAATGCGAGCACATCCGGAGTATCGTTTACGGGAAGTTTTTCACCATGCCAAGTTCCTTGGTAGAAACGAATCAGCGTCGCCAGCGAATACAACAACCGTTTGGGTACCAGCTTTTTCATTTCTATAAATGCCAAGACCGACGGAAGCACGCGCACCTTGTATTTCGAAATAGAGTTTAGGGCGATGCTGGCAAGTTCGTGCTTGATGTACGGGTTACTGAACCGTTCGATTACCTCGCTGGCAAATTGTTCGAGTTCTGCGCGCGGTAAATCTAGCGTAGGGATGATTTCTTCCGCCAAAGTGTCGGAAAGCCAACGACCAACCCCCACATCAATGACAGATTCGCGTACCGTCCTAAACCCTTTGAGATACGCGACAGGCACCATTGCCGTGTGGGCACCATTGAGTATCCGCACTTTTCGAGTTCGATACGGCGTGATATCCGGTACGAACTTTACTTTTAGACTGGCACGTTCGAACGGTAGTTTCTGCTGTACGGAAATAGGTGCTTCGATCACCCATAAGTGAAAGGGCTCCGCCATTACCACAAGTTGGTCATCGAAGCCAACCCGTGCTTGTATGTCTTTGATGTTTTCTTTGGGGAAACCTGGGACAATTCGATCGACCAGCGTGTTACAAAAATGAATGTGGTCACGGACCCAACTTCTGAAGCCAGTCGGGAGTTGCCATTGGTCAATATACCGTTCAACGACCGAACGAAGTTGACTGCCATTTTTGTCGATCAGTTCGCACGGAATCACGGCCAGTCCTTTTTCAGGCGCTCCATGAAACGTTTTCCACCGCCGATAGAGGAACATGGTCAACTTTCCGGGGAAACTTTCGGCTAGTACGTCGGGTGTGGTGTCTTGGTCGTGGTAAGCAATGCCCGCTTCCGTCGTGTTGCTAAAGACAAATTGAAGCTCTGGCAAATCGGCGAGGGCGAGGAAGGCATCCAAGTTTGAGTAAGGGTTCACCACTCGTTCTACGCATTGAAGCAAACGGTCTTCGCTTATCGGCTTGCCTTGTTGCATGCCGTTGAGCACCACATGATAGAGACCGTCTTGTGCGTTTAATGCGTCACCCATTCCTTGCCGAATGGGTTGAACAACGACCACGTTTCCGCCGAAGTCCGCACGCTCATTCATTACGTCGATCATCCAATCGCAGAAAGCGCGAAGGAAATTGCCTTCACCGAACTGGACTACTTTGATCGGAAGAGGTTGTGTGCGAACAGTTTTTCTGTTGAGCGCTGGGTGCATGTTGAATTCCGATTCACGAGTTGAAGTTGAAATAGTTCTTGGCGTTGTGGTAGCAAACATCGCTCACCAACTGACCCAACCATTTCTCGTCGGCAGGCAATTCGCCCCGTTCTACGTCGCGGCCGATCAAATTGCACAGGATACGTCTGAAGTATTCATGTCTTGGGAACGACAGAAAGCTACGGCTGTCAGTCAACATACCGATGAAGCAGCTAAGCAATCCCATATTTGAAAGCGTATTGAGTTGCTTTTCCATACCGTCTTTTTGGTCGAGGAACCACCATGCCGACCCAAACTGCATTTTGCCGCGCACGGAGCCATCGTTGAAGTTTCCGATCATCGTGGCCATTACTTCGTTTTCGGCAGGGTTGAGGTTGTATAGAACCGTTTTTGCGAGTTGGTTCGTGTTGTCGAGTTGATTCAGGAACTTGGCCATCGCCGACGCCTGCAAGTAGTCGCCAATCGAGTCGAAGCCGGTGTCGGGTCCCAGTTCGCGCAGCATGCGGGCGTTCGTGTTGCGCACGGCGCCGAGGTGGAACTGTTGTGTCCACCCGCGCTTGTGGTATAGCTTACAAAGATCCACCAACAAGTAATACTTGAAAGTTTGCACCTTTCGAGCATCGACTGTTTTTCCTCCCATCACTTCTTGGAAGATGTGGTCGGGTCGGTGTGGACTGTCTTCTTCAAAGTAAAGGGACTCGAGACCGTGATCGGAAAGACGTCCACCGTTGTCGTGGAAATATTGGGCACGACGGTCGAGGGCTAAAACCAAGTCGTCATATGTTTTAATCTCCACTCCACTGACGCTCGAGAGTTTTCCAATATATGCTTGGTAGGTCGCGGGTTGTTCGATGGCATAAGCTTTATCGGGTCGGAATGCCGGGAACAGCCCGATCTTATAACCTTCCTTCTTCGCGGCTTGGTGATACTCCAGCGAATCGATGGGGTCGTCAGTGGTGCATACCGTCACTACATTCATACGTTCCAGCAACCCCCGCGTGAAAAAGCTTGGCGTTGCAAGCAAATCGTTAGCCTTTCGATAAATACCTTGGGCGCTTTCGGGTTTCAACAGCTCTTCCACACCAAAGTACCGCTTCAATTCCAGGTGCGTCCAATGATACAGCGGGTTGCGCATCGTGTAGGGTACGGTGTACGCCCACTGTTGGAACTTCTCCTCGTCGGTACCGTTACCGGTGATAAACTTTTCTTGAACGCCCAAAGTTCGCATGGCCCGCCACTTGTAGTGGTCGCCGGCAAGCCACACACTGGTGAGGTTGTCGAACTGACGGTTGACGGCGATGTCATGCGGCGAAAGGTGGCAGTGGTAGTCGATGATCGGCATCTTAGAAGCGTACCCATGGTACAGCCGCCGTGCGAAAGTATTTTCGAGTAGAAAGTCTTCGGTAATAAATGAGGGTGTCAATTTCGGTGTGTTGGAGTTCAAGTCTATTTCTTTTTGAGAGACGATTGTCGAACAATCAGCTCGGGTTTGAGGACGATCTTTTGCGGAATAAACTTCAAGTGTCCCTTGCTAATTTCTTCGAGGAAAATTTCGGCGGCGGCGTTGCCCATCCGCATGCTGTGTTGGTCGACAGCCGTTAATGTGGGCTCGGTGCAGTAGGTGAACTGTTCGTTGCTGAATGCCACGAGGGCTACGTCTTCCGGAATTCGAAGGTTCCTTTCTTTCAGTACTTGCATCGCGCCCAACGCGCCTAACGCACTTGCCGAGAACACGGCGTCAGGTAGAACGGGGAGGGTCAGCAATTTTTCCATGCACGCGCGCCCGTCTTCTAATTGAAGGTTACTCTCGACGACGAGACTTTCGTCGAATCGTATTCCGTTAGCTTCCAGCGCTTCGCGATACCCACGCAGGCGATCCTTGTAGATGCTTATTTTCTTAATGTTCGTAAAATGAGCAATGCGTTTGCAACCTTGTTGAATCAAATGTTCGACCGCCTTGTAGGAACCGAGATAGTCGTCGATCACGACGTGACTCACCTCCAAGTCGCTATTCGAACGATCAAACATCACCAGCGGGATGCCTTTCTCCTTCACCTTGAGGAAATGGCTGAAGTCGTCGGTTTCCTTGGCGAAGGACGCGATGATCCCGTCGACTTGTGCATTGAGCAACGCATTCACCGTCTGAACTTCCTTTTCGTAGTTGTCGTAGCTCTGGCAAATCATCACATTGTAGCGCGACTTATTGGCGATTTCTTCAATGCCGCGAACCACCGATGAGAAGAAGCTTCGATCGACGGATGGAACGATGATTCCGATGATGTTACTCCGCCCGTTGCGTAAAGCTGCCGCGATGTGATTGGGTTGGTAGTTGAGTTTCTCGGCAAGTTTTTGAACTGCTTTCTTCGTTTCAGCTGAAATCCTTGGGTGGTCTTTCAACGCGCGCGAAACCGTGGAGGCGGTGATGTTAAGCTTCCGCGCAATGTCGTGAATGGTGGTTTTCTCTCTCTTCATTGCACGTTCAATTTTCATTCGAAGGTTTCCCGATCGTTGCCAAAATGCCGCCGTCGACGTAGATCACCTGCCCGTTTACAAAGTTGCTTGCTGCGGACGACAAATACACCACCGTTCCCATTAAATCGTCGGGGTTTCCCCAACGGCCGGCGGGCGTGCGCTGTAGGATAAATTCGTTAAAGGGATGCCCACCGACGCGAATGGGGGCCGTTTGTTCCGTGGCGAAATAACCTGGTCCAATGGCGTTCACCTGGATATTGTGTTTCGCCCATTCCGTGGCGAGGTTCCGCGTCAACATCTTCAATCCTCCCTTGGCGGCAGCGTAAGCCGACACCGTATTTCGACCCAACTCGCTCATCATAGAACACATGTTGATGATCTTTCCTTGTTGGCGGGCGACCATGCCACGGGCAACCGTTCGGGCCACGCGAAACGGCGCGACCAAGTTCACGTCGACGACCTCCTGAAAATCGCTCGTCGCCATATCGAGTGCCGGTGTCCGCTTGATGATTGCGGCATTGTTGATTAAGATGTCGATTGGGCCGCTCTCTTCGATGCGCTCGATGGACGCGACAACGTCTTGTTCTTTGGTCACGTCAAAAAGAAAACCTTCTGCGCGGAAGCCTGCTTTTCGATAGTGTTTGATTGCTTCGTCGAGTCGTTCAGGCGAGTGCCCGTTAATCAAGAGCGTGGCGCCCGCTTCCGCTAGACCTCGCGCCATGGCCATCCCCAGACCATGAGTTCCACCTGTGATCAAGGCTCTTTTGCCGGTTAGGTCGAACAACTTCATTTTAGCTCGTTGATGGTTATGGCATCCATGTCGCCATAGTCGAGGTTTTCGCCGGCCATTCCCCAGATGAATGAATAGTTGGCCGTACCCGCGCCTGAGTGAATGGACCACGGAGGACTGATAACGGCTTGGTGGTTGCGAACCCAGAGTGCCCGCGTCTCTTGGGCAGGCCCCATCAGGTGACAGACCGCGTGGCCATCTGGAATCTCGAAGTAGAAGTACGATTCCATTCTGCGTGAGTGCACGTGTGGGGGCATGGTGTTCCACACGCTACCGGGCTGTAACTCTGTGAGCCCCATTTGCAGTTGGCACGTCGCGAGCACACTGTTCACCAGCAGTTTCCGAATGATGCGATGGTTGGACGTTGCGGCGGATCCGGTTTCGACGGACTCGGCTTCTTGTAAGGTTATCTTCCGGTTTGGATGGGTGGTGTGCGCGGGCGCCGAGTTGAAGTAGAAGAATGATTGGCCTTCTGGGTTTGACTCGAAGGTGACATCTTTTACTCCACGACCGAGGTATAAGGCGTCCTTGTGGTGTAGCGTGTAGGCGACGCCATCGGCAACGACCTTTCCGGGGGCTCCCACGTTGATGATGCCGAGCTCGCGACGTTCCAAGAAGAATGCGGCCTTAAGTTCTGGGAAGGTTGACAGTTTCAGTTCGTGGGCGGAGGGCATTGCGCCGCCGATGATGAGACGGTCGTAGTGCGAGTAGGTATACTGAATGGAGCCGCGTACGAATATGTTGGTGATGAGGAAGTGGTCTCGGATCGCGGCGGTGTTCAGCGCGGGGAATTGGGTAGGATGGAGGGCGTAGCGGGAGGCGGTGCTCATGGGAGATAAATATGCAAAACCCTTTGCGTAATCGGTTGCGCAAGAATAGTTATTTTTTGAATGGACGGGCTGACTTCGGGCAGGACAGGGCGGGATAGATCCCGAATGAGCCTTTAATTTGACTTCAAAAATGGGCTTTTGTGGAAAATTCGCGTGGCAGTCACGGAAAAAGTGATGGGTGCAATCGATTGTACATTTTGCGTGTGTCTTGGCGAGTGTTTTAACACCGATAGACGCGAATGAAGGACTTTACTAGGGAATTTCACCAAGGATTTAGAGTTACAGGATTCGCGAAGAGATTTTAAAGCCTGTTGACAGCTTATCGGATCTTACAAAGTAACGGAGAAGGAGATTATCATCTTGCGCATCCGTCATGTAAGATGAACTAGTTACGACTTAATCTGAAAGTTGGGTTAACTTAGAAGTGCAAACAAACAAGCTAAACCATAGAGTTATGCGGCCAATTTCCTTCATGTTGTTCATCTTGACTTGTTTCTTAAGTGAATGCAGCGATTTTAAACAGAAATCTGGGGGATCGGTAGTAAAAAGGGAATTCTATCCAGATGGCAAACTGAGGACTGAACAAGAGTTCGTTAATGAAACAATAGCTGAAGGTTACTTCAGGAAATACTATCCGAACGGAAAAACTGAGATTGAATTAAACTTTCGAAATAATGTTGAAGACGGAAAGGAGATATCTTATTACGAGAACGGGACTATTCAGTCGATTGTAAACTACACTGAAGGAATAAAAACGGGGCCTGCTGAGTGGCGATATGAAAATGGTGCGCTAGAAACGAAAGTAAGGTAGTTCAAAGGTAAGGTCAGAGGGGAAGCCTATGACTACTATCGCAATGGGAAACTGCGGCGATATTTTTGCCTTGATTTCGATGAGCACGTTCGTTTTGAAATAAAGTATGATGGAGGGGGAAATGTGCTTTCCCGTCAAGGCGAAGGTTTGATTTATGCTAGCGCTGATGAATTTACTTTGAGTATTGGGGACACGTTGAAGATTTTTGTGCTCATGGTCACTCCTCCGGATTGTCAAAACACGAAAAGCAGGCCAAGTGGGAAACAGGAATGATGGAGCAAGAGCTATTGGACTCGAACAAAAAATGAAGAAAACGTTTTTACTCTTGGCGGTTCTTCTATGCATTGGGCTGATCACACGCTGTAATGGCCAAGAGTTCTTGTGTCCGTTAGAGGATGGCCAACTGTCTCTTCGCGACACTAGTATTTTTTTTCGTTCAGATCCGGTCCGCGGTACTCGAATTTTATCGTTTTTAGATGGCAATGTCAGAGCTTCACTACAGGGACAGGTAGTCAATGTTGTGAAAACCTCAGATGGTCTGTACAATGTCATTATTCGAACAGGCGATATCATCATCGCTTATAAGTATATGGTGAACGTCGCCGTGACTAAGCACCAAACCGTATCCCTAGGATCCTCTATTGGAAATGCACAGGGGAAGTCAGATAGTACTGGTAGTACTGGCTACACAATTGGCATAGCAATATGGTTTGGAACGGAAGAGAAGAACCCCTCTGGGTTGCTTTCATGTGTTAAATGAAGTAATTACCAAGAATGACTAAGATCAAACTTTTCTAGTCTATTAATAAATCTATCAACGACTCTGCCCATTTAACGGTGTAATTGTCTCGCCTTCGCACTGACATACTATCTTTTCTAAGATGGATAACTTCTGGACGTCCTTTATTCTTTTCCCAGTGGCTTGAGAATGCCATAAACCCATTAACAATCCAACTCCATCGCGTAACTTGGCACGCGAATTGGCCCGTTCGGTCGTCGCGCCAGTGACACGTGAACATGAAGCGTCTATTCACTCTACTCGCACTACTCCTCGGATTTTCCTGCTGGGCGCAAACCCCGGAAAAAGGATTGGTCGTCGTCACGCGACAAAACCCTCGTGCCAACGAACAAAAGATCGTCTACCTCGACGCGCAACTCCTAGTCGAACACGGCGCAATCAACGCAGGACGTGACTTCGATGTTGTCAACCAAAACTTCGGCCGCCGCCTCGAGAAAACTTGGGTCCAACAGGCGGGTCGAATTTTTGTCAAACTTAATATCACATTCGACTCCGACGAGCCCCAATATGCGTTGGCCCTCATCCCAACAGACCAACCACGCCCCCATCCCGCGGAAGCGGACGTGCTCCAGGATACCAAACTCAACGTCACCTACCTGCGAGGGTGGTCTGCCTACCAAGCAAAAGGAAACCGCGTCGAAAATTGGACGGACCGGATTATTGAATCGACACTGTCACTCTACCCCGACCCAGCTACGCTGCCCATCTACGCTCCCGGCAACTATAGTTATGAGTATGCCTATTTCCTCAACGCCATGTTCGTCCGCTGGCAACAACAACACAAACCGGAATACTTGCTTTACATGCGTAGGTGGGCCGATCGATTTATCGATTCCCACGGCACGTTGAATTCTAAGTTTTACAATGTCGCCGAATATCGCCTCGACGATCTCCTCCCCGGTCGGTTGTTCCTGTCGCTCTATGACGTCACCCGCGACAGTCGATACAAGGGAGCAGCTGAGCACTTAAAAGCACAACTTCAATATCAACCCCGCACGTCCGACGGGGGCTATTGGCACAAGCAAGCCTACCCTTACCAGATGTGGCTCGATGGAATCTACATGGCCGACGTGTTCATGATGCAATACGCGAGCATGATGAAAGAGCCAGCGCTGTTTCAGGAGTCGATGCGCCAAATTCGCTTGGTCCACCAGTATAACGGAGACCCCAAAACGGGCTTGCTCTATCATGGGTGGGACGAGTCTTTGAATGATGTCTGGGCCAACGAAGAAACGGGTACCTCACCAGAATTTTGGAGCCGTGGAATTGGGTGGTACCTGATGTCGTTGCTCGAGTGCATCGACTACGTGCCACTCGAAAGCCCCGACCGCAAGGAACTGGGTATGCTCTTCCGCGAATTGACTCGATCGGTCCTGAAGTATCAAGACGCAAAGTCCGGCCTCTGGTACCAAGTCACGAACAAAAGCTACGAGCCACGCAACTGGTTCGAGACGTCGGCGTCGGCCATGTTTGCATACGCCTTTGCAAAAGGGTACAGGAAAGGAATCTTGGACAAGACCTACTTAGACGCTGCCAACAAGACATTCGAGACACTGAAGAAAGAATACCTATTCTTCGACGACCAAGGTCGTATTTACCTGGATGGAACAGTGAAAATTGGAACACTCAATCCAAAAGTATCGAAAGGCGACCTTGACTACTACGTGTCCACCGAACGACGAATCAACGACTACAAAGGGTTGGGGTCTCTGTTGTACCTAACGGTGGAGTTGGGTAAGTGATGGTTGGTGGTGGGTGGTTGGTGGTGGATGGTTGATGGATGATGGTTGGTGGTGGATGGTTGGTGGTGGATGGTGGTTGGTGGTTGGTTGGGACAAGAAATCGGCTCTTAGTTTATGACCAGACGGCTTGACTCGGGCAAAGGGTTGACCTCCACAAGTTCCTAATTCTCAATTCTTCAATCTGAATTCTATAAAGAGACTCCTCTCTTCCACGGAATAAAATCATCTTGTCCCAGTTCCACGGCTTTGGCGTGGGTTTTTCCGCTGGCCACGTCGATGATAAATTCGAGAATTTCTTCGCCGGTCTGTTCGATTGTTTTCTCACCCGAAATAATATCCCCCGTGTTGAAGTCGATGATGTCGGGCATCCTTTGTGCGAGTTTGGTATTGGTCGACAACTTAATCACCTGGCTGACTGGATTGCCCGTGGGTGTTCCCAGTCCTGTGGTAAAGAGAATGATCTGAGCGCCAGAGCCTGTCGTTCCCGTCGTGCTTTCCACATCGTTGCCGGGGGTGCATAGCAAGTTAAGTCCCGGCTTTTTGATGTACTCGGCGTATTGAAGCACATCGGCCACGGGCGCGGTGCCACCTTTCTTCGCTGCGCCGGCCGACTTCATCGCGTCGGTAATCAATCCGTCTTTGATGTTGCCAGGCGAAGGGTTCATGTCGAAGCCAGAACCTACTGCTTCAGCAGCGCTCGAATAAGTCTTCATCAGTTGAATGAACAAGTCACCGGCGGCGGCTTCCTCACAACGATCGATCAGGTTTTGTTCAACGCCGCAGAGTTCGGGGAACTCAGACAAGATGGTGCTGCCACCCAACGCGACCAGCAGATCGGAGGTATGGCCGATGGCGGGGTTGGCAGAAATTCCGGAGAACCCATCGGAGCCGCCACATTTCAAACCCACGACCAGCTTGCTCAGCGGGGCGGGCTTGCGTTCAACTTTGTTGGCTTCAACAAGGCCTAGGAATGTCTTTTGAATAGCTGTGGTGAGCATCTCTTGTTCAGTTCCCGACTGTTGTTGATCCAAGATGATGACAGGCTTCGATCCTGTCGGGTCGAGTTGTTTCCAACGTTTCTGCAGAGATTCGATTTGGGCATTCTGACAACCCAGGCTTAGGATGGTTGCACCGGCGACGTTGGGGTTGTGGATGTATCCCGCGATGAGTGCACAAAGTGTTTCAGAATCTTGGCGTGTGCCGCCGCAGCCTCCCTGGTGGTTCAGGAACTTGATCCCATCGATGTTCTTGAAAATGCGTTCGCGCTTGGCTGGAGCACTACGCGCGGGCAAGGTGGCAATGGAGCCATTGTTTTCCTTCAGTTGTTGGACCAAGTCGTGCACGTAGTCTTGGTACACGTTCGGTTTTGAGAATCCCAGTTCATCGATGAATGCTTGGCGCAAGACATCGACGTTTCTGTTTTCGCAGAAGACGAGGGGAACGACGAGCCAGTAGTTCGCGGTTCCTACTTGACCATCGGCGCGGTGGTATCCGAGGAATGTCCTGGACTTCCATTTGGTGACGTCGGGTGCCGTCCAGCTGTAGTTTTTTTGTTTCGAGGTATAGGGACTCGACTTATGTTTGACGTTGTGGGTTCCGATGGCGCCACCTGCGGGAATGGGTTGGGTGGCTTTGCCGACGATGCCGCCATACATGACGATTTCATCGTTGGTGTTGAGGGCACGTTCGAGGAATTTGTGTTTGGCGGGTACGTTGTCGACGAGGGTGAGTGATGTACCGTTGTCTGAAATTTTCTCGCCGGCTTTTAAGTCGGTGAGTGCGACGTATACGTTGTCGGCGGGGTGAATTTTGAGGAATTTACTGGCCATATGCTGAAAATAGCTACCTTGCGCGCAATCGATTGCGCAATGTATGTAACGAAATGTTGTTGCACAAATAAAATATAGCCACACATCACAACCCGTTCACAGCCCAAAATTTTATTCATAGCTTCCCTTTCCATCATACTATGAAGAAAGTAGTCACACTCGGTGAAATCATGCTCCGCCTCTCGTCACCCGGTCACGAACGGCTCACACAATCGCGCTCCTTCGACGTGGCCTACGGCGGGTCCGAAGCAAACGTCGCTATCTCACTCGCCCTCTTTGGCGTTCCCACCGAGCACATCACCGCCTTTCCAGAGAACGACCTCGGCACCGCCGCGACCCAACACCTGAGAAAATTCGGCGTCGACACAAAACATATCCAGTACACGCCGCACCGCATGGGCGTCTACTTCCTGGAAAACGGTGCCATGCAACGCGCTTCACGCATCGTCTACGACCGCTTCAACTCGTCGTTCGCTAACATCCGTCGCGGGTCCGTACCGTGGGATGAGATATTCGAAGATGCCGCTTGGTTCCACTGGTCGGGCATCACGCCCGCCATTTCGCAAGGGGCCGCAGACGTATGTCTCGAAGCCGTCGAGGCAGCCCAACGACTCGGACTCGCCGTCTCTGGCGACATCAACTACCGCCGGAACCTATGGCAATACGGCAAGAACGCCCAACAGATCATGCCCGCCCTCATCAATGGAACCAATATCGTGGTGGGTGGCAGCGTCGACATTGAAAACTGTACCGGCGAGAAAGGCCGGAGCTTTGAAGACAGTTGTAACCTATTGATGAAAGCATGCCCCTCTGTGAAGAAAGTCGTGAACACCGACCGTGAATCCATTAGCTCTTCGCATAATAAGTTGTCCGGCATGCTCTTCGATGGTCAAAAGATTTTACACTCAAAGAAATACGACCTCACCCACATCGTGGACCGCGTAGGCGCTGGCGATGCGTTTATGGCAGGACTGATTTATGGGTTGATGAATGAAATGTCGGATCAGGCCTCTCTGGAATTTGCCGTGGCGGCCGGAGTGTTGAAGCACAGCGTGGAAGAAGATGTGAACTTGGTGACAGTGAAAGAGGTGGAAGCGCTCGTACGTGATGAGAATGTCGGTAAACTACTTAGATAAACCATGACGTTTTCCAATGCCCAGATCATCTCGACCCTCAAGACGACCGGGATGGCACCCATGTTTTACCATGGCGACAAAGACGTGGCCCGAGCCATTGTCGATGTTTCTTATGAAGGCGGAGTCCGCGCGATCGAATTCACGAACCGAGGACCCAATGCTTTCGAAGTATTCAAGGACCTGCTGAAGCACGCCGAAAAGTATCCAGGCCTCATCATCGGCATCGGCACGATCCTCGATCCAAAAACAACGGAGAAGTATATCAAGGCGGGTGCGCACTTTATCGTGTCGCCAGTGCTTCGACCCGAAATGGGTGAGGTCTGTAAGAAGCACGAGAAACTCTGGATACCCGGCGCCGCAACCATCACCGAGTTGGTCAACGCCAAACTCGCAGGCGCCGATATCATCAAGATATTTCCGGCATCCGTGCTGGGCCCCGGATTCGTGTCGTCGGTACTCCCCGTGGTCCCCGACTTGCAATTGATGGCCACCGGTGGAATTGAACCCACCTACAAAAGTCTATCCGATTGGTTCAACGCGGGGATCGTATGCGCCGGATTGGGTTCGCAACTCATCACAAAAGACATCCTTGCTAAAAAAGATTGGCATACCTTAAAGCACAAGGTGCGAGACGCAATCACTTTCATTAAACAAATCCGAGACTCCAACTGATCAGCATGACTGAAACCAAGAATGTCGGAAACTTTCGTTGGACCATTTGCGCGTTGGTATTCTTTGCCACCACGGTTAACTATTTGGACCGTTCTGTGATCAGTCTCCTCAAAGACGAGCTGACGACCGAATTTTCTTGGACCGACGCGGATTATGCCGACATCGAAGTTGCTTTCAAACTGATGTATGCGCTTGGGATGCTCTTCGCCGGACGCTTGATCGATAAGTTGGGAACGAAGATCGGGTATTTCCTCGCTACGCTCCTGTGGAGCTTCGCAGCCGTGGCCCACGCCCTGGTCAGCAGTACGCTGGGGTTTATCGTGGTACGCGGTGCGCTGGGTGTCACCGAGTCTGGCAACTTCCCTGCAGCCATCAAGTCTACCGCCGAATGGTTTCCAAAAAAGGAGCGTGCGTTGGCGACGGGCATTTTCAATTCAGGTACGAACATCGGAGCCATCATCGCGCCGTTAACGGTACCGTTCATCGCCGAAGCTTGGGGTTGGAAATGGGCTTTCATCATAACCGGTTCGTTTGGACTGATCTGGCTGATCTTGTGGGCATTCATGTACGACATTCCGTCGCGTCACAAGAAACTTTCGAAAGAAGAGTTCGACTACATTCACAGCGATGTGGATACACCTCCTGCAAAAGAGGAGCAGCCCAAAGTGTCGTGGTGGAAGTTGCTTAAGTTTCCCCAAACATGGGCCTTCGCTCTCAGCAAGTTTCTTACCGACCCAGTATGGTGGTTTTACCTGTTTTGGTTGCCAGATTTTTTGAAAAGCCAGTACGGATTGCAAGGTACGACCGTGTCGCTCCCCGTGGCCGTGGTTTTCTTGATCTCCACTGTCGGCAGTGTTTTTGGAGGTTGGCTTCCGCTCAAGTTTATCCAAGGCGGTTGGTCGGTGTTCAAAGCAAGAAAGACGTCGATGTTGTTCTATGCACTCGCCGTGACGCCCATTGTATTTGCGCAGATCCTCGGAAGCTACAACATGTGGATTGCCGTGTTGGTGATCGGCATTGCTACGTCCGCACATCAGGCGTGGAGTGCCAATAATTTTACGACCGTATCCGACATGTTTCCTAAGTACGCCGTTGGATCCGTAACGGGAATTGGCGGCATGTTCGGCGGACTGGGCGGAATGTTGCTCACCGCGCTCGTTCAACGAAACATGTTTGTCTACTACCGGTCTATAGGACAGATTGAAACAGCATATTATATTATGTTCTTCATTTGTGGCGGGGCTTACCTGTTGGCGTGGGCGCTCATGCATTTCCTCGTACCAAGAGTGAAACCAGTCACCTTATAAACAAACATCCCTTGGGCCGAGTCCCAACTGTAAATTCTTAACTCTAAATTCTAATTCGTGAAAATTATCGTGACCGGGGCCAGCGGTATGGTCGGTGAAGGCGTGCTGCTCGAATGTCTACAGAATAACCATGTGACAAACGTATTGGTCGTGGGCCGACGCCCGTGTGGCGTTACCCATCCCAAGCTAAAGGAGGTCTTGCACAAAGATTTTTTTGATATGACGCCGATCGAAGAACAGTTGAGGGGTTATGATGCCTGTTACTTTTGTCTCGGTGTGTCGTCGGTCGGTATGGACAAAGACGAGTATTACCAAAAGACATATGTTTTGACCATGCACATGGCTACGTTGTTGGCAACGCACAACCCGGGTATGACCTTCTGCTACATTTCCGGTGCGGGTACCGACAGCACGGAACAGGGACGCCTGCATTGGGCGCGTGTGAAGGGCAAGACTGAAAACGATCTAATGAAGTTGCCCTTCAAGCAAGTGTTTGCCTTCCGCCCGGGTGGTATCATCGCGTCGAAAGGGCAGAAGAATGTATTGAAGATGTACAACTACTTGGGTTGGTTGTTGCCGGTCATCAAGTTTTTCGCACCGAATTCCGTTTCCACCGTGGCCGACATCGGAAGGGCCATGATTCACGTCACTGAAAAGGGCTATGCAAAGAAGGTGCTGGAGGTGAGCGACATCCACGCCGTTTCCAAGTCTAATTAGAGACGTCACAAAAATCCGGTTTCTTGACGGCAAATGCTTAATTTCACTTTCTACCCTCGGTGGGTTAGAAGAGATTAAGAAACTATGAGCGACAAGAAAAAACTCTCAGGCCAAGTGGCCATTATCACCGGCGCGAGTTCGGGTATAGGAGCAGGGGTGGCAAAAGCGATGGCTGCCGAAGGCGCCACGGTCGTGGTCAACTATGCCTCTAGTCCGGAGAAAGCCGACAAGGTCCTCGCCGACATCCAAGCTGCGGGAGGCAAAGGTGTGACGTTCAAAGCCGACGTGAGCAAAGAAGACGAAGTCCAAGCGATGTTCCGCGACACCATCCAACGGTTCGGAACGGTCGATATCTTGGTAGCCAACGCCGGCCTTCAAAAGGACGCGCGTTTTCATGACATGACATTGGCCGAATGGAACCACGTCATCGACATTAACTTAACGGGCCAGTTCCTGTGCGCACGCGAAGCTATTCGTGAGTTCTTGCGACGTGGCGTCGTGCCCGCAAAAAGTAAGTCGGCCGGGAAAATCATCTGTATGAGTTCCGTCCACGAGGTCATTCCGTGGGCAGGGCATGCCAACTACTCGGCATCGAAAGGTGGCGTGATGATGCTCATGAAATCCATCGCACAAGAATACGCGCCACAAAAGATTCGGGTAAACAGCATTGGCCCGGGTGCCATCCGTACACCTATCAACCACGCGGCCTGGCAAACACCCGAGGCGTACAATAGTCTGTTGAAACTCATTCCAGCGAAGCGAATTGGTGAGGCTGAAGACATCGGCGGGGCTGCCGTGTGGCTCGCATCCGACGACTCCGAATACGTCAACGGCATCACGCTGTTTGTCGACGGGGGCATGCTCCTCTATCCCGGCTTCGAAGACAACGGGTAAAAATTCTGACTGATCCAAAACGACAACGTGATAACACGCGAGAAACAGCGACTGATCGAGGACCGAGATAAACTCGCCAACTGGCGCAAGTTCGGCCCCTATCTCACCGAAAGGCAATGGGGAACGGTGCGAGAAGATTATAGTCCCTACGGAAGTGCATGGGAATATGTATCGCACGATGCTTCGCGAAGCAAGGCCTATCGCTGGGGCGAAGAAGGCATCGGCGGTATCTGTGATGACAACCAGATTTTGTGTTTCTCGGTCGGGCTATGGAACGGCAACGATCCGATTATCAAGGAACGACTCTTTGGCCTCACGGGGAATGAAGGCAATCACGCCGAAGATTGTAAGGAGCAGTACTACTACCTCGATAGTACGCCGACGCATTCTTACATGAAGATGCTGTACAAGTATCCTCAACAAGCATTTCCTTACGAAGACCTCGTCCGCGAAAACAAACGCCGGCGGAAAACAGACCCGGAATACGAACTCATCGACACAGGCATTTTCGACCAAGATCGCTACTTCGATGTGATGATCGAGTACGCAAAGAACAGTCCCGAAGACGTACTGATCCAAATTACAATAACGAACCGCGCGAAAGAGGACGCGGTACTGCACCTTTTGCCGCAACTTTGGTTTCGCAACACGTGGTCGTGGGGGTATGACTCGTACAAGCCCGACATGTACCGCGACGATGAACACACGATCCGCATCAACCACCGCGACTTAGGTCAATACTATTGCTTTGCTGAAGGCAAGTGTGACATTCTCTTTTGTGAGAACGAAACCAACACGCAAAGGCTGTATCAGTTTCCGAAAGAGGGAACGGCCAAGGATGGATTCAACGACTACCTCATCCATGGAAACGAGAGTGCCATCAACCATACCCACCAGGGAACGAAGGGAACGGCTTACTACAAGCTGAAAGTGGGTGGTGGAAAGTCGAAGACGATCCGGTTGAGACTCATGAACCAGTTCGAAGCGCAGCCTTTCAGTGATTTCAGTAAAATTCTGGAGACTCGCCAACACGAAGCAGACGAGTTCTACGCGGAAGCACAACACGTAATCGCGGATGAAGACAAACGCAACATCCAGCGCCAAGCTTTCGCTGGAATGATGTGGACGAAGCAATTCTACTACTACGACGTGGCGAAATGGTTGAAGGGCGATCCCGGTCAACCACCTCCCCCTCCCGAAAGGCTGCGGGGTCGGAATGCAGATTGGACCCACCTTAATAATGCCGACATTATCTCGATGCCCGACAAATGGGAATACCCGTGGTATGCGGCATGGGACCTGGCCTTCCATACGATTCCGATCGCGATGATCGACCCGGAGTTTGCGAAAAAGCAATTGCTGCTTCTCACGAAGGAATGGTACATGCATCCGAATGGCCAGCTGCCAGCGTATGAATGGGCGTTCGGCGATGTGAATCCACCCGTACATGGTTGGGCCACGTGGCGTATCTATAAAATCGATCAAAAGCTACAAGGCGGTAAGGGCGATCGGGCGTTCTTGGAAGAAGTCTTCCACAAACTGCTGCTCAACTTCACGTGGTGGGTAAACAAGAAGGACTACAATGGCAATAACATCTTCCAAGGTGGTTTCTTGGGGATGGATAACATAGGAGTGTTCGATCGAAGCAATGCGCTGCCCACTGGAGGCTACATCGAGCAGTCGGATGGAACGAGTTGGATGGCGATGTTTACGCTCAACATGCTTCGGATGTCTTTGGAGTTGGCAAAGGACAACCCGACCTATCAAAGCCTAGCGACTAAATTCTTTGAACACTTCCTTTACATCGCGGGTGCGATGGCCAACATCGGCAACGAAGGGATTAACCTGTGGGATGAAGAGGACGAGTTCTTCTATGATGTCCTCCATACACCCGACGGACAACGCCAAAAGATGAAAGTCCGCTCCATGGTGGGCTTGATTCCGCTGTTCGCGGTGGAGGTGTTGGACCAAGAAATTTTCGACAAGATGCCTGAGTTCACGACGCGTTTGGAGTGGTTCTTGAAAAACCGTCCCGACCTCGCCGGTCTGATTTCTCGGTGGGGCGAGAAGGGAAAGAACGAGCGGCACTTGCTGTCGTTACTTCGCGGCCACCGGATGAAACGCATCTTGAAGCGGATGTTGGACGAAAGCGAATTCCTGTCGAACTACGGAATTAGAGCGTTGTCGAAAGTTTACGACAAGGAACCGTATCGGTTTTATGCGAACGGTTCGGAGTTCGTGGTCCGATACACGCCTGGCGAAAGTGACACCCAACTTTTCGGTGGCAATTCCAATTGGCGTGGGCCTATTTGGTTCCCGGTCAATTACTTGTTGGTCGAGTCCCTCCAGCGATTCCACCATTATTATGGCGACGACTTCCGCGTAGAATACCCAACGGGTTCCGGCAACATGAGAACTCTCAATGAAATCGCGTCCGATTTGTCGGAACGGATGATCTCTATTTTTAAGCGAGATGCAAAAGGACGGCGACCGGTATTTGGCGACAGCGATAAGATTCAGAAAGATCCGCACTTCCGCGACCACGTCTTGTTCTACGAATACTTTCACGGCGACACCGGACGGGGTGTGGGTGCCACCCATCAAACTGGATGGACCGGGTTGGTCGCGAAACTGATCCAACCACCAAGAAAATAGTGGCGAATGATTTTCAAGCAGCATCAACTCAAAGACTTCGATTTTTCTAGCAACCTCGAATGGATTGAAACAAACGGGTTGGGCGGTTATTCCAGCGCTACAGTGTCGGGCGCCAACACGCGACGGTATCACGGTGTGTTGGTGGCGGCAACGCGCCCTCCCGTGGGCCGCATGGTCGTGCTATCGAAGTTGGAAGAGACGTTGGTCGTGAACGACACTCGGTTCGAGTTGAGCGCCAACCAATATCCAGGAGCTGTCCATCCGCGTGGATTTCAATACTTAAAAGAGTTTCGTCGCGATCTATTTCCGGAGTTTGTGTACGATATCGGCGACGTCGTCATCAAGAAGACAATCGCAGCGATCCATGGCGAGCACACTGTGGCAATCTTGTACGAAGTCCTCTCGGCTAAGAAGCCGTTTAAGATGGAGTTGCTGCCGCTCGCCTCGTGTAAGGATTTCCACTCGGAAGCACACGCGAACGAGAGCATTCATCAGAACTACCTATTCGACGACGGTGTTTTCCGGACCTTGAACTACCAGGGTGCACCTGAGATTTTGATTTCCGTGCCCGGCTCCGAGTTTGTGGAGGACCGACATTGGTACTACAACTTCGAACATGCCGTCGAGCAATACCGCGGCCTCGATTACAAGGAAGACTTGTACACCCACGGACACTTCGAGGTAACGTTGAAGGCTGGCGATCGACTGGGTATCCTGGTCTCCACCGAAGAGGTAGCCCATCGCGATGCAGGAACGCTTTTGGAGCAAGAACGTGAGCGGCGAGTCATGATAACGCAACCGTTCTCGCATCAGGAAGGTCTTCGACGATTGAGCTTAGCCGCCGATCAGTTTATCGTGAAACGGGGAAAGCTGAACACCATCATCGCGGGTTATCCTTGGTTTGCCGACTGGGGACGCGACACGATGATTTCGATTCCCGGATTATGCCTCGCCACTGGCCGTCACGACGATTTGAAAAACATTTTGCGCGCGTTTGCCGCTCATGTGAGTGAAGGGATGTTACCCAATCGCTTTCCCGACCATGGTGAACATGTGGAGTACAACACGATCGACGCGACGTTGTGGTTTTTCGTGGCGATTTACAAGTATCACAAAGAGCGACACGATGTTGACTTTGTGAAGGAGATGGTTCCAGTTTTGACCAACATCATCCAGTGGCACTACAAGGGCACCCGCTACCATATTCATGTTGACTTGGCCGATGAGCTTTTGTCAGGTGGGCAAGAAGGTGTGCAGTTGACCTGGATGGACGCCAAAGTAGGCAACTGGGTTGTGACACCACGGCGCGGCAAGCCAGTCGAGATCAATGCCCTTTGGTACAACGCCCTTGAAATACTGGCGGAACTTCTTGTAGCGACCGGCCAAGGAGAACAGGCGCAGGGTTGGAAGACGAAAGCGGCACGGGTGCTTGAAAGTTTTAACGAGAAATTTTGGAACGAGTCTCGTGAGTGTTTGTACGACTACATCGACGATCACGAAAAAAATGGCGACGTGCGACCCAATCAGGTGTACGCAGTGAGCCTTCCCTTTCCGTTACTGAGCAAGTCGAGAGCATCGAAGGTGATGAAGGTCGTCACTGACCAATTGTTCACACCTAAGGGACTCCGCAGTTTGGAACGATCGCATCCCGACTATCGACATTCCTATGGTGGTGATGTGGTGAGTCGCGACGGGGCCTATCACCAAGGTACGGTGTGGAGTTTTTTGATGGGGCCGTACATCGATGCGTTGATGTTTACGAAGGGGGAGAAAGGGAAAAAGGATTGTGCGAAGATCATGGAGACGTTTCTTCACCATTTGGACGAACGTTGCGTCGGCTCGATCTCCGAGATTTTCGATGCCGAGCCGCCGCATACACCACGCGGCTGTTTTGCGCAGGCATGGGGCGTTGCCGAGGCGCTGCGCGTGTGCGTCGAGCATAAGCTGTTTTGATGATCGCCGTTCGATACACGGCTGCCAATGGTGGGTAGACAAAAAAAGGAGCCGAAGCTCCTTTTAGATTCTAGGTAGATATCGATTAACCTTGGGTGACGACGATCTGTTGCGAAGTCTGGTCGACGGCAGCAGATTCAGTGCTTTTCGTGTAAGTTACTTCGTCGGCTACGTTTTCGTTCATCAATTTGATGTGGTACACACCTGAAGGTTCAGCGTAGAAATCTACGATCATCTTACGTTCTTTCACCATACTGTGGAAGATCATCACACCTTGTTCGTTGAAGATGGCGATCTCACCACCGATCATAGAACCAGACACTTTCAAGTATACGACGTCCAACTGGGCAGACAACACTTTCACAGGGTATTCGTGTTTAGCCTCGGCCGACATCGAGATTCCCACGAAGGCAATCAGGGCAACAACCATCAGCTTTTTCATATTCGTTTTTCGTTTTTGAATTTGCCCTACATTAGAGAATCTAGTGCCGGCACGAAAAACCTTCAAATTTGGCTCAAAAACGCAGTCCAGCCAAAAAACATGTCCCAAAATTGGAATTTTCCCTCACCTCTGGGACAAATTCCCATCCGTAGCCCAATTCCTTAATTCAGAATTCTTAATTCTTAATTCTTAATTCAGAATTCAGCTCCCTCCATACACTTTCACCACGGCATCCCTCCATTCGGCCCCTTTTTCGCCTACCAGGAAAGCCAAGGTTTCGGCGATGGCCGCGGGCGCTACCCATTTGGTGAAGTCGGCTTTGGGCATCGCCTTCCGGTTGGCCTCCGTGTCGATCGTGCTGGGGGCGATGACGTGGCACACGATATTTTTGTCGGCGCCCTCGGCGTTGAGCAACGTAGCGAGTTTCGTGAGCATGAACTTGGAAAGGGCGTAGGCGAGGTTATTCTTGCCCGCCTCGTCGACTAACGCTGTTTTGGAGGCCACGAGCACGATCCTACCACCTCCATTTTTCGCCATGTGTTGAAAGACAGGTCGCGCCACGAAATAGGCAGTTTCGAAATTGAGTGACATCATTTTCCGGAGTAAGGCACCATCGGTTTGGTCGAGGTTGCCGCCGGCATAACCACCCACCAGTAGGAGGGCAGCATCGATCGGGCCGTGGTCGGCGACGGCGCGAGCCACCATCTCCGCTGTGGCCGCCTCTTGCGTAAGATCGGCCACGTAACTGTGGACATTCGCGCGCGACGTAGTGGGCGGGCTACCGACAGCCGCGATCACCCGATCTCCATCCTGCAGAAACTTGTCGACAACTGCGCTTCCGAGCGCTCCGGCGGCGCCGGTGATGAGAACGTTTTTCATGATTCGTGTTTAAGTAATTGTGCCGTTAATGGAGTGACAACCGCCATGAATGTACCTAAGTTCCTCATGATTCACAGTTTTTGACTATAATCGTGTATACTAGATTTCTTTCATCACGCAAACCATCCAAAAATGAAACGTCGGCGATTTATACAACAAACCATGATGGCAGCTGCCGCCACCACGATCCCCACGTTCACCTTCGCACAGGGCATGACGGTGCAGGCAGTGATTGACATTATCATGAAAGACTTGGGTGGAACCATAGCGAAAGGCTCCGTCGATACAATTAAGGTCGGTAAGCCCGAAACGGTGGTGACAGGAATTGTGACCACGATGTTTGCCACGATGGCTGTGATAGATCAGGCGAAGGGTCTAGGTGCCAACTTCATCATCGCGCACGAACCGACGTATTACAACCATACCGACGGCCTCGATTGGGTTGTCAATAATTCTGTCCTCGATGCGAAACGCAAGAAACTTGAGACAGACGGTATCGTGGTATGGCGATTTCATGACTACTGTCACCAGATCAAGCCTGAACCGATGAGTTTTGGTATTGCGAAGCGCGCGGGTTGGGCTCCATACTACCAAGTTGGAAAGCGTACCCTTGATATTCCGACGATGAACCTGTTGGACTTGGGCAACCACCTAAAGAAGTCGCTTGGCATCAAGATGATTCGGGTGATTGGCGATGACAAGCAGCTGTGTCGCCGGATCGCATTGATCCCCGGCGCGGCGGGCGGACAAACCCATCTAAAAACCGTGGAGGAATCTAATCCCGACGTATTGGTGGTCGGTGAGGTGCATGAATGGGAGACGGCCGAGTATGTACGCGACTTGAGGGCGCAGGGTAAGAAAACCGCCCTGATCATCTTGGGACATTCCGTCAGTGAAGAGCCGGGTATGGAGGTGGTCACTGAATGGCTTCAACCGAAGATACCTAACATCAAAGTGACTCATATCGCCTCGGGCGATCCCTTCAACTGGCGCTAAAACGTTAGGTTTTCCTGATCAATTTTCCTCCCCGTTCCGGTAAAGTCAGCTCGGAGTTCGTTGTTAACCTATTTTGTCGATCAAAACAGAATGGTTTATGAACGAATATTTCGACAGGCACAACTTAGCGTTGGAAGGTGAGTTTCTGTCTGAGGCGCTCTTCAAGAGCATTCTCACCAAGTCGGTTCGTGCGGAGCGGTCCGACTTCAAGTTCATGTGTTTTGCCACGGGTGTTTACCATTTTTATCGATTGCGCGAATTCCACGATTTCAACATGCGCGAGATGTTGCACGTGGTATACTTTTTTGATGAGCGTCGGATGCAATGTTCATTATCGTCGCGGATGAATGCGATTCACCTCCTGAGTCCGGTGTACAATGATGGGGTCGTGAATCCACATGCCGACTTATTGGCGATCAAAAGGGGGCGCTCGTTCTTTCCCGAGAAAAATGTGGCGTATGGCTGCGATGGATCGGAAGGCGGCGCTTGGAGCATGGTGCAGGGCATGCTACACGACTTTAAGACTTTTGGCATCCCTTGGTTTGAACAGCGGTTCGAGGAATTGAAAGCGAGCGCGCTGGTCCGCGCGGGTCTTCGTGAATTGGACGCTTGGGAGCTCGACAAAGCAATCTTGAAGAATGATCTGTGCAAGCATATGCGACGGGTACACCATCGCGTAGAAAAGTTACGTCATCCAATTTTTCACGAATTGGTCAACTCGATGTCGACGGCAGCGCCCCTTGAGCCCATGAGCAACGTCCGACGCACGGCCTTGGAGTTGGTAGAATTGTATTGTGAAGGGACGATTGCGTAGGGCTATTTGAGTGTAACCATTTTCAGTTCGGAGTTCTGAACTTCTTTCAATCTCCCATTCATTCGCGCCAAGTTGTAATTGGAGATCACCCAATTCATGGGGTAATCGAGGTCGTCTTTGGTCTTGTAAAGATTGACTTCGATGAACTCCGGACAAACGCCAGTTTCGCACATGAATTTTTTCAGTCGTAAGTTATTGACATCGGTTTGCGAAGAATATGTGCCGAGTACGGTTAGAATGGGCGACGCAAGATCGTTGGCAAGGGGATGAATGCCCTTGATCGGGCTCGTCACCAGCGATGAGTTACGAATGTATAGTATCCGAAACTCAAGCTTTTGATAGACCGAGTCGAGGACTTGATCCGTTGCCGCCTTCGCTTTCATTCTCGGAAGTAGGAACTGTAACATTTCGTGTACAATGCCCGCGCCCGTATTGTCGAAGTAGCCACCGTCGACGTAGTTTTCGGCACCCAATTGCCCCGCCGGCGAAACATACGGAAACCGCGCGCCAAGAATGAACGCCGTACTATAGCGCATGGCCGTCTTTTCGGGTTGCTTTGCGATTACGTCGATGCGGGAACTGATCGTGGAATCTAATGCAACGGAACTCACCACTGCTGGCTTTCCTTTCCGTACACTCGTCGTGTTGATGAACAGGATCGGGAGTTCACCCGAAGCGTCGACTACATCCACAAACCGACGCTCGATATTAACGTACATCGAGTCTTCTGCAAATTTCTCAACCACTTGCTCCAAGGAACCCGCCCTGTCTACTAAGAACGGCATCGGGACTACATGTTGTACGAGGTCCGAGCCAAACCAGTGGGTGAGAACCGGGGTTAGAAAATCGTTCTTGAGAAAGTTTTGACCGCGGACCACGTAGTCGGGTGCTTGTTCCTTTGGATCCATGTGATCGCGCAGCAGCGAATAAAATGTGGCGTTTCCTACACTCCCGCCCGAAGCGCCCGCGAGGCACATAAGATGGTCGGAGAAGATCGTGGGGAAGCTATCGGGTTTCTCTTGTCGGCGCGCGATGGATTCGTCTTGCAAGGCGCCCAAGACCGACGCGACCCAATATCCAGACCGTGATGCACCTCCATCGGCGATCACTAGGTAAACAGGGTACTTCCATGTAGAGTCGTTACGATGCAGTTCTGATTCAAGTTGGACTTCCTCTTTATGTTGCTCGACCCAACGGTCGAAGTAAGTGGCGAGCGACGGACGTTCCGGTATTTGTTCGCCGTCGATGAGCCTCACTTTATAAGGATTGTACGCGAGACCCACCACAATGGCGACGACTAGAAGGACGGCGAAATAGTTCGTCTTGTAGTTGATCGACACGATGGCGATGATGTTGGCAAAACCCACCAAGATTCCAAAGGCCAGCATCGCGTAGGCGAGCGGTCCCATTCGGTCGGCAAGGGTTAAAGAAAAGAAACTGCCTACGTATAATATTAATCCCACGACCGCGGCGATGTTGAAGGCTTTAAACCACGGTTGCTCTTCCTCCTTACGGTGATTGAGAACTGGTAGTATCCGCCAACGCAGGATGGTCAGGTAGGTAAGATCGGACTGTCCCATGGCCGTCGCTTCGTATTTCCATTCCTGTTCGTTGAAATGGCGGCTTCGGAGAAACCACAACCAGAGAAGGAGCAACGAGATGGCATACAGACACGCGCCAAAGACGATGAGGTACTTTTGATCTGAAACTTCGTCACCCGCATTTAGCCAGGCGCGGACGAGTAGGTAGGCATACCAAACTGTAAAGAGTGCTACCAACGCCGTCGAGAACCACTTCCAACCGTTCCATCTCTTTTTGCGGACGATAAATGACCAACAGAAGTAGACTGCGTTCTGTGCAAGGAAGAACGTTACCAGTTTCTTTGGATCGACTACATGTAATGTAGGTAAGGCAACGATCGCGGTCTGGATGCTGACCAATGCATTGAAAGCAAGTAAGCGCGGCGGATGAACGTGGTAAAACTCCGGAAGTGTATTGCCGTACTCTTGCATTCTTGTGTAAGTGACCAGGCGCGAGCTATACCAAGTAAACCACACCCATAGAATGATCGTGACGATGGACCAAAACTTTGGACCCGAGTACTCGGCAATTTGAATCACGACGTCTTGACCTTGCGTGAGTCGCGAAAACAAAACGAAACTCGCAATCACAGAGACCAGCGCTGGCGCGTAGAGCCGGCATGCTTTCAAGACATTTTGAAAGATACGAGATGCGTAAAGGCAGTAAGCGAGGATGTAAACGATAGCACCGAACTTGATGGATGCTGGCAATGAAAAAAGAACAACAGAGATGTTTCGGTTATTGATGAACAGCAGCATGAAGATGTTTTCGATCGCGTCGCCAGCCATGGCTACGATCGGAAACGCAGCTGCGATTTTGGTCCAGATGGGCCACACCGTTGAATTGGGATCGGCGTTGACCGCGAGCGCAGTTTTCTTGACGAGTACGAATAGTCCAAAGCCATAGGCGGCAATGAAAAAGAAGTCAACATAGATTGACATCCGAAGTTCATGTAAGTGTTTGCTCCACGATTCGACCACCGCGTTGGCAATTTCATGCGACCACGCGAGTTCGAGAGACACGATTTTGAACCGTGCCACCGCATTCGCCAAGCACGCGTTGTAGTGTTCAACACCGGCCGCCGTCGCGACGGTGAGCACCAGCGCCAAAACTAAAAGGAGGTTGATGTTGGCACCCTTGGGGAATACCGGAATTGGGTGATGGGAGTCGGTTGTACTGTACAACTTCATGTTCGAGCCTTTTTCTCTGCAAAAAAGCCCCGACTGCCAGCTTCGAAATGCCGGCAACGGGGCTCGTAATCAAGATGCGTAAATTAGGTGGGTTTTACAAGATAGAAGTGAGCCTTTGGGCTATGTCAAACGGAGTTTCCGGCGATGTCACGATACTCATCTTTTGAGTGAGAGGTATCCAGTCAGAGTTTCGGCACCCTTAAACTTGATCTTGTAAAAGTAAGTCCCCGAAGGAAGCTCATTGCCATTCTTGTTTTGGCCTTTGAACACACGAGTAATATTATCGTAGTCGGTTACCTCAAAGACGATGTCGCCCCACCGATTATATATCGTCACCGTGTTTTCACGCGTCTCGGGAAAGACGTCGACGAACTCAATAAAGAAGAAATCGTTTTTGTTGTCGCCGTTGGGTGACACCGCGTCGTAGACTTGTATATTGCCCACGACGTCGATGGTCACTTGACTTTGAGTACAGGCTCCAAGCGCATCGCATACTTGTACGACGACCACATCTTTTCCTGTGAAACTCACATTCGAGTAATCCAAGATCAAGATACCTTTCACGATCGACGCGGTTGCACCGCTGGTAGGTTGTGCTACGATAGAGAGCGAAGTGATCACAACATTGTTATCAGGATCCGAGATGAGACTTGTCAAGTCGATGGACGCCGTTCCACGGATCGGTGCCGATTGCGACGTGGTCGCGAAAACTGGTGGCGTATTCGTGGGACAAGCACCGGAAGTAAAGACGACGGTGATCGCGTCGGAAGTGGGACTCGGACATCCTTGGGCACTCATCACGTAAACGGTGTACGTCCCGCTTGCTGTGACAGTTATTTGAGGCGTCGTACCACCATTCGACCAATTGTAACCTGTAAATCCATTAGGTGCCGATAGCGTAACGCTCCCGGGCGAGCAAACCGTCACGATATTGCCCACGGGTGTTACGCTCGACGCAATTGCTTGTTTTGCAGGCAGCGCATTCACTGTCAATTGGGCTTCGTTTGAAAGTACACTTGCCGCGAGATCGCCTCCGATAAGACACCTGTAAAACCCGGCACCGAAAATTCCAACGTTACTGATCGAGAGGTTCGCAGTCGTGGCATTCGCGTAACCACCACCATCGATCACATTCGTAAACGGCCCGCCTGAGGTTGTAGCGTATTGCCATTGGTATGTGAGATTGGTTGTGCCCGAAGCAGCGACAGTCATACCTGTCGCGGAGTTTTCACATATAACGGCAGAAGATGGCTGTTGGTCGACTGTGATCGTGGGCGCAATCGATTCAACAAATGAGCCAGACGACGTTGCCGTGTTTGTTCCGATCGTGACCGCGATGGGCCCGGTGCCTGCACCCGCAGGTACCGTTACCGAAATGGTGGTGGAGGTACTAGCTGTGATGATGGCGGGAACTCCGTTAATGGTGACTGCGATATCGGCAGGGGTAGGACTAAAGTTTGTACCCGTGATGACGACCGTGCTCCCAGCGAGTGTAGATGTAGGTGAGAATGAAGTGATCGCCGGAGGAGGTGTAACGACGAAGTTTGTCGAAGACGTTGCCGTGTTGCCTCCGACCGTCACGGTGATCGGACCAGTGGTAGCGGCAGCCGGTACTTTTACTGTGATCGAAGTAGATGTGCTTGCGCTCACTACGGCTGTCGCGCCGTTAAACATAACGGTGTTGTTGGCGGGTACAGGGTCGAAGTTTGTTCCAGTGATGACCACGGTGGTGCCGGTCGGACCAGAAGTGGGAGTGAATGAAGTGATGGTGGGAAAGGTATTGGGGATTAAGTTCTCGTATACGACTAGAAGTCCGGCCGCGCGGGAAATGATGAGTTCCGGTTTCCCATCTAGGTTGAGGTCGCCCGTTGTGATTCCGCGAGGCGCCGTCACTGTCAGATTGAAAGGAGTGGCGAACGAAGCTGCTGTTAGTGGTCCGGTGGCGTGAATATTTTTATAAATAGATACACGGTTGCCGGGCTCACTGCTTGAAAAGATTTCGGGTTTACCATCACCATCTAAATCGCCAACGGCTAAGATGATGGCCGCACTTGGGGTGGTGATGTCAAATCGCGAGAAGCTGATATTTCCAAGTGTACTGGTGTTGTACAAAACGGAAACAGTGGTGGTGGCGTTGGCGTGATTGAGAAGTAGGTCCACTTTTCCGTCTCGGTCGAAGTCGGCTTTATACATCCGGTTCGGCGCGTCGGACACTGTGATGTCTGTCCGGGCTCCAAACTGTGCTCCTGAAATTTTCAGTGCGCCAAGATTTGGGTAGATACTGACATTGTCTGTATTCGGATTGGTCGTTGCGGCGTCGACATACCCATCACCATCGAAGTCTTCCGCGATGACGCCACCAAAGGGTGCTGGCTTTGTAAAAAAATTGTTTCCGGAGAAGGAACCGTAAGTGCCGGTAGTGAAATTTCCAGTGGTATTGGCCGTCCAGTTTTCTTGAATGATGAAGTCACTCGTGCCACTCACGTCTACGGTGACTGCAATGTCTGGCTTGCCATCAAGATTGAAGTCGCCGAAATCCATAAGGCTCGCTCCGAGTCCTAGCGAAGTCTGCGGATAGAAGCTGATGTTGGCGGTCGTGCTGTTGTTTTTATAGGCGATACCATTCGCAGCTGCTGCATCGATCAATCCGTCTCCGTCTAGATCTTCTAACCTTGGATTGATGAAAGAGTTCGTCAATTGCACGGCGGCACCCAACGAAGAGGAAGTGATGGGACCTGGAACGTGCGTATTTTGGAAAGTGTAGCCGCCAGATCCTTCCGCCAATACATCGAGGAGGCCGTCGCGGTTTAAGTCGCCGACTTCGATGTCATAGTTAGCAGCCGGTAGGTTGAAGTTGATCGGGGTGCCGAAGTGTGTGGCGTTGAACGTGACACCCGACGAAAAAACAGGGGCGAAGGGAAGCCTGTACCTTGAAGAGAGTTCCCCGACGCGAACGCTCACAGGTCCATACGTCGCGCCAAGCGGAACGCGCACCTTGATCTCACTTGCGGTCGCAGAGACAATCGTTGCTTCAGTGAAACCAAAATAGACGTGGTTATAGGTTGGAACAGTCGAGAAGTTATTGCCTGTGATTGTCACGATGGAGTTGACCGGTCCCGCCAACGGACTCACGGTGTTGACGGAAATCGTGGGGCCGACAATGTTTGCGTTCTCCAAGATTGTGATGGAACTACCGGCGGCTACAACGATGTCAGGTTTACCATCGTGGTTAAAGTCTGAAATGCCGGGTCCGCCTGAAGAACTTCCTGTGCCCAACACTTGGTACGCGGGACTGAATGACGTGCTGGTTAAGGGGCCACCGGTGTACACACTTTCATAGATACCGACATCGGCATCATCAGTCGACGCGATGTCAACTTTTCCGTCGCCATTGAAGTCGACGAACGCTGGCGCACCATTCGCGCCGAGGTCGCTAGTGAGAATGATTTCCGTGACAAAGTCTGTCGGGTCGAGCACGCCATCAGTGTCGCCATTAAGCCGGATATAGATTCCACCGCCGGTTTTTTTCCAGATCAAGTCATTCTTACCGTCGAAGTCCACATCGACAATCTTCATACCGCGGTTGTACTGTCCCGTTGATATCTGTCCCATGTCCGTCATGGCGATGGTGCCTGGCGTGGAGTAGTTTTGAATGATGGAAAAGCGATCGCCGAACGACCAACTAGCGATCATGTCGGGCTTTCCATCGTTGTTGAGGTCTCCCATTTGCACTTCAGAGAGGCCGTCGACGGTAGAGCCGAAGTAACCGACGGGCGGCCCAATCTCGATGTTGCCCGGTGTGCTGATGTTTTGCGAGATGAACAAGTTGGTCCCCACGCCACTTGAACCTTCGCCACCAACTAATTCCGGACGACCGTCGCCGTCGATATCGCCTACATAAAAAGGAGGCGTTTCATCGGAGGCGCCGGGCCAATACTCTGGTGCTTCGAAGGAGAAGGAACCTGGCGTACTGGTGTTGCGAAGCGTGATGAAAGCTGAATTGAAGGCTGAAGTCGAATTCGAGGTGATAGCGTCTTTCTTGCCATCGCCATCTAGGTCGACGAAGGCGAGTCCAGCGCCGTTGGTCCCGCTTCCACCAGTCTGAGGCGCCGCTACCGTTACTTTGGGCGCGAACGAAGCAGCGGATAACTTACCTCCTTGGCCTAGATTGCGATATAGATCAATGTAGTCTTCGGCGTTGTTGTTCGTCACGGCAAAATCTTCCCAGCCATCGCCGTCGAAGTCACCAAAGTACCAACCCTCGATACCGATGGTGGCAATCGAAAACTTGGATTTGAATGAAGCAGGGATGATTCGACCACCGCCGTCGAAAACGGGATTGAAGGGTGTGCTGGTTTTGCCAGTGAGTCCTGTCGTGGTGTTCGTTATGGTGAGGGGTCCATACACAGCACCTACCGGCACGACGACTGTCAATTGTGTGGCAGATGCGGATTGTACTTGTGCTTCGGTTCCAGCGAGAGATCCAAAGAACACCTTGTTGTTGGAGGCGATGGGATCGAAGCCACCGCCATTGATGGTGACCACATCGCCCGGTTTACCGGAACTGACTGACAAGGTTGAACCGACAGGCGCAGGCGCGAGGATGCGTTGCTCAAGGACGACGTTATCAATGCCGGAAACATATGCAGCGTTCGTGGCGTACGTGCCTCGAATTTCGATCGACGTCACGTTTGCGAGGATGCTTTGGATTTGGTAACGCGTAGCAACGGTGGCGCCAGCAGAATATATCCAACCGCCGGTCTCGTCGAGCTTGAACGAGTAGGAAGTCCACGCAGGCGCAACCGCCGGTTTTGGGGTGATCCCTGAAAGGTAGATGTTGTTGCTGCCGTTGCGTATGATCACGTCGAAGCCTGCACCTGAACCTGCGACGGATTGTTGAAGATCGAACTTGAAGCTCATACCAAGCGACCGAACGAGATGGCTGCCACGAAACTTCGCCGGTGCTATCCAGTTTTGGACCGTGGCGGCTGCGTTAGAGGCATAAGTGACAGAGGCATAGCCGCCCGGGTTTCCACCTGTAGATTGGTAATTGACGGTGATCGGTGTCGCCACCGCGGTGAAGGTCCATCCATCTGAGTCCACATCGAAAGTACTTGTGATCTGGGCGCTCAAGCGTAGAGCAGCCAAAAGGAGTATGAGTACAAGAGCGTGCTTCATCGGTGAGGTGTTAAGCAATCTTGAGGTACGCTATAGGAAAAATCCGAACCAATAGCGGTATTATATTAAGAAAAAACGGCCGATTTGTTCTGAAGGATAGAGAATCAATAAATTCTGTCAAAAAAAGAAAGGGAACCGAAGCGATCCCCTTTCTAAGGCCGGTATTAATCTACGTACCGCAATCTCTTACTGGCCTTGGCCCAACGAGTAGGCAACCTTGTCATTGAACTTGTACAGGTTCTCTGTTTTAATGACGTCGACTCCGAGTTCGAGCGCCTGTTTTTGAAGCTCCAATAACTCACTCTTTTCAGGTATTGACCCATTTACTGGATAGAATCGACAGCGCCAATGGTCGGTGCAGAATGTCTCTTTGAAACCATCGGGCCAGACTTTGATGCCTCGGTTGGTAATCATCGACAATTTGAGGTTGGCGGTCTTTGCCGAACTCAGTTTGTCGCCCAACACGTTGGCGTCGGTTCCCGACCAATGCACGAATAGGTCAACGCCTTGCAACTCTTTCTTCGCGGGTTGCTTTTTTTGATAGGCCGGTAGTTTGATCGGTTGGGTACTATCGTATTCAGCAGCCTTGAGGTGCGTCGGCTTTTGACCGAGCCTAGCGATGACAGCATCTGCAAACTCGTTGGTACCCACTTTGGATTTGCTAACACCATCTTTATAGATGTCGTAGGTGTGGATTCCATCTTCCATCGTCTTTAGCCATGCGTTTTGGACTTTACCGGCAATTTCGTTTTGTCCAATGTGGTTAAGCATGAGGATAGCCCCTTGCAGAAGACCTGACGGGTTGGCCATGTTTTGTCCGGCGCGTCGGGGCGCGGAGCCGTGGATCGCTTCGAACATCGCGTATTCTTCGCCGATGTTGGCGGAACCTGCTAAGCCGACGGACCCGGCAATCTGGGCAGCGACATCCGACAACACATCTCCATAAAGATTGAGCGTTACGATCACGTCGAACGCTTCGGGTGTGTCGGCCATCTTCGCAGCTCCGATGTCGATGATCCAGTGTTCTTTCTCAAGTTCAGGATATTCTGCTCCGATCTCGTCGAAGACGGCATGAAACAGACCATCGGTTTGCTTCATAATGTTGTCTTTGGTAAAGCACGTGACTTTCTTCCGTCCGTTGCTCTTGGCATATTCGAATGCGTAGCGGATTATTTTTTCACAACCGGGACGGCTTACGAGTTTTAAACACTGGACAACTTCATCGGTTTGTTGGTGTTCGATACCTGCGTAGAGATCCTCCTCGTTTTCACGGATGATGACGAGGTCTAACTTCGGGTGTTTCGTTTCGACGTACGGGTGAAAACTCCGGTTCGGTCTTACGTTGGCGAAAAGACCAAGCATTTTTCGCGTGGTCACATTCAGGCTTTTGTAGCCACCACCTTGAGGGGTAGTGATGGGAGCCTTTAGAAATATCTTGTTTCTCCTGATGGTGTCCCACGATTCTTTCGCGATTCCAGACGTGTTGCCTGCGAGGTAGACTTTTTCGCCTACTTCGATCTCATCGATTTGGATTTTCGCCCCCGCCGCGAGAATGATCTTGAGGGTGGCATCCATGATTTCAGGTCCGATGCCATCGCCTTTTGCTACCGTTATTCGTGTCATGCTTGAGGTTAATTTGTGCGCCACAAACATAGAAGGACCTGCTCATTAATTTTTATTGATGTTTTTTATCTTTAATATTAATGAAATGTGATGATTGACGACCGGTCGTCTATCGGAAATACGCACGCTACTCACAGTCATGGAAAAAGGATGAAATCGAACCACCTAGCCAGTGGCCGTGATGCTTCTCGTGTTGTAACGAATTCGGTTATCAACATTCGCTCATCCGACACCCGGAAATCATTATCTTGAAAGGATGGAATTTAAGGTGTATTTCCCCTCTGCGCCCATGAGGACATTCATCCAGTGTTATATGGAGGGGAATGGAAGACAAGACACGATCGTCGGGGAAAATACGCTGTTCCCCAACGGCTATTCTGGGATATTTTTCAATTTCGGCAACCGGGGAAAAATGACCCTTAAGACGAACTTTGAAGCGCCGCGGGTAAGCATATTCGGTCAGATCGATAAGCACTTTACAGTGCAGCACTCCCCTGGATTTTATAGCCTCGGTGTATTGCTGAAACCGACCGTCCTGTCTAGGTTGCTCGGCATCAACATGGGCGAGATTACAAACATGGCAATCGACGGGACTTTGATCAGAGATGACTTTCGAAGTCTCTACAACCGGCTTGAAGAATGCGTGTCGGTGAGCAGCAAGATCAGACTGATCGAGGAGTTCATCGCTGCAATTCTCGTTCGTACTCATCATCACCCGATGCTGGTCGATCATGCGTTGGAATTGTTGCGGCAACCGATGTTTAATCCAATACAAAATGTCGCAAAAGAATTGCAGGTGAGTGAGCGTTACCTCGAAATGAAGTTCCGTGCTGCCGTTGGACTTACTCCAAAGACTTATTCTCTGATCGTGCGTTTTAAACGGATCGAATGCCAATTAAGAAATGCCTCGACTGTACGATGGCAGGATCTTTCGTTTGCACATGAATACTTCGATCAAAATCATTTTATCAAAGACTTCAAGCGCTTTACTGGTAATACACCTTCCGATTATTTGGTAAGGGATTTCAAGATGGGCCGAACATACCTCGGTGCTTAAGGCAATTTCGGATTTTTACTATAGCGATAAGTAGGCGCTGGCTACCTTGAGCGATCAAAAAAAGGCGCCGTGCGGGTTTTTCTATCATCCAGAATTTCAGCGATCCTACTTATTGCGGTATGTCTGTCGTCAACACCAGTTGCAGCGCAGGATGTCGCCAAACTGCAATGGGGTATCACCACTCGTGGCGGGGCTAACGACTTTAATCGTGCTGCTGTCTTAAACGCAGGGCGAGACGCAACTGGCAATATCTATATCGGAGGCACATTCAATTATACGGCGGATATGGATCCCGGGCCGGGAGTTTATAATATCACGGCAGAAAAAGATGGCGATGCATTTATCCTCAAACTAGATGCAAGCGGCAACTTCCTGTGGGCGGGCACATTCGGAAATCTCGCTACTAGGGACATCAACGCGATGACGGTCGACGACGCAGGTAATACTTACTTTACCGGTTACTTCAACGGCACAATGGATGTCGATCCAACTGCCGGTGTTACCAATATCGCATCGACCTTGTCGTCGAATATTTTCGTACTCAAGATCGATCCTAACGGTCAACTCGCTTGGTTCCGACAAGTTGGAACTGGAGGACTCGAAGTCGGCTACGGAATCGACTGCGACGCCGCGGGAAATGTTTATATCGTTGGATACCAGGCTGGTTCCACAGATTTTGATCCGGGACCAGGTACCACTATTCTGGCGCCGGCCGGGGGATTCGTCTGGAAACTTACCGGCGCCGGCGATTTCGGCTGGGTAAAGAACTTTTCAGGGGTGAACAGAATTGCGGTCGACCCTACAGGCAATGTTCTCCTCGCAGGACTGTTCTCATCATCGTTAACAGTTGACAATGGCACAGGAGGAGTTACCTACACGTCTGCCGGCGGAACCGATCTGATAGTAGCAAAGCTTAATTCCAGCGGCACTTATGCATGGTCAGGTCAAATGGGCGGTACTTCAAACGATGAAGTATGGGCCATCGACACAGACGCCAGCGGAAATATGTATACGGCAGGGTTCTTCGCTGTCAGCGGCGACTTTGATCCAAAGGCAGGTGTCACAACTCTCACTGGAAACGCAGGGACGAGAAGCACGTATTTCGTGAAGATCAATGGGGCCGATGGTTCTCTTGGGTATGCAAAATCGCTGACGGGCACGGGAGATGTTTGGCCGTTCTCCATCATGAGCGATGGCACAGACTTGTATGTGGGAGGAAGATATGCCCAAACGGCGGACTTCGATCCGGGCGCAGCCACGTACGCGCAGACGGCACTTGGAACCGTTGATACGTTCGTATTGAGGACAGACCTTTCAAATGGAGATTTCAAATGGGTGGCTTCGATGGGAACGACGGGGGTCGGGTCGGAATCCGCATCGTCGGCGCTGATCCCGGTGGCTGTTGGTGAAGTCATCACGGTAGGGGCGCACCGAAACAGAATGGATGCGGACCCGGGACCATGTACATCTTATGTGGACGCGGCTGATGGGGGGTATGATGTTTTCGCGATCAAACTTGGAACGGGACCACCGCTACCGGTACCTACGCTTCTCTCATTTTCGCCTTCGAGTGGGCCGATCGGTACTGCTGTCAATCTCGTGGGAACTAACTTCGGTCCGACTCCTGCCGACAACGTGGTTTTGTTCAACACAACTACCGCGGTCATCACGGCCAATACATCAACGAGCATCGACACCAGCGTTCCTGCTGGCGCGACATCCGGGAAAATCAAAGTTACTGCCTATTGCACAACATTGACCAGCGTCGCCGACTTTACCATTACCGGAAATCCTACGATAACAAGTTTTACCCCCACCTCTGGACCGGTGGGTGCGACCGTCACTGTGAACGGTACAAATTTCAGCACGACACCTGCAAACAACGTGGTGAAGTTCAACGGCACAACGGCGGTGGTTACAACAAGCACAACTACGAAGATCACGACCAGTGTTCCGGTTGGGGCAACGACAGGAAGGATCACCGTTGTCGTTGGCTCTTCGGCTACGGCAACAAGTGCGACGAACTTCACGGTAACGGCCTCACCCGCACCAACGATTACCGGATTCACGCCAGCGAGCGGACCCCAAGGAGCCACAGTTACAATTAATGGAACAAATTTCAGTGCGACGCCATCGGTTAACGATGTCAAATTCAATGGCGTATCGGCAACGGTGTCGTCTAGCACGGCAACAACAATTAACACCGTAGTTCCGGTCGGCGCCACCACCGGGAAGATCACCGTAACGATCGGCGCAAACACCGCCACCAGCGCCAATGACTTCACGGTAACGGCATCTACGGCCACAATTACGATCAATACACAGCCTGTAGGGGCAAGTGCGTGCGATGGTGGTTCCACTAGCTTTACCGTAAGTGCAAGCGGCACCACCAATCTCGGGTACCAGTGGCAATTCGCACCTAGTGCCAATCCATCGAATTTCGCAGATCTTGTCGACGGTGGAGGAATCTCTGGCGCGACCACGACGACGCTGAACCTAAGTGTCACGGCGACGAGTGCTGGAGTTTATCGTTGTCGCGTCAGTGGTGATAACGCTTCGCCCGTCACGACGAACGGTGTGACGCTATTGGTCACAGGTTCGTGCAACACCACACCTCCGGTCTTCGAACCGAAGAATCTTAAAACAGTTGTAGGTGGTCTAGTGACGTTGGACCTCGTCCCTTTGATCACCACGACAAACAATAACCTCGACGTTAACTCGATCTCGATTGTGACACCTCCTCCAAGTGGGGCGACTACCAATATTTCCGACGGCGTTCTAACCATCGATTATAGCGCAGTCACTTTTTTGGGAACGGAAGAGGTGGAGGTTTCCGCCTGCGATCTCGATGGAAGCTGCTCGACACAGACTTTCTCGATCGAAGTTGCAGGTGACTTGGTAGTTTTCAACGCGCTCTCACCGGGTGGAGCGAACCCATCTTTTCAAATCGAGAATATTGAGCTATTCGAAGAAACGAGGGCGAATAAGGTTTTGATCTTCGATCGTTGGCAAAACCTCGTTTGGAATGGCGATGATTACGATAACACCACGGTTGTATTTAGTGGCGTCAGCAACAGCGGCAAGGATCTCCCTACGGGAACGTATTTCTACAGGATTGAATTTCCCAGTGGTCGAAAGCAAATGACCGGATTTATTTCTTTAAAGAGGTAATGGCGATGAAGAAAATTTACTTCCTGTTGATGTCGCTTGCAGTGGTCATAGTGTCCAACGATGTACTTGCCCAACAAGATCCACTGCACGCGCAGTATTTCAATAATCCGATGCTGATCAATCCGGCTTTTGCGGGAAGCATGGACCGTTTGTACGCGGGGCTCTCCTATCGGACTCAATGGACCGGTTTCGAAGGCGCCCCATCCACGTTCAATTTCAATTCGCATGTGGCGCTTGTGGATAACAAAGTTGGGGCGGGGCTGGTTTTGGTGCAGGACGGGCTAGGTGAGTTCAGAACACAGCAATACAAAGGAGTTGCCGCCTACAGGATCAAGCTGTCGAATAATACAACATTCAGCTTCGGAATGCAGTTTGGTGTCAACAAGTACACTTCTAACTTAAGTGGTGTCAACGTTCAGAATCCCGACCCGTTGTTCGCCCCGATTTCGAGGAGCTCGTTCAATACCGGCGCTGGGCTACTACTTAGAGGGGATCGATTCATGGTTGGCTTGTCGGTTCCACAATTGATCGCTAATTCCGCCAAGACCGGAGATGGACAGGTTCAACTGAACAGCCAGAATTTCTATTTGTTTCTCAGCTATCGGGTGATGATCTCGGAGAAGTTGGCATTTACCCCGAGTTCTATTTTGCGAACGACGAAAGGTACGCCGTTAAGTGCCGACCTAAATGCCAACGTGACATTAAGTCGGTCTTATACCGTGGGCGTTTTTACAAGAAATCTAAATACTTACGGACTTTTACTTCAGCTAGTCGCGAAGAACACGCGCATTGGATACATGTTCGAGTTGCCGGGAAAAGGATCGGCCTTGAATTTCAATTCGCATGAGATCAGCCTGGCTATTTCAATTGATGCGCTCAAGGCACATGAGCATACGGAGATTGGGTTTTGAGATGCGATGGTGAAGGGCGACTAAGACCTTTTTTTTTCTAGTGCTCCCCCGTAGATGATAGGTGATAATTGACACGCGAACTCCGATACTCGTGTTGAACCATCGCGCACAGCGTTTACTTGATCTTCATGTCGGCGACGAGGGGCGAGACTTCCGATAGTTCAAGTGACTTGACCATGTCCTTCGTCCCGTTCTTATACTTTAAGAAATGGGGCGTTTGGATATGTTTTCGGTAGGCTTCGCTATCTGCATAGATTTCCAGTATCGTGATGTGGGTAGGTTTGTTCTTTTCGGCGACGGCATATAGGGTAAGCACACCCGGTTCCACCTTGATCGACGTTTCTATTTCTTCTTTTAGCAAATGGTTATAAGCGTTTAGTTGCGCTGAGTCGATCACGAGCCGGGCCAATCGAACCATCCTTTTGTTTTCCGATTGTGCCGATGCATCCGTGAAGGTTGCGACCAACAGGAGGGGGAGGAGGAGTTTGACGACGGCGGTCATGGCTGGTTGGGTTTTTTTTGATGAGTAAAGGTAGGGGTTTGCGGGTTTCGTGCGACGTGGCGTAGGTGTTTGAGGTCAGACAGTTTTCGATTGGGAATCAAGGCTCATTCACGGTTAGAAATTAGAAAATTGGTGTGTGCTGGGATTGTACAATTCTGAACCGTTGTTTTTTCCGACATTCAAGTTGATTCGAGAGACCAAAAAGCAATGACATGACGACTCAGAAAATTACGCCTTACCTATGGGTAGAGAAAGATGCGAAAGCTGTCGCCGACTACTATCTATCTATTTTTAGCGATGGTCGGTTAAAAGACTTTCGCAAGTTCAGCGGCGAAGAGAGTGGGAACGATGTGGGTATAGAGACTGCTGTAATCGAGATTGCCGGGATGGAGTTTAGCATATTGGCGGCTGGTCCACTATTTAAGTTCAACGAAGCAGTCTCTTTTGTGATCAACACCCGCGATCAGGCAGAAACGGATTATTACTGGGACGCCCTTACGCGAGATGGGGGCGAGGAGGGTTATTGTGGTTGGTGCAAGGATAAGTACGGTCTTTCGTGGCAGGTGGTCCCAACAGAATACTTTGATCTGATCCACAGCGAGAATCGGGCTGTTCGGGAGAAAGCGATGAAGAACACGCTGACGCAGCGGAAGTTGGTGTTGGAGGAGTTGAAGTGAGGGGTTTGCGTACTTCTTGGATTTATACTTGTTTGGCTTTTGGTATCTGGAATCAAGACAGTTACGCCGTATTATGACCACCTCGCTTAATATTTTTTTATTCCAGGTGAGTGTATGATCTCTTCCTTGACATCCATCTTGCCAGTGGTTGCTGGTGTCCTTTTATTTCGCACTGAGTGCGACGACTTGGTCGTAAAGTTTCTGGTCGGCTGATCGCTGAGGCTCGACCGACATACCCACGGGAACGTAGATGTTTAATACCAACTTGGTAGGCTCGAAGCGGCTAAACACATCGTCGTCATTCGTTGAATAATTTGCGGAACACTCCTAAATAAAACGCCGGCGAGTGCGGTCAGATTTGAAGTTCCGTTAGGCGTAAAAAAAAATGACGCCAATTAGATTCGGCCTAGAATGAGTTAGCTCTTACTTAACCGTCATGTTCGAGATCAATGGCGAGACTTCAGAGTTATTCGAGAACTAGAAAACTGGCAAAATCCTTCGCCTACCTGTTTTTTACTACCACGTTTTTTGTACCCGGGTAAAAAAATCCGTTTTGAAGGCATTGAAAGGACGCGAGCAGCGCTATCTTTAATAACACCTTTCTCAAACACCTCAACCCGCAATACCAATGGCCGACCCAGTAAAAGTGGACGTGTTCAAGTTCATGAACATTCGTTCTCCACAGACAATTCCAATCAAAGCAAGGGTTTATGATTACATTAACGATGAACAACTCACCGCTGAGACAAGTCCACCGCCTGACACACTAATGGCGGATATTTATCTGAGGAATGTGAACAGGGCACTTGCGTTTTGGGAGAAGTTTCGTTTACCTAGAACGGTCGAGGAGTCGTCGGTGGCCGGTATCATCGCCGATGAAGTGTTCAAAAACGGGAGAGACAGTTCCAAATGGCTGGTTAACCTAGAAATTGAAACTCGGGTGATCGATTTGCTTCCATCACTTGTTATTTCCGGACCGTCGGTGACCTATAACGCTCTTCCGAAATTGTTGGAACAGGGGCCATATTTCTTTTCGAGCGATAGGAGTAAGGTGTACTTTTTGCCAGGAGCCACCACTATTACAGCAGTAGATGGTACTACATGGCAGCCAACCTACTCGCTTGCATCGACACTTGTGCCAATGCTAAGCGCGTTGATATCTGCTAAGCGCAGTGAAATGTCGGTCGCAACGACTCCGCTGAATATCGCTGATGAGATAAAGAATCTTGTGAAGCAAATTAAGAGCGCGCTTGGGTTGATCGGAGCGCGCGACGCGTTTCTCCTTTCATTCCTTCTTACCACGGACATGCAAACTATGAAGGCGGATGCGTTTGAGAATCTGTATCGCCTCTATGTGTTAAAGCGGTACACTTCTGCTTCGCTTGAACCGATTTCCCAGGAACTGAGAGTTATTCATTTTCTGGAGATACTTGCTTTGGACGAGTATCTTAAATATAACCGGGAAACTCCTCCTGCCAATTGGGCGACGAGTTACACCAGGTATTATGTTGGTGGTGAACCCCTCGCACAACAACTCGAATTTTTGCTGAAGACACTGCGTGTCGATGCCGAGAAATCTAGGAATGCTTTCATTGAAAGCATAGACGACATCGACGAGCTCATGCAGGCTGATCCGGTTATTCCTCCAGTTGTCGCGAGACGCGCCCATTATCTGGAGCCATTCAACGCCGTTCGCCCCATCGGTCTGGGCGATTTGAAGGTCGTGAAGCAATGGTTGTGCGGATATGAATTGGGAGAGATATCGTACATCCACAATGTGATGAGTGGCGAGATCAATGAAAGGACATTTCGCAACCTAGAGAAAACTGAAGAAACGTTTTCATACACGTCCGAGCAAAGCTCGGAGACCCAAAAGGAAAATGCGGTAACTGATAAGTTCGAAGTGAAGCGTGAAGTGGAAACTACTTTGAAGAACGATCTCAATCTCACCGCCGGAGCGAGTTTCAGCTACAACGGAAACCCGGTGACGGTGAATCTTACTGGTAACATAGCGTCTAACAACTCTAGAGCGGAAGTGCAAAAAACGGCCAATAATTTTGCACGCGATGTGATAGAGAAGGCGGTGAGCAAAGTGCAAAGCAAGAGTTCTACGCAACGCAGCACAAACAAGTTATTTGAAACAGAAGAGAGTTACAAACATTCATTTGCAAACAGCCAGCAGGGAGCCAAACATATCTCGGGCATATATCGCTGGGTAGACAAGAAGTATAAAGCCCAACTGTACAACTACGGCAAGCGATTGATGTTTGAGTTCATAATTCCGGAGCCCGGCGCTTATTTGGTACACTCAAGGTTGAAGAACTTCGAGTTCACCTTGGGCTGGCCGCAGAAACCGGATGACCCGTCGCTCCCTGGTTCAGCTGTCCGCTACATAACTGTTGAAGGAATTGATCCCGCAACGATTACTGAGGCTAGATTCATTGAGCTTTCTAAAATATATGACCTTTCTCAGTTTGTTTATCCAAAGGGTACGGAACGAGAGATCAGCCTGTCGGCGCCAGGAAGGTTTCTCCGCAACGGTACCGAGCTCAAAGGGTGGTGGGAGAGGGACTCTCATACATTCAATGTTTCGTCGCCGGAATTGAAAGACAAACAGGCACTTCGGGTCAAGATTGAAGGTACGATCAAGTTTCACTGGAAAGTGCGGCAAGGAGACTATAATGCCGGGCATATCAATTCCGTAGACATTTATATAAATGGGATCAAGGTACCTATGTGGGAGTATCATATCGATAGTTTCGCCGGAGACAACAAAGAGGACGTCGTCAATATCGGTGTCGAGAATACGCCGATCAGCCTGCTTTCGTTCGGGACTGAAATGTTCGAAGTAAAAATAGATACCGTGGACGCCAAATATTTTGATCTTGGAATTTCTGTGATCTATAGTTCCAGTCCCCAGGCTGTTGAACAATTTCAAAGATCTGTGGCGGCCAAGATACTCACCGTCGAGCAGGCGAAAGCATCCGAGAAGAACGCGGAAATTCGGGCTTCTTACGACGCGAGGATGTCCGACTACAATAATGAGGTGAGGAAAGTCAAAGCGCAGGCGGTGAACGATATTTTGCAGGGTAAGTCCGAGTCTTACAATAAGTCCGTGATCGCTACGGAACTCAAAAAGCACTGTATCACCATGATAGCAAAGGAGTTTGACTCGGAGCCCAATGATCTCTTCGGCGGTATCGAAGCTGTGACGAGCAAGAAAGGAGTTGTTCCAATGGCACACGTATTCACTACGTCGGCGAACGGTGGCCGGTTCGAGTTTGCGAATATGGTGGAATCAATGTACTATCCAGCGATTGATTTGCGTGCTAGTGACTTCAAGGGGAAGTACGTACAATTTCTCGAACAGGCATTCGAATGGCAGCAGCTTTCGTATGTCCTCTATCCGTACTTCTGGGCAACGGAAAACAAATGGATCGACATGATGAACCATATTGATCAGACCGATCCTAATATGAGCGCATTTCTTCAGGCCGGATCAGTAAAAGTGCTTGTCGCCGTTAGCCCCGCCTATGATGCCGCCGTTAGCCACTTTCTTGCCACCGGGGAACCATGGGAGAATGGAAATCCGCCAGTAATCGGGGACCCACTGTATTTGCCGATACATAAGGAGATACGAAAGTCACAGGATGACCTCGAAGGAGCAACGGCCGAAGGTCCGGAATGGCGATTTACAGTTCCGACATCATTGGTGTTCCTGTATGGCGAGAACAATGATCTGCCAGCTGATTTGAAGTGCGAATCCTGAACAGTTTCGAAGACCACTGTTATGACAGTTATTGTCCGCGCCATACCCAACGACCGCGACTTCATTTGTGCTACTTCAAATTTGCATGAAACGGAAATCAAGGTCGGTCATAAAGACTACGAGGGTGGTTTCGAAATATACCAGCAGAATCTAAGCAGGGTAATCGGGCTGAATTCCCGGCGGGAATCGTTCGTTCCCAAGGTTGATATTACCACCGGCAACAAGAGCGTTACCGTGACTTTCGACTATTCACTATATGCGTCACTATTTGAGCTTTATATGTTTGGAGGATGGAAAGCGGTACGTGATGTTGGTGATGCACTGGATGCTGAGTATGATAAGGCTCTTGAAAATGACAAACCAGTCTGGACCGAAGTGCTCTGTTATTATCGGTATGCAAGGTTTTTGCTTGGGAAGATCGTTTACACCAACCTGCGGATCATCGAACGAAAGTCTGCGACCGTAATATACACTAGGTTGCAGAGTTTTTCCACTGCTATCGAAAAGGCATGGAACGATTTTGATTTCGACATCAAAACAAAGGAAAGTAGTGTCCGGTTTTACGCCAGAAAAAAAGTTGTGTCAAACGCACTTTTCCCATGGGTCAAAGATTATGTGTCGGTGCGGGATGCGGTAGAGGAATTGAGGGAAAGGTTAGCTGATTATGAATCACGTCTTCCATTGTTGACAACCAGGCTCCCTGCCCGTGTCGGGGGTTGGAACGAAGCAATGAAGGCAGCAGTTGAGAGACTTAAGCTAGACACAGCAGCCACAAAGCAGGAAGTTCAGGCACTGTCCGATCACTTCGATTTAATGCGCCCTGCTTACTTCGAAATGATCAATAGCATAAATCCTGTGGGTATTCTCGTTCTCAATAGTTTAAAGGGGGACTTTAATCAAAGCACCATGGAGCAAAAAATTGCGAACATGATCGTTACGTTGTTTCAAGAACGCGATACAATAAAAAATGAAATCGATCCCTCGAAAAGTATCTTGACGCCTGTATTTGCATACTTCAACGAGACAACTACCCATCCTTCGGATGTCAAAAAAAACTGGATCAACGCCCAAAATGCGCGTGAATTGGATAAGGGCATCGAAGCATTTGTAGCTGGCAATGCAATGGGAACTATGGCGAGCGCATCTTGGCTGCCGTTGATCTCAGAAGAAATACTTCACTCTCTTGTTCGAGATGATATTATTCAGAGGGATAGTATAGAGTATATTGTTTATAAATGGTATATGCAGGCCTTTGACGAGGCGGTCGTGAACCTCAACAAGAACAAAGAATTAGCAGAGAAAGTACTGCAGGGTATCATGAAGATTGAGGCCGGCCTCTCGTTGTTATTGCTACTCACTCCCGAAACTGCACCCATGCGGGTAGCTTTAATGAAGGGGTCTGAGAGACTCGGAGCAATCCTGCTTTGTTATTTTATCGCGTCAATTCCAGTGCAATTGGCAAGCCTCGATGAGCGAACGCAAAAGGAGTTTGTTCAATACGAAGATAACTCTGTGGGGCAACTGGCAAAGATCGGGGCAGCCATCCGGGGAAGGGAAGACTACTTGACGTCTCTCGCTCCGACGGCAATTCTTGTCCTGCTTGGACAAATGCCCATTGCTGCCGTGAAGCAGATACTGATGGGCTACAACTACTACTCCGACCTTGAGACACTTTTGGGATGAGCAAGATCCGTTTAAACCTAATTCCGGTTGAGTTTGCAAAACCTTACCGTGAAGAACTGGAAAAGGCCTTCGGCCAGTCCATCGCATACAAAGCGCCCGTGAAGACAGGCGCAGTTGCCGCCCAACACAAATATTTGGAAGTGCCGTTGGAGAGTTCCAAAAGTCTTCACACCTATGTGGAAAGGACAGTTAACCCGGAGGAACTTCAACTCCACGGGTTCAAGAGCTACACGGATTACGTTGACTTCGTACTCAACTTGAAAAGCGAGTTTCCTAACGCCACAAGGGAGGGATTCCTTCACATATTCAGAGGCGCAAACCTTGAGCACATGGTCTTCAACTTTTCCCCGCTGATAGCCAAATGCTTCGAGACCGCACGATCTCATGTCGCTAGCCTGAATGAGGCACTCGCAACTGGTGCGGCGCACATTATTAATGCCCGCGGACTGGTTGTAACGGGACTGAAGAAGTTTGGTGCGATAAAGAAGGCAATAAATGTGAGCACCGTGGTCGGAAGCACGGCGTACAAGTTCAGCGATATGCTTTTCGTCTCGAAAGCAGTTGATGCACAAGGGAACACTTACTGGACATTTAGCGTGATCCTCGAGGTTAAAGCTCCTTCGAGTGCTAAGGACTTTACAAAACAGATCGGCGAATTTCTTGAACGAATCAGCGATCCTGATCTTAAGCATGTAGTGTTTGAAATCGACGGTGAAATAGTAAACGTGAAGCCAGAAGATCTGCTGTTTAATATTAAAGAAATTAACCAGGTTGTCGTCGCGCCACTGAGAACCACAACCTTTGATAAGCGCGTAGAAAGAATGAAAGAGCCCTACACTTTGACCCCAAAGGACATCTTCAGCAAGAGCAATGCTCGCATTATTTCATCGCGGCACTCCGACAACGCGACAGCTCTCCGTTTCGATCTTTTGATTGACATTGGCGTGATCGACAGGTTGGTCACGCAAACGATGAGTTCTCCCGCACTTGAATTCAGGGAAAAATAGGTCGCCAGGAGTTTGGAATTATTGGCTAAATTAAACCAGACGGTTAATATTTTCGCGCGTGAAACCCTTCATACCAGTGCTCATAGCGGTCACGGCACTTGCCACCGTACAGATGTCGATGCTCGGCACTTTGCTGTTGTCAGGCACGGAAATCCCCAATTTCAGTGCGTTTTTTTAAAAGTCATTGTCGATCTTCAACTGGGCGATTTGAGTAATCAACCTTTCCATCTCTACATCCTTGGTTAGTCAATTCAAGGTGATTTTCTTAACTGACCTGCTGGTTCGATTTTAGGGGAGTGTTACTCTTGGACTTGAACCAATCCCGACGCGTCGGGACTGATTAACGGTCAGAAGCTTTAACTTCCCGATGACTGTAGTGAGAGCTATATGTCTTACCGTACGGAATATGAAAAAAAAGCCGACCATGATTGATTGGCTCTCTCTCGCTCCCCCTCTTGGACTTGAACCAATCCCGACGCGTCGGGATTGATGAACGGTCAGGTACTGAATTTTGCGATTAGTTCATTTTGAAGGACATGATCGGTAAGAAGTCGTTCAATGAATATTCGACTTTTCATGGACTTGATGTAACGTTCCATCATCATTGCCGTACTTCGTGAATCGCATGGTAGCTTAAGCTTTAAGGTCCATGGAATTCCTTTAGCGGTGAATTTTCTTGATTCGAATGGGTTGTTATGAATCACAATTCTGGACTGCAAGTCTTCCGTTTGTCCAACGTAGTACTTGTCGGAAGATGCCGAGTAAAGAATGTAAACGCAGAATCCCATCTAATCACTGAGTCCTAATGGTGTCAAAACTGAAAAGCGAGTCGCACTTTCATGTAACTGGCCGATTTTCTTGCTCCCCCTCTTGGACTTGAACCAATCCCGACGCGTCGGGACTGATTAACAGTCAGGTGCTTTAACCTCCCGATGACTGTAGTGAGAGCTATATATCTTAGCGTACGGAATATGAAAAAAAGCCGACCATGATTGATCGGCTTTCTCAACGCTCCCCCTCTTGGACGTGAACCAATCCCGACGCGTCGAGACTGATTAACAATCAGGTGCTTTAATTTTCCGATGACTGTAGTGAGAGCTAAATAACTTACCGTACGGAATATGAAAAAAAGCCGACCATGCTTGATCGGCTTTCTCTACGCTCCCCCTCTTGGACTTGAACCAATCCCGACGCGTCGGGACTGAATAACGGTCAGGTGCTTTAACCTCCCGATGACTGTAGTGAGAGCTAAATAACTTACCGTACGGAATATGAAAAGAAAGCCGACCATGATTGATCGGCTTTCTCTCGCTCCCCCTCTTGGACTTGAACCAAGGACCCCCTGATTAACAGTCAGGTGCTCTAACCAGCTGAGCTAAGGAGGAATATTTAGAGTGAAGTGAGCTTTGCCCTATTTCACCCACCAATAGTAAAACGAGCTTTGCTCTATTTCACCTACCAATAGTGAGGCGAGCTTGCTCTGCTCCCCGGTAGTGAAGCGAGCTTGCTCTGCTTCACTATCGGGCTGCAATTATACGCGATTCATTCCAAATCCCATATGCCAAAGGAAAATTTTGACCCGGAAAACCCCGCCAAAAGCCTAAAAAATAGTTCTAACACACCCCAACAACCTGCCAACCCTTCCGTATATTTACTTTGTAATTAAAAGTGCTTTTAGAATGAAAAGTCAGCAAGAAATCCACGACGACCTGGCATCCATCCGGAACATCATGGAGAAATCCTCCAAATTCATCTCGCTCAGTGGATTGTCCGGCATCCTCGCCGGCGTCTACGCCCTCATCGGTGCCGCCGCCGCCTACTACGTGGCCACCAGTATGCGATCCTCCTTCGCGGCACCCTACGAAAACGACTTCCACCTCGTGCGCAAGGTGCCGCAACTCATCTTCCCCCTCGCCATCATCGCCTTACTCGTGCTCGCAGCGTCGTTGATCACCGGTTTCGTACTCTCCAACAAAAAAGCCAAAAAACAGGGTACCACCATTTGGACCGCCGCCACCTACCGGATTATCATTAACCTCATCATCCCCCTCGTCACAGGCGGAGTTGTTATCATCACCCAAATCGCCGTCGGAAACTACGAGTTCGCGGCGCCAGGGTGTCTCGTTTTCTACGGGCTCGCACTCCTCGCCGCCAGCCCCAACTTGTATGAAGAAGTCCGGTACCTCGGATACTCCGAGATTATACTCGGTCTCGTCTGCGGTTTCCTCCCTGGCTATGGTCTCTTTTTCTGGGCTACCGGCTTCGGCCTCTTCCACGTGTTCTACGGAGCCCTCATGTTCAGAAAGTACGATCGATGAAGAATCCATTCGAAAATTTCGATAAGGTCCTCGAGCACCGGATGCGCCTACAAATCATGGGCGTATTAGCGGCCAACGAGTCGTTCGACTTCAACGCGTTGAAAGAACTACTCCAAACCACCGACGGAAACCTAGCTACGCACATCAAAGCACTCGAAAAGGAAAAGTACATCATCGTGCAGAAGTCTTTCATCGATCGAAAACCCAACACACGGTACAAGATCTCTGAACGAGGACGCGTCGCCTTCAAAAAACACCTCGATGCCATGGAGGAAATCATCAAAAGCCAAAAACGTTAAATCAAAAACATTCACATATGGACAACACTGTCTCGCTATTCGATCGGTTCAACAACTGGGTGAAGGAATCGATCATCGTTAAGCTGATGTCAATCGGCGTTTTACTCCTCGTGCTCCTCATCCCTTCGGTGTGGGTGCAAAACATCATCAACGAAAGACAGGAACGCGCCAACAGCGTGATCGAAGAAGTATCAGAAAAGTGGTCCGGCAACCAGACGCTTACCGGTCCCATCCTAATGGTTCCATTCAAACAGACGAAAGAAGTGAAAGAGTGGAACGGTGGCGTAGCCATCACACGCCAAGTGGAGACCAAGCACGCAGCTTTTTTCCTACCGACCAACCTTGACGTGAATGGCAAGGTCGCCACCTCGGAACTCAGCCGCGGCATCTTCAACGTGGTCGTCTACGATTCCGATCTCGACTTGAAATCATCTTTCGGTGAGCTCGACTTCGGCGCGTGGAACGTAGCCGAAGACCAGATCTTATGGAATGAGGCTGAACTCGTATTGGGCGTGAGCGACTTGAATGGCATTCATGAAAACCCACTCATCGCATCCGGTGGAAAGCCTTGGACCTCGCGCTCAACCAGCGACATAGACCTACAGGGCAAGCGTTTCGCCGGGGTGGGCAACGACGACAATCGTTACATGACCTCAGGCGGTGGCTTGGTCGTTGCCTTGGGCTGGAAGAGTCGTGCCGATGTGACCAAAGACTTCGACGTGAAACTCAAGCTGAAAGGGAGCAAGCAACTTTACTTCACCCCGACGGGTCAAAGCACGTCTGTAAAGTTGTCTGGCGACTGGCCATCACCTAGCTTCGATGGCAATCGCTTACCCGACGATCGCACGTTGTCAAGCACTGGCTTCAACGCCAACTGGAAAGTGCTGTCGTTTAACCGACCGTTTGCTGACCAGTGGGTCGACAACAGTCAAACGATTGCTGGTTCCGAGTTTGGTGTGCGCCTGATCATACCAGCCGACCAGTACCAGCAGAGCATGCGCACCGCCAAGTACGACATCTTGATCATCATACTCGCTTTCACTGCGCTGTTCTTGGTCGAGATTACCCGCAAGGTTAGAATCCATCCCTTCCAATACATCTTGATCGGCGTTGCGCTCACGGTATTTTATACGCTGCTGCTCTCGATCTCCGAACACTGGGGTTATACACCGGCGTACATCGTTGCGGCCGTTGCCACGATCGTGCTGCTCACCTTGTATTCCAGTTCCTTTCTGCGTAGCCGCACACTCGTAGCCCTGTTCTCCGGATTGATGACGACGTTCTACGTGTTCATCTTCGTGATTATCCAAGCTGAAGACCTCTCTTTGCTGATCGGCAGCATCGGTTTGTTTGTGATCATCGCCGTGGTCATGTACTTCAGTCGGAACATCAAGTGGTATAACGACGATACTCGACCTGCCACGACCGATCACTGACAATCAATAGACTCTTTAGACTTCGCAGCAGGGTCTCCGGCTTCCGGGACCCTGCGTTTTTTTAAAATCGTCGCGATTGTTTAGTTGATTTGAATGGATGACGCGGAGTCCCCGTGGCGGGAGACTCCGCTGCGAAAGAGTTCCGCTGTGACGGACCGCCCTTCGAATGATTGTCCTTCAAATTGCTGCGCTTGGACCTCGGAAGTCGAAGGCTCGGTTCCCGTTCGCAGCAGGGTCTCCGGTTTCCGGGACCCTGCGTGTTTTATAGTCGTCATGATTGTTTCGTTAATTTGAATGGATTACGCGGAGTCCCCAAAGCGGGAGACTCCGCTGCGAAGAGTTCCGCTGTGACGGAACGTGCTTCGAATGATTGTCCTTCAAATGGCCACGCTGGGACCTCAGTCGTCGAAGGCTCGGTTTCCTTTCGCAGCAGGATCTCCGGTCTCCGGGACCCTGCGTTTTCGCAAAAAATAGTTCTTGTCGACGAGTTACGGTGAATAATGAAATGAGGCGTGAGACTCCGCTGTGAAAAGAATAGCGCACTAAGTTCGAGTGGGCGAGATTTTTCGTCTCTTATCAGGTTTACCTATATTCTTATTTTCATCTCGCTGCAAGTAAGAAAACAGAGGATCGCTTTGCGTTTAACTTTGACATCACTAAATGTTTAAACGGAAATACTATGAGTACAAGAAGAAAAATTCCCTACAAAGATGGTGTATACTTTGTCACTTTTACTTGCTACAAATGGTTGCCATTGTTTGAGCTTTCACTCTGTTATGATATGGTGTATCAATGGTTTGATTCCTTAAAGAGAAATGGACATCACGTGGTAGGGTATGTTACAATGCCGAACCATCTTCACTCCCTCCTTGCGTTTAGACGGAGTAGAGAAACGATAAACACGACTGTAGGAAATGGCAAGAGATTTTTAGCTTATCAGATAGTTAAGAGATTAAAACTTCTTGGTGAAGAAGGGGTTCTTGAAAAACTGGCAGACGGCGTGTCACGGCGAGAGAGAAAGAAAGGCAAGCTTCATTCAGTTTTTGAACAGTCTTTTGACTGGAAGGAATGCACCAGTGATCGATTCATTGAGCAGAAGCTAGACTACATCCATGACAATCCTTGTAGGGGCGTTTGGAATTTGGCCGCCAGTCCGCATTTGTATAAGCATAGTTCGGCTGGGTATTACTTGACTGGAGAGCGTGGGGTCTACGATGTTCTACACTATGCACACCTTAACGATATTGATCTTACTTTACCTCTACCTAGTTGAATGGATGACGCGGAGTCCCCGAGGCGGGAGACTCCGCTGCGAAGAGTTCCGCTGTGACGGACTGCCCTTCGAATGATTGTCCTTCAAATTGCTGCGCTTGTACCTCGGTGGTCGAAGGCTCGGTTCCGGTTCGCAGCAGGGTCTCCGGTTTCCGGGACCCTGCGTTTTTTGAGTATAACCTTTGATGATGAATTCTTGTGGTGATGTGACGCGGAGTCCCCGAGGTGGGAGACTCCGCTGCGAAAGAGAGATCTCAAAGAAAAATACTACTTCGTAAAATTCAATCTCTTTAACCACTCCACGCTCAACGACGGCCACGTATTGAGGACAGGATCGTTGGGAGCCATGCCATAACCGTGTCCACCGTGGTCGTAGATGTGGAGCGATGCCGGGATGTTTCGTTGCTTCAAGGCCTGGTAGAACAACACGCCGTTTTCCGGTGGCACCACGTTGTCGTCGTGGGAGAACACGATGAACACAGGCGGCGTGTGATCGTCAACGCGGTTGTGGGTCGACAGCGAGTCAACCAAGTTGTCGTCAGGATTTTGACCCAACAACATCGTACGACTTCCATTGTGTGCCGATCGTCCCGCCAAGGTGATCACAGGATAGATTAACAGTGCGAATGCAGGTCGCGAACTGTATCGTTGTAGTGGATCTTTCGACTTCTTATCGGCCGGCAGGTGCATCGTCGTACACATCGACGATAGGTGTCCCCCCGCAGAGAAACCAATGATCCCGACTTTTTCGGAGTTCTTAGATTTCGACTTCACAATCCGGATCGCCGTTGTAACGTCATTATACTGATCGGGAAACCGGTGTCCCTCTTGGGCGCCGTTATTCAAACGGTAATGAAGTACCCACGCATCAAATCCATTCTTGTTGTAAAACCGCGCAATGTCCGCGCCCTCGTGTTGATCGGCAAGATGGGCATAACCGCCTCCTGGGACAACTAAGATGGTCGTGCCATTGGCCGTTGACGCATCGGCAGGAAATGACTCGACGTAAGGCGGTTCTTTGTCAAAACCATCGATGGTCACTTTCTGGGTAGCCGGGTACAAGTAGATTTTTTCTTGAGCAGTCACGGCCGTCGATGCCACAAACAAGAGGCTTGAAAGAGTAAGGTGTCGGATTAGCATTGAACAATTTAGAATTTTGAAATCAGAATCCAGAGGTTCGGTGCCAGTAATTTTGAGGCCCACGATCCTGTCGCAAACCCACGCCTCAACAGGCACTCAACCCACTATCGAAACTCGATCTAAAAATCCTAAATCCTAAATCTTAATTCTGAATTCCCAATTCCTAGTTCTCAATTCAAAAAAGGATATCTATAGTCAGTAGGCGACACGAACGTTTCTTTGATCGTGCGCATAGACACCCAACGCATCAGGTTGGCTTTAGCTCCTGCCTTGTCGTTGGTTCCTGAACCGCGCGCGCCACCGAAAGGTTGCTGCCCCACGACGGCGCCCGTCGGCTTATCGTTTATATAGAAGTTCCCGGCAGCGTTCACGAGCTTTTGGGTGGCGAGTTCAATCGCGTAACGGTCGTTAGAGAAAATCGAACCGGTAAGGGCATATGGCGAAGTGCTATCCACCAAGGTAAGGGTCTCTTCGAAGTTAGCTTCGTCGTAGACGTACAGTGTGAGTACAGGGCCAAAGATTTCTTCGCACATCGTAATCGACGTCGGGTCTTTCGTCACGATGATCGTTGGCTCAATGAAGTAGCCTTTCGACTTGTCGTACTTGCCACCCGCGATGATTTCGTTCATGGGGTTCTTGCGTGCTTTTTCAATGTAGCCTGAAATCGAGTCGAAGGCTTTCTCGTCGATGACAGCGTTGATGAAGTTGCTGAGGTCCTCGACGCCGCCCATTTTCATAGTAGCCAAGTCGGCGATCAGGTATTTTTTCACATCGGGCCACAGATTCGACGGAACGTACGCACGAGATGCAGCGGAACACTTCTGACCTTGGTATTCGAAAGCGCCACGGACAATGCCCACTGCCACGGCTTTGGCATCGGCGCTTGGGTGTGCGACCACAAAGTCTTTGCCACCCGTTTCACCAACGACTCGGGGGTAGGACTTGTATTGACTGATGTTTTGACCAATGGTCTTCCAGATGTTGTTGAAAGTATTCGTGCCACCGGTGAACTGTATTCCCGCGAAGTCGCGGTGTGAAAAGATCACGTCGCCTGCGTCTGGACCACTAACGTGCACCAAGTTGATGACGCCGTCGGGGAGTCCTGCTTCCTTCAAGATCTGCATGAACACGTGCGCGGAATATATCTGAGTGTTCGAAGCCTTCCATACCACGGTGTTTCCCATCATGGCCATGCTCGTCGGTAGGTTGCCACCGATTGCCGTGAAGTTGAAGGGGGTGAGGGCAAAGGTAAATCCTTCTAGAGGCCGATATTCGGTACGGTTCCAAACACCGGGACTTGAGATGGGCTGCTCGCCGTATATCTCTGTCATGAAGTGCACGTTGAATCGCAAAAAGTCGATCAATTCACAAGCGGAGTCTATCTCGGCCTGGAATGCATTCTTGGATTGGCCCAACATCGTTGCTGCATTCATCTTGAAGCGGTAGGGCCCCGCGAGTAGGTCGGCTGCTTTCAGGAAGATGGACGCGCGGTGTTCCCATGAAAGCTGGCTCCAAAGCTCTTTCGCACCAAGGGCCGCTTGGATAGCTTGTTCCACGTGCCCTTTATCCCCTTGATGGTAATATCCAAGGATGTGTTTGTGATCGTGGGGTGGAGAAATTGGTTTCTTGTTGCCGCTCCTTACCTCGATACCACCGATGTACATGGGTATGTCGAGCACCTGCGCGCGTGCGTCGCTCAATGCTCTTTGAATCGCTTGTCGTTCCGGAGTACCCGGACCGTACGTCAACACGGGTTCATTTTTCGGCGAGGGGACCTGGAAGAAACCTTTTGGCATATTATTGATTTTTTTGAGGTGCAAATTTAATCCAAAATGAACAACGTCAGAGGAAGTGGAGGAGTTCCTTCAACGTCGCTATCTCATGCGTCACTTCTTCAGAATGCGGCACACGCTTCGGGTTGAAATAAACCGTATCGACAGAGGCATTCCTGGCCCCAGCGATATCCGTCAGCAGATTGTCACCGATCATAATGCTGTGATGATGGGCGTGGCCATTCTCTCGTAACGCGAAGTCGAAAATTTCGCGTTGCGGTTTTTGATAGCCGGCGCGCGCCGACGTAACGATGCCTTGGAAATAATCGATGATCCCCGACGATTGCATCTTGGTCGACTGAATCTCTTCGAAACCATTCGTGATCACGTACAGCGTGTATTTGGGTGCCAAATACTCGAGAACTTCCTTGGCGTGTGGAATCAAGTTTCCTTTTTTCGGCGACTCCTGCACATATCGATTCGAGAATTCGAGAGACAGATCGTAGTCGTTGATACCCGCGTGGAGGAAGACGCGGTGAAACCGCTCGTTCCGGATCACATCTTTTTTGATTAATCCACGGTCGTAGGCATCCCAGATCTCGTTGTTTACTCGAATGAATCCTTGGAAAAAGTCGTTGAAAGAGAGTTTACTTTTCGACGGCAGTCCAAAGGAAAAGAAAAGTTCGTGGAGAGCTTCTTCCGAGTTGGTCTCGTAGTCCCACAAGGTGTGGTCGAGGTCGAAGAAAACGCACTTGTATTGCTTCTGCATGTTATGATTGTCCCGCGGGTTTCATCTTCAACCGGTTCAACGTTAATTCGCGGTTGTTGTACATGGTTTGAAATACTTGTTGATCTTTCTGTAGGACAGGGTCGCGCCTCAGGAATTGGAAAATTTGTTGGATGATGTCCGTCACCTCGTCTTTGATTTGATAAAACACCCACTGGTTGAATTTCCGGGTGGTCAGGATGCCGGAATTCTTGAGATAGGCGAGGTGTCGCGAGGTTTTGGTCTGCGTGAATTCGAGGATTTGTTCGAGGTCGGTGATGCACATTTCCCCGTTGGCCAAAATAAGGTTCAGAATCCGCAGCCGAGAGGGATCGGAGCACGCCCCGAAAATTTGGGCGCCAGGCTCTATATTAAAGTGTTTCAGCCGCATGTCCTTGCCCTCGAAATATAGAGAAAACGACCAATTACCGCGATTTGCAGACCCTTTCAGGAACCCCCCATCACCGGTTTCGCGTTAGATTTGCCGAAGGTGTATATAATAGTGTGTCGGAATACCTCTTATCTTTATCTTTGATGAGATTGAAAACCGTGAGATTAGCCTTTTTCTTTGTTTTGACCCTCGTCGTCTCGGTCGGGGCGCAAGCGCAAACCAAGCGCGTCATCCAATTGTCGGGTGTGATCATCACGGCCGATAGTACGAGCGGTCCCGTTCCCGGCGTGCACGTCTACGTCCCCAAGGCTGGTCGCGGTACCACGTCGAACCACACCGGGTTCTTTTCCATGCCGGTACTCGTAGGGGACAGCGTCGTGATTAGCTCCGTAGGTTACGTCCGGCAGTCTCTCATCGTTCCGAATTATCATTCTGACTTCATGACAGTCGTCATCGAAATGATCGAAGATATAACCTATCTCAAAGAAGTAACCATCCTGCCGTTCCCCACCGAAGAAGTCTTTAAACAAGCCGTGTTGGCACTCAACATACCGTTCGATAACGGGATCGACCCACGCAACATGAACAAGGAATTGATGGCGTTGATGCTGAAAACAACGCCGATGGACGCGAATATGAACTATCGGTATTACATGGACCAGTACGCTGGGTCTGTGACCGAGCGATTCCAACCACGCGTGAACCCGTTGCTCAACCCATTCAATTGGGCGAAGTTCTTCCGGGACATGAAACAGAACCGGAATTCCCGCTAGCATAGGCGTCGCCGACCCATTTTTTCACTCCTCGGGTCATTTAATTGTTGTTTGTACACTTATCCCAAAATCAAGTATATTGGTTCTCTTAACCTGTAACGAGAGATGGGGAATGATGCATTCGTGATCGGGCTCGACTTCGGGACGGATTCCGTCCGCGCGGTGGTGGTGAATGCTCGAAACGGAAACGAAGTCGCCGCAGCCGTCTGCGCCTACCCACGCTGGCGCGATGGCCTTTTTTGCAATGCTTCCGCTAACCAGTTTCGACAGCACCCCCTCGACTATATCGAAAGCCTAGAAAAGTCGATCAAAGAATGTCTGCGCAAAGTGGGAGCGACAGCCGCAGCGAACATCAAGGGAATCAGCGTCGACACCACTGGATCTACGCCGATTGCTGTCGACAGCCAAGGGACGCCATTGTCGTTATTGCCTGGCTACGAACGCAACCCCAACGCGATGTTCGTGTTGTGGAAGGACCATACCGCCGTTGCGGAAGCTGCCGAGATAAATGCTCATGCCTTAAAATTTGAAACGAACTACCTGAAGTTCGTTGGTGGAATTTATTCTTCTGAATGGTTTTGGGCAAAGTTGCTACATGTGTTGCGCGTCGATTCTTCGGTCCGCAATACCCTTTATAGTTGGGTTGAACATTGCGATTGGATACCATTCTTGTTGACGGGCGGCAGCGATGTTTCGCAAATGAAACGCGGCGTATGCTCCGCGGGTCATAAAGCTTTGTGGGCAGAATCATTCGACGGTTTGCCCCCGGATCATTTCTTTGCCACCCTCGACCCGTTGCTCGCCGGATTTACTTCGAAGTTATTCCGCCACACACACACCGCAGATCAGTCGGCGGGACGCATCAGCGAAAGCTGGGCACAACGCCTCGGCCTCCCAAAAGATGTGATAGTCGGGGTGGGCGCGTTCGACTGCCACATGGGCGCCGTCGGGGGACAAATTGAACCCTATTTCTTAAGCAAAGTAATGGGAACTTCTACCTGCGACATGATGGTCATTCCACGCCACGAAATGGGCGACAAACTGGTGAAAGGTATTTGCGGGCAAGTAGATGGATCGGTGATCCCCGGTATGATTGGACTTGAGGCCGGACAGTCTGCTTTCGGCGACACATACGCTTGGTACAAGGAGTTGTTGATGTGGCCCATTCGAAAAATGATCCCTAGCGCGGGTCTTGTCAGTCACGAGACGGCAGACCTGTTGATCCATACGATCGAACAAAAGATGATTGCCACATTGAGTGAAGAAGCCTCCAAGCTTCCTGTAACAGAAGAGAGCGAACTCGCGCTCGACTGGCTTAATGGACGGCGCACACCGGATGCCGATCAATCACTGAAGGCTGCCATGAGCGGCCTAAGCTTAGGATCGGATGCGCCCCGCTTGTTTCGCGCCTGGGTAGAAGCGACTTGCTTCGGCGCCAAGGCGATCGTCGAGAGATTCAACCAAGAAAACGTGCCCGTGAAAGGGTTGATCGGTTTGGGTGGTGTCGCACGTAAGTCGCCCTACATCATGCAAACCATGGCCGACGTGATGAACATGCCGATTAAGATCCATCGATCGGAACAGACCTGTGCATTGGGTGCATCCATGTTTGCAGCTACCGCCGCTGGTCTGTATCGGAAAGTAGAAGACGCGATGCATGCCATGGGACCTGGCTTCGACATGGAGTTTAAACCCAATCCCGCGAAAGCGAGCATGTACAAGAAGCGCTACAGCAGATTTGTTCAGTTAGGACAATCTTCATCGCAGATTTGAGTCAAGTATGAAACTGGACCCGAGATATCAATACATTCGAGAAGAAGCCTATCGTGCCAACATGCGTTTACCTGAGTTAGGTCTCGTGTTGTTTACGTTTGGAAACGTGAGTGTTGCCGACCGCGATGCCGGTGTGTTTGCGATCAAACCTAGCGGTGTGCCATATGTCGATCTACACCCGGATAAGATGGTGATCGTGGATTTCGATGGTAAGACCGTCGAAGGCACCCTGCGTCCTTCTTCGGATACGGCGACGCATGCGGTGTTGTACAAGCATTGGACAGCGATCGAGTCGATTGTGCACACACATTCGACCTATGCTACGGCGTGGGCGCAAGCACAGCGCGATATCCCGATCTTCGGGACAACCCACGCCGATCACACGACAGTGGACATTCCATGTGCACCACCGATGGCCGATCAGATGATTAAGGGCAACTACGAGTACGAGACCGGCTTTCAGATATTGAACTGTTTCCGGGAGCGCAAGTTAAACTACCAGGATGTCGAGATGGTGCTTGTTGGAAACCATGCGCCATTCACCTGGGGTAAAACTGCTGACAAGGCGGTCTACAATAGCGCGGTGCTCGAGTCGATCGCCAAGATGGCGTTTCTCACGTTGCAGATCAATGACCAGGCGCCACGATTGAAAGATGCGCTGATCAAGAAACACTACGAACGCAAGCACGGCCCGGATTCGTATTACGGACAATAAATATGCTCTCGTTCATGATGCGTGCTTTTGTTCTTTTGTTGTGGTTGACGTCTACGTCGGCTTTGGCGCAGGTTCTAGACTACCCAATTCAAGCGGTGTCATTCACACAAGTGAAATTGCAGGATAAGTTTTGGTTGCCGCGAATAAAGACGAACCACGAGGTAACCATTCCCGCCTCTTTTGAAAGGTGCGAAGCGACGGGCCGGGTGAAGAATTTTGAAATGGCGGCTGCAAAGTCGGGCGCGTTTTGCACCATCTACCCGTTCGATGACACGGACATTTATAAGACCATCGAAGGTGCTTCATTTTCGATGAGCTTATATCCTGACCCAAAACTGGATCAACACGTCGACGGCCTAATTGCGAAAGTGGCGGCCGCGCAAGAACCAGATGGATACTTGTATACGGCACGCACGATCAATCCCAACGCGCCGCATAAACAAGCGGGTCGCGAACGTTGGGAAAAGGAGCGGGAGTTGAGCCACGAACTCTACAATGCTGGACATTTATATGAAGCGGCAGCCGCCCATTATCAGGCAACGGGAAAAAGGAACCTCCTCAATATAGCGCTGAAGAATGCCGACTTGGTATGTTCCGTCTTTGGCCCGGACAAAAAACATGTTGCACCTGGACATGAGGTAGTGGAGATGGGGCTTGTAAAACTGTATCGCCTTACGGGGAAGAAGGAATACCTGAACACGGCAAAGTTCTTTATCGAAGAACGCGGCCATTACAAGTACGACTCGATGAGCAAGGATCCGTGGAAAAATGGTGCGTACTGGCAAGATCACGTTCCGGTGGTCGATCAAGACGAAGCGATCGGCCACGCGGTGCGTGCAGGTTATCTGTATTCCGCTGTCGCGGATGTGGCGGCGTTGACTGGCGATGGCGCATTTGTAAAGGCCGTCGATCGTATTTGGACCAACATGGTCGAGAAGAAATATTACCTACAAGGTAGCGTGGGGGCCGTGGGTAACGGAGAACGATTTGGTGACAACTACGAATTGCCGAACGCCACAGCCTACAACGAGACATGTGCTGCCATCGCCAACGTATACTGGAATCACAGAATGTTCCAATTACACGGCGACGCCAAGTATATTGATGTATTGGAACGTTCGTTGTACAATGGATTGCTCTCGGGTGTTGGGATGGACGGAAAGTCGTTCTTCTACACGAACGCGATGGAGATCAAAAATCATTTTAAACATGCCGACATGGAAAGAACTCGGTCGGGCTGGTTTCCCTGTTCATGCTGCCCCACGAATATCACGCGACTCATTCCATCTGTGCCGGGATATATATATGGCGTGAACGGGACGCGGCTGTATGCGAACTTATTCATTGCCAGCACGTCCACGCTGAAGATCGCTAACAAGCAAGTTAGTATCACACAAGAGAATGATTACCCTTGGAACGGTGACCTCACATTCAAGGTGGACCCAGTGTCTACCCTAAAGTTCGAATTGTTGGTTCGAATTCCTGGCTGGGCGCGTGAAGAGGTGGTCGCATCTTCGCTGTACCAATTTGCAAAACCCAGTTCTGCCCGGGTGATGGTGAGCGTGAACGGACAAAGCGTTCCTTTACAAATGGAAAAAGGGTTTGCGGTGATTGCTAGGACATGGAAAAAGGGAGATGTCGTTCGGGTGTCTTTGCCGATGGAGGTACGAGAGATCTCTTGTTCTGAAAAGGTTGTAGACAACATAGGCAAAGTTGCGTTACAGCGTGGTCCGTTGGTGTATTGTGCTGAATGGCCCGATAACTTTGGCTTGACGAGTAATGTCGTCCTACCGACGGGTGCGACCTACCGCACCGAATTCAAACCCGACCTGTTAAATGGAGTGACTCTCATCACGAGCGAAGCGAAAGCAATCACCATCGAGTCGAGTACAACGGTTTCGACACGTGTACAACCATTTGTGGCCATTCCGTACTACGCGTGGGCGCACCGTGGCGAAGGTGAAATGGCTGTTTGGCTTCCGCGCGAGGTACGAGGAATCGACATCTTTTCGAAATAGCATACATTTACTTTTATGTCAAGTCTTGATTTGAAGAAACTGGAAGTTTGGTTCCTCACGGGGAGTCAACATCTATATGGTGAGAAAACGTTGGCAGTGGTGGCGGATCATTCGAAGGAGATCGTCCGCGAGCTGAATGCTTCTAGTCGGATTCCGGTGAGCGTCGTGTTCAAGCCGGTGTTGAAGACCCCGGAAGAAATTCTCAGCGTGATCCGCGAAGCAAACCAAGCATCGTCCTGCATCGGTCTCGTGGCGTGGATGCATACATTTTCGCCCGCTAAGATGTGGATCGGTGGACTGAAGATTTTGAGTAAACCTTTGTTGCACTTCCATACGCAATTCAACCGCGACATTCCCTGGGGTGAAATCGACATGGATTTCATGAACTTAAATCAAAGTGCCCATGGTGATCGTGAGTTTGGGTTCATCATGAGCCGAATGCGAATGAATCGCAAAGTTGTCGTCGGGCATTGGAAAGATGCATCGGTGCACGACCGACTCGCAGCGTGGATGCGCGCGGCTGCCGGATGGCACGATTGGCAAGGTGCACGCTTTTGTCGTTTTGGCGACAACATGCGACAAGTAGCAGTGACGGAGGGCGACAAGGTGGAGGCGGAAATAAAGTTTGGATATTCTGTAAACGGCTATGGCATGGGCGACCTGGTCGCTACGATCAACGATGTTTCTGATCAATCGGTGGACCATTTGGTAGCCGAATACGAGACGCGATATGCGGTCGTTTCTCCCTTGCGCAAAGGCGGTGAACGTCATGCGTCGTTGCGCGAAGCCGCCCGGGTGGAACTTGGGCTGCGCATTTTTTTGGAGCGAGGTAACTTCAAAGGTTTCACCGATACTTTCGAAGATCTGCATGGGTTGAAGCAATTGCCCGGATTGGCCGTTCAGCGGTTGATGGCGGAAGGCTATGGATTTGGAGCGGAAGGCGATTGGAAGACGTCCGCACTCGTGCGATGCATGAAAGTGATGGGATCGGGTTTGAAGGGCGGCAATTCATTTATGGAAGACTACACCTATCACTTCGACCCAACGAATAGCATGGTCTTAGGTGCACATATGCTCGAGATTTGTGAATCGATCGCCGACGGAAAACCACGCTGCGAGATCCATCCATTAGGCATCGGTGGAAAAGAAGACCCCGTACGGCTCGTGTTTGGTGTCGCAGCGGGTTCGGCTTTAAATGCCTCGATCGTGGATCTTGGTAATCGCTTTCGCTTGTTGGTGAATGAGGTAGAAGCAGTGCAAGCGCCGGCGGACCTACCGAAATTACCTGTAGCTCGAGTATTGTGGAAGCCCTATCCCGATATGGCCACGGGCTGTGCCGCCTGGATTTTAGCTGGGGGGGCGCACCATACTTGTTACAGCCAGAATTTAACCCCCGAACACTTGCAAGACCTAGCCGAGATGGCCGATATCGAATACGTGTTGATTGGGAAGAAGACGGATTTGTATGGGTTGAAGAATGAGTTGAGGTGGAATGAGGTAACGAGGTAACGAGGGATGAAGGATGAGGGGATGAGAAAGTGAAATAAAAGCGGCGAGATGGATATCAATAGTTATAAAAGTCATCAGAAGATTTTAGTGGCGGTGGACTGCATCATTTTTGGTTTTGATGGGGTTCAGTTGAAGGCGTTGTTGATTCGGCGTGGATTTGAGCCGGAAAAGGGAAAGTGGTCGCTGATGGGTGGCTTTGTGGGGCGTGATGAAGATGCAGACGAGGCGGCGGCGCGCGTGTTGCACCAGCTTACAGGCATGAAGGGCATCTACATGGAGCAGTTACACACGTTTAGCGACGTGCAGCGTGATTCAGCGGGGCGTGTGGTTTCCATCGCCTACTTCGCGTTGATCAATATTAAAGACTACAACGAACAGTTGCAGCTGGAGCATGAGGCTAAGTGGTTTCCATTGAACAAGATTCCGCCGTTAATTTTCGATCACAAGAAAATGGTTGGAAAGGCCAAGGAGATGCTGCGGTTGAAGGTGGCGACTCACCCGATTGGCTTCGAATTGTTGCCACCCAAGTTTACGCTACCGCAGTTGCAGGCCCTCTACGAAGCGATCTACGAAACCCCGTTCGACAAGCGGAATTTTACCAAGAAGATGTTGTCGTTGGGCATTTTGAACAAGTTGAACGAGAAGGAAAAAGAGAGTTCGCGGAAGGGTGCCTTTTACTATGTGTTTGATGCGGCCAAGTACGGCCGTTTGCACGCGAACGGGGCGAAGTTTGTGTAGGGATAGGGGCTTGTTTTCGCATTTTTTGTCTATAATTGCAGCCTCATTTCCGCAATTTTCGGCCCCAGGGCTATAAAATCAGCGGTTTTTGAGATTACGGGGTGTAGCGCAGCCCGGTTAGCGCATCACGTTAGGGACGTGGAGGTCGGTAGTTCGAATCTACTCACCCCGACTCCGCCCGCCGAAGCTCTTGGAGCGTAGGCGGGCTTTTTTATTCTCGCTACTTTTCGTTCTCCTCCTCCTTCATCAATGGCTCCGTCGGACTCGGCCAGCGATTCTTAGGTCCGGTTAGTAATCCTTTGCATTTTTTTAGTTTCGATTTTGACTTTTTCGTAGGTCGAAGGCAGGGCAATTGTTTATCAATGTTCGTCAGGTTTTCCTCTCCAATATTCTAGACCCTATGTCTAGCTTCGCACTATTGACCTACGTAGCCTTCAACGACAAATACAAAGCACTAGCCTTTGAGAAGTGCCTGGAAGGTGGATCGGGTAGGGCGTTCGCAAGAAGGCATCTGGTTTGAATGTTTTTCTTTTCACTCCGAGTTAGGTTAACCCCAAGAGTTCACGTCAATGACCACTCGTGTTTGGCCGCGACAATAACCGCCACATTTCATCGTCTGACTGATCAGCGGTAATCTCGATTTCATACACGCCAGCTTGCCGTTCCAATGTGTCTAGCCGCCCCGCCGCCAGCGATCTCAACAATGGAAATGGGTCGTGGTCGAAAGTGACAATCCGTGTTTCGCTATCAAGCAAGGTCCGCAAGGTAGCTTCTTCAAAGTCGAGTAGAGAATACAGGTTCGGAAACCGAAGATTGATCTTCCGAAGAAACTCGGCAAAGTGCAATGCTTCTTCGCTTCCATATTGCTGCGGTGGATACTCGCGCCAAAATTCCTGCAGTAGAGTCTTGAAGACTTCGACACCCATCGACAGCATGATAAATCGAGAGGTAAGCTTGAAAATCGATACGAGCATGGATGCCCTGAACTCATTGACAAGTTTCCTGATAATCTCAACGCCGGGTTCTACCTGCATACTACCGATACTTGCCGGTTGATTTTTGCCAATGGCAAGTGCACCCAGTGTTTCCTCCCATTCATCGATCGGGGTACTTTTGACAGGTAAAGACTTAGCCTTAAATATGATGGTGACATCGCTGGTTAACTTGCGCGTATCCCAGATATCGCGAACGATGGTTAGTTCTTCTTCGATCTTCGTCAATCCTACATGGGGAAGATAGGAGGGGAGCACTTCGTACACGATGGCTTTGAGATTAGGGAGATGGGGTACAACCATTTTGGCAATCTCTATCAACCGGGTGGGCATCTGACCTGAATGAGCGTCGAGCCAGAAGCCGTCCATTTCGATCCCGCCGGCAAGGTGTATTTCCCAGACTTTCGTGAGATCAATTTCCCGTAAGAACGCCTCAATGGTTTGTCGGCCATTTAACTCGTTCGCGTACAAGTTGTGGAGGTCTAGCAGCAACCCACAATTGGCCCTCGTGATCACTTGTTGAATAAATGCGCCGTCAGTCATTTCTTCCTTTCGGGGCTTCAGGTAGTTGACACCAGTTTCAACCGCAAACGGAACTTGTAGCTGACTTTGAAGAATATTGATGCTATGAATGCAGCGATCAACTCCTTCGTCCGTTTGTCTCGGGGGAAGAAAAAAACCTGTGTGAAATTCCGAGGTGGTATTGAACCCCAAGTGTTCACTTGCCCAGGGCGATTGAAAGTCACAGATATTCTGATTCAAGAGTTCCACTTCACGGGCTGTTCCTCGGAAGACACCTCCGACGGGTAAGCCTACACTATGGACGAGCTTGTTGAATGGAAGAGCTTGTAGATGCTCAACAATCTCCGGCGACATACCGAAATTGCCTTGATGTTTGACCCAAAGCGTTTGAGGTTCAATTTCTATTAAGTCGAGTAGCCCGGGTTTGAGTATCGGCTCGAGTTCTGTCGAGTAGGTAATGCCCACGCCACACACGGGCAGGGCAATACCTTTTGAAGAATTAGAGCCCATGATTAATGGCTAGCTGATTCAACTCGCTCCTGAAGAGGATATCCAAACCTGAGTGACAGGGTGCACATCCGAACTGCTTGAAGATCCTATCCACCGTATCTCCGATTTTTCCGATGCTGTGACTTGTTTCTTTGTCAAGTCCAATGTTTAAGACGTTTACGCTTGAAGAGACATGCGTGAGCGCTTGAACTTTCGAGTCCGGGTCAATCAAGTAGTCGCGTTGCAGTTGGAAACGGCAGTCGAAGCCAGAGAAGCACTTTCCACAACCCAGCCGTTCCATCAATCCGGCGATTCCTTTTTTAAATGAATCTGGGTTGAATGCGACGGAAGCAGCCACGGTCACACGGATGGGAGCGCCTTGGTAAGCGACGTTTCCCTTGTCGATACTGGTAGTCATGATGATATATGTTAAGTATGCTGCCTACTCTTTGGATTTTCGGCGACCTCCATCCCGCTCAGAAAACAAAAACCCATCCGCTGCGTCGTATGGCGCATAAGATGGGCTCTTCTGTTTGGTGATGAAGTGAAGGTATTGCTTTCCCGGTTGGTGCGAAATCGCAAAAATCAGGTAACGATTGTTGGTTGACGGTGAAAATCGGACGACAATCTTGTTGCAATCACTACTTAATTCCAAAAGCGTCCCTGATATCCTGCGCCTTCAATTGAACTACACCTCGACCTGCCAAGAACATGATCTTCGAAGACGCGTTTTCGATATTGTTCGGGTCGCGATCCTCGTCATTGCGGAACAGCTTCGAGGAGAATGTGGTCCGAATAAAACGGCTCACGTAACTGTAGAGTAGTTTTCGATGCGCCATATCTGTTTGGTTAAAGGTGATCTTCCCGTCTTGCAACTGGTCGTACTCTTTGAAGAAGCACTTCTCCAGACTCCATTTCCAGTATTTCTTGGTGGGCGTTGTCGACAGATCGTCGAGCCG